>NZ_JBBCPF010000003.1:0-339797 GCF_037150835.1 Microbacterium sp. LB12 | reverse complement strand
CGGCCGAGCTGACCGCGGCCAAGGCGGCGGCCGAGAGCGAGGGCAAGACCGCGATCGCCGTCGGCTGGGACGGACAAGCCCGTGGCGTCCTCGTGGTCGCCGACACCGTCAAGCCCACCAGCGCGCAGGCCATCGCGCAGTTGAAGAAGCTGGGACTCACTCCCATCCTCCTCACCGGCGACAACCGCGCGGTGGCCGAGCAGATCGCGGCGGAGGTCGGTGTCGACGAGGTCATCGCCGAGGTGCTCCCGCAGGAGAAGGTCGATGTCATCACCCGCCTTCAGGGTGAGGGCAAGGTCGTGGCGATGGTCGGCGATGGTGTGAACGATGCCGCTGCCCTCGCGCAGGCCGATCTCGGTCTCGCGATGGGGACCGGCACGGACGTCGCGATCGAGGCGAGCGACATCACCCTGGTGCGCGGCGACCTGCGCAGCGCGGCCGATGCCATCCGCCTGTCGCGGAAGACGCTCGGCACCATCAAGGGGAACCTGTTCTGGGCGTTCGCCTACAACGTCGCCGCCATCCCGCTCGCCGCCCTCGGGCTGCTCAACCCCATGCTCGCCGGCGCGGCGATGGCGTTCTCCAGCGTCTTCGTCGTCGGCAACAGCCTCCGCCTGCGGTCCTTCCGCAGCCAGGCGGCGGACCCCTCTCCGGCCGAGGCCGGCGTGCCGCGCGAACGTGCGGTGGCCGCGTCGTCTGTCGGAACCCACTGAAATCCGAAGAGGAGCACACCATGTCCGATTCCCCCGCAGGATCCTGCTGCAGCGTCCCGTCCGGCGACGCCGTCTCCGCCGATGGCCGCAAGGACCTGCTCGCGCCTCCCGCTGCCGGCATGGCGGAGTGCCCGGTGATGGTCGGCAGTCCCGTCGTCATCGCGGATGCCGAGGCCGCCGGTCTCTTCCGCGACCACGAGGGCACGCGATACTACTTCTGCTGCGCAGGATGCGGACCCGCATTCGACGCCGACCCCGCGAAGTACGTGTCCGCGGCCTGATCCGTCCCCCGTGCGGGGTGGGCGAGCGTCCGCCCCGCACGACATCGTCACCACGAAGAGGAGAGAGCCATGAGCACTCCGCACCATGACGGCACCGCCCCGACCGCGCCGCACCACGGCGGCGCTCACGCAGTGCACGACCCGCACACCGCGCACGACGAGCACGGTGCGCACGCGGGCCACGACGCGCACGCGGGCCACGCGGGGCACGATGCCCACGCGGGTCACGGCGGGCACGGCGATCACGTCGGACAGTTCCGACGACTGTTCTGGATCATGCTGGTGCTGGCTGTTCCCACGGTCGCGCTCTCCAACATGTTCGCGATGATCCTCGGCTACTCGCTCCCCGATGTCCCGGGTCTCGCCTGGGTGTCTCCCGTGCTCGGAACCGTGATGTACGTGTGGGGCGGCAAGCCCTTCCTGGTCGGCGCGGTCAGCGAGGTCCGTGCCCGCAAGCCCGGGATGATGCTGCTCATCGGGCTCGCCATCACGGTCGCCTTCCTCGCCTCCTGGGGTGCGAGCCTCGGCATCCTCCACCACGAGCTCGACTTCTGGTGGGAACTCGCCCTCCTGATCGTCATCATGCTCCTCGGTCACTGGATCGAGATGCGCTCCCTGGCCCAGACGACCTCGGCCCTCGACTCCCTCGCCGCGCTCCTGCCCGATGAGGCCGAGCGGGTCGAGAACGGTCAGATCGTCGTCGTCGCCCCTGCCGACCTCGCCGTGGGCGACATCGTCGTCGTACGGCCGGGTGGCAGCATCCCCGCCGACGGACGCATCGTCGACGGACGGGCCTCGATGGACGAGTCGATGGTCACCGGTGAATCTCGCACGGTCAGCCGGGGGATCGGAGACCCGGTCACGGCGGGCACCGTCGCGACGGACTCCGGGCTCCGCGTCGAGATCACCGCGACCGGAGACGACACCACGCTCGCGGGCATCCAGCGATTGGTGACGGAGGCGCAGAACTCCTCCTCGCGCGCCCAGCGTCTCGCGGACACCGCTGCCGGCTGGCTGTTCTGGTTCGCGCTCGGCGCGGCCGCGGTCACCGCGGTCGTGTGGACGCTCGTCGGACTCCCGGATGACGCCGTCATCCGCACGATCACCGTGCTCGTGATCGCGTGCCCGCATGCCCTGGGCCTCGCGATCCCGCTCGTCGTCTCGATCGCGACCGAGCGTGCGGCCCGCGGCGGCGTGCTCGTCAAGGACCGCCTGGCGCTGGAGAGCATGCGCACCGTCGACACCGTGCTGTTCGACAAGACCGGCACCCTCACCAAGGGCGAGCCCGTGGTGTCCGAAGTGTCGGTCGCCGGGGCGCTCGACGCCGATCGCGTGTTGGCGCTCGCGGCAGCGGCCGAGGCCGACAGCGAGCATCCGCTGGCGAAGGCCATCGTCCGGGCCGCGGCGGCGAAGGACCTCGCTGTGCCCGCGAGTCGCGACTTCACGTCGTCTCCCGCCGTCGGCGTCACCGCGACGGTGGACGGGGCGGTCGTCCGCGTGGGCGGCCCGCATCTGCTCTCGGAGGAGCGTGCTGTCGAGCTTCCGGTCGCCGAGCGCTGGCGCGCAGACGGGGCGATCATCCTGCACGTGGTTCAGGACGGCGCTGTGATCGGTGCGCTCAAGCTCGCCGACGAGGTGCGCCCGGAATCCCGGGAGGCAGTCGATGCGCTGCACGCGCTCGGCGTGCAGGTCGTGATGATCACAGGCGACGCGGAGGCCGTCGCGCAGACTGTGGCCGCCGATCTCGGGATCGACCGGTTCTTTGCCGGGGTCCGGCCCGAGGACAAGGCCGCGAAGGTGCAGGAGCTCCAAGGAGAGGGCCGCAAGGTCGCGATGGTCGGTGACGGCGTCAACGACGCGCCGGCTCTCGCCCAGGCCGATGTCGGACTCGCCATCGGTGCGGGCACCGACGTGGCGATCGCGTCCGCAGGAGTCATCCTCGCCAGCGACGACCCGCGCTCGGTGCTGTCGGTGATCGAGCTGTCGCGTGCCGCGTACCGCAAGATGAAGCAGAACCTGTGGTGGGCCGCCGGCTACAACCTGCTGTCGGTCCCGCTCGCGGCCGGGGTGCTCGCGCCGATCGGGTTCGTGCTGCCGATGTCGGTCGGTGCGGTGCTCATGTCGCTGTCGACGATCGTCGTCGCCCTGAACGCGCAGCTGCTGCGGCGCCTCGACCTGCGACCGGACGTGACGACACGGGCGATCCTCGACCGCCGCGGGGCCGGGACGACTACATCCATTTCTGCCGTTTGAAGACGAGGTACAGGATGAGCGCGAAGGCGATCATCCCGCCGACTGCGAGCGGGTACCCGAAGGCCCAGTGCAGTTCGGGCATGTTGTCGAAGTTCATGCCGTAGATCGCACCGATCAGGGTCGGCGCGAACAGGATCGCCGCCCAGCCGGAGATCTTCTTCATGTCCTCGTTCTGCCGCTGTGCGACCAGGGTGCCGTTCACCGTGAGGATCTGCGAGAGCGATTCGCGCAACTCGCCGACCTGCGTGTCCACGCGGCTGAGGTGATCGGCGACGTCCTGCAGGTACGTCTGCAGCGGATCGGGGATGTCGTAGCGCTCGAAGCCCTTCCGGAGTGCATCGAGCACGTCGGTGAGCCCGGCGGTCGTCTGTTGGAGATCGATGACCTCCTGGCTCAGCCGGTAGATGCGCTCGGTGACCGTGGCGTCGCCGCTGAACACCTGGCGCTCGATCTGCGCCTTGTCGATCGCCAGCCCGCGGAGCAAGGGGACATACCCGTCGACGATCGCGTCGAGCAGTCGGTACACGATGGCCTCCGGACCGTGATGCAGCAGCTGCTCGTCGTCGAGGAGCGTGTGATCGCCGCGGTCGGCGGCCCCGGACGCATCATCCGCGTCGATGCCGTCGATCCAGCGCCCGTCCTGACAGAACACGGCGACCGCACGAGGGCGCACCAGGATGTGGAACTCGGCGAAGTCGACATCCTCCGCCGCGTCGATGTACCAGGCCGAGCGCGCCACGATGAAGAGCGCGTCGTCGTAGCGTTCGAGCTTCGGCCGCTGTCCGGCGTGCAGGAGGTCCTCCACCAGCAGCGGGTGCAGGTTCCAGGCGGTCGCGAGCTCGGCGATGTCATCCGGAGTCGGCTTGGGGTAGAGCAACAGCGCCGTGCGCTCGGAGTCCCCGTCGATGAACTCCTGCGCGTCGTCGACGGAGGTGTCGCGCGGCGCCCGCACGAGGTGGCCGGCATCGACGTAGCGCGTGCGTCTCGTCGTCTGGCGGTCGGCGCCCGCAGCGTCGGGCGTGCGCCGTCGGAAGACGCCGCGTCGCGAGCTCGACTCGTCTCGTGGCGGTTGCACCATGTCGGTTCCCTCTTTCGCGCAGAGCCAATGGTTCGAGTATGTCGCAGGGGCCGACGGCACGCTGCGGCCGGAGTGCTTTCGTAGACTCGGCACATGCCTGCTTTCCGTGTGTCGACCGTCGGTCGCGGCGCGTGGAGGCGCGAGGACAACACGGTGGTGCTCGACGAGACCCAGGCGCCCGACGCTGTGCAGGGTCCGTTCGCGATCTTCGCGGAGAGCGCGTTCGTGCAGGCGCCGCTGGAGTTCGAACCGCACACGCACCGGCTGCACGAACTCGTGTGGGTGCGTGGCGGCACGATGACCGTGCGCCTGGAAGACGCGGTCCTGACCGTTCCCGAGGGGCATGGGTTGTGGATTCCCGCGGGCGTGGAGCATTCGGGGCGGACGACGGCGCGAACGACGCTCTCCGATGCGCTGTTCGATCCGGAGCGGTCCCGCATCGACAGCAGCGTGTTCTCCGGGGCCGTGGCCGTCGAGGTCACGCCGATCCTCGCGGCCCTGTTGATGCGGCTCGAGCGGACCGACCTGGACGAGGGCGAGCGGATGCGCACGGAGGCGGTGGTGTTCGACGTGCTCGCGCCGGCTGCGCGTCAGCTGTCGTTGCGGGTTCCGCATGTCGAACGTGTGGAGCCGATCGTCACCGCTCTGCTCGAGGATCCCACCGACGACCGCGCGCTGGGGGAGTGGGCCGCGCTGCTCGGCATCAGCGAACGTACCGTGACGCGCCTGTTCCGCTCGCACACCGGACTGTCATTCCTGCAGTGGCGTCAGGTGCTGCGCGTGCATCGGGCGCTGGCGCTGCTGGCGGAGGGCTTGGCGGTGCAGGAGGTCTCGGAGTTGATGGGGTACGCGCAGCCGAGCACGTTCATCGCCTCCTTCCGGCGTGTGATGGGCACGACGCCCGGGGCGTACGTCGGGGCGGGGACCACGGCGGTCGACGCGGCCATGCCGTGACCTGTCCGGAACGCCGTATCGGTTGTCCGCAGCCGTCGATTGCGGACTCTCGCGAGCGCGCATAGCCTGATTAGGCAAGGTAACCCTAAGAAGCCGCGCCTCCCGAGCGCCGGCCGTCGCCGTAGGCGACTGCGGATGCCTGCATCCGCCCCCCCGACGCAGGATGATCCCTCATGCATGCCGCACGCCCCATGCCCGCAGCCGATGCCCCCGCCGGCCGGCGGACCGCTTCGCGTCTGGCCGGAGGGCAGCTTTCGCTCGGCTTCGGGCGCACGGTGGTCGTGGACGGCGTCTCGATCGAACTCCGACCCGGCCGTGTCACCGCGCTCGTCGGCCCCAACGGCTCCGGGAAGTCGACTCTGTTGCGGGCCCTCGCCCGGCTGCACCCCGTCTCCGACGGGCAGGTCGTGCTGGGCGCCGCCGGCGAGGAGCGGCCCACGGTCTCGCTCAGCGCACGGGAGTTCGCGCAGCAGGTGACCCTGTTCGCGCAGTCGCGCGTCGCGCCGCAGGGACTCAGCGTGCGCGAGGTCGTCGCCTTCGGGCGTCATCCCTACCGTCGCCGCTTCGCCGGGATGAGCGAGGATGACCGCACCGCCGTCGAGCAGGCGCTCGATGCGACCGGTGTGCGCTCGATGGCCGAGCGGGCGGCGGGGGAGCTCTCCGGCGGCGAACTGCAACGGGTCTGGCTCGCGGCGTGCCTGGCGCAGGAGACCGGCGTCGTGCTGCTCGACGAGCCGACGAACCACCTCGATCTGCGCTACCAGGTGGAGACGCTCGACCTCATCCGCGATCTCGCCGACGTGCACGGGGTGGCCGTCGGCGTTGTGCTCCACGACCTCGATCACGCGGCGAGGGTCGCCGACGACCTGCTGCTCATGGCGGCGGGACGTGTGCTCGCCGCCGGCCCCGCCATCGATGTCCTCACCCCCGAGAACATCGGCACCGCCTATCAGCTCAGCGTCGAGGTCAGCGTCGACCCGCGCACAGGCCGGCTGCGGATCGACCCGGTCGGTCGGCACGCTCCGCGCCTGCACGACGCCGCCTCCGTCCCCCCTTCCACCGACCGTTCTCGAGAGGACACCCCATGACCCGCGCAACCCGCCTCGCGGCCGTCGCCGTGGCCGGCATCGCCGCGCTGACGCTGACCGCCTGTGGCACGACCGATGTCACGGCAGGCGGCGACACCGCCGACGCCGTGTCGTCGCAGAGCTGCACCGACGACACCACCGCGACCTCCACCGACCCGGTCTCGCTGACCGACAGCCTGGGCCGCACGGTCGCGCTCGACAAGCCGGCCGAGCGCGTCGTCGTGCTCGAATGGCAGCAGACGGAAGACCTCCTCTCGCTGTGCATCACCCCGGTCGGCGCTGCCTCCATCGACGGCTACGAGACCTACGTCAGCGCCGAGACCCTCCCCGCCGGTGTCGCGAACGTCGGCGAACGCGGCGAGCCCGACCTCGACGCCCTGTACGCCACCGACCCTGACCTCATCGTGATCGAGGCGTACAGCGCCGACGATGAGCTGCTAAAGAAGCTCGAGGAGCGCGACGTGCCGGTGCTCGCGACGATCGGCGCCGACGGATCGGGCCAGATCGCGAACATGAAGAAGGTGTTCTCGCTGATCGGTGAGGCGACCGGACGCACCGAGCGCGCCGATCAGGTGCTCGAGGAGTTCGACCAACACCTCGCCGACGCCAAGGCGAAGGTCGCCGACGCCGACCTCACCACGACCGACTTCGTGTTCTTCGACGGCTGGATCGAAGGCGGCAACGTCGTCATCCGCCCCTACGGACAGGGTGCGCTGTTCACCGAGATCGGCGAGGAGCTGGGACTGACCGGCGCCTGGACCGACGAGATCAACGACTCCTACGGCAGCGGTGGCGTCGACCCCGCCTACGGGCTGGCGCAGACCGACATCGAAGGACTGACCGCGGTAGGGGAGGCGAACCTCATCTACTCGGACGACGGTCTCCCCGACAGCTACGCCAAGGAACTCGCGAAGAGCCCGATCTGGGCGTCGCTTCCCGCCGTCAAGGACGGCCGCGCGTTCGAGTTCCCTCCGGGCGTCTGGGGTGCGGGCGGACCGCGTTCCGGCGAGCAGGCGATCGACGCCTTCGTCGAGGTCATCGTCGGCAAGTGACCGCACCGACCGTCGCGCGCACCGCTGACCTGCTTCCGGAGGACGGAGAGCAGGTCGGCGGTGCCGGCGACGCCCGGCGGAGCACGTTCGGGGGCATCGTCCTGCTGCTCGGGCTCGTCGTCGCGGTGGTCGTCGTCGGCCTGTGGCACCTCACGCAGGGGACGTCGGGGATCGGCGCGGGTGACCTGCTCCGCGCCCTGTTCGGCGAGGACGTGAGCGTCGGCGGGGTATCCGCGGCCGATGTGTTCACGGGGTCGCGCCTGCCGCGGCTGCTCGCCGGTGTCGCGGTCGGTTTCGCGCTGGGCGTGGCCGGGGCGCTGCTGCAGTCGGTCGCCCGCAACGCGCTGGCCTCGCCCGATACTCTCGCCGTGACGGCCGGCGCCTACTTCTCGCTCACGACGGTCGCCGCCTTCGGCCTCGCCGTCCCGTTGTGGGCATCGAGCGGTGTCGCCTTCGTCGGCGGACTCGCCGCCGCTGCGCTCGTTCTCGCCCTGACCGGGCGCGTGGCGGGAACCACGACCACGCGACTCATCCTCGCGGGATCCGCCATCGCGATGGCGCTCGATTCCGGCACGGCGATGCTGCTGATCCTCTTCAAGGAGAACACCACCGGTCTGTTCGCGTGGGGGAGCGGTTCGCTCGGACAGCTCAACCTCGACGCCTCCGCCCGCGCCACGCCGCTGATCGTCGTGGTGCTGGTCGTCGCCCTCCTGCTCTCCCGCCGCCTCGACGTGCTGGGACTCGGGGAGGACACGGCGTCGTCGCTCGGGGTGCCCGTGCGCTCGACCCGTTCGGTCGCGGTGCTGTGCGCGGTGCTGCTCACCAGCACGGCGGTCACGCTCGCCGGTCCCATCGCGTTCGTCGGGCTGGGGGCTCCGGTGCTCGCACGGCTGCTCGCGACGCGCGTGACCGCGCTCCGACGTCACATCTTCCTCGTGCCGGTCTCCGGTCTGCTGGGCGCGCTCCTCATCCTGCTCGCGGATGCGGTGCTGCGGGCCATCCTCGGGGCGGAAGGCGCGACCTCGATTCCGACCGGCATTCCGACCGCGCTGCTCGGGGGGATCGTCATCGTCATCCTCGCCCTGCGGATGCGCGACGCCGGTGCCTCCCGTGCGATCCGCGCCGTGCGCTCGACCCTCCGCACGCGAAGGCGTTTCGTGATCGTCGCCCTTGTCGTGGTGGTGCTGCTCGTGACGACGATCGTGATCGGGCTGCTCGCGGGCACCCTGTGGCTGCGGTTGGGCGACATCGGGCTGTGGCTGCAGCAGGCGGCGCCCGACCTCGTCACCCGGGCACTCGACGAACGCGGCCCGCGGGTCGCCGCGGCGGTGCTGGCCGGTGCGGCGCTCGCCCTTGCTGGCGTGGCAGTGCAGGGAACCGTGCGCAATCCGCTCGCCGAACCAGGGCTCCTCGGCATCACGGCGGGCGCCGGCCTCGGTGCCGTGATCGTCGTCACCACGAGCGTCGGGGGCGGTGCACGGCCGACCATCATCGCGATGGCCATCCTCGCCGGACTGCTCACCTTCGCCCTGATCACTCTCCTCGCGTGGCGCGGCGGCCTGCTCCCGGATCGCTTCGTGCTCATCGGCATCGGCTGCGGATACGCGATCAGTGCCGTGACGACGTTCCTGCTCCTGCGCTCCGACCCCTGGGAGACGCCGCGCATCCTCACCTGGCTGTCCGGCACCACGTACGGGCGGTCGCTCCCGGACGTGATGCCCGTCGCCGTCGTGCTCGTCATCGCCGTGCCGCTGCTGTGGGGCATGCGTCGCCAGCTCGACCTGCTCGCGATCGACGAGGACACCCCGCGGATCCTCGGGCTCGCACCCGAGCGCACGCGTCTGGGGGTGCTCGCCCTCGCCGCCGTGCTCGCCTCGGTCGCGGTCGTGGCCGTGGGCACGGTCGGCTTCGTGGGTCTCGTCGCGCCGCACCTCGCGCGCACGCTGGTCGGTGCACGGCACGGCAGGGTCATCCCGGTCGCGATGGTGCTGGGCGGTCTCATGGTGCTCGTCGCCGACACCCTGGGGCGGACGCTCATCGCGCCGTCGCAACTGCCGGCCGGACTCATGGTCGCCCTCGTCGGAGCCCCGTACTTCGTGTGGCTGCTCGCCCGGATGCGGGACTGACCGGTCGAGGCCATCGCGTGTGGACGTCAGTGTGGCGTCCGTGCTCCGGTCTGTCAACGGGGAGTGCGTGCCGACTGTGCAGCGCGACACTGGGCCTGCATCCCTGAGATTGGAGACGACGATGTCAGACCCCGGAACCCCGCCTGAAGAGCCCCTGATCGATGCGGAAGGCACCGATCCCGACATGCCATCGACCGACGACGAACCCCGCGGCGACAGCGAGCATGACGATCCCGACCACGATGGGAAGGACTTCTTCCTCTCCGACCTGCCGTAGCTGCCCCGAGAACGCAGAAGGCCGCTCCGAAGAGCGGCCTTCTGCGTTCTGTGTGCCCCCGACAGGAGTCGAACCTGCGACCTACGGTACCGGAAACCGGCGCTCTATCCACTGAGCTACGGAGGCGTACCGATCGACAATATCACTCGCCGGGGGTGGTCTCCGACCCACCGGCCTCGGTGACCGGGGCGACGCGCATCTCGCTGAGTGCGGCGGCGACCTTCTCGGCCAGGTAGCGGTGTCCTTCCGTCGAGGGATGCTTGCGCCCGATCTCGACGTCGATCACGTCGAGGTAGTTCTGCGGGGTGATCCAGTTCTGCGTGACGGGGGAGATGTACCACCAGCCGCGGGCGGCGGCGAGCTCGGACAGGTCTGTGTCGATCCGTGCGGTCGCCGCACCCACCGGAAGCTCGTGCGGTGCGGGGCCGAGCACCACGATCGCGGCGTCCGGGTACTTGGCGGCAATGGCATCCCAGGCGGCGTTCACGGCGTCGCGGTATCCGGTCGCACCCTGCGTGCGGTCGTTGATCGAGCCCTGGATGATGACGAGGTCCGGCGTGAGGGTCGGGTCCAGCTGCGCGATGCGCTCTCCGAACGTCGGGCCGTCGAGTCCGGGCTTGAGGTAGCCGCTGCCGCGGACGCCGTTCACGATCGTCTGCCCGTCGAGCAGCCCCGCCAGCAGATACGCATAACCGAGCGTCGGCTCCGACGCCGCCGACCCATACGTCCAGGAATCGCCGAAGACCAACACGGTGGGGTGCTCCGGCAGCGTGAGCGGTGCCGGAGCGACCGCGGTCGGGGCTCCTCCCGCGGCGTCGGCTGCGGCGCCGATCGGGGCGGCGGACGGCGTGGGCAGCCAGGGCCGCCACACCCCGAGGACGACCGCCGCGAGCGCGAGGATCACGACGGCGACGACGCCCGCGGTCCCCAGACGGCGGCGGGCGGGGATGGCTTTCATGGCATGAGAGTAGATCACCGCGCGCGGATCGCGAATTCGACGTGCACGCCGTCGTCGGATGCGACTGTTCAGCCCCGTAAACTGGGGAGGCTATGAACCCTGAGACCCTCGCCGCCGCCATCCTCGCCGTCCTCGCTCCGATCGCCGAGGAACGACGTCCCGGCGAGCCGCTGGGGCTCGCCGCAGCCGATATCGTGCTCGAGCGTCCGCGCAACCGCGACCACGGCGACTGGGCCTCCAACATCGCGATGCGACTGGCCAAGCCGCTCGGCACGAACCCGCGCGAACTCGCCGAGAAGATCGCCGCGGGTCTCGCCGCGGTCGACGGCGTCGCGAACGCCGAGGTCGCCGGACCCGGCTTCCTCAACATCCGCCTCGACGCCGCGGCCGCCGGTGCGCTGGCGAAGGTCATCGTCGATGCCGGCTCCGCCTACGGCACGAACGACTCGCAGGCCGGTGTCAGTGTGAACGTCGAGTTCGTGTCGGCGAACCCGACCGGTCCGCTGCACATCGCGCACACCCGCTGGGCCGCCCTCGGAGACTCGATCGTGCGACTGCTCCTCGCCAGCGGCGCGAATGCCGTCCGCGAGTACTACATCAACGATGCCGGCGCGCAGATGACGCGCTTCGTCGACTCCGTCCTCGCGGCGGCGAAGGGCGAGCCGACCCCCGAGGGTGGATACCCCGGGACGTACATCGCCGCGCTGGCCGCCCGTGTGCTCGAAGCGCGCCCCGACCTGCTGGAGCTTCCGCAGGACGAGCAGACGTCTGTCGCGATGGAGCTCGCATACGAGTACCAGCTCGCCGAGATCAAGAGCTCGCTCGACCGCTTCAACGTGCCGTTCGACGTGTGGTTCTCCGAGCGCACGCTGCACGCCAAGGACGCCTCGGGTACGAGCCTCATCGATCAGGCCGTCGACCGCCTGCGTGAGCAGGGTCACGTGTTCGACCAGGATGGCGCCGTGTGGGTGCGCACCACCGACTTCGGTGACGACAAGGACCGTGTGATCCGTCGCTCGAACGGCGAGTACACCTACTTCGCCGCCGACGCCGCGTACTACCTGAACAAGGGCGATCGCGGCTTCCAGGACAAGATCTACCTGCTCGGCGCCGATCACCACGGCTACGTGCACCGCCTCAAGGCGGTTGCGGGCGCCGCGGGCGAAGACCCGGAGAAGAACGTGCAGGTGCTGATCGGCCAGATGGTGTCGATCAACGGCGCCCGTCTCAGCAAGCGCGCCGGCAACATCATCGAGATGGACGACCTGCTCGACTGGCTCGGCACGGATGCGCTGCGCTACTCGCTGGAGCGCTCGCCCGCCGATTCGCCGCTCGACCTCGATCCCGAACTGCTGCAGAAGCGCTCGAACGACAACCCGGTCTTCTACGTGCAGTACGCGCACGCCCGCACGCACAACGTGGCGCGCAACGCCGCCGACTCGGGCGTCGACCGCTCCGAGTTCGCCCCGGAGACCCTCACACACGAGACCGAGGGCGCTCTGCTCGGCGCTCTGCAGGAGTTCCCGCGCATCGTGGCGTTCGCCGCCGAGGTGCGCGAGCCGCACCGCGTCGCGCGCTACCTCGAGGAACTCGCCGGTCTGTATCACCGCTGGTACGACAACTGCCGCGTGATCCCGCTGAGCGACGACCCGATCGAGAGCGTGCACCGCACTCGCCTGTGGCTGAACGACGCGACCGGCCAGGTACTCCGCAACGGTCTCGACCTCCTCGGCGTCTCGGCTCCGGAGCGCATGTAGCGCGCATCTGCGTGCGTCCGCGTACGGCAGGATGACAGGTATGAGCGACGACAACCAGACCCTGCCGTATCCGGACGCAGCGGCCGAGCATCCCACGCTCGTGATCCCCGGCTCCGCCTCCGCGCAGGCGACGGACGACTCGCCCCGCCGGGGTCGTCGTTGGCCGTGGGTGCTGCTCATCGTGGTCGTCGTGCTGGCGTTGCTCGTTGTCGCAGCCGAGCTCTTGGCGCGTGCCATCCTTCCCGGCGTCGTGCGCTCGATCGTGGTCGATCAGCTCGACCTCCCCGCGGACCAGCAGCTCGACGTCGAGACGGAGGGGATCCTGCTTCCGCAGCTGATCGGCGGAACCCTCGAAAGCCTGCACCTCTCCACCGACTCGGTGACCCTGCAGGGGATCACGGGAGCGGCGGACGTCACCGCGACCGGTGTTCCGCTGCACGGGGGCGACCTCGGCGGCGCCACCGGCACGATCCGCATCGATCAGAACCAGTTCACCTCGCTGCTCGCGGGCACCGATCTGCCGGTCGAGTCCGTCGCGTTCGATGCACCGAACGCGACCGTGAGCGGGTCGTTCTCCGTCCTCGGTGCCGCGGTTCCTCTCTCCTTGACCGTCACCCCTGGCGCGGTCGACGGCGAGCTCGAGCTCACTCCGGTGGCCGCGAGCATCGGTGGGCTCGACGTCGACCTCGACAAGGTGGGCTCCACGCTGGGATCGCTGGGGCAGGGACTCACTCAGCCGCAGCGGGTGTGCATCGCCGATCAGCTCCCGGCCGGGCTCACCCTCTCCGGGCTCGAGATCGAGGGCGATGCGGCCGTGATCGACTTCGACGTGAACGGGGCGATCGTCACGGATGCCGCGCTGCAGGCCAAGGGCGTCTGCCCGAGTTGACCCTGACCGGTCATCCCTCCGGGGAGCCCAGCAGGGTGTCGAGGAGTTGCGCGAGCCATGCGGCGCGCTGGAGCGGGATGCCGTGGCCGCACCCGTCGACGACCTGCAGGGTGCTGTGCGGCAGCGCCGCGTGCAGGGCGAGAGCGGACTGCTTCATGAGGTTCTTCTCGCCCGATCCCACCAGGATCGTCGCCGCCCCGGGGAAGGCGCCCCACGCGGTGGGCGGAACGAATCGAAGGTTCTCCTCGACGGAGCGGAGCAGCGTCTCCCTCGAGATGCCCGCTGAGGTGCGCACGTAGTCGTCGAGAAGGTCGTCCGGCACGAACAGCTGCTTCGCCTGCAGCCGGGCGAACCACTCCTGCTTCGCGAGTCCGGCCGTCGCGCCGAGCAGCGCGAGCGTCGGGCGTGCGGCGCGCAAGGGGATGGCCTGCGCGCTGATCACGACCACGCGCTCGACCAGGTCGGGGCGCTCCGCTGCGAGTCGCACGGCGAGCTGTGCCCCGAGCGAGAAGCCCGCGACGGTAGCGGGTGTCCCTTCGTCTTCGAGCAGTCGGGCGAGTGCCGCCACCGTGACGGTGTGCGAGACGTAGTCCTCGTCGGCGCTGTGGCCATGCCCTGGCAGATCGGGAACGAGCAGGCGGCGTCCTGGGTCGAGGTGTGCGCGCACGGGGTCCCACATCCATCCGGCGACGCCCCCGCCGTGGAGCAGCAGAAGCGGACGATCGCCGCGGGGGCCGTATGTCTGCAGATGCATCGTCAATTCCTCTCGAAGGTCTCGGCCATGCGGCCGATCGTGTCGATGGCGCGCTCGAGCTGTGCCGGGTCGATGGGGCCGAGCAGTCTGGCGGCGGAGAGCAGCCCGATCGAGGCGCTGGAGAGCGCGAGGGCGAGCGCCTCCACGTCGACATCGGGCACGATCTCGCCGCGCTCCTGCAGATCGTGCAGCCACGCGACGACCCGTCGCTGTCGCTCGCGGTAGCGTCCGTCGGTGATCTCGGCGACGTGCTCGCCGAGGAGGCCGCGATCGTCGAGGAACGCCGCGGTCATGAGTGCGTCGCTGCTCAGAGCGCGGGCGGACGCGCGGTAGGCGGCGCTCAGGCGCGGGTTCTCACCCAGTTCGTCGCGTACCCGGTCGTTCATGCGGGCGGTTCCTCGCTGCAGCACGGCGTCGAGGATCTCGCGCTTGCCGGCGAACTCGAGGTACACGGCGCCTTTGCCGATGCCGGCGCGCTCGGCGATGCCGGCGACGCTCATCGCGTCGAAGCCCAGGGCGAGCACGAGCGCTTCGGCCGCGTCGAGGATGCGGTCGCGCCGGTCAGCCACGCGTGGTCGGGGCATCGGCATTCCTCCTCAGATGGTCGATCATCGCGGGGATGACGAGGTCGGGTCGATCCCGCTGCACCCAGTGTCCGGCCCCGGGGACCGTGTGCAGGCGGCCCGCGGGGAGAAGAGCGGCGGCAGTGCGGATGCGGGCGAGGGGGACGCCGCCGTCGTGGTCCCCGTGCACGAAGAGCGTGGGTGTCGGGATGGACGGCAGCTCATCCGTGTAGACGGTGCGCAGTCGGCGCCACTGCACCTGGTCGCGCTGCCACTCCTCGAAGGTCGCGAGCCCCGTGCCCGTGGCAGCTTCGTGCAGCACGGCGTCGACGAGCTCAGGGGTACGTGCGGCTGGGTTGCGCACCAGCCCCCGCAGGGCACGCTCCATCGCGGGGCGGCTGCGCGCGGAGGCACGAGTCATCGCGCCCAGCAGCCCGGTGCGCAGCAGCACGAAGGAGCTGAGGTGGATGGCGGGGCCGAGGACGCCGTCGGCGAGGCGGGGCATCACGCCGTAGCATCCGAGCAGCATCGCGGCGCGAGCGCTCCCCGGGCGGTCCAGGAGGTGGCCGATCGTCATGCCGCCGCCGAGCGAGAGCCCGGCGATAGCGTGGTCGACGAGCCCGAGCACATCGACGATCTCGCCCACGTGACGCACGAGGTGTTCCTGCGTGAGCGGCCAGTCGGCGTGCGGGCTGTGTCCGAAGCCGGGATGGTCGGGAGCGATGACACGGTGTCCGGCCGCGGAGAGGGCCGGGCCGACATCGCCCCAGGAGAGTTCCGCGCTGTCGGCGCCGCCACCGTGCAGGAGCAGCACCGGCGTACCCGTCTCGGTGCGCGGACGCCATTCCAGGACCGAGACCGTCGCGTGCGGGAGGTCGATCCTCGTGCGTCGCGGGTCCATGGCGTCCTCTCGTTGTGACCAGACTAGCAAATTCGGTCACAACGAGGGTGAGTCAGGAGGAAGCCTCGGCGGATACGGCCTGCTGCGCGGCACGCAGTTCGGCGGTGGCGACCTGCACCTCGACCTCGGCGCGCTGCAGGCGCCGCTGCGCGAACGTCGTCGCCCCGAAGCGGGCGTGCACCCGATCGGCGTTCTCCTCCTCGGCGGTCACGATGTAGGCGCAGGCGTACAGCATCACCTGGGTGGAGAAGTTGAGCCAGATCAGCAGCGCGAGCAACGAGGCGAACGAGGCGAGGAGCGGGTTGCTGGTCGCGCCGCCGACGAAGAGACCCGAGAGCTCCTGCAGCACGAGGAGCCCCACCCCGCCCAGCAGCGCACCCGACCAGAGCGAACGTCGAGCCGGACGCACGCCCGACAGCAGACGGAAGATGCCGACGATGAGCACGACGTCGAGGGCGAAGACGACCACCAGCGACAGGATGCGCACGGTCCAGGTCGCCCCGGGGGAGTCGGCAGGGAGGCCCAGCAGTCCGGTGATCCAGGCGATGCCCAGCTGCCCTGCGAACGTGAGGAACGCGGATGCCGCGAAGGCGAGGCCGATGCCGAGGGCGAGAGCGAGGTTGCGGACGATCACCCAGATCCACAGGATGTCGTCCTGCAGGGTTCCGGCGAGTACGCGCACGGCCGTACGCAGGGAGCCGATGGCACCGAGTGCTGCGCCCACCAGGGCGATGAGCGAGACGATACCGGCGATCGACAGGGAGGCCGGCGCCCGGAGGTCCTTCGGATCGATCACCCCGTCCGTGCCGATGAGGCCGGGGACGGCGGACTGCACGGCGTCGATGATCGCCTGCCACGCGACGGGGTTGCCCGCGAGCCACAGCGCCGCGATCGAGAACCCCAGCAGCACACCGGCGAACACGCTGAAGAGCGCCCGGTACGTGACGCTGTCGGCGAGCATCGGACCACGGCGCTCGCTGTACAGGAGCGCCGCGCGTACGGGTCGACGGGCCAGCGCCCACGCGATCACCGGTCCCGTGATGCGCGGGATCAGCCCGGGACGCGGGGGAGAGTCGGTTCGTGTTTCGGTGTTCGCCACGCCCCCACCCTAGGAGGCTCCGACGGCTCCCTGCAGGGGCTTGACGCGGCACGTCACCGTGACCAGGGTCGCGCGGTGGGTGCCCTAGAATCGGGGGCAACCTCGATGTGCGCGCCCTGCCCGAGGTCCTTCCCACGATTGGTGATCAGTGCTTCCCCCTGCCGATTCGCTCGCTCCGGAATGGCTCGACGTCCCCGAGGACCCGAACGACCTGGCGCAGGGTGTGTGGCCGGCCTCCGCGACGCGCGACGCCGACGGAGTGCTCGACGTCGCGGGCGTCAGCGCCACCGACCTGGCGCGTACCTACGGCACCCCGTTGCTGGTGCTCGACGAAGACGAGGTGCGCGGTCGTGCGCGGCGCTTCCGGGTCGCGTTCGAGCAGGCCGCGGCCGACAACGACACGACCGTGCAGATCTACTACGCGGGCAAGGCCTTCCTCAGCACCACCGTGGCGCGCTGGATGGTCGACGAGGGACTGCGCATCGACGTCTGCACCGGGGGAGAGCTCGCCGTCGCGCTCGCCGCCGGTGTCGCACCCGCATCGCTCGGTTTCCATGGCAACAACAAGTCCGTCGCCGAACTGGAGCGCGTGGTCGAGGTCGGCGTCGGCACGATCATCGTCGACAGCGCGATCGAGATCGAGCGGCTCGCGGCGATCACGGCACGCACCGGGGCGACACAGCGCGTGCTCGTCCGCGTCGTCAGCGGCGTCCATGCCGAGACCCACGACTTCCTCGCCACCGCTCACGAAGACCAGAAGTTCGGCTTCCCCCTCGTGGACGCAGCAGCGGCGGTCGCGCGCATCCGCGACATTCCCGGACTCGAGTTCGCGGGTCTGCACTGCCACATCGGTTCGCAGATCTTCGGCGTCGGAGGCTTCCGCGAATCGGCGTCCCGCGTGCTCGACCTGCACGCCACGCTGCTCGAGACCGGCCCTGTGCCGCAGCTCAATCTCGGCGGCGGATTCGGCATCGCCTATACGCGCGTCGACGACCCGACGCCGATCGAAGAGCTCGCCGGAGCCATCGTCTCCTCGGTCGCCGAGGGGTGCGCCGCGCGCGGCATCCCCGTCCCTGCGCTCTCGTTCGAGCCCGGACGCGCGATCATCGGCACCGCAGGAGTCACGATCTACGAGGTCGGCACCACGAAAGACGTCACGGTGGCATCGGGAGCCGTCCGCCGTTACGTCAGCGTCGATGGCGGGATGAGTGACAACGCCCGCCCCGCCCTCTACGGCGCACAGTATTCGGCTCGTCTCGCCTCGCGCATCGGCACGGGCGAGCCCCGCCTGAGCCGCGTCGTCGGCAAGCACTGTGAGTCCGGCGACATCGTCGTCGACCATGAGTATCTTCCGGAAGACCTCGTTCCGGGGGACCTGCTCGCCGTCCCCGCGACCGGCGCGTACTGCGTCTCGCTGGCGAGCAACTACAACCATGTTCCGCGTCCGCCGGTGATCGCCGTGCGCGACGGGCACTCGACCGTCATCGTCCGCGGGGAGACCCTCGACGACGTGCTGGCCAGGGACGCGGGCATCGACGGGGTGCACGCCCCCAAGGGAGACCAATGACCCACCTCCGAAGGAGCAACCATGACTGACTACCGACGACTTCGCGTGGCGCTGCTGGGCGCCGGAGCAGTCGGCTCGCAGGTGGCGGCCCTGCTGCTGCGTCATGGCGACGAGCTCGCCGACCGTGCCGGTGCGGCGCTCGAGCTCGCCGGCATCGCCGTGCGCGACGTGGATGCGCCGCGTGACGTCGACCTGCCCAAGGAGCTGTTCACCACGGATGCCGAGTCGCTGATCCTCGGCGCCGACATCGTGATCGAGCTGATCGGCGGCATCGAGCCGGCGCGCACGAACATCCTGCAGGCGATCGGCTCCGGAGCCGACGTCGTCACGGCCAACAAGGCGCTGCTCGCGACGCACGGACCGGAGCTGTTCGAGGCGGCCGACCGCGTCGGCGCCTCCGTGTACTACGAGGCCGCCGCCGCGGGCGCGATCCCGATCATCCGTCCGCTGCGCGACTCGCTCGCCGGCGACCGCGTGGTGCGCATCATGGGCATCGTCAACGGCACCACCAACTACATCCTCGACCGGATGGACACCGAGGGCGCCGACTTCGCCGACGTGCTCGCCGACGCCCAGCGTCTCGGGTACGCCGAGGCCGACCCGACGGCCGATGTCGAGGGCTACGACGCCGCGCAGAAGGCCGCGATCCTCGCCAGCCTCGCGTTCCACACCGCGGTCCCGCTCGACGCGGTCCATCGCGAGGGCATCACCTCGATCACGGCGTCCATGATCGACGAGGCGCGCGCGGCGGGCTTCGTGATCAAGCTGCTCGCGGTCTGCGAGCGCATCGAGGCGAACGGCGCCGAGTCGATCTCGGTGCGCGTGTACCCGGCGCTCGTGCCGACCTCCCACCCGCTCGCCTCCGTGCACGGTGCCAACAACGCCGTGTTCGTCGAGGCCGAGGCCGCCGGCTCCCTCATGTTCTACGGTGCGGGTGCGGGCGGAGTGCAGACCGCGTCGGCAGTGCTGGGCGACGTGGTCTCGGCCGCTCGCCGCCACATCGCCGGCGGTGTCGGAGTGGGCGAGTCGACCCGCGCGAACCTCCCGGTCGTCCCGATCGGTCACGTCACGACGCGCTACCAGATCACGCTCGAGGTCGCTGATGCACCGGGCGTGCTCGCCACGGTCGCCGGCATCCTCAGCGACGGCGGCGTCTCGGTCGCCACGGTCGTGCAGACCGTCGAGGGCGAGGACGAGCCCACGGCCCGTCTGATCATCGGCACGCACCGGGCCACCGAGCAGGCGCTCAGTGCGACGGTCGATGCCCTCGCCGGCAGTGTGGTGGTCGCCCGGGTCGTCTCGGTGCTGCGGGTGGAAGGCGAGTGACGATGACATCAGCCCCTGCGCACGCCGAGGGCGCTGCCGTCGTGGGACGCACCGTCGAGGTGACCGTCCCCGCGACGAGCGCGAACCTCGGTCCGGGGTTCGACACGCTGGGTCTCGCGCTCAGCATCTATGACACGCTCCAGGTCACCGCGCTGCCGGCCGGCGAGCTCGAGATCGAGGTGTCGGGGTCCGGCGCGGCAGAGATCCCGCGCGATGCCTCGAACCTGATCGTCCGTACCATCGCGTACGTGTTCGCCGACGCGGGCCTTCCTGCTCCCGGGCTGCGGATCGTCGCGGAGAACGGCGTGCCGCATGGCCGCGGTCTCGGCTCGTCCGGTGCCGCCGTCGCCGCGGGAGTGCTCGCCGCGAAGGGGCTGCTCGACGGTGTCGTGGAGATCGACGACACCGACCTGCTCCGTCTCGCGACCGAGCTCGAGGGGCACCCGGACAACGTGGCGCCGGCGCTCTTCGGCGGTCTGACGATCGCCTGGATGTCGGAGCGCGGACCCCAGCACAAGAAGCTGCTCGTGCACCGCGGCGTCTCGCCGCTCGTGCTCGTCCCGGCGTACACGATGTCGACGTCGCAGGCGCGGTCGCTGCAGCCTCCGCAGGTCTCCACCGCGGATGCCGTGTTCAACGTGTCGCGTTCCGCGCTGCTGATCGCCGCGCTCATGCAGAGCCCCGAGCTGCTGCTCGATGCGACCGCGGATCGCCTGCATCAGGACTACCGTGCGCTGGCCATGCCCGAGACGCAGCGCCTCGTGCAGGCGCTGCGCGCGGCGGGATTCGCGGCCGTCGTGTCGGGTGCCGGTCCCAGCGTGCTGGTGCTGGCGGACGGGCCGGGCAGCCGTCAGGATGCCGTCGAACTGGCCGATCGAGTCACCGACACCCCGTGGGAGGCGCTCCTGCTCGCAGTCGACGTGCGTGGTGGTACAGTGGGGACTCGAGCGGAGGGCTCCACGTAACTGCGTGAATCTGGCCCCATTGCAACTCTTGCAAGACCCGCACGCAAACTCCTGTGGCAGAGCTCATTCCAGAGCCGCCTGCCGAGGCTGGCTGGCGCCGAGCGTCAGCCCGTGCGATCGCGCGCAGCACCCGTTGTGTGCGTTCAACGCTCATTCCCCATGACATATAAGGGAGTACTCGTGGAGAACCTCTCCGAGACCCAGAACGACCAGTCGGCTCCGGCCGCAGAAGCGCCCGCCGCGGCCCCCGAGTCGACCACCGAGACCACGCCGGCCCGCAAGCGCGCGCCGCGCCGCGCCAGCACTGCCACGGCGGCAGCCAAGGCGGAGAAGGCCGAGGCTGCGAAGGCCGAGTCGGCACCCGCCGAGGCCGCATCCGATGCTCCGGCCGCCGAGGCCGAGGCCGCGCCCAAGGCGAAGGCGCCTCGTCGCAGTCGCGCGAAGAAGGCCGATGCCGAAGCTCCAGCCGCCGACGCCGCGCCCGCCGCAGACTCGGCTTCGGCTGCAGACACGGCTCCGGTGGCAGACGCCGCTCCGGCCGAGTCGCCCGCTGCCGAGGCTCCGGCCGAGACGGCGCCCAAGACCACCGGCCGTGGCCGCCGTGGCGCGCAGAAGCCCGCCGCCGAAGCGGAGGCACCCGCTGCAGAGCCGAGCGCCGATTCCGCTGCCGAAGCCGCGCCGGCCGACGCACCGCAGAACTCCGACTCCGACTCCTCCGATGGGGGAGAGGAGCAGAGCGGTCGTGGTCGCAGCCGCAGCCGCAGCCGCAACCGGGGCCGTGGCCAGAACGGCGCGTCGCAGGAGCAGCAGCAGACGCAGCCGGCCGCCGACGACGAGCAGTCCGGCGGCAACAGCCGCAACCGTCAGCGCAACAAGCGCCGCAACGGCGGCCCCACGGACGAGTTCGACACCGAGATCGGCGAGGACGACGTCCTGATCCCGATCGCGGGCATCCTCGACGTGCTCGACAACTACGCCTTCGTGCGCACGACCGGCTACCTCGCCGGCCCGAGCGACGTCTACGTGTCGCTCGGCCAGGTGAAGAAGTACAACCTGCGCAAGGGCGACGCGGTCGTCGGTTCCATCAAGCAGCCCCGTGAGGGCGAGCAGCAGGGACGCCAGAAGTACAACGCGCTGGTCAAGGTCGACTCGATCAACGGTCTGTCGGTCGACGATGCGGCCACCCGCGTCGAGTTCGGCAAGCTCACCCCGCTCTACCCGCAGGAGCGCCTGCGCATGGAGACGGCTCCCGAGAAGCTGACCCAGCGCATCATCGACCTGGTCGCCCCGGTCGGCAAGGGTCAGCGCGGTCTCATCGTCGCGCCGCCCAAGGCCGGCAAGACCATCGTGCTCCAGCAGATCGCGAACGCGATCGCGCAGAACAACCCCGAGGTGCACCTCATGGTCGTGCTCGTCGATGAGCGCCCCGAAGAGGTCACCGACATGGAGCGCTCGGTCAAGGGCGAGGTCATCGCTTCGACGTTCGACCGTCCCGCCGAAGACCACACCACGGTCGCCGAGCTCGCCATCGAGCGTGCGAAGCGCCTGGTCGAGCTCGGTCGCGACGTCGTCGTGCTGCTCGACTCGATCACCCGCCTGGGTCGTGCCTACAACCTCGCTGCTCCGGCCTCCGGTCGCGTGCTCAGCGGTGGCGTCGACGCGTCGGCGCTGTACCCGCCGAAGCGCTTCTTCGGAGCTGCGCGCAACATCGAGAACGGCGGATCGCTCACGATCCTCGCCACGGCGCTCGTCGAGACCGGTTCCAAGATGGACGAGGTCATCTTCGAGGAGTTCAAGGGCACGGGCAACAGCGAGCTGCGCCTGTCGCGCGCTCTCGCCGACAAGCGCATCTTCCCGGCGGTCGATGTGAACGCGTCCAGCACCCGCCGCGAAGAGATGCTGCTCTCGGCCGACGAGGTCAAGATCACCTGGAAGCTGCGTCGCGCCCTCGCCGGCCTCGACCAGCAGCAGGCTCTCGAGGTCGTGCTCGGCAAGCTCAAGGAGACGCACTCGAACGTCGAGTTCCTCGTGCAGATGCAGAAGTCGATCCCCACGCTTCCCTCGGGCGCGCACGGTCACGACAACAACATCCGTTGAGCCGCTGACGTGTTCGAGTCCGTCCAGACTCTGATCGACGAGCATCGCCGGGTGCAGGAGGAGCTCTCCGACCCGGCGGTGCACGCCGATGCCGCCCGCGCGAAGCGGGTCAACCGTCGCTACGCGGAACTGTCTCGTATCGTCGCGGCATACGACGCCTGGATCGCGGCGACCGACGACCTGGAGACCGCACGCGAGTTCGCCCGTGAGGACGAGTCGATCGCCGCCGAGATCCCGGCGATGGAGGAGGAGCTGCAGGCCGCTCAGGAGCGACTGCGGCGACTGCTGATCCCGCGAGACCCTGATGACGCGCGCGACGTGATCATGGAGATCAAGGCGGGGGAGGGCGGTGCGGAGTCCGCACTGTTCGCCGCCGACCTGCTGCGCATGTACATCCAGTACGCGGCGTCCAAGGGCTGGAAGACCGAGCTTCTCGAGCGCAACGAGTCCGATCTCGGCGGCTATAAGGACGTGCAGGTCGCGATCAAGGGATCGTCGTCCGATCCGTCCCAGGGTGTCTGGGCGCACCTCAAGTACGAGGGCGGCGTGCACCGCGTGCAGCGCGTGCCGGCCACCGAGTCGCAGGGCCGCATCCACACGTCGACGACCGGTGTTCTGGTCTTCCCCGAGGTCGATGAGCCCGAGGAGATCCACATCGATCCGAACGACCTCAAGATCGACGTCTTCCGCTCTTCCGGTCCGGGAGGGCAGTCCGTGAACACCACCGACTCCGCGGTGCGGATCACCCACGTGCCCACCGGGATCGTCGTCTCGATGCAGAACGAGAAGTCGCAGCTGCAGAACCGCGAGGCGGGTATGCGCGTCCTCCGTGCACGCCTCCTGGCGCGTCAGCAGGAGGAGCTCGATGCGGCGGCGTCGGATGCGCGCAAGTCGCAGATCCGCGGGATGGATCGTTCGGAGCGCATCCGCACGTACAACTTCCCGGAGAACCGGATCGCGGATCACCGCACCGGCTTCAAGGCGTACAACCTCGACCAGGTGATGGACGGGGCACTCGACCCGCTCATCGAGAGCGCGATCACCGCCGACGAAGAGGCGCGGCTCGCTGCGGTCGGTTCCGACTCCTGACGCGTGAGAGGTGCTCCGACCGCTAGGCTCGGGCCGTGATCACACTCCTCTTCCGCGGCATCATGTACGTCGTATCGGCCGGTCTCGGTCTGATCGCCGCCGACCTCCTGCTCGAGGGTTTCCAGATCGAGTGGGACAAGTGGTGGGGCTTCGTCATCTGCATCCTCATCTTCGCGATCCTGCAGAGCGTGCTCGCGCCGTGGGTCGGCAAGATGGCCAACCGCTACGCGCCGGTGCTGATGGGTGGCATCGGGATCTTCTCGACGCTGATCTCGCTGATCATCGTGGTGCTGCTGCCCATCGGCGGTCTGCGCATCACCGATCTGACCGGCTGGCTGCTCGGGTCGGTGATCGTGTGGCTGATCACGGCGCTGGGCAGCGTGCTGCTGCCGCTGATCTTCCTGCGCAAGAAGGTCGACGCGGTCAAGACCGCGCGAAAGTAGGCCGCACGCGCGGCCGATTGTTCCTCAGATGGCGTAGTCGGGAGCGGTGAGCAGAGCCCGGGTGTCCTCGCCGACCGTGCGTTGCCGCGGCTTCGCCGGCACGCCGACCAGGATGCTGTCCGCGGGGGCGTCCCGGGTCACGACGGCGTTGGCGCCGACCACCGACCCTGCTCCGATCGTGATGGGTCCGAGGATCTTCGCCCCGGCCCCGACGGCGACGCCGTCGCCGAGCGTGGGGTGGCGCTTGCCGGAGGTCCTGGTGCGGCCGCCGAGCGTGACACCGTGGTAGAGCATCACGTCGTCGCCCACGACGGCAGTCTCGCCGATGACGACACCCATGCCGTGGTCGATGAAGAAGCGTCGGCCGATCCGCGCTCCGGGGTGGATCTCGATTCCGGTGAGCCAGCGCGAGATCTGCGAGCCGGCTCGTGCGAGCAGGCGCAGTCGTCGCCGCCAGAGCGCGTGCGACACCCGGTGCGCCCAGATGGCGTGCAGGCCGGGGTACAGCAGTGCGACCTCGGCGGCGCTGCGCGCGGCCGGATCCCGGAGGCGGGCTGCTGCGATGTCCTCGCGCATTCGCCCGATCATGCCCATCGACGGACTCAGACGTCGCGCAGATCCTCGAACAGCGCGGTGGAGAGGTAGCGCTCACCGGTGTCGGGGATCACGACGACGATCGTCTTGCCGGCGTTCTCGGGACGGGCGGCGACCTTGAGCGCTGCCGAGACCGCGGCGCCCGACGACATGCCGACGAGCAGCCCTTCCTTGGCGGCGAGGTCGCGTGCGACGCGCAGCGACTCCTCGAACTCGGCGGTGATGATCTCGTCGAGCACGTCGCGGTCGAGCACGTCGGGGACGAAGTTCGGTCCGATGCCCTGGATCTTGTGCGGGCCGGGGTGGCCCTCCGTGAGCACAGGGGAGTCCTTGGGCTCGACGGCGATCACCTGCACGCTCGGCTTGGCGGCCTTGAGCGCCTGGCCCGTTCCGGTCACGGTGCCGCCGGTGCCGACGCCGGCGACGAGGATGTCGACCGCGCCGTCGGTGTCGCGGAGGATCTCCTGTGCGGTGGTCTCGCGGTGGATCTGCGGGTTGGCGGCGTTCTCGAACTGACGGATCCAGATGGCCCCAGGGGTCTCGGCGACGATGCGCTTGGTCTCCTCGATCGCGCCGCTCATGCCCTTCGTGGGGTCGGTGAGCACGATCTCGGCACCGAACGCCTTCAGCAGGACGCGCCGCTCCTTCGACATCGAGGCGGGCATCGTCAGGATCACCCGGTAGCCCCGTGCGGCGCCGACCATCGCGAGAGCGATGCCGGTGTTCCCGCTGGTGGATTCCACGATCGTTCCGCCCGCGGTGAGCTCGCCCGACGCCTCTGCCGCGTTGATCATGGCGATCCCGATGCGGTCCTTGACGCTGGAGGCCGGGTTGTAGAACTCGAGCTTGGCGAGGACGGTGGCTCCGAGGCCTTCGGTCACCCGGTTCAGGCGGACGAGCGGCGTGTTGCCGAAAGCGGTCGTGATGTCGGAGTGGATACCGGGCATGGGAAGCCTTCCTGTGCGGGGGTCGCTGCCGGACAAGCCTAGGGGAGCCTGCCTATGAGGGAGGCTTTGTGACAGCTGCGTGCACTCTACGCTGGAACCCATGTCTGACTCCTCCCTCGCAGCGGTCGTCCGCGCCGCCGCTCAGCGCCTGGCCGATGCCGGAGTACCGGATCCGCTGATCGATGCCGAGTTGCTCGCCGGTCATGTCGCCGACCTCCGCCGCGGCGAGGTGCAGGCGGCGATCATCCGCGGTGACGTGATCGATGAGGTGACGGAGGCAGCGCTGGACCTGGTGGTCGCTCGCCGTGCCGCGCGCGAGCCCCTGCAGCACATTACCGGGACCGCACCTTTCCGACACCTCGAGCTCGCGGTCGGGCCGGGTGTCTTCGTGCCGCGTCCGGAGACGGAGACGGTCGTGCAGTATGCGATCGACGCGTTGCTGAACTCCGCCGAGCCCGCGCCGATCGGGGTCGATCTCGGCACGGGCAGTGGCGCGATCGCCCTGGCGATGGCCACCGAGGTTCCGCATGCCCGGGTGTTCGCCGCCGAGCTCTCAGAGGACGCACATGCCTGGGCCCGTCGGAACGTGGCAGGGGTCGAGAACCTCACGCTGGTGCTGTCAGACCTGGCCGAGGCGTTCCCCGAACTGGACGGCACGGCGTCGGTCGTCATCTCGAACCCGCCGTACGTGCCGGATGCCGCGATCCCGCGCGACCCCGAGGTGCGGCTGTTCGACCCGGCGATGGCGCTCTACGGAGGAGATGACGGCCTCGACATCGTGCGGGTGCTCAGTTCGCGGGCGCTGCGGCTGCTGCGTCCAGGCGGGCTGCTCGTGATCGAGCATGGCGAGCTGCAGGGCGAGTCGATCAGGGACATCCTCACGGCCGACGGCTGGCGCGCGGCGGCGACGCATCGTGACCTCACCCTGCGCGATCGCAGCACCACGGCGCTCCGGCCCTGATCAGCGGCCTCCGAGCATGCACAGAGCCTGCGCCGCATAGAATCGAACCGTCATGTCACCCATCTTCGACTGCAGCGATGAGTCGCAGCTGCTCGCCGGCATGCGCCATGCGCGCCAGGCGATCGGCCGTGGCGACCTCATCGTGATGCCCACCGACACCGTGTACGGTGTCGCCGCCGACGCCTTCTCCCCGGCCGCCGTCCAGCGACTCCTCGATGCCAAGGGGCGTGGACGTGATCAGCCGCCGCCCGTGCTGATCGGCACGAAGGAGACGCTCGCCGCGCTGGCGGAGTCGGTTCCCGAGCCGGTGCAGCGCCTGGTCGATGCATTCTGGCCCGGCGGGCTCACGATCGTCCTTCCCGCACAGCCGTCGCTGGTGTGGGACCTGGGTGAGACGCTCGGCACGGTCGCCGTCCGGATGCCGGAGGGGCGGGTCGCGCTGGAGCTGCTCGCCGAGACCGGTCCGCTCGCGGTGTCCAGCGCCAATCTCACGGGCAAGGCCGCGGCCATCTCGGCGCACGACGCCGAGAAGATGCTCGGCGACAGCGTGGCCGTGTATCTCGACGGCGGGATGAGCAAAGACGGCATCGCGTCCACGATCGTCGACGCCACATCTCTGGTGCGGCGGGGCGACTCGGAGCCGGGTCTCGTGCGCGTCCTCCGCGAGGGGGCGGTGTCCCGCGAACAGCTCCAGGGGGTGCTCGGCGATCTGCTCGAGCCGGAGGAGACGCCCGACGAGCACACGCATGCGGGGGAGCAGGACGGGGATTCGTGAAGCAGTATCTCTTCGCGATCATCCTCACCGCCGCGATCACGTTCGCACTGACCTGGGCGGTCTGGAAGCTGAGCCTTCGGTTCAAGCTCTACCCCGCGATCCGCGACCGCGACGTGCACACCACGCCCACGCCGCGCCTGGGCGGTGTCGCGATCTTCCTCGGCATCGCCGCCGCCTTCGGCTTCTCGGCGGTGAACCCGTTCTTCCAGAGCATCTGGATCCCTCCGCAGACCATGTGGTCGATCCTCGGCGCCTCCCTGCTGATCGCGATCATCGGCGTCGTCGACGATCTATGGGACATCGACTGGATGATCAAGCTCGGGGCGCAGTTCCTGGCCGCCGGTGTCATCACGGTCGGCGGCGGTCTGCAGATCCTGTCGTTGCCGATCGGCGACCTGGTCGTGGTCTCCAGCTGGCTGAGCATCACGATCACGATGTTCGCGATCGTGATCGTCATGAACGCCGTGAACTTCATCGATGGTCTCGACGGCCTCGTCGCCGGGGTGTGCCTGATCTCGAACGGCGTGTTCTTCGCCTACTCGTACATCTTCACGCGCGACTCCGGAGCATCCAACTACTTCAACCTCTCCACCTTCCTCGCCGCGGTGCTCATCGGTGCCTGCCTCGGCTTCCTGCCGCTGAACTGGAGTCCGGCGAAACTGTTCATGGGTGATTCCGGAGCCCTGGTGATGGGTCTGCTCATGGCCACGTCGGCGATCGCGATCACCGGCCAGATGGATCCGTCCGCCCTCGATCCCGAACGCCTCGGCCGCTCCCAGCTGGTTGGAGCCTTCCTGCCCATCCTGCTGCCGCTGCTCGTCGTGCTGCTGCCGTTGCTGGACTTCGGGCTCGCGGTGCTGCGTCGGATGAGTGCGGGCCGGTCGCCGTTCTCGCCGGACCGCAAGCACCTGCATCACCGCATGCTCGATCTCGGCCACCGCGATCGCGACGCCGTGCTGATCTTCTATGCGTGGACCGCGGTGATCTCTCTCGCCGTCCTGCTGATGTACGTCGGTGCGCGCAACGACTGGCCGGGCCAGTATCTGCCCGGCGTCGGCTTCGGCGTGGTGGGCATCGTCGCCTGCCTCGTCATCACCCTGAGTCCCACCCGCCGCAGAAGAGCCGCAGCGGACGCCGAGCCCGACCCGACCCCCGTGGAGTCCTGATGAGTCCGAGTCCCGTTTCCAGCACGCCGATCCTGCGTCGCACCCTCATCTGGTCGGCGGTGGCGACGGCGGTCCTGGCCGTCGTGGCCGGTGGTATCGGGTATGCCGTCGCGCAGGGGGAGGGGCTCGTCAGCGGTCTCCTCGGAGTGCTGCTCTCCGCGGTCTTCCTCGGCATCACCGGACTCAGCATCCTGATCGCCAACCGTTGGTTCGGGGATCCGCTGTACGTGCAGCTCTTCTTCGCGATCGTCCTCGGCGGGTGGTTGCTGAAGCTGGGTGTCTTCGTCGTGGTGATGATCCTGCTCGCCGGTCAGCCCTGGTTGCAGCCGATGGTGTTCTTCCTCTCGATCGTGGCGGGCGTGCTGATGTCGCTCGCGATCGACGTGATCGTGCTCACCCGCATGCGGCTGCCGAATGTCAGCGACACCACGCTCCCGACCGAGGTGCCCGAGGACCGCGCCCCCGGTGCGGCCAATCACATCGACGGCGGACCCGTCGAGGGCGGCCCGCGGTCTTAGGGGACCCTCAGATTCTGATAGTGTTGACATGTGCCCGCCGCTCGATCGCGAGCGCTTGCGCTGTGAAGCACACCGACCATCGTCGCCCCGGTTCTGACCGGTGCCCCGAAGCTGGAGCCCGCGCTGTTTAATCTCGCTGCGACCCTGACCCCCCGACTTGCCTCCGACGGTGAGTTCCACGGCCCTTCGATCGATGAGTTCTTCCCGGAGATCCTCTTCCACGTCGGACCCATCCCGGTGAACCGGATCCACCTGATCCAGTTGCTCTCCGTGATCGCCGTGGTGCTGATCCTCTGGCTCGGCACCCGCCGCATGAAGGTCGTTCCCGGCCGTTTCCAGAGCCTCGTGGAGATGGGCATGGGCTTCGTGCGCGGCGGCATCGCCCACGACCTGCTCGGACGCAAGGACGGGGATCGGTTCCTTCCGATCCTGATGACGATCTTCTTCATGACGCTGTTCATGAACATCACCGGCATCATCCCGTTCCTCAACATGCCGGGAACGGCGATCATCGCCGTGCCGCTCACACTGGCTGTCGTCAGCTACGTGACCTTCATCTACGCCGGTATCAAGAAGAGCCCGAAGAACTTCTTCAAGAACTCTCTGTTCCCGGCCGGTGTGCCGTGGCCGGTGTACTTCATCGTCACGCCGATCGAGCTGATCTCGACCTTCATCATCCGCCCGGTGACTCTCACCCTGCGACTGCTGATGAACCTCGTCGTCGGCCACATGATCCTGGTCCTCTGCTTCGCAGCGACCCAGTTCTTCTTCTTCACCGCAGGCGGCGGCTGGGCCGCGCTCGGTGTCGGAACCCTCGCCTTCGGCGGCGCCTTCACCCTCTTCGAGGTTCTGGTCGCCGTTCTCCAGGCATACGTCTTCACTGTCCTCACCGCGGTCTACATCCAGCTCGCGGTCGCAGAAGAGCACTGAGCGGGTCGGCAACACTGCCTTCCCACCCAACGAAAGGAAAAACCCGTGGACGCAACTACGGTTCTCGCTGAAATCAACGGCAACCTCGCGGTGGTCGGCTACGGCCTTGCAGCGATCGGCCCGGCCATCGGTGTGGGCATCGTCGTCGGCAAGACCATCGAGGGCGTCGCTCGTCAGCCCGAGCTGGCCGGCCGTCTCCAGGTCCTCATGTGGATCGGTATCGCCTTCACCGAGGCGCTTGCATTCGTCGGCATCGCCGTCGGATTCATCCCCTTCCCGTAATCCATACCGACTTCTGAAGGAGACAGGATGCTGAACGCTCTTGTCACGAACCTCGCGGCTGAGGAGGGTGCGGTCAACAACCCGCTCATCCCCGCGTGGTACGACATCATCTGGTCGGGCTTCTGGTTCCTCATCATCCTCGGCGTCGTGTGGAAGGTCGCACTTCCTCGCCTGACGAAGATGCTCGACGAGCGGTCCGCCGCCATCGAGGGCAACATCGCCAAGGCCGACGAGGCGCAGAAGCAGGCGGAGGCGGCACTCGAGGAGTACACGCGTCAGCTCGCTGAGGCGCGTACCGAGGCCGGCGAGATCCGCGAGGCCGCCCGTGAGGACGGCAAGAAGATCGTCGCCGAGGCGAAGGATGCCGCGACCACCGAGGCCGCGCGCATCACCGCAACCGCGCACACGCAGATCGAGGCCGAGCGTCAGACCGCTCTCGTCTCGCTGCGCAGCGAGGTCGGAAACCTTGCCCTCGACCTTGCCGGCGGCGTGGTCGGCGAGACGCTCTCCGACGATGCGCGTGCGGCAGCGGTCGTCGACCGCTTCCTCGCCGAGCTCGAGGCATCCGAGAAGGCGGCTCAGTAATGGGCAGCGCGACCACTCAGGCACTCGCGGCATCCATCAAGACGCTTGCCGCAGCGAAGGACGTCTCGCTCGACACTACGCGGGAGCTCTTCGCTGCCGCACGTGCCGTGAGCGAGTCGTCCCAGCTGAGCGGCGCGCTTGCTGACCCTTCCGCTCCGGCCGAGGCGCGACAGAATGTCGTCGCCGCGGTGTTCGGCGGGTTCTCCGCAGGCGCCCAGGGCGTCCTGAAGACGGCCGTCGCGGAGCGCTGGTCGAACGCAGGCGAGCTGGTCGACGGCATCGAGGAGCTTGCTATCCGCGCTGCCGCGGCCGCAGAGCCTGCAGCGGACATCGAGGCGGAGCTGTTCGGCTTCTCCCGGGTGATCGCCGCCAACCCCGACCTCGAACTCGCTCTGGGTGGACGCCTCGGCGGAGAAGACGCCAAGGGTGCGCTCGTCGAGCGTCTCCTGGCGGACGGCTCCTCGAGCGACGCCGCGAAGCTGATCATCACGTCGCTGGTGCGACAGCCGCGTGAGCGCCGCGTCCGTCGACTGCTGGACCGGGCGATGACCATCGTCTCGAGCCAGCGGGGACGCGTGGTCGCCACGGTGCACACCGCGGCGGCTCTCACCGACGCGCAGCGCACCCGTCTCAGCGACTCGCTCTCGCGTCGCTACGACGGTCAGGTATCCCTCAACGTCGTCATCGACCCTGCCGTCGTCGGAGGTCTGCGCGTGCAGATCGCCGATGACGTCATCGACGGCAGCATCTCCGCACGACTCGCCGACCTTCGCCAGAAGCTCGCGGGCTAATACGACTTCGCGCGGGGAACCGCGCACCCAGATACAAAGGGAAGACAATGGCAGAACTATCGATCAGCCCCGACGTCATCCGTGACGCGCTGAAGGACTTCGCCGCAGCCTACGAGCCCTCCGCGGCCGGGGCGACCGAGGTCGGCACCGTCATCGACGCGGCCGACGGCATCGCTCACGTCGAGGGACTGCCCGGCGTCATGGCCAACGAGCTCGTGATCTTCGCCGACGGCACCAAGGGCCTCGCGCAGAGCCTCAACGAGCACGAGATCGGTGTCGTCGTCCTCGGCGAGTTCACCGGCATCGAGGCCGGCCAGGAGGTCACCCGCACCGGTGAGGTCCTCTCGGTCCCCGTTGGTGACGGCTACCTCGGTCGTGTCGTCGACCCGCTCGGCAACCCGATCGACGGCCTCGGCGCGATCGCGACCGAGAGCGTCCGCGCGCTCGAGCTCCAGGCGCCCGGCGTCATGCAGCGCAAGTCGGTGCACGAGCCGATGCAGACCGGTATCAAGGCGATCGACGCCATGATCCCCGTGGGCCGTGGTCAGCGCCAGTTGATCATCGGCGACCGCCAGACCGGTAAGACGGCCATCGCGATCGACACGATCATCAACCAGAAGGCCAACTGGGAGTCGGGCGACGTCAACAAGCAGGTCCGCTGCATCTACGTCGCCATCGGCCAGAAGGGCTCGACCATCGCCTCGGTGAAGGGCGCGCTCGAGGAGGCCGGCGCCCTGGAGTACACCACGATCGTGGCGGCTCCGGCATCCGACCCCGCCGGTTTCAAGTACCTGGCTCCCTACACCGGTTCGGCCATCGGGCAGCACTGGATGTACGGCGGCAAGCACGTCCTCATCATCTTCGACGACCTGTCGAAGCAGGCCGAGGCCTACCGCGCCGTGTCGCTCCTCCTGCGCCGCCCGCCGGGCCGCGAGGCCTACCCGGGTGACGTCTTCTACCTGCACTCGCGTCTGCTCGAGCGTTGCGCGAAGCTGTCCGACGAGCTCGGCGCCGGCTCCATGACGGGTCTCCCGATCATCGAGACCAAGGCCAACGATGTCTCGGCGTACATCCCGACCAACGTGATCTCGATCACGGATGGCCAGATCTTCCTCCAGTCCGACCTCTTCAACGCCAACCAGCGTCCGGCGGTCGACGTGGGTATCTCGGTCTCCCGAGTCGGTGGTGACGCTCAGGTCAAGTCCATCAAGAAGGTCTCGGGTACGTTGAAGCTCGAGCTCGCTCAGTACCGCTCGCTCGAGGCGTTCGCGATGTTCGCATCCGACCTCGACGCGGCTTCGCGTCGTCAGCTCTCCCGCGGTGCGCGTCTGACCGAGCTGCTCAAGCAGCCGCAGTACTCGCCGTACCCCGTCGAGGAGCAGGTCGTCTCGATCTGGGCCGGAACCAACGGCAAGCTCGACACGATCGAGGTCGAGGACGTTCTGCGCTTCGAGCGCGAACTCCTGGACTACCTGCGTCGTAACACCAAGGTCCTCGACACGCTCCGCGACACCAACGTCCTCGATGACGACACGGTGGCCGAGCTCGAGAAGCAGACCGATGCCTTCATCCTGGAGTTCCAGGGCGGCAAGGGCCACGCCATCGGCGCCCCGGGCCACGAGGAGCACACTGCGGCCGAGGCTGAGGACGTCAACCAGGAGAAGATCGTCAAGGGTCGTCGCGCGTAACCGCGTGAGGTACTGACATATGGGCGCTCAACTCAGGGTCTACAAGCAGAAGATCTCTTCTGCTCAGACGACCAAGAAGATCACGAAGGCGATGGAACTCATCGCGGCTTCGCGCATCCAGAAGGCGATGGCACGCGTCAAGGCGTCCACTCCCTTCGCGCGTGCCGTGACGAGGGCCGTGTCGGCCGTCGCGACGCACTCGAACGTGGATCACCCGCTGACCCGCGAGTCCGAGAACATCACCCGCTCCGCGGTCGTGATCTTCTCCTCGGACCGCGGTCTGGCGGGAGCCTTCAACTCGCAGATCCTCCGTGAGGCTCTCGAGGTGGCGGAGCTCCTGCGCGAGCAGGGCAAGGAGCCGGTGTTCTACCTCATCGGTCGCAAGGCTGTCGGATACTTCCAGTTCCGTCGCCTCGCTGCCGCTGCGGAGTGGACCGGAGACACCGACACCCCGTCGTTCCACACCGCCGAGGAGATCTCCGCAACGCTGCTCGACGCGTTCTCCCGTGGGGGAGAGGGCGGCGGCGTCGATGAGATCCACCTCGTGTACAACCGTTTCGTCAGCATGATGACGCAGTCGCCGGAGTCCGTGCGTCTGCTCCCGCTGGAGATCACGGAAGCCGATGAGTCGGAAGCCGGTAGCACCGTCTACCCGCTGTACGAGTTCGAGCCGGATGCCGAGACTGTTCTCGACGCGATCCTGCCGGTGTACATCCAGAGCCGGGTCTTCAACGCCCTCCTGCAGTCGTCTGCCGCCAAGCAGGCAGCGACGCAGAAGGCGATGAAGTCGGCCAGCGACAACGCCGACAAGCTCATCACCGACTACACCCGTCTGCGCAACAACGCGCGTCAGGCGGAGATCACGCAGCAGATCGCCGAGATCGTCGGCGGCGCCGACGCTCTCGCGAGCAAATAGACCATCAGGAAAGAGACGAAAATGACCCTCACCGCTCCGGCTGACCAGCCGGCGACCGCGGTCGTCGGGCGCGTCGCACGCGTCAACGGTCCGGTTGTCGACATCGAGTTCCCGCACGACTCGATCCCCGACATCTACAACGCTCTGAAGACGTCGATCACGGTCGACGAGGAGACCGTCGAGATCACTCTCGAGGTCGCGCAGCACCTGGGCGACGACCTCGTCCGTGCCATCGCCCTGAACCCGACCGACGGCATCGTCCGCGGTCAGGAGGTCCGCGACACCGGTGAGGCCATCTCGGTCCCCGTCGGCGACGTGACCAAGGGCAAGGTGTTCAACGTCATCGGCGAGGTGCTCAACCTCGAGCCCGGCGAGACCATCGAGGTCACCGAGCGCTGGCCGATCCACCGCAAGGCTCCGAACTTCGACCAGCTCGAGTCGAAGACGACGATGTTCGAGACCGGCATCAAGTCGATCGACCTGCTGACCCCCTACGTCCAGGGTGGAAAGATCGGTCTGTTCGGTGGCGCCGGTGTCGGTAAGACCGTCCTCATCCAGGAGATGATCCAGCGCGTCGCGCAGGACCACGGTGGTGTGTCGGTGTTCGCCGGTGTCGGTGAGCGCACCCGCGAGGGCAACGACCTCATCCACGAGATGGAGGAGGCGGGCGTCTTCGACAAGACCGCCCTCGTCTTCGGCCAGATGGACGAGCCGCCGGGAACGCGTCTGCGCGTTGCCCTGTCGGCCCTGACGATGGCGGAGTACTTCCGTGACGTGCAGAAGCAGGACGTGCTGCTCTTCATCGACAACATCTTCCGCTTCACGCAGGCCGGCTCCGAGGTCTCCACGCTGCTGGGCCGCATGCCCTCCGCCGTGGGATACCAGCCGAACCTCGCGGACGAGATGGGTGTTCTCCAGGAGCGCATCACCTCGACGCGTGGACACTCGATCACCTCGCTGCAGGCGATCTACGTCCCGGCCGATGACTACACCGACCCGGCCCCGGCGACCACGTTCGCCCACCTCGACGCGACGACCGAGCTCTCTCGTGAGATCGCCTCGAAGGGTCTGTACCCGGCCATCGACCCGCTGACCTCGACGTCGCGCATCATGGACCCCCGCTACTTGGGCGAGGACCACTACCGCGTCGCCACGACGGTCAAGCAGATCCTCCAGAAGAACAAGGAGCTGCAGGAGATCATCGCGATCCTCGGTGTCGACGAGCTCTCCGAGGAAGACAAGATCGTCGTGTCGCGTGCACGTCGCATCCAGCAGTTCCTCTCGCAGAACACCTATATGGCGAAGAAGTTCACCGGTGTCGAGGGTTCGACCGTCCCGCTGAAGGAGACCATCGAGTCGTTCGACGCGATCACCCGCGGTGACTTCGACCACGTCGCCGAGCAGGCCTTCTTCAACGTCGGTGGCATCTCCGACGTCGAAGAGCAGTGGGCGAAGATCCAGAAGGAGAACGGCTGACCATGGCGCTGCATGTCAGCCTCGTCTCCGCTGACGCGGAGGTCTGGACGGGAGAGGCGAGCCTGGTGGTCGCCAAGACCGTCGAGGGTGAGATCGGCTTCATGACCGGCCACGAGCCGGTGCTGGCCATCCTCGCCGAGGGCCAGGTTCGCATCACCCAGTCGGATGGCACCAAGGTGCTGGCCAACGCGCAGGACGGCTTCCTCTCCATGGAAGGCGACACCCTGACGATCGTTGCCGGCAACGCGGCTCTCATCGCCTGAGCGGTTCCCGTTTCGACACGTCCGCCTCGGTACCCCTCGGGTTCCGAGGCGGACGTGTCTGTATCCACCGAGGCCTTCATGAAGATCCTGCTGCCGCCGTCTGAGACGAAGCGTGAGGGCGGCTCGCACCCTCCACTCGCGCTCGACGGGCTCGCGCTCCCGTCGCTGACGGCGCATCGCGACGCTGTGATCGACGCGCTCATCGACCTCGCCGGCGATGATCAGACCGCGCGACGCGTTCTCAAGTTGAGCGAGCGCCAGGCGGGCGATATCGCGCACAACCGTGCGCTCCGTTCCGCCCCGACGATGCCCGCCGTCGACCGGTACACGGGCGTCCTCTTCGACGCTCTCGATGCGTCGTCGCTTTCTTCGGTGTCTCGGCGGTGGCTGGGAGCGCATGTCTGGATTCACAGCGCTCCGCTGGGCCCCATCGGCGCGCTCGACGACGTGCCGACGTATCGTCTGGCCGCGGGCACATCGCTTCCCGGGGTTCCCGCGCTCCGCCGCCATTGGGCGGAGGCGACGACCTCGGCGATCGCCGCAGAAGAGCCCTCGTTCGTGCTCGACCTGCGCAGCGAGGCATACGTCGCACTCGGGCCGGTGCCGGACACGGTGCCGTCTGCGTACGTGAGTGTCGTCACCACGTACGGCAGGGCTCTCAACCACTTCAACAAGAAGTCCAAGGGCCTGATCGTGCGCGCACTCGCAGAGGACCGCCCACGCATCGGATCTCTCCGCGGCCTGTGCAACTGGGCCGAGAAGAGGGGGATCGTGCTTCGCGAAGGCGGAAAACCGGGCATCGTGGAGCTCGTCGTCGACGAGTGACCGCGATTTTCCTTGTGACGATGCGCCGCGTCGGTCGTTGCCCGTGGAATATCGCACCGCTATGGTTGTGTCGCGGCGCGAATCGTGTCCGCTCCATTCAGATCCGGAGGGGATCATGAACTCCTACTACGACTCGGGATACCTTGCCGCGATCTTCGGCATCGTCATCTTCAGCATCGTCATCGGTCTTGCCGCATATGTCCTGACGTCGATCTTCCTCATGAAGGTCTTCGAAAAGGCGGGCGTGCAGGGCAAGTGGCGCGCGTGGGTGCCCGTCTACAACCTGATGATCTTCTACAAGCTGGGCGACCTCAGCCCGTGGCTGGTCCTCTACGGTGTGGCCGGTGCCGCGCTGCTCAGCTGGATCGGTGTCGGTTACCTCTTCTCGCTCGCTCTCGCCGTGTTCTCGGCGATCGCCGCGTGGCGTGTCGGTCTCAAGCTGCAGAAGGACGCCGTCTGGGTCATCCTCTACATCTTCCTGAGCATCGTGTGGCTCGGTATCAACGCGTTCGACAAGTCGCGGTGGAACCCGAACATCGTGCCCGCGTCGTGGGCGAACAACGGCTTCCTCGGAGACAACACGGTGTGGCAGGGGATCCCGGTGCAGCCCAAGCCCGCCGCTCCTCAGGGCTACGGTGCGCCCCAGGGTTACGCGCCGCCGGCGCCCCAGGGTTACGCGCCGCCGGCGCAGCCCGGTTACGCCCCGCCCGCAGCCCCCGCCGCTCCGGCGACGGGTGCTCCGGTCCCGCCGACCACGCCGCCGGCTCCGCCCGCAGCTCCGCCGACGACCCCGCCGGCCCCGCCGACGGCACCGCCCGCGGCTCCGCCGGCACCGCCTGCCGCTCCGCCGGCACCGCCGACTGATCCCACGCAGCCTCCGGCGTGATCGACTGACACAGGGCCCCCGACTCCGGTCGGGGGCCCTGTGCTGTTCCACGGTGGGCATCGATGCAGCGTGCCGCTAACGTGGAAGGCATGGTCTTGTCGCAGCGCCGGGTCGGCGCCTCCGGTCTTCTCGTGTCGTCCACCGGCCTCGGCTGCAACAACTTCGGTCGAGGGGGAACGGCGACGGATACTCTCGCAGGCACGAGGGAGGTCATCGACGCGGCTCTCGCCAATGGGATCACCTTCTTCGACACCGCTGACATGTACGGCGCCGAACCCGGGGCGAGCGAGACGCTCATGGGCGAGGCCCTCGAGGGACGTCGCGATCGCGTCGTGCTCGCGACCAAGTTCGGTCAGGAACGCGACATGGGCTATGCGTTCCCCGCGGCCCGTGGCTCGCGTCGCTACATCCGCCGCGCAGTCGAGGAGTCGCTGCGGCGGCTGCGCACGGACTGGATCGACCTCTACCAGCTGCACCTTCCCGATCCCGAGACGCCGATCGCCGAGACGATCGACGCGCTCGACGAGCTCGTGCGCGAGGGCAGGATCCGCTACTACGGGCACTCGAACCTCCCCGGCTGGCAGATCGCGGAGGCGGAGTTCACCTCCCGTGAGCGTTCGACCGGACGATTCATCTCCGCGCAGAACCATTACTCGCTGCTCGCCCGTGCCGCCGAACGGGAAGTGCTTCCCGCCGTCGAGCGCTACCGTCTCGGATTCTTCCCCTACTTCCCGCTGCACAACGGACTGCTCACCGGGAAGTTCACCCGCGAAGGCGGACCCGCGTCCAGCCGGATTATGACGGCACGGCGCCATGTGTGGGAGAACGCTCCGTGGGATGCGCTCGACGCGTTCCGCTCGTTCTGCGACGAGCGCGGCATCACCATGCTGCAGGCCTCCTTCGGCTGGTTGCTCTCGCACGACGCGGTCTCCAGCGTGATCGCGGGTGCCACGTCGGCGGCCCAGGTCGAGGCCAACGCCGAGGCGGGTGATGCCTGGCGTCCTGAGAGCGCCGACCTCGCAGTGATCGACGAGTTGTTTCCGCTGCCGGAAGATCCGGGTGCACGAGTGTGAACCCGCTGCGGGGGAGTTCTACTACGATGTGTGAGTACCCTGCGGTCGCCCGATCCGTCGCAGGCTCATCGGAGGCAGCACGTGGCTGAGACGAAGACGCACCGCGTCACGGTTGCGCGGCGCCCGCTGCTCCTGTCCTGGGCCGGTGTCACCGACCAGGGCCGCCGTCGTGAGACGAACCAGGATGCGTTCCTCGCCGACTACCCGCTCTTCATCGTCGCCGATGGCATGGGCGGTCACGCGGGCGGCGAGATCGCGAGCACGAGCACGGTTGCACGACTGCAAGCAGTGGTCTCCGCGGGCGAGGTCACGCACGCGGCCATCGAGAACGCGCTCGAGCTGGCAGTCGGCGATATCGCCGACCACCCCGACACCACGGACGAAGGCACCGGAACGACGCTCACGGGCATCTACCTCTCGGGCGATGGTGACGGCGAGGAGCCGCACTGGAATGCCCTGAACATCGGTGATTCCCGCGTCTATCTGCTCCGTGACGATCGTCTGGTGCAGGTGACCACGGATCACTCCGTGGTGCAGGAGCTGATCACCGCAGGGAAGCTCAGCCCGGAAGAGGCAGAGGGGCACCCGTACAGCAACGTGATCACCCGTGCAGTCGGAGCGAGCGAGCTCACGGCCCCGGACTACGTCACGATGGATGTGCGCTCGGGGGACCGTTTCGTCATCTGCTCCGATGGACTCACCAAGGAGCTCACCGATTACGGGATCCAGCACTTCCTCCGGGAGCACGGAGATCCGGGGGACGCCGTCGACGCGATGCTCGCGGCCGCTCTGGAGAACGGCGGGCGTGACAACGTGACGCTGATCGTCGTGCAGATCACCGACGAGGGCGACTCCTCCTCCCCACTCGGGGATACGACGCCATAGCCTTCGAGGATTGTGGACACCGGAGGTTCGCACCCGCGCGTGAGGTCCACTGGGATGCATGGAATCCCTGCCCCTCCTGCTCCCGACGCCGGCCACTCCGTCGCGTAGACCTCCACTGCCGTTTCTGGCGGCCATCGTCCCGATCGCGGCAGGTATCGTGCTGTGGCAGGTCACCGGCTCGCTGCTCGCACCCTGCTTCGCGGCGCTCGGGCCGTTGATGATCGGCGCCTCGGCGCTCGATGCCCTGCGCCATCGCCGACGTGAACGGCGGCAGGTCGAGGCGCAGGCAGAAGGTGACTGGGCCACCGCGGAGACGGAACTCGTGCAGAGGCACGCCGACGCCCGTGATGCCCTGTGGCTCCGTCAACCCGACGCGGCTGCATGCCTCGTGCAATCGCCTCTGCGTGGGGGGCAGCCGCCGGACGCAGGGACCCTGGTCGTGATCGGTGCGGGCGACATCCCGAGCGGCATCCGGTGCACCGGAGGCGACGATGCGCGTTCGCGGGAGTTTCGTGAGCGCTGCGGTGTGCTGAGCGCGGCTCCGATCGCGGTGCCGCTGGGCGGCGGGGTCTGTCTGCGAGGAGCGCGACCGATCATCGACGCCGCAGCCCGGGCACTGCTCGCGCAGCTGTGCATGCGGTTCGGTGCCGCGCAGCTCTCCATCGTCGGCGCGGAACTCGAGGGACTCGGTCTCGGTGCGCTTCCGCATGCGGGCGGCACGCGCCGCGACGTGCTCCGGATCGCTGTTGGCGCACCCGGGACCGGCCGCGTGGATGCCGACGCGCTGATCTGGCTCGCTCCGGCCGACGCTGAGGTCCCCGAGGGGATCACGACGGTCGTCGACATCGTGGAACCGGCGATCGCACGGCTGCGCACACCGGACGGGTCCAGCACGGTCGCCGTCGAGTGCTTGTCGGCCGCGCAGGCACGCACGATGGCAGGTGAGCTCGTCGACCGCGACGACGATGTCGACGTGCTCCCGGACGCCGTCGCGCTGCACGAGCTGGAACAGCCTCTCGCGGGTGAGGGACTGGCGGCCGCGATCGGCCGGAGCGCACGCGGCGACGTCGTGGTGGACATCGTCGGGGACGGACCGCACGCTCTCGTCACCGGCACGACCGGGACGGGCAAGAGCGAACTGCTGGTCACGTGGATCTCGGCGATCGCCGCAGCGAATGGCCCGGACCGTGTCGCCTTCGTGCTCGCCGACTTCAAAGGAGGCACGGCGTTCGAGCCGCTTCGCGAACTGCGGCAGGTCGCGGCCGTCATCACCGATCTCGACGAGGACGGTGCTCGGCGTGGCGTCTCCAGCCTGACCGCGGAACTCCGTCGCAGGGAGGGGGTGCTCGCCGCTGCCGGGGTACGCGACATCCGCGACGTCGCGATGCCACGCCTCATCATCGTCGTGGACGAGTTCGCGGCGCTGCTCGCCGAGCATCCTGATCTCGGCGCCGTCTTCACCGATGTCGCCGCCCGGGGCCGGGCACTGGGCATGCATCTCATCCTCGGTACGCAGCGCGCCGCCGGAGTGGTTCGTGACGCACTGGCCGCCAACTGTCCGCTCCGTATCAGCCTGCGGGTGGGCGATGCTGCCGACAGCCGACTCATGATCGGGACAGACGCCGCGTCGGCGCTGCCGGGCGGTGCGGAGGCGCGCGGCCTCGGGCTCGTGCGGCGTCCTGTCGACCACGAACCCGTCCCGGTACGGATCGCGCTGACCGGGGCCGCAGATCTCCGTCGCATCGGGATGCGCTGGGCGACGGAGGCAATGCCCCGCAGCCCCTGGCTCCCGCCGCTTCCCGCGCGAATCCCCCTCGCGGAACTGGGCGGCGCGACGCCGAACCCAGCGGTCGAGGTCGTGCTCGGCCGGGCGGATGATCCCGGCCGGCAGTCGCAGCCGGCGGAGGTCTTGCGGTGCGGGAAGGATCGCGGCCTCCTCGTCCTCGGCGCGGCAGGCTCTGGACGTACCTCCGCGCTGAGAGCGATCGCCGCGCAGCGATCCGATGCGCTGTGGGTGCCGGATGACGCGGAGGAGGCCTGGGACCTCGTCTCCGCCTGGGCAACGGGTCGAGCCACGCCGCCGGCGGTGGTGTTGGGCGATGACGTCGATGCCTTGTTCTCACGTCTGCCGTCCGAGTACGGCCAGCAGTTCGCGCAGCGGTGGGAGCAGGTCCTTCGCGCCGAGCCGGACACGACCTTCGTCCTGACCGCGGCCAAGTCGGCGGGTGCGGTGGGACGGATGCTCGACGCGCTGCCCCGACGCGCGTTGCTGCGCATGTCGAGTCGGGTGGAGCATCTCGCGGCGGGCGGAGAGGCGGCATCCTTCGTGCGGGACCGCCTCCCCGGACGGGCGCGGATCGGCGATCGTGAGGTCCAGCTCGCGTGGGTGGACGAAGACGCCGTGGAGGTGTCGCCGCCCGGGGTCGTCGCTCCGTGGATGCCCTCCGGTGCGGTCACGGCGGTCGTGAGCGCCGGTGCGCGTTCCGTAGTCGCACAATTGCGCGAGGCGCACCCGCGCTGCGAGGTCGTCCACGCCGGGGTCGAGCCGACGTCGGGCGGCGTGCCGTGCATCGTCGTGGCGGACGCGGAGACGTGGCAGCGGCAATGGGCGCTGTGGCAGCGCATCAGGGCGGCAGGGGAGGTGCTGGTGCGCGCCGAACAGCAGGCCGACCTCAGGCAACTCGTCGGAGTACGCGAACTCCCGCCCTATGCGCGCCCCCATGCGGGCCGAGCGTGGTCGGTCCAGGGCGCGGAGTCGCCCCGACGGGTCGTCCTCCCCGAACTGGCTCCGCGTTGATGCGCAGCCGGCGGCGACATCGGGTGGCGTCCGGCCGGTCAGACCGCGATACTCGGGCGGATCGCCCCGACGTCGGTCCCGCCACCCAGCACGGCCAGCGGCAGTGCGTCCGCGAGGGACGACACCTCGGAATCGGTCAGTCCCCCCGCACGGGCGAGAAGTGTGGCGGCAACGATCGTGGAGGCGCGCGTGGCGCCGTCGAGCGTCTTCAGTGCGACGGTGGTGCCGTTCGGCGCGACCATCACCATGACGCCCTCGGCACCGTGCTTGGTGAAGACACCGAGCTTCTCGATCGCAATGGTGTCGGGGCGCCCGGGACCTTCGATCGTCCACGGATTCTCGCGCACCGCGCGCACCAGCGATCCGGCGACACGATGAAGGGCGAAGGGCGAGCGATCGGATGCCGTGCCGATGCGGTGGATCGATCGCGCGAGGCCCATGAGCGTCATCGCGTAGACCGGCGCTCCGCAGCCGTCAATGGCCGTGTGCGCGATCTTCTCGCCCGTCAGGCGCTCGATCACATCGCGGATGTGCCCCTGGAGAGGGTGCGCGGGATCGAGGTAGCCCTCGGTCGACCAGCCCGTGGCGACGCACGCCCGCAGCATCGCGGCGTGCTTGCCGGAGCAGTTCATGCGTACCCGCGCCGGTTCGCCGTGCTCCCGGACGAGTTCGTCCCGCGTGGCGGAGTCGCTCGGCCACGCCGCAGGGCAGCCGAGGTGGTCTTCGGTGAGCCCGCCTTCGGTGAGGATGTCGCGCACGACGGCAGCGTGTCGGTCGGTTCCCACGTGGCTCGCCGTGGCGATCGCGAGCTGCTCGCCCTCGAGCACGGCGCCGGCGGTGATGCAGGCGACGGCCTGCAGCGGCTTGAGGCTCGAACGCGGGAGGACCAGCGCGTCGGCATTGCCGTGACGGGAGACGACCTCGCCATCGGGGGAGAGCACGACGGCCGCGCCCGCGTGGCGGGATTCGACGAATCCGCTCCGCTCGACGACGGCGAGTTCGACGGAATCCTGAATGGTGAGAGTCTCCAGCACCCGTCAACTCTAGCCGGGGGTGCGCGCGCTCTCGCGCCGTGTCGGACCCGCCTGACAGACTGAGAGCATGGCAGCGTCGACCCCTCGCACCCTCGGTGAACACCACTACGCACTCACCGCGATCTGGACCGGAAACGCCGGCACCGGCACGTCCGGATATCGCGACTACCGCCGCGACGTGACCATCGAGATCGACGGGAAACCAGAGCTTCTCGCCTCAGCGGACAAGCCCTTCCGTGGCGACCCGTCCCGATGGAACCCGGAAGACCTCCTGCTCGCGTCGCTGTCCGAATGCCATCTGCTGTCGTACCTGCACGCCTGTGTGACCGTCGGTGTCGTCGTCGTGTCCTACCGCGACGCGGCGACCGGCATGATGCGTGAAGACGGTGCCGGAGGCGGCTCGTTCGTCGAGGTGATGCTGCGCCCGGAGGTGGTCGTCGCCGAGGCATCGATGATCGAGGCGGCGGAGCGCGCGCATGCGCAGGCCAACGAGTGGTGCTTCATCGCGAACTCGATGAACTTCCCGGTGCGCCACCAAGCCACCGTCACCGCACTCGCCTAAGCGGCGACGTGGTCGGGCGGCGACTCAACGGCGCTCGTGGGGGAGCGCCTGCTTGATCTTCTCGATGGCGCCCTGAGCCGGAGCCTCGTTGTAGGCGCCCGCAAGCTCTTGACCGGACAGGCCGTGGATCGCGGCCATGATCTCGTCCGTCGCCAGGCGACGCGCGCGACCGCTCGTGGCAGGTCCGTGTGGAGACAGATCGAGTGGCTGCCCGAAGCGCACCGTGATGCGCTCCTTGAGAGTCGGGACCTTGGCGCCGACCGGCATCACCTTGTCGGTGCCGATCAGGCCGACCGGGACCACGGGCGCTCCGGTCTGCAAGGCGAGGAACGCCACGCCCGTGCGGCCCTTGTAGAGGCGGCCGTCCGTGGAACGTGTGCCCTCTGGGTACAGCGCGACCGCAAGGCCCTCATCGAGCAGCTGTCGCTGCAGATCGAGCGCATCGAGGGCGGCCTGACCTGCGCCTCGACGCACGGGGATCGCCCCGATCGACTCGAAGAAGGTCTTGCTCAGCCAGCCCTGGAAACCGGTGCCCTCGAAGTACGTGGACTTCGCGAGGAAGTGCACCGGACGGGGCGCGGCGACCGGGATCGCGATCGAGTCGATGAACGAGAGGTGGTTGCTGGCGAAGATGACGGGACCGCTCAGCGGCACGTTCTCCCGACCCTCGATGTGGGGGCGGTACACGACCCGGGCGAGCGGGGTGATGAGGCTGCGGCCGAGCGTGTAAGCGAATCCGGCATGACGGGGCTTCGCAGTCTCTTCTGACGAGGATTCCTCTGCTGACGAGGATTCGGGCTCGACGGACTGCTCGGAGGTCATCAGAGCAGATTACTCCCGGATCCATGCCAGCGTGGGAATGAAGACTTCCGCCGCGCCTCCCAGCGAGGGCAAAGGGGTATGGGGCAGGATGGAGTGTCCTGCCCGCGATCCTGAGGTCTCACTGTGCGCACGCGTCCGCTCATCGTTCTGTCCACTGTCGCCGCGGCGACCCTCCTGCTCGCGGGCTGCTCCGGCGGCGGCGCGCCCGAGAGCGCCGGCACCCCGTCGCCGACCGCGTCGAGTGCGTGCCTGCTCGACGCGCAGCCCGGTGAGACGTCCGATGCGGTGGTCGTCGACGGTGAAGGCCTCGCCGCGACCGTCACGGTGCCCGCCGATGCGAAGTTCGCCGGTGTGGAGCGCACCGTGGTCGCCAAGGGCGACGGTGACGACGAGGTCGTGGCGAACGACCTCGTGTCCGTGATGTTCAAGATCGTCGATGCCTCGACCGGCGAGGTCGTCGACTCGTCGGAGCGCAGCGAGAACGGCGTGCTGCCGGTGCTGCTCGACCAGAACAAGGCGTCGCTGTTCATCGCCGCCCTCGAGTGCGAGCCCGTCGGCACGCAGGTGGTGCTCTCCCTGCCGGGCAGCGTGTTCGGCGACGGCCAGACCAACAAGGTCGTCTACGCGGAGGCCGTCGAGAAGCTTCCCGAGGTGGCCACCGGCACCCCCGTCGACCCGACCCCCGGCATGCCCACGGTCAAGCTCGACGACAACGGCAAGCCGACCGTGACCATTCCGGATGGCGACGCCCCGACCGAGACGAAGGTCGCGGTCCTCAAGCAGGGCGACGGCCCCACGGTGGGCAGCGGCGACTTCGTCGTCGTGCAGTACCTCGGGGTGAAGTGGTCCGATGGCAAGGAGTTCGACTCGACCTGGGCGCGCGACGCGGTGCCGCTGCAGTTCCAGACCACTGGCGTGGTGGCTGGTTTCCGCAAGGCGCTCGAGGGCCAGCAGGTCGGCTCGCAAGTGGTCGTCATGATGCCGCCCTCGGACGGCTACGGGGCGAACGAGGGGCACGAGCTGCAGAAGGAGAGTCTGGTCTTCGTCGTCGACATCCTCGCCACGAGCCCTGCTCAGCAGTAGCCGCGGGGGAGCCGAGGACGTGTCCTAGGCTGACGGTATGCGTCGCATCATCGTCCTCGGCTCCACCGGTTCCATCGGCACCCAGGCTCTGGATGTGATCAGGGCTAATCCTCGTCGCTTCGAGCTGGTCGGTCTGGCCGCCGGTTCCAATGCCGAGATGCTCGCTGAGCAGGCCGCGCACTTCCAGGTGGAGGACACCGCGCTCGGTGCGGTCGAGGCCGAGCAGCTCGTCCGCGATGTCGAGGCGGATGTCGTCCTCAACGCCATCACCGGCTCGATCGGGCTCGGCTCGACGCTCGCGGCGCTGAAGGCCGGGCGGACGCTCGCGCTCGCGAACAAGGAATCCCTGATCGTGGGTGGCGACCTCGTGCTGGCCGCGGCGGCCCCCGGCCAGATCGTTCCCGTCGACTCGGAGCACTCCGCGCTCGCGCAGGCACTGCGAGCGGGAACCCACGCCGAGGTGCGTCGACTCGTGGTGACGGCATCCGGCGGACCCTTCCGCGGGCGCACGCGTGCGGAACTGACGGCGGTGACTCCCGCCGAGGCGCTGGCGCACCCGACGTGGGACATGGGTCGGATGGTCACGACGAACTCGGCCACCCTCGTGAACAAGGGCCTCGAGGTGATCGAGGCCCACCTGCTCTTCGACATCGCCTACGACGACATCGAGGTCGTCGTGCACCCGCAGTCGATCGTGCACTCCATGGTCGAGTTTATCGACGGCTCCACGATCGCACAGGCCTCGCCGCCCGACATGCGCCTGCCGATCTCCCTCGGTCTCGACTGGCCGAATCGCGTCGGAGGGGTCGGCCAGCCCCTGGACTGGTCGACGGCGACGTCCTGGACCTTCGAGCCGCTGGACAGCGAAGCCTTCCCGTCGGTGGCGCTGGCGAAGGCCATCGGACGAGCGGGGGGAACATTCCCCGCTGTCTACAACGCCGCGAACGAGCAGGCGGTCGATGCCTTCCACGAGGGGCGCCTCACGTTCCTCGGCATCGTCGACACGATCGCTCGCGTCGTCGACGCCCACGAGGCCCCCGACGTGTTGACCGTCGAGTCGCTCGCGGACGCGGAGACCTGGGCGCGGACGACCGCCGATCGACTGATCGCGAAGTCCTGATCCCCGGGCGGCGTACCGCCGCCCGAGACACGGGTCAGTCCTCGTCGGGGTAGGGAACCGGCCAGCGCGAGTCGGGGACGGGCCATCCTGCGGCACGCAGCGCTCGACGGGCGAGTTCGCGCGCGGAGTAGGGGGTGCGCACCCCGCGGATGTCGCGGTAGTCCTGGTGGCCGGGTCCGGCCCACAAGATCGCGTCGCCGTCGCCGACCAGCCCGACCGCCGTGACGATGGCGTTCTCGGGCGGCGAGGCCTCGTGGATCTCGGCATCGGGTCGGGCTCGGCGGGCACCTTCGACGAGCGTGGCCCGGATGGACGCCGGGTCCTCGAACCGGGGGTGGTGATCGGTCACGACGAGGATGTCGCTGCCCTCGACGGCCGTGCGTGCCATGTCGAACCGCTTGCTCGCATCCCGGTCACCATCGGCGCCGAACAGCATCAGCACCTTGCCGGGTGTCACGCGCCGAACGGCAGCGAGCGTCTTCTCGAACGCGTCGGGGGAGTGACCGAAGTCGACGAAGACGGCCGGTCCCCGCTCTCCCGAGACGAGCTGGGTGCGTCCGGGGAGGTAGGCCCTGATGCCGCCGTCGCGGGTGAGCGCCTCCACGATGCGGGTCCAGGCGTAGCCGCCCTCCAGCAGCATCACGATCGCGAGGGCGGCGTTCGCCGCCATGTGCGGCCCGATCACCGGCACCGTCGTCGTGAGCGAACCCGCGGGTCCGGTCATCGTGAACGTCGTTCCCGCGGCACGCTCGTCGTCGATAACGACGACCCAGTCGGCGTCGGATGCCGCGACCGGATCAGCGGCGATCGACGGGGTGCCGACCGTGACCACGGGGATCTCCGCGCGCTCGACGACCACGGCACCCGAGGGGGAGTCGAGGCAGATCACACCGCGCTTCGACCGGTCGGGGCGGAACAGCGGCAGCTTTGCCTCGAAGTACTCCTCCATGTCGGCGTAGTCGTCGAGGTGATCATGGCTCAGATTCGTGAAGCCGGCGACATCGAAGCGGAGCCCGTCGACACGGTGACGCGACAGCGCCTGCGCGCTGACCTCGACGGCGACGGCCTCGACCTCGCGCTCACGCATGAGTGCGAGCAGCGCGTGCATCTCCGAGGCTTCCGGCGTGGTCAGGCGGGAGACGATGATCTCGCCGGCGATGTGACGCTCGGCCGTGGACGAGAGCCCGGTGACCACGCCCATCTGGTCGAGGATCCCCTCGAGCAGATGAGACACGCTCGTCTTGCCGTTGGTGCCGGTGGTGGCGAACAGAAGGGGAAGAGGGTCATCGGCGCCGGTGCCGTACACCCAGGAGCTCAGATCGCCGAGCACGGCGCGAGGGTCGTCGACCACGAGGATCGGAAGGCCCGCAGGCTCCGCAAGGGCGGCACCGGGTTCGTCCGTGATGACGGCGACGGCACCCTTCTCGGCGGCCGTGGGGGCGAACTCGGCGCCGTGCCGGTTGACGCCCTGGATCGCGACGAAGGCCTCGCCCGCGCGGAGGTCCGCGGTCGCGAGGGTGATCCCGGTGAGGGTGATCCCGTCGATATCGCCGCGCACGCGGCGGGCGAAACGGGAAGCGAGTTCGGACAGCTCACGCCGGGGCGGGTTCGCGGGGCGGAGCACGGGAGGCAGGCTCGGTTGTTGTTCAATCGACATGTCGGATCCATGATCTCATGACGGCCGTGCGAACTCCTCTGCGGCACGACCCCTCGCGCGCTGGATCACGGCAGACGAGGGGTCGTGCGCAGGCTCAGGCGCGGCGCCGGTAGGCGAGCACCGCGACGACGAGCGCAGCGACGCCGGCCACGAGCCCGCCTGCTCCGAGGGCGATCGCCAGCGGGTCGGCAGACGGTGCCGCAGCAGGGGCGTCCGTGGGGGCGTCGGACGCGCCGTGTTCGTCGTGACCTCCGGCGGGCGCGGCGATGACCGACACGACGGGAGCCGGCGCATCCAGACTGTGCGGATCCTCGCCGTTCTCGGCGAGCTGCGTCCATTCCGTCGCGCCCTCGACGCATTCCTGCACGACCGGGAACGCCAGGGTGTCGGGGGTGTTCTCGTCGAGTCCGACCGACATGCTCACCGCACCGCGCAGGTCGGTGGGCACGGGGGTGAGCGCGGTGTAGGTGATCGCGCTGACCAGGCCGTCATCACCGCGTTCGACCTGGATGCTCCAGTCGCCGTCCATCGTGGGCGCGACCGAGGTGAGCCCTTCCGGCATGGTGATGCGCAGCGCCGTGGTCGGCGAGTTGTCGCAGCCGTGGGAGAAGGAGAACGTGAGGACACCGTGGTCTCCGGCGACGAGCTCGTCGGGACTGACGCCCACGTGGGCGCTGGCCAGTGTGGGGACGGCGAGGGCGAGGACGGCGCCGCCGAGGATGCCGGCGGTGGTGAGAGCCGTACGACGGGTGCGGGTGGTGCGGGTGCGGGTGTTGCGGGACATGCGGGATTCTCCTGTGTGCTCGAAATGCGGGCGCGCCTCGATGGCACCGCCCGGCGAAAGGGTGTTGCCGCCCAGAGAGGGCGGCGGACTCCGATGCGACGGATCAGTCGCGCACGAGCAGAGGGGGACCGCGCCGCGATAAGGCGGCGGTGACCGCGGCGTCGAGCGAGGCGAGAGCCGTCGCCCGTGGCGGGGACGGACGCCGGTGCTCCACGGGCGCGACCGGCACGGACCGTCGCAGCAGCGTTTCGACCCATCGGGCGACCAGTCGCACGAGGCTCTCTCCGTGCCAGACCAAGAGCGTGGTGAGCAGGGCGGCGACGACGTGCGCGAACAGCATGATCGCGCCGGGCGAGGCGACCGGTGCGACCGGATCGAGCGCGGCCAGGTCGAGGTGGTGTGCGTGTCCGACGTTCGACGCGGCGCCGGTGGGAGAGCCCAGTACCTGGAACAGCAGGTGGAAGAGTGCTTGCGATCCGAGCACCGCGAACGCGACGCGACCGCGTGACTGCCGTGCGCCGACCAGCAGCGCGGACAGGGGAGTGAGCAGCGTCGCGACCGCGAGGATGAGCAGCGGATGCGGGGCGGCACCGCCACCGATCGTGTGCGAGACCGCGGCGATCAACGTGGCCACGGCGGAGACGGCGGCGGCGCGCACCAGACGCAGCTGCCGAGAAGTCACGGAGTCAGCCTAGCCGGGCCGAGGTCGCCGGGCGGATTCCTAGCTGAGGGCACTAGCGTTGGCACGTGGAAATCCTGCTCTATGTGGGCGGCATCCTGTTCATGCTGATCGGCCTCGGCCTCTCGATCGGCCTGCACGAGGTCGGCCATCTCGTCCCCGCCAAGCTCTTCGGCGTGCGCGTCGGCCAGTACATGATCGGCTTCGGGCCGCGCCTGTGGTCCAAGCGCATCGGCGAGACCGAGTACGGATTCAAGCTCTTGCCGTTGGGCGGGTTCATCTCCATGTCGGGCATGTATCCGGCATCGAAGAAGGCGGCACCGGCGTCGGGCATCTTCCGCTCACTGATCCAGGATGCGCGGACCGCGAACGACGAGACGATCGCCGAAGGGGCCGAGGATCGCGTCTTCTACCGGCTTCCGGTGTGGAAGCGCGTCGTCGTGATGCTCGGCGGTCCGCTGATGAACCTGATCCTCGCCACCGTGATCTTCACGGTCCTGGTCTCGGGCATCGGTGTGCAGCAGGGCACCACCACGATCGCCTCGGTCACCCAGTGCGTGGTGCCGGCCGGTTCCACGGCGACGGAGTGCACGGCCGACGATCCGGAGTCGCCCGCGGCGGAGGCCGGCATCAAGCCCGGTGACGTGATCGTCTCGATCGACGGCACGCCGGTGTCGACGTTCGCCGAGGCCACCGCGATCGTGCAGGCGGCGCCCGGTGAGACACTCGATATGGTCGTGCGGCGCGACGGCACGGAGAAGTCGCTGAGCATCACGCCGATCGCCGCGCAGCGCGCGATCACCGATGCCAGCGGACAGCCGGTGCTCGACGACGACGGCGATCCGGTCGTCAAGGAGGTCGGCTACGTCGGCATGGGCGCGCAGATGGGCTACGTGCAGCAGCCCCTCACCGCGGGCCCCGAGATGGCAGCAGACAACGTCGCCAGGGTCGCGTCCCTGATCGTCACGCTTCCCGTGCGCCTCTGGGATGTGGGCGTGTCGCTGGTGACCGGCGGTGAGCGCGACCCGAACGGACCGCTCAGCGTGGTCGGCGTCGGGCGTCTCGCGGGGGAGGTCGCCGCGACCGATGCACCGATCCTGAACCGGTTCGCCGTGCTGCTGGGTCTGCTGGGCTCTTTGAACATCGCGCTGTTCGTGTTCAACCTCATCCCGCTGCTGCCGCTCGACGGCGGCCACATCGTCGTCGCGCTGTGGGACGGCATCAAGCGCGCGTGGGCGAAGCTCTTCCGCAGGCCTCCTCCGGCCCCGGTCGATGCGACGAAGCTCGTGCCCTTGACGGTGGTCGTCGCGGTGCTGCTGATAGCGATGGGAGCCCTGCTCCTGGTCGCCGACCTGTTCAATCCGGTGAATCTTCTCGGGTGATGTCGAAATCGTCCTTGTCCGTTCGCTGTGCGGGTGAAACGGTTCTCATGACGAAAGGACGAACCTCATGAAGTACGTCATCATGTTCACCTCGACGCCGGAGCACGATGCCGCCGTCGCCCCGGAGGTCGCGCAGGACGTCTACGGACGCGTCTATCAGTGGTTCCAGGACAACGCGGAGGCGATCGAAGACAGCGGGGCCGAGCTCCAGCCCGTCGATGCGGCCACCACTGTGCGTCATGGCGCCCACGGGTCGGTCGTCGTCGACGGCCCCTTCACCGAAGCACGCGAGGCGGTCGGCGGCTTCAGCATCATCGACGTCCCCGATCTGGATGCGGCGATCGCGCTGGCGCGGACGTGGCCGATGCTGGAGCTCGAGGGCACGTCGGTCGAGATCCGGCCGATCGTGACGGACTACAGCCAGTTCGAGCAGTGAACGAGTCGGATGCCGTGCCGCCCCTCGGTGCGGCATCCGATCGTGCGCTCAGCAGGGTCGTCCGCGCCGAGTCGGCACGGATCACCGCGGCACTCACGTCGTCGCTCGGCAACTTCGATCTCGCCGAGGAGGCGGTGGCGGACGCTGTCGCCGAGGCGCTGGTGCAATGGCGTCGGACGGGGATCCCGGCGAATCCGGCCGGATGGCTCACCGTGGCAGCACGTCACAATGCGCTCGACCGGTTGCGCCGCGACAAGCGGTATCGGCAGAAGCTCGAGATCCTGGCGACCACCGTCCCGGCGGAGGAGAGCGAGCGCGACGAGCGCCTTCCGCTGCTGTTCGGCTGCTGTCACCCGGCACTGACGGCGTCCGCGCAACTCGCCCTCACGCTGCGGGCGGTGTGCGGACTCACCACCGAGCAGATCGCGAAGGCGACCGTGAGCACGCCGACCGCGGTCGGACAGCGCATCGTCCGGGCCAAGCGCAAGATCGGGGCGGCGGGGATCCCGTTGCGGGTGCCGTTGGGCGCGGAACGGGCGCCGCGTCTGGACCTGGTCCTCACCGTGATCTCCGTCATGTACAACGAGGCGCATCTCGTGCCGGGAGGAGATGCCGGGGCGGACCGGGACGTCGCCGAGGATGCCCTGTGGTTGGCGGAGGTGGTCGCGCAGGCGCTTCCCGGCGAACCCGAGGCGTGGGGACTGGTCGCGTTGCTGAAGTTCCACCGCAGCAGGGAGTCCGCTCGATCGGTCGACGGCGACATCGTGCTCCTCGCGGATCAGGACAGGTCGCGCTGGGATGCCGCGCTCCAGGCCGAGGCGCACCGTGCGCTCGCGGTGGCGGCAGCCCTTCGTCGCCCCGGACGCTGGCAGCTCCACGCGGCGATCGCGGCGTGTCACGCGGATGCCCGGCGCTATGCGGAGACGGACTGGCCGCAGATCCTCGTGCTGTACGACATGCTGCTCGGGTATGACTCCTCGGCGATGATCCGGCTGAACCGGGCGGTTGCGATCGGTGAGACCGGGGATGTCGTCGGCGCGCTGGCCGTTGTGGATGGACTCAGAGACGAACTGCAGAGGTTCCACCTGTGGCACGCGGTGCGGGCTGACTTGCTCGGTCGCCTCGGTCGCGAGGCGGAGGCCGCTCTCGCCCTCCGCGAGGCTCATGAGCTCACCGCGAACGAGGCCGAGCGCCGCCTGCTCCGCTCTCGCGGACGTATCGACCTCTGAGTGGCGGCTACGGACGCACGCCGACTCAGGCGAGTGCGTGGGAGACGAGGCGTTCGAGCGTCCGGATGCCGTCGCGCGAGAGGATCGACTCGAGGTGCCCCTGCACGGATGCGAAGTGCGCGCCACGGAGGGCGTACACGTCGCCGGATGCCTCGTCCGCCGACACCTCCGCGGCGCCGACCACGGTCGCACCGGGCGCGACCCGCGCAGTGAAGGTGTTGTAGAACCCGATCGAGGCCTCCTCGCCGAACACCGGCACCGCCTTCTGCAGTCCCTGGTGCGGGGCATCCAGCGGGGTGAGCGCGATGCCGAGGCGGTCTGCGAGGATCTGGTGGCTCAGGCACACGGCGAGCAGGGGAGTGCCTGCGTCGAGCCGACGGGCCACCACGTCGCGCATGCGGGCGATACGAGCGCTCGTGGCGTCTCGAGGATCGCCGGGCCCGGGCCCTGCGACGACCAGACCGGCCGCATCCACAGCGGCATCGTCGACCTCGCTCCAGGGGGCGATGACGACATCGAGGCCGAGATGGCGCAGCTGGTGCGCGAGCATGGTCGTGAAACGGTCCTCGGCATCGACCACGAGCGCGGTGCGTCCGGTGAACGGACCGGTGAACTCCTCGCCCTGCGGGTTGAGCCAGAACTCCGCGAGCCGGGCGTTGCGCGACGACAACAGCGCCGCGACGGCCGGGTCATCCGCCAGCGCGTGCTCCTCGCCGGGGGCGTCGGCATCGCTGCGGGCCTCGGCCACCCGGTCCCGGTCGATCGCTCCGATCGCTCCCAGCACGCCGGCCGCCTTGCCGTGCGTCTCAGAGACCTCGCCGAGCGGATCGGAGTGCCGCACCAGCGTCGCGCCGACGGGGACGCGCAGTTCGCCGTCCTGCAGATACACGGTGCGGATCAGGATCGGCGCGTCGAGGTCGTGGCCACCGTCCGTGTTCGGCGTGAACAAAGCCGCGACGCCGGAGTAGTAGCCGCGGGGCTTCTGCTCGTGGCGCCGGATCACTGCGCAGGCGTTCTGCATCGGGGAACCGGTGACGGTGGGCGCGAACATCGTCTCGCGCAGGATGTCGCGCGGATCGAGTGCGCTGCGACCCCGGAGCATGTACTCGGTGTGCGTGAGTCGCGACATCTCCTTGAGGTGCGGACCGGTGATCCGTCCGCCGTCAGAGCACACCGCGCTCATCATCTTGAGCTCCTCGTCGACCACCATGAACAGCTCCTCGGTCTCCTTGGTGGAGGCCAGGAAGTCGATCAGCGTCTCCTTGGTGGCACCGCCGGCCGGGTGCCGGAACGTTCCCGAGATCGGGTTCATCGTGACGACGCCTTCGCGTGCGACCACGTGTGCTTCAGGGCTCGCGCCGACCGCGATGTGGCCGGGGGTGAAGACGGCGAACGTCCAATACGCGCCGCGCTCGTGCGTGAGCAGGGCACGGAACCAGGTGAGCGCGGCCGTGCGCTCGTCGCCGTCGATGCGCGCGGTGAAGTCGCGGCGGATCACGAAGTTCGCGCCCTCGCCTCGGCCGATCTCCTCCGCGATGACCTTCTCGACGATCGCGGCGTAGTCCGCATCGGCGATGTCGAAGCCGTCGTCGTGCAGCGGCACGGGATCGCTCGGGAGCGCGTCGAGCAGCTCAGGCGTCGGCAGGTGGAGGTGCTCGTCCACGATCACGCACCGCAGGGGAGCGCTGTCGTCCTGGGCGACGAAGCCGCGCTCGCGGACCTGGCGATACGGCACCATGGCGAACACCTCGCGCGGGGCGCCGTCGACCGTCAGCGGGATGTCGGCCAGCAGGTCGACGTCGACGACCTCGCCGCTGAGCAGCTCGACGGTGTCGGCGCCGTCGCGCGCGATCAGCACGAACGATGAGGTCGGATCGGCGCTGAGCTGGGCGAGTCGTGAGAGGGTCATCGGTGTCTCCTGTGCAGTGCTCCGGCTCGGCGCAACGAAAAGACCGCCCCGGAGGCGGTCTGGATTCGTGGGAACGCGAACACACCGCCTAGAAGGCAGGCCACCAGGTGAAGTTCGCGAGCATGGGCCGAAACTACCACACCGACGATGTCCGTCCCGGGTGCGTGACGCGGGACGGGACATCCAGCCCTCACGCATCCTGGCGGCGTAGGCTTGGGGCGTGCCAGCAGTGAACCTCGGAATGCCGAAGATCCCCGAAGTCCTCGCCCCCCGCCGCAAGTCCCGCCAGATCAAGGTGGGCAAGGTGCTCGTGGGTGGCGATGCTCCGGTGAGCGTGCAGTCGATGACGACCACGAAGACGACCGACATCAACGGGACGCTGCAGCAGATCGCGGAGCTCACGGCCTCCGGCTGCGAGATCGTTCGTGTCGCCGTGCCGCATCAGGACGACGCCGACGCATTGAAGATCATCGCGATGAAGAGCCAGATCCCCGTGATCGCCGACATCCACTTCCAGCCGCGCTACATCTACACGGCCATCGATGCCGGGTGCGGTGCGGTGCGCGTGAACCCGGGCAACATTCGCGAGTTCGACGGCAACGTCGGAAAGATCGCGGAGGCTGCCAAGGCCGCGGGAGTCTCGCTGCGCATCGGGGTCAACGCCGGCTCGCTCGACCGGCGCATCCTCTCCAAGTACGGCAAGGCGACCGCCGAGGCTCTCGTCGAGAGCGCGGTCTGGGAGGCGTCGCTGTTCGAGGAGCACGATTTCCACGACTTCAAGATCTCGGTCAAGCACAACGACCCGATCGTGATGGTCAAGGCCTACCGCCAGCTCGCCGAGCGCGGCGACTGGCCGCTGCACCTCGGCGTGACCGAGGCCGGTCCGGCGTTCCAGGGCACGATCAAGAGTGCGACGGCATTCGGCATCCTGCTCGGCGAGGGCATCGGCGACACGATCCGCGTCTCGCTGTCCGCCCCGCCGGCCGAGGAGGTCAAGGTCGGCCACCAGATCCTGCAGTCGCTGAACCTGCGCGAGCGCAAGCTCGAGATCGTCTCGTGCCCGTCGTGCGGTCGCGCCCAGGTCGATGTGTACACGCTCGCGGAAGACGTCACCGAGGGGCTCAAGGACATGACGGTCCCGCTCCGGGTGGCCGTCATGGGCTGCGTCGTGAACGGCCCGGGCGAGGCCCGAGAGGCCGACCTCGGCGTGGCATCCGGCAACGGCAAGGGTCAGATCTTCGTCAAGGGCGAGGTCATCAAGACCGTGCCAGAGGCGGACATCGTCGCGACCCTGATCGAAGAGGCCAACCGGATCGCTGCCGAGATGGGCCCGGAGGCGCCGCTCGGCACCGCCCAGGTCGTCACGGTCTGACCGCACCAGAAGGAGTACGTCGATGTCGGAATCCGCTCTGCCCGCACCCGTCCAGGCGATGATCGACGCGATCAACACCGCCGACACCGAGGCTTTCGTGAACGCCTTCGCGGCGGACGGGTTCGTCAGCGACTGGGGGACCGTCAAGGCCGGACCCGAGGGTGTGCGGTCGTGGGCGGGTTCGGATGCGATCGGCGCCGGCGCGCGGATGACCGTGCTCTCGGCCTCGACGGAGGGCGACACCACGCGCATCCGCTTCGGCTGGTCCAGCAGCGTCTTCAACGGCGAGTCCGACGGCATCTTCGTCGTCGATGGTGACAAGCTCGCCAGCTTCACCATCCCGCCGTCGCACTGAGCCCCGCGCCGACCTTCCGGCTCCGCCCTGCCCCGTCGAATCCGAGGAGATCCATGTCGTCGCCCACCATCGTGACGTTCGCCGAGGGAGCTGTGAAGGGAGCGGGGACTGTCCTCCGCATCGAGAGCGCGCCCGAAGGGACGGTCGTCGTCGTGGACGCGACACCATTCCACCCGGTGGATCACACCTGGCCCGACCAGCCGGGTGATGCCGGCACGCTGTCGACGGACGGCGAGTCACTGGAGGTCAGCGAAGCGCTCATGGCCGCGGTCTCGGACGAGGGCGAGTTCGCCGTCGGAAGTGCCATCCCGGTCAAGCGCGGGGCGGACGGCTGGACCTGGCTCGTCGGGCACCGCGTCGTCGGTGACGCCCCGGCTGGAGTGTCCGCGGGCGCGACCGTGCAGCTGTCGGTCGATGTGGCACGACGTGCAGGCCTGAGTCGCGGGCACACCGCCTGCCACCTCGCTTCCCTCGCGCTCGACCTGGCGCTCGCCGACCTCTGGCGCAAGGACCCGGGCGAGGACGCGCTCGGCAACCCCGACTTCGAAGGCCGGGCGAATCAGTCCAGTCGCATCCACGAGGACGGCGCGGTCGACGAGTACCGTCTGGGCAAGAGCCTGCGCCGCGCCGGGTTCGACACGGAGACCTTCGCCGCGACCCTCGCCGAACGGCAGGGGCGGATCAACACCCAGCTCGCCGCGTGGGTCGCGTCGGCGGCGCCGAGTCGAATCGCGACGGACGGCCCGACGATCGTGGATCGGCGCCGCTGGCACTGCGAGCTCCCCGAGGGCGAGGCCGTGATCCTGTGCGGCGGGACTCACGTGTCGTCTCTTGCGGAGTTCGCCGCGATCACGGTGACCCTCGACCTGAGCGACCCGCAGCTCCTCGTCATGACGACGACGGCGACACCCGCGTAGAGACGCGCTCAGGAAGCGAACTCCACCTCGCCCCGGGCGATGTCGGCCCGGACGACGCGCAGGCGCACGACGTCTCCCGGCTTCGCGCCCGCGGGGAGGGGAGCAGTCGCCGTGACCGCGGGCTCCGCGATCTGCGCGGCGGCGCGCTCGCCGCGCAGCTCGATCACGGTCGCCTCGATCGTCGTACCGACCAACGGGGTCAGGAGCGCGGCTTCGACACGGTTGATCGTCGCGGAGTTCAGGCGGGATGCGCGTTGGCCGGACTCCTGCATCAGCTGGGGAAGGTTGCTGAGGGACGTCCGTGCCCACTCCGGTACGGGATCGCCCGCGGAGACGGCCAGACAGATCGCCAAGGTCCAACGGTCGACGAGCCGGCGCAGGGGAGCGGTGGTGTGCGCGTAGGGCGCACCGATGGCCGCCTGTGTCGCGTGCTGCGGAGCGTCGCCGTCGAACACGAGGTATCCCGCACCGCGGAACAGCGATGACGCCGCCTCGAGCACGGGCAGTGTCATCGGATCGCTGCGGTCGAGTCCGCGCAGGTACTCGCCGTACGTCCCCGTCGTCCACGGGCGGCCCAGCGCCTCGGTCTGGTGTCGGAACGTCGCGAAGGCCGCGTCGTCGGGCTCCGGCATCGTGCGGAGGATCCCCACTCCGGCCTCGAGCATCAGCGATGCTGCCGCCATCCCCGTCATGAGCGAGAGCTGCGCGTTCCACTCCTCGACGGGAAGCGGACGCCGCCGCTCGATCGCGTAGGAGCCGTCCGCCGCTCGCACGACCTCCTCATCCGGAAGGTTCAGGCTCGCGCCGCCCCGCAACCGCTCCTGTTCCAGGCGCAGCGCACCGATCTCGGGCAGCAGAGCCGCCGGTCCGGCGTCGCCGCGGTCCAGCGACTCCTGCGTCGTCGCGTAGTCCAGTTGCGCGCGCGAGCGGATCAGCGCGCGCTCCAGGCGGAACTCGGAGACGACTCCGGCGGCGTCGAGCGCGAATGTCCACACCAGGGCCGGCCGGTCGACGTCTGCGAGCAACGAGGCGCGATCCTCGCTCAGAACGCGCGGGTGCAGGGGGATCGTGCCATCGGCGGCATACAGCGTCTGCCCGCGTCGTCGGGCCTCGGCATCCACCGCTCCGCCCGGTACGACGAACCCGGGGACGTCGGCGATCGCGTATCGCACGGTGTAACCGGTGCCCGCTCGCTCCAGGTGGAACGCCTGGTCGAGGTCGCGGGACCCCTCCGGGTCGAGCGTCGCGAACGGGATGTCGCGCAGGTCGAGGTCCGGCGGCGTCGCCCGGGCGCGCTCGGCTTCTGCGACGGCGGCGGCGGGGAACTCGGTCGGTGCCTCGGACGACTCGCGCAGCGCGGTGAGCGCGGCTGCCAGCTCGGTCTGTGCGGCGGAGGGGGCGACGTGGGATCGACGCTGAGGCATGGGACCACACTAGGCGGGGTTCGCATCCGGCCCCGCGACCACCGTCGGGCGTTAGCGTGGAGATATGACCACTGCAGAGAAGGCCCAGACCCTCGTCGGACTCTATGACGCGCCGGAGATCCTCCGCGTGGTGAACGTGTGGGACGTCGTGTCCGCTCGCGCCGTCGCCGCGCTCCCCGAGACCACCGCGATCGCCACCGCCGGGCACGGCATCGCCGCGTCGTTCGGCTACGACGACGGCGCGACCCCGCGCGAGGTCATGATCGACATGGTCGGTCGAATCGCCGCAGCGGTCGCCGTTCCCGTCTCGGCCGACCTGGACGACGGCTACGGCGACGCGGGGGAGACCACGCGCCTCGCCATCGCCGCGGGTGTCGTCGGCGCGAACGTCGAGGACAGGCTCAAGCCGCTCGACGAATCCGTCGCGGCGGTCGAGGCGATCGTCAAGGCCGCCGAAGCCGAGGGCGTGCCGTTCGCCCTCAATGCACGCACCGACGCATTCGTCCGTGCCGGCCACCGTCCGATCCAGGAGAGCATCGCCGATGCGATCCAGCGTGGCCGGGCCTACCTCGACGCCGGAGCCACTGCCGTCTTCGTGCCGGGCATCCTCGACATGAACGTCACGCGACAGCTCGTCGAGGGCATCGGAGAGCGCAAGGTCAGCGTGATCGGACTGCCCGGCGCTCTCGCAGCTTCCGAGTACGAGAAGCTCGGCGTCGCACGCATCTCCTACGGGCCGCTGCCGCAGCGCGTCGCGCTCACCGCACTGCAGGAGCTCGCTGCCGACCTGTACGCCGGCGGTGTCGTGCCGGCAAACCTCCCCGCGCTCAACTGACCCCGTCGAAGACGAGTGACCACGGCTCACTAGACTTGCTCCGTGGTCACTCGTCTTTCGAACTTCTTCCTCCGCACACTCCGTGAAGACCCTGCAGGCGCAGAGGTCGCCAGCCACAAGCTGCTGATCCGGGCCGGGTACATCCGCCCGCAGGCAGCGGGCATCTTCGCCTGGCTGCCACTGGGTCTGCGCGTCAAGGCGAAGATCGAGACCGTCGTCCGCGAGGAGATGTCCGCGGCCGGTGCCCAGGAGGTGCACTTCCCGGCGCTCATGCCGCGCGAGGCGTACGAGGCGACCGGGCGGTGGGAGGAGTACGGCGACCTGCTGTTCCGCCTCCAGGACCGCAAGGGCGGCGACTACCTTCTCGCCCCGACGCACGAAGAGGCCTTCACGCTGCTGGTGAAGGACCTCTACTCGTCGTACAAGGACCTGCCCCTGACGATCTACCAGATCCAGGACAAGTACCGCGATGAGGCCCGTCCGCGCGCCGGCCTGCTCCGTGGCCGCGAGTTCACGATGAAGGACGCCTACTCGTTCGACTCATCGGATGAAGGCTTGGACGTGAGCTACCAGGCGCAGCGCGACGCGTACGAGCGCATCTTCCAGCGGCTGGGGCTCGAGTACGTCATCGTGCAGGCGGATGCCGGCGCGATGGGTGGATCCCGCAGCGAGGAGTTCCTGCACCCCACGCCGGTCGGTGAGGACACCTTCGTGCGCAGCGCAGGCGGGTATGCCGCGAACGTCGAGGCCTTCACGACGGCGGTCCCCGAGGCGATCGCCTTCGATGCGGACGCGGCACCGGTCATCTTCGACTCGCCGAACACGCCCACCATCGAGACGCTGGTCGCGCACAGCAACCGCGAGCTCGAGGGGGAGTACACGGCGGCCGACACTCTGAAGAACGTCGTACTCGCGCTCACGCATCTCGACGGCACCCGCGAGCTCGTGATCGTCGGCATCCCGGGCGACCGTGAGGTCGACGAGAAGCGCGCCGAGGTGGCGTTCGCTCCCGCCGAGGTCGAGACGGCCACAGCAGACGACTTCGAGAACAACCCGCTGCTGGTCAAGGGCTACATCGGCCCCTGGTCGCCCACGGGCGCCGTGCTCGGCGAGGAATCGGCCACCGGCATCCGCTACCTGGTCGACCCGCGTGTCAGCGAGGGCACGAGCTGGATCACCGGTGCCAACGTCGATGAGAAGCACGCGCACTCGGTCGTCGCCGGTCGTGACTTCGTGGCCGACGGCATCGTCGAGATCGCGAACGTGCGTGCGGGAGACCCCGCGCCCGACGGTTCGGGTCCGGTCGAGCTCGCCCGCGGCATGGAGATCGGACACGTCTTCCAGCTGGGACGGAAGTACGCCGAGGCTCTGGGCCTCAAGGTGCTGAACGAGAACGGCAAGCTCGTCACGGTGACGATGGGTTCGTACGGCATCGGCGTGACCCGCATCCTCGCGATCATCGCCGAGCTCAACAACGACGACAAGGGCCTCATCTGGCCGGCCTCGGTCGCGCCGTTCGACGTGCAGGTCGTCGCCGCGGGCCGTGACCAGGTGGCCTTCGACGTGGCCGAGAAGATCTCTGCGCAGCTCGAGGCAGCAGGCCTCGACGTGCTCTACGACGACCGCCCCAAGGTCTCGCCCGGCGTGAAGTTCGGCGACGCAGAGCTGGTGGGCGTGCCGAAGATCGTGATCGTCGGACGCGGCGCGGCCGACGGCCAGGTCGAGCTGTGGGATCGCGCGACCGGCGACCGCGATGCGGTCTCGGTCGATGACGTGGTGGCGCGCCTCTCCGCGCGCTGACCGATCACGGGCGCATCGTCAGCAGACGATGCGGCCGTGATTCATGATGTCGTCGTCGGGAGTGCCCCGGGTGACGAGCGCCGTGAGGGCACCCGCGGCCATCGCGATCCGGCCCTTCGCGAGCTCCCAGAACTCCGTGACGGTCGGGGTCACTCGGAGCAGGGCGATGCCCGGCGTGTCGAGCCCGTCGGCGAACCAGACCTCCAGCGACGGCGAGTACAGCTCCTCCATCTTGGCTCGATCGTGCACGACGACGGCGGTGCCGGCGACGGAGACGTACCGCATGCCCTTGGCGTCGCAGTAGGAGAGTCCGACGTGCGGGTGCTGTTGCGCCTCATCCACCTTCTCGGTGTCCTGGGCAGTGAAGAACCAGATGTCACCGGCGTCGTCCATCTGGCGGGTCGACATCGGGCGACTGACGAGGTTCCCCTCGCGGTCGACGGTGGTGAGCATCGTGATGTCGATGTCAGCCACGAGCTCGGCGACGCGGGCGAGGGCTTCAGTCCCAGTGATCTCAGTCATGGCGGCATGGTCTCGCCGTCTGCGGGCGGTGTCACGGGCGTTGACAGCGGAGCCGGATCCGTGATGCGCCCATGAACTCCTCGCGGCGGATGGGTGAACCGGCGTTGCGCCGAGTCGGGCGCAGGCCGGTCGTGACACCCTGGAGACATGATCGACGAACCGCTCCCCGAAGCCCTCAGTGCCGAGATCAACAACGTCCTCGATGACGCGGGAGTGCACACCGATCGCCGTCTGGTGATGCGGATGCTGCGCACTGCGATCCTGCTGGGCGAGGACGGCGCCGACCGGCTCGATCTCAAGATCGCCTCGGCGGCGCTGGCGGAGATGCGCGATGCGTTCCGCCTGTTCGCGCCGTTCCGCGGGGTTCCGAAGGTGACGGTGTTCGGCTCTGCTCGCACGCGTCAGGACGATCCCCTCTACGTGACCGCGCGGGACGTCGCGGCGGCGCTGGCGGGCGACGGGTGGATGGTGGTCACGGGCGCCGGCCCCGGCATCATGCAGGCCGCATCCGAGGGCGCCGGTCCCGCGCTGTCGCTCGGCGTCTCGATCCGGTTGCCGTTCGAGGAGAAGCCGAACGGGTTCGTCGCGGGTCAGGACCACGTCGTGGCGATGAAGTACTTCTTCACGCGCAAGCTCATGCTGATCAAGGAATCCCTCGGATTCATCTGCCTTCCCGGAGGCTTCGGCACACTCGACGAGATGTTCGAGCTGCTCACCCTGCAGCAGACCGGGAAGGCGGAGCCGACGCCCATCGTGCTCCTCGATGAGCCGGGCGGCACCTTCTGGCAGGGGCTGCGGAGCTTCATCGACGATCACCTGGCGCCGACGGGGGTGATCTCGGAGGGCGACTTCGACCGCGTGGTGATCACGGATTCGATCGACGCCGCCCGTGCCGAGATCACGGGCTTCTGGCGCAACTACGACTCGCTGCGGTGGGTGGGCGACGCACTGGTGCTGCGCCTGAAGGCGGAGCCGACGGATGCCGAGGTCGACGCGCTCAACGAGCAGTTCGCCACGATGCTGTCGTCGGGCCGGATCCAGCGGACCGCGCCTCGGCAGCCCGAGGTCGCCGACGACGACAAGCTCGACCTGCCGCGACTGATGCTGCACCTGGACCAGCGTCAGGTGGGCAATCTGTTCCGATTGATCGGCGCGATCAACGCGCTTCCGTCCGCGTCGAAGGACTGATGCCGTCCGCGCGGGATCCCACCGACCCTGAGCGTGCACGGATCGCCGCAGGGCGTCGCGGCACGGTATCGTGGTACGGATGTCGCGCGTGCGAACAGGCGCGACGAGAGCTGAATAGGGAGGCCGTCATGGACATCGAACTGAGTCTGCTGCGAGGGATCGAGAAGGAGAAGGCGATTCCCTTCGACGAGCTCGTCGCGATCATCGAGCAGGCGATCCTGACCGCGTACTCCAAGCACGTCTCGGCGGACGGCGTCACCCCTGAGGGCGTGCGCGTCGACCTGGACCGCAAGACCGGCCACGTCGCCGTGCTGCAGGTCGTCAAGGACGACGAGGGTGCGATCATCGGCGAAGAGGACGCCACGCCGGACGACTTCGGCCGCATCGCCGCCTTCGCCGCGAAGCAGGTCATCAGCCAGCGGCTGCGCGACATCGCGGACGACGTCGTGCTCGGCGACTTCAAGGACAAGGAAGGCGACATCGTCGCAGGTGTGATCCAGCAGGGTCCGAACCCGCGCATGATCCACGTCGACCTCGGCACCGTCGAGGCGATCCTTCCTCCGGAGGAGCAGGTGCCCGGTGAAGAGTACACGCACGGTTCGCGCCTGCGCGTGTACGTCACGAGCGTCGCCAAGGGGCTCAAGGGACCGCAGATCACGGTCTCGCGCACGCACCCCGGGCTCGTCCGCAAGCTCTTCGCCCTCGAGGTGCCGGAGATCGCGGCCGGTCTGGTCGAGATCGTGGCGCTCGCCCGCGAGGCCGGTCACCGCACCAAGATCGCGGTGAAGGCGAACGACCCGTCGATCAACGCCAAGGGCGCCTGCATCGGCGAACTCGGACGTCGCGTGCGCGCGGTGACCGAGGAGCTCGCCGGCGAGAAGATCGACATCGTCGACTACGACACCGACCTCCCGACGTTCGTCGCACACGCGCTCTCGCCCGCGAAGGTGACGAGCTCGTTCGTGCTGGATGCGAACACGAAGGCCGTCCGTGCCCTGGTGCCGGATTACCAGCTGTCGCTCGCGATCGGCAAGGAGGGGCAGAACGCCCGCCTGGCCGCCAAGCTCACGGGAGCGAAGATCGACATCCAGCCGGACAGCGTCCTCGACTGACCGGACTTCGGCCTTCCGCCACGCCCGGGAGCGGGCGAGGCGGGGTGAAACGCAGGTGTAAGATGGAACCCGTACGAACGTGCGTCGGTTGTCGCACGCGTGCTCCCCGCTCCGCCCTTCTCCGGGTGGTTGCCCAGAACGACACCCTCATCCCCGATGAGCGTGCTGTCCTGCCGGGGCGCGGCGCGTGGGTGCATCCGACACCCGAATGCATGGAAGCCGCTCTGCGGCGACGAGCTTTCGGGCGCGCACTGCGTGTGACCACTCAGCTGGACACGCGGACCTTCGAACAGCACCCACCAAGAAACAAAGGCTGAACAGCTATGGAAACAAAGTGAACGGCTCGAAATGAGACCCGTCCGCGACTAGTGGTCTGCCCTGTCTGGGTGGACCGACTCAGACAGGAGAATTGTGGCTGGTAAACCACGCGTACACGAGATCGCCGCCGAACTCGGCGTCGACAGCAAGATCGCACTTGCAAAGCTCAAGGAACTCGGCGAGTTCGTGAAGAGCCCGTCTTCGACCATCGAACCGCCGGTGGCGCGCAAGCTGCGCGCGGCGATCGAGGCCGACAGCTCGCTCAAGGGTGCAGCTCCTGCTGCTCCCGCGGCGAAGCCTGCCGCTGGAGCAGCGGCGAAGCCGGGCAGCAGCTCGACTGCCAAGCCGGCTCCGACCCCGGGCCCGAAGCCCGGTCCTAAGCCTGCCCCGGTGGCCGAGGCACCTGCGCCCGCCGCGCCGACCCCTGCCCCCGTGGCAGAGGCTCCCGCGCCCGCAGCGCCGGCAGCATCCGCGCCCGCTGAGGGCAGCGCACCGACTCCCGGCGCACCGCGCCCGGGCAACAACCCCTTCTCCTCTGCGCAGGGGATGGGCTCGCGTCCGGCCGGTCCGCGCCCGGGCAACAACCCCTTCGCGTCCGCGCAGGGCATGGGCCAGCGTCCGACGCCCGGCAACATCCCGCGTCCGCAGGCTCCGCGTCCCGGTGCACCCCGTCCGGGTGCTCCTCGTCCCGGCTCGCCCCGTCCCGGCGCCCCTCGCGGCGGTCAGGGCGGTCGTCCCGGTGCTCCGTTCCAGCAGCGTCCGGGCGGCCCCGGTCGTCCCGGCGGTGCCGGTGGACCCGGCGGTGCCGGCGGTCCCGGTGCTCGTCCCGGCGGCGGTGGCGGCTTCGCCGGTCGTCCCGGTGGCGGTGGCGGTCGTGGCCGTGGCCCCGGCGGTGGTACCGCAGGTGCCTTCGGCAAGGGCGGCGGCAAGAGCAAGCAGCGCAAGTCGCGGCGGGCGAAGCGGCAAGAGTTCGAGATGCGGAGTGCTCCGGTCGTCGGTGGCGTCAACGTCACCCGCGGCAACGGAGAGGTCATCCGCATGCGCCGCGGCGCCTCCATCGCGGACTTCGCCGACAAGATCGAGACGCTGACCGGTTACACGGTCCAGCCCGGAACCCTCGTCACCATCCTCTTCAACCTCGGCGAGATGGCCACGGCCACCGAGTCGCTGGACGAGGCGACGTTCGAGGTGCTCGGCGAGGAACTCGGCTACAAGATCCAGATGGTCTCGCCCGAGGACGAGGACAAGGAGCTCCTCGAGGGCTTCGGGCTCGACCTCGAGGCCGAGCTGGAGGCGGAGAGCGAGGACGACCTCGAGATCCGTCCGCCGGTCGTCACCGTCATGGGTCACGTCGACCACGGTAAGACCCGCCTTCTCGACGCGATCCGCAAGACCAACGTCATCGAGGGCGAGGCCGGCGGCATCACCCAGCACATCGGTGCGTATCAGGTGTGGACCGAGCACGAGGGCGTCGAGCGCGCCGTCACGTTCATCGACACCCCGGGTCACGAGGCGTTCACCGCCATGCGCGCCCGCGGTGCGCAGGTCACCGACCTCGCGATCCTCGTGGTCGCGGCCGATGACGGCATCATGCCGCAGACGGTGGAGGCCCTGAACCACGCTCAGGCGGCGAACGTGCCGATCGTGGTCGCGGTCAACAAGGTCGACAAGCCGGAGGCCAACCCCTCGAAGGTGCGTCAGCAGCTCACCGAGTACGGCCTGGTCGCCGAGGAGTTCGGTGGAGACGTCATGTTCGTCGACGTGTCGGCTCGCGCCGGCACCGGCATCCAGGACCTCCTCGACGCCGTCCTCCTCACGGCCGATGCCGGTCTCGACCTGACCGCCAACCCGAACAAGGCCGCGCGCGGTGTCGCCATCGAGGCGAAGCTCGACAAGGGTCGCGGCTCGGTCGCCACCGTGCTCATCCAGTCCGGAACGCTCCGCGTCGGCGACGCGATCGTCGCGGGCACCGCCTACGGCCGTGTGCGGGCGATGGCGGACGAGAACGGCGAGCAGGTCCTCGAGGCCTACCCGTCGCGTCCGGTCCAGGTGCAGGGTCTGAACTCCGTGCCCCGCGCCGGCGACGTGTTTATCGTCACCGAGGAAGACCGCATGGCGCGCCAGATCGCTGAGAAGCGTGAGGCCGTCGAGCGCAACGCCCAGCTGGCCAAGGCTCGCAAGCGCATCTCGCTCGAGGACTTCACCCGCGCTCTCGAAGAGGGCAAGGTCGAGTCGCTCAACCTCATCATCAAGGGTGACGTCTCCGGTGCCGTCGAGGCGCTGGAGGAGTCACTCCTCAAGATCGAGGTCGACGACTCGGTGCAGCTGCGCATCATCCACCGCGGTGTCGGTGCGATCACCGAGTCCGACGTGAACCTGGCGACGATCGACAACGCGATCATCGTGGGCTTCAACGTCCGTCCCGACACGAAGGCACGCGAGCGCGCCGCTCGTGAGGGCGTGGACATCCGCTTCTACTCCGTCATCTACAACGCGATCGACGAGATCGAGAGCTCGCTCAAGGGCATGCTCAAGCCGGAGTACGAAGAGGTCCAGTCGGGCGTCGCCGAGATCCGCGAGGTGTTCCGCTCCTCGAAGTTCGGCAACATCGCCGGTGTCATCGTGCGGTCGGGAACGATCACGCGCAACGCCAAGGCCCGCGTCATCCGCGACGGCGTCGTCATCGCCGATGGTCTCGCCATCGAGTCGCTGCGTCGCTTCAAGGACGATGTCACCGAGGTCCGTACGGATTACGAGGCCGGTATCGGCCTCGGCAAGTACAACGACATCCAGATCGGTGACGAGATCGAGACGACCGAGCTCATCGAGAAGCCTCGCGGCTGATCAATTCGACACACACCTTCGGGCGTCCTTCGCTCCTGCTCCTCTCGGAGCACGGAGGCGGGGGACGCCCTGAGGGTTCCTGGACAGGGAGAGAACAATGGCAGGCGAACGACAGGCTCGTCTCGCGGACCGCATCCGCGTGATCCTCGCCGAGCGACTGGAGAAGGGGCTGCGCGACCCGCGCCTCGGCTTCGTCACCATCACCGACGTCCGCGTGAGCGGAGACCTCCAGCACGCGTCCGTGTTCTACACGGTGCTCGGCACGGAGGAGGAGCGCATCTCCAGCGGTGCAGCGCTCACCTCGGCGACCGGCATGCTGCGCTCCGAAGTCGGACGTCAGCTCAGCACGCGACTCGTGCCGACGCTCGAGTTCATCCCGGACGCGCTCCCGGAGAACGCGGATCACATCGGAGCGCTGCTCCGTGAGGCGCAGCAGCGCGATGCGGATGTCGCCAAGCTCGCGTCCTCGGCGTCGCACGCCGGCGACGCCGACCCCTACCGCACAGACGACACCGCGGAGTGATCGCCGTTTGATACGCTCGGCTTCGCGGGATCGCCTCCCGCGAAGCTGAGGGGGATCGGCATCGAGGGTACGACTGCGTCGTCGGCGCTCTTCGTCGCGCCCGCGGCGATCGAGCTGCTCATCGACGACCTGCTCCAACGGGGCCTCGGGTGCGCGCCGCATGTCGTCGCCCGCCTCGCCGCCGAGCTGAACGCCGACGCTGTCACGATCCGCGAAGTCGTCGAGCGACTGTCGATCGCGCAGCGGCAGGGGATGAGCGCACTGCCGAGCCCGCTGCCGCTGGTGCCCGCGATCGCGCGCCGATTCGATGGACTCGACCTCGACGAGCGCGACCGGCTGCTCCTGCTCGCAGTCGCGGTGTGTCTCGACGACGCGCTCGATCCGTTGATCGAGTTCGACGGGCGATCCGCGGTCGAGATCGCCGGCGGTCCCGTCGGTGAACGACTGACGCTGCACGCCGGTCGTGTGCGGTTCGTCGATGCGCGCCTCGCGATCTGGGTGCGAGCGACGACCTGCGCCGCCGGCACCGCGGGCGTGCACACGCGTCTGAGTGTCATCTTCGACCGATGCGGCGATCAGGTCGGGGCGGATTGGCATCGGGCGCGGGCATCGCTCGAGGGGAGTCCGGAGACGGCACCCGAGCTCACGCGCATCGCACGCCGACTCGTGACCGCAGGGCATGCGGATCGTGCGCTCGTGCTTGCGCGCGAAGCCGCTGAGCACGCCACGGGGCCCGAGCGGGATGAGGCGCGTCTGATCGCCGGGTCTTCGTCGTTGAGCGCGGGGTTGATGGCGGATGCGGCTGCTTGGCTCGGGAGTCTCTACCCGCGCGGCGTCGAGCGCTGTCGACTCGAGGCGCTCGGCGGGCTGTTCGTCGCGCAGGCGTTCACGAGCGGCGTCGTGCCGCACGCAGACCTGCGGACGATGCGGCCCCGCACCGGTGAGCGCGACGACTGGCGTTCCTGGGCGCGCGCCGCCGCCTTCGCCGCGTTCCTGTGTGCGGAACGCGGGGAGCGCCGGGAGATGCGGGCCTGGTTGGATGCGCTCCGGGACGCCGCGATGCCCGCCGGAGCGGAACGCGAACTCCGGGATCCGATCGTGGCGTTGAGCTGGCTGATCCTCGGAGAACGCGACATCGAGCAGGTCGCCGGCCGGGGACCGCTGACCGGGGGCATGCTCGAGGCACTGCAGGCCGGTATGGACGGCGACATCGACCGGGGGCTGCAGCTGCTCGCGGAAGACGACACTGCGGTGGCCCCGGAGACCGATCCGCTGGTGCCGGGGTATGAGCGCAGCCCCGTCGTCAGGGCGTACCGCGCGGTCGTCGAGGTGCTGCTGCTCGTCTGGCGCGGCGACATCGGCCTGGCGCGGGCACGACTTGTGCACGCGGCACTCGCGTTCCCGGTGGCTTTGCCGTTCGCCGGGCTCGGGGTGGTGCTCGCGCGGCGACTCGACCTCGCGGTGCTCGGCGAGCTCGGTCCGTTCGCGCGCGCCCTCACGACCTCGTTGCCGGTCGGGGTGCGGATCGATGTGCTCGTCGATCGTGCCATCCGCTCGTTCCTCGCCGGAGAGTTCGACGATGCCGCCTGCACGATCCGGCTCTGGGTCGATCTGGGATCGCCGCAGACCGCGATCGCGGTTCCCGGCCTCGACGAGCTTGCCCTGCTGGCGGGAGATCGCCCCGACCCGGTCGTCCAGATCGAACCGCCCGAGATGGCACGAGCGGAGCGATTGCGCACCCGGATCGCCACGGCGGACGACCGGCAGTGGCGGTCAGAGCGCGAGGAGGTGCACGAGGCCGCGCGCACCCTGCACTCTCCGTTCGCGCGCGCTCGGGTCGAGTCGATGCTGGGCACGAGGCATGCGATCCGTGACGATCATGTCGCCGCGAGGATCCATTTCCAGTACGCCGAGCGGCTGTTCGAGCTGTCCGGGGCGACGGCCTGGGCGCGAGCGATCCGGAACCGACTCGATCGGCTCGATGCGAGGGAGGGAAGCGTCGTCCCCGCGGCCGACCCGCTGTCCGTGTGTCGGCGGGCGTGGTCGTTCTCCCTGACTGCGCGGGAGCTGGAGGTGGCGATGCGGGCGGTGAACGGCGCGGGAAACCGTGACATCGCCGGCGCGCTGCACCTCTCCGTCCGCACCGTCGAGGTGCATCTCGGCCGCGTGTTCACGAAATTGGATGTGCGCAGCCGCGTCGAACTCACTGTGCTGGCGCATCACACCGCGCGGCATCTCTGATCGCGAGGTTCAGCGGGGGAGTGAGAGGGCTTCGCCGTCCGCCTCGGCGAGCCCGTCCGCGATGAGCGAGTCGATCGCCCGATCGCGCTGTCGGGCATCCGGCCATGCGGGCAGGACGGCGATGAGCGGCACGGGTTCGGGGGAGGCACCGCGCAACAGCCGCAGGACCGCGCCGCGAGCCTGGCGATCGGAGCCCTCGTACGTGGCCTGGCGGCGTCGGGTGTCACCGGTGTCCGGTCTGCCGGCGGCAAGCCACGCGCAGTCCGACGAGAGAGGACAGATCTCGCAGCGGGGCGAACGGGCCGTGCACACGGTCGCGCCGAGCTCCATCGCTGCGGCGTTGAACAGTGCGGCATCGGCGACATCGGCCGGGAGCAGCGACGCCATCAGGTCGAGATCGCGGCGTGAGGGCGGGGCCGGATGGGCGCGGCCTTCGATCGCTCTCGCCAGTACTCGGCGGGTGTTGGTGTCGACGACGGGATGACGGTCGCCGTACGCGAAGACGGCGACGGCACGTGCGGTGTAGTCGCCGATGCCGGACAGGGCGAGGAGAGAGTCGACCTCACGGGGCACCACGCCGCCGTGTCGGTCGGTGATCTCGACCGCCGCGCGGTGCAGCCAGAGAGCGCGCCGCGGATAGCCGAGGTTCGCCCACTGCGTCACGACGTCGGCCGGCGTCGCCGCGGCCATGGCTGTCGGCGTCGGCCACCGCCCGAGCCACGCCTCCAGGTGCGGGATGACCCGGGTGACCGGGGTCTGCTGCAGCATGAACTCGCTCACGAGCACACCCCAGGCGCCGAACTCCTCGTGGAACTCGGGCCGTCGCCACGGCAGATCGCGCGCGGAGGATCGGTACCATGTGGGCAGGCCCGGCATCGCGTCGGGAGAGACCTGCGCTTCGGGCATCCCTCCAGCCTACGGGAGCGGATCGTCGACGCTGCGGTTCGGCGTCCGCTGTGCGCGGGAGCGGCAGGGCGCGCCTCGCGCCGTCGGTAGGCTGGGGGAATGGTCTCGCCCGGCATCCTCCTCGTCGACAAGCCCGCAGGACTGACCAGCCACGACGTGGTCGCCCGCACGCGCCGCGCGTTCGGCACCCGCAAGGTGGGCCATGCCGGGACACTCGACCCGATGGCGACCGGCCTCCTCGTGATCGGCATCGAGGGGGCGACGAGACTGCTCACCTACATCGTGGGTGCGGACAAGACATACGCGGCGACGATCCGTCTCGGACAGACCACCAGCACCGACGATGCCGACGGCGAGTTCGTGCAGCAGGCCGATCCGGAGGCGTGGGGCGCCGTCACCGACGACGCGGTGGCGGCAGGCATCTCGACCCTCACGGGAGAGATCTCCCAGGTGCCGAGCTCGGTCTCCGCGATCAAGGTCGACGGACGGCGTGCCTACGATCGCGTGCGCGCCGGCGAAGAGGTCGTTCTTGCGGCGCGTGATGTCGTGGTCTCGCGGTTCGACCTGCTCGACAGGCGCCAGGGTGATGGATGGCTCGACCTCGACGTGCTCGTCGACTGCTCGTCGGGCACGTACATCCGCTCGCTCGCGCGCGACCTCGGTGCCGCCCTCGGCGTCGGTGGTCACCTGACGGCGCTCCGACGCACCAGGGTCGGCCCGTTCGACGTCACGGACGCCGTCGACGTCGACGCACTCGAGGGTGCTGCCACGCTGACCCCCGCCACGGCGGCCTCCCGCATCCTCGAGGTGCTCGACGTCTCGGCCGATGAGGCGCGCGACCTCCGCCACGGCAAGCGCCTGACCGATCAGGCGTCCAGGCTCAGCGGGCGCATCGCCGCGGCGATCGACCCCGACGGCGTGCTGGTGGGCATCATCGAGAAGCGCGGTGCCGACCTGAAGAGCGCCATGAACATGCCGGAGGGTGACCGATGATCCTGTGGTTCACGATCGCGCAGATCGCGGTCGCCGTGGTGGCGGGACTCTTCTGCGTCGTCGCGGGGCTCATCGGGCGCCGGCCGAGTGATTTCAGCGTCGGCGCCCTCGCCCTCGTCGAAGTGCTCCTGGTGATCCAGGTCATCCTGGCGATCATCGCCCCCTTCGCGGGCAACCCGCCCACCGGCGACCTGCTCGAGTACTGGGTGTACCTGGTCTCGGCGGTGCTGCTCCCGGTCGGCGCAGTGCTCTGGGCGCTCATGGAACGCAGCCGCTGGAGCACCGTGATCCTCGGTGTCGCCGCACTCGCCATCGCGATCATGCTGTGGCGCATGCAGGTCATCTGGACGATCCAGATCGCCTGACGCCCGAGTTCGTGGCGGAGTCCGACCTCCTCCCGCGGCTCTAGGATGGAATGCGCTATGAGCTCCACCGCCCCCTCCACTCGGATGACCGGAATCGGTCGCGTGCTCGTGATCGTCTACGCCGTCATGGCGCTGGCCGCCACGGGGCGCAGTTTCGTGCAGATCGTCCGTCGATTCGACGAGGCGCCACTCGCGTACTCGCTGTCCGCTCTCGCCGCCGTGGTCTACATCCTCGCGACGCTCGCCCTCGTCCTCGCTCGTCGTCGCGGCTGGTACACGGTCGCCTGGGTCGCGATCGTCTTCGAACTCACCGGCGTGCTCGTCGTGGGGCTGCTGAGCATTCTGATGCCGGAGTCGTTCCAGCACGAGACCGTGTGGTCGCTGTTCGGCCGCGGATACCTGTTCATCCCGCTGGTGCTCCCGGTCTTCGGGATCTGGTGGCTGCGCACGCACCGTCCCGTCGATGTCGCCCAGCCGGTCGGGGTCGACGCGTGATCGTCTTCCGCAGTCCGGAAGAGGTGCCGGCAGGCTTCGGGCCGAGCGCGGTCGCCATCGGCAAGTTCGACGGTGTGCACGCCGGACATCGAGCGGTGATCCGGCGTTTGAACGAGGCGGCGGCAGCCACCGGCAGCCGCTCGGTCGCGGTCACGTTCGACCGCAACCCGCTCGCGATCCTGCGGCCCGATCGCTGCCCGGAGAACGTCGTCACCGTCGATCGCAAGCTGGAGCTGCTCGGTGAACTCGGCATCGACGCGACGCTCGTGCTCACGTTCGACGAGGAGCTCGCCGCACGCAGCGCCGACGATTTCGTGGCCGACATCCTGGTGGGAGCGCTCGAGGTGTCCACGGTGCTCGTCGGCGAGGATTTCCGTTTCGGCAACCGCGGCGCGGGAACACCCGAGCTGCTTCGGAAGCTGGGGCCCGAGTTCGGGTTCACCGTCGAGGTGGTCGACGACGTGTATCTGCCCGGCTCGTCGCGACGCGTCTCGTCGAGCTGGATCCGGGAGCTGCTGATCGAGGGCGACGTCGCCGGCGCGGCGAAGGTGCTCGGCCGCAACCCGGACGTGCGCGGCGAGGTCGTGCACGGTCTCAAGCGTGGTCGTGAGCTCGGCTTCCCGACCGCCAACCTCTCCACCATCGTCGATGCCTTCGTGCCCGCCGATGGTGTGTACGCGGGATGGCTCGTCGACCACGACACGGGTATCCGGCATCCGTCGGCGATCTCGGTGGGGACGAACCCCACGTTCGACGACGTGCTGGTCCGCCAGGTGGAGGCGCACGTGCTGGGGGAGACCGGCCTCGATCTCTACGGACACGACGTCACGGTCGAGTTCGTCGAGCGACTGCGCGGGATGGTCGCTTTCGAGGGCATCGAGAAGCTGATGGCGCAGATGGCGGACGATGTGACCGACGCGGCGCGAGTGCTCGGTCGGTCCGACTGACCCGACGGCGCCCTGAAGGGTGCGTGATCCGCGTGTCGGCGGCGTGATGGCATAGAATGGACACGGCTCCCGCCGCCACCCGCATGTCTCGCGTGGTGAGACGGGAAGAAGATCCACTGTTCGTACGGTCCTGGCTCACGCCACACGCGGACAACGAGAACGGCCCCGGCTTCACGACGATGCCGGAGCCTTCACGCTCAGGAGGAGCATGCCGACCACGGCAACCGCCGCCACGCGGCGCAAGAAGACGTCCCGTCGTGATGACGAGGCCCCCCTCATCCCGATCCTCGCGCGCAAGGTGCGCGAGATCGAGGCGAAGTCGCAGCGGGGGAAGCTCGGTCCGACGAACCGGGTGAAGTTCCAGGTGATCGCCTTCCTGGTGCGCGAGGAGCGCGCCAGGGTGAAGGCCGATGCCGAGCTCGGCGACCCCGCTCGCGCCGAGCTGCTGAAGCGGCTCGACGGTGTGGCCACCATCCTCGCCAAGACGGCCGCACGCGACACCTCGCTGATCCAGCTCCTCGAAGCCGACCAGGCGACGTCGCCGGTGGCGAAGCGCATGCGCAGGGACTGGCTGCTGGAGTCGGGCGCGGAGCTCGCGCCGGAAGAGCTCATCATCGCCGACGCCGCCCCCGTGCAGATCTCTGTGGTCCCGGCCGCGATCGCGGAACGCCAGGTCACGCCCCCCTCCGTCGAGGCGCGGCAGCTGGCCAATCCGTTCCTCGCCCCCGACCTGACGCCGCGCTCCACCGTGACGCCGCGCCGTCGTCTTGACGGCTGGGAGCTCATGGGGCCGCTGTACAAGGCGTTCGAGACCGGTGCGGGCGGTTCCGCGGCGTCGATGGAGCTGCCTCCTGCGCCTGAGTTCGACCATCTGTCGCCCAAGGGCCTCGAGGTCATGGTGCACCAGTCGCGCTTCCTCGAGGCGGTGCGCGCGGGCCACCGCAGCTTCCTGCTCGCGGACGAGCCCGGGCTCGGCAAGACCGCGCAGTCGGTGCTCGCCGCCTCCGTGGCGGGCGCCTACCCGCTGCTGGTCGTGGTGCCGAACGTGGTGAAGATGAACTGGGCGCGCGAAGTCGAACGCTGGACGCCGCAGCGTCGCGCGACGGTCATCCAGGGCGACGGCGACGACATCGACGCCTTCGCCGACGTGTTCATCGTGAACTACGAGATCCTCGACCGCCACATGTCGTGGCTTGCGTCCATCGGCCTGCGCGGCATGGTGGTCGACGAGGCGCACTTCATCAAGAACCTGTCGTCGCAGCGGTCGCAGAACGTGCTGTCGCTCGCGGCGCAGGTGCGTGAGCGCACGCCCGGTCACGATCCGCTGATGCTCGCCCTGACCGGTACGCCGCTGATCAACGACGTCGAGGACTTCGACGCGATCTGGCGGTTCCTCGGCTGGACCACCGGCGAGAAGCCCGGCCCCGAGCTCATGGAGAAGCTTGACGCGACCGGATTCACTCCGGCGGACAAGGCGTTCTACCCCGAGGCCCGTGACGCCGTGATCTCGATGGGCATCGTCCGTCGCAAGAAGAAGGACGTCGCGGCCGATCTCCCGGACAAGCTGATCGCCGACCTGCCGGTGCAGCTCGACGACGAGTTCGGGCGCAGCATCCGCCAGGCGGAGCGCGAGCTGGGGGAGCGGCTGGCCGCTCGCTACCGGCGCATCATCGACGCGCGCGGCGATCGGGGACTGGCCCCCGGAGAGATCGACGACGACATCGTGCGCCTGGTCGCCCAGAACGAGCTCGAGGAGTCGAAGGCTGCCGGCACCGGCGGCGACAACGTCTTCACGATGGTCCGACGGATCGGTCAGGCCAAGGCTCAGCTCGCCGCGGACTATGCCGCGCAGCTGCAGCGCTCGGTCGGCAAGGTCGTCTTCTTCGCGAAGCACATCGACGTGATGGATCAGGCGGAGGCGCACTTCGCCGCCGCCGGCATCCGTGCGGTGTCGATCCGCGGAGACCAGACGTCTACTGCACGTCAGCAGGCGATCGACGACTTCAACGGCGACCCCGCCGTGGGCATCGCGGTCTGCTCGCTCACCGCCGCGGGCGTCGGCCTCAACCTGCAGGCGGCATCGAACGTGGTGCTCGCCGAGCTGTCCTGGACGGCCGCCGAGCAGACGCAGGCGATCGACCGCGTGCACCGCATCGGTCAGGACGAGCCGGTCACCGCATGGCGCATCATCGCCGCGCACACGATCGACGCGAAGATCGCCGAGCTGATCGACCAGAAGCAGGGGCTCGCGGCGCGCGCGCTCGATGGCGAAGCGACCGACGAGACGGCGGCCGAGCCGGTGCAGCTGGCTGCGCTCATGCACCTGCTCCGTCAGGCGCTGGGCGCCGCGTAGGGCTGAAGAACGCCGGTTCTTAACGTCGAAATCGAGGCGTTCTCGGCTCCGATCGGGAAGATCGTCGATATCGGCGGGAACCCGTGTCAAGATCGACGGTTTTCGGTGCCTTCGAATGGCGCCCGGGGACACCGGGGCGCTAGTGTCGATCGCAGGCAACGTCGCCTCTTCCCCCATCACCCGAACGTCTGAAGGCACCCAGCATGAAGATCGGCATCCTGACGAGCGGCGGCGACTGCCCCGGCCTCAACGCGGTCATCCGCGGCATCGTGCTCAAGGGCACCACCACGTACGACCTGGAGTTCGTCGGCATCCGCGACGGATGGCGCGGTCTCGTCGACGGCGACTTCATGCCGCTCACCCGCCACGAGGTGAAGGGCCTGTCCAAGGTCGGCGGCACGATCCTCGGCACGAGCCGCACCAACCCGTACGAGGGTGAGCGCGGAGGCGCCGACAACATCGCCAAGACCCTCTACGGGCACAAGATCGACGGCGTGATCGCGATCGGCGGCGAGGGGACCCTCGCCGCGGCCGACCGCCTGGCGAAGGACGGCATCAAGGTCATCGGCGTCCCGAAGACGATCGACAACGACCTGCAGGCCACCGACTACTCGTTCGGCTTCGACACCGCGGTGAACATCGCCACGGACGCCATGGACCGCCTGCGCACCACCGGCGACTCGCACCAGCGCTGCATGGTCGCCGAGGTCATGGGGCGGCACGTCGGCTGGATCGCCCTGCACGCGGGCATGGCAGCGGGCGCACACGTCATCTGCATCCCCGAGGTGCCGATGTCGATCGACGACATCACCGAGCTGGTCACCAGCGCACACGACCGCGGCCGCGCGCCGCTGGTCGTCGTCTCCGAGGGCTTCAAGCTGCTCGGAATGGAGGAGGCCTACAGCGACAAGGGTCTCGACGCGTTCAACCGGCCGCGACTGGGGGGAATCGGTGACCTGATCGCCCCGGAGATCGAGCGCATCACCGGCATCGAGACGCGGGCGACGATCCTCGGACACATCCAGCGTGGCGGTTCCCCGTCGGCGTTCGACCGGGTGCTCGCGACGCGTCTCGGGCTGCACGCCGCAGACGCGATCGTCGATGGCGCCTGGGGGCAGATGGTCGCGATGCAGGGCACGGACATCGTCCGGGTGCCGTTCGCGGATGCCCTGGGTGAGCTGAACACCGTCCCGCGCTACCGCTACGACGAGGCCGCCGCCCTCTTCGGCTGAGTCTGCGATGTGCCCGACCCGCGCGCGGAGAGCGGGGCCGGGCCGGAAGCTCACGCCTCGGCGAGACCGAGGGTGTCGAGCAGCCAGGCGAGCTCGAACGCCCGCTCCTTCCAGGAGTTGTAGCGTCCGCTCACGCCGCCGTGCCCGGCGACCATCTCGCACTTGAGCAGCACGTCGCTCGCACCGGCCTCGCGCAGCCGGGCGACCCACTTCGCCGGTTCCACATAGAGCACGCGGGTGTCGTTGAGCGAGGTCACCGCGAGGATGCGCGGGTACTCGACGCCGTCGCGCACGTTCTCGTACGGGGTGTACGACTTCATGTACGCGTAGACGTCGGCGTCATGGAGCGGGTCGCCCCACTCGTCCCACTCCACCACGGTCAGCGGGAGCGATGGGTCGAGGATCGACGTCAGTGCGTCGACGAACGGCACACCGGCGAGGATGCCGGCGAAGAGCTCGGGCGCGAGGTTGGCGACGGCGCCCATCAGCAGACCGCCGGCGCTGCCGCCCTCGGCCACCATCCGTTCCGGCGTCGTGACGCCGGTCGCGACGAGATGCTCACCGCACGCGACGAAGTCCGTGAACGTGTTGCGCTTGTGGAGCAGCTTGCCGTCCTCGTACCACTGCCGTCCCATCTCACCGCCGCCGCGGACGTGCGCGACCGCGAAGATCACGCCGCGGTCGAGCTCGGAGAGGCGCGCGACCGAGAAGCCGGGGTCGATGGAGTGTTCGTACGAACCGTACCCGTACAGGTGCACGGGGCGCGCCTCGGCCCCGGGCTCTCCGAACGAGCGCTTCCAGACGAGCGAGATCGGCACGCGGACGCCGTCGGAGGCGGTGGCCCACTCTCGTCGCTGTCCGTACTCGGCCGGGTCGTATCCGCCCAGCACCCTGACCTGCTTGCGCAGCACCAGCTCGCGGGTCGCCAGGTCGAGGTCGTACACGGTCCCCGGCGTGACGAACGACGTGTAGCCCAGGCGCAGGAACGGGGAGTGCCACTCCGGGTTCCCGCTCACACCTGCCGAGTAGAGCGGCTCGTCGAAGGCGAGCTCGTCCACGGCGTCGGTGGCGTAGTCGAGCAGCCCCACGCGTTCGAGGCCTTCGCTGCGGTACTCCACGGTCGCGAAGTCGCGGAAGGCATCGACGCCGAGTAGTCGTCGACCCTGCTCGTGCGGCACGACCACGCGTCGCGCGCCCTGCGGGTCGGCTGCCGCGACCGAGACGAGCTCGAAGTCGAGCGCCCCGTCGTTGTGAAGCACCAGCAGCCGGTCCTCGCCGTCGATCACGGCGTGTTCGACCGAGTACTCGACTCCGGCGCGGCGCGGCCAGACCAGCTGCGGCGCGGCGGTGAGATCGCCGGTCAGGTCGACAAGGTACTCCTCGCTCGTGATGCTCGATCCGACGCCGATGACCAGGTAACGGCGGCTGCGGGTGATCCCGGCCCCCAGCCAGAACTTCTCGTCCGGCTCGTGGAACAGCTTCACGTCGTCCGACAGGGGAGTGCCGAGCCGGTGCAGCCACAGAGTGTCGGGACGCCAGGCGTCGTCACGGGTCGTGTACAGCACCCCGGTGCCATCGGGGGTGAAGAAGGCGCCTCCCGTGTTCGGGATCTCGTCGTCGAGTGTCACACCGGTGGTGAGGTCGCGCACGTGCACCGTGTAGAGCTCGTCGCCCTCGAAATCGGTCGACCAGAGCAGCTTCGTCGCATCGTCTGACGTGTCGAAGGCACCGAGCGAGAAGAACTCGTGACCCTCGGACTCGACGTTCCCGTCGAGCAGGACCACTTCGCCGGGCACCGCGACGCCGGGTTCGAGGCGCGGGGGAGTCCAATCGTCGACCTCGGCGGCCGCGCGGCAATGGATGCCGTACTGCGCCCCTTCCTCGGTACGGCTGTAGTACCACCAGTCGCCGCGGCGGGTCGGCACCGAGAGGTCGGTCTCCTGCACGCGGCTCTTGATCTCGTGGAACAGCTGCTCGCGCAGGCCCGCGAGGTGGGCGGTCGCAGCGTCGGTGTGCGCGTTCTCCGCCTCGAGGTGGGAGATCACCTCCGCGGACTCCTTGGCGCGAAGCCACTCGTAGGGATCGTCGAAGGTATCACCGTGGTGGGTGCGCAGGGTCGAACGGCGGTCGGCAACGGGAGCGTCAGTCACCGTCTCACGCTATCCCAGGTCGAGTTGACCGGCACGGGGCAGGGTGGGAGGATTTACCGGGGCCGGTTAACGGAAGTCAAACCCACGGTGAACTCTTCGTTCATCACGTCGATCTCGTCGACACCTCCTTCTTCCTCAAACGACCGAAAGCGAACGGTGGAAACCGCAGCCCTCATCGTCGTGCTTGTCATCGCGCTGGCACTCTTCTTCGACTTCACCAACGGCTTTCACGACACGGCGAATGCCATGGCGACGCCGATCGCCACGGGCGCTCTGAAGCCCAAGACCGCTGTGCTGCTCGCCGCAGTGCTGAACCTCGTCGGTGCCTTCCTGTCCACCGAGGTCTCCAAGACCATCTCCGGCGGCATCATCCGCGAGGACGCGATCATCCAAGCCGGAGCGGATCTGTTCCTCTCCCTGATCTTCGCCGGGCTCATCGGCGCGATCACCTGGAACATGCTGACCTGGCTCCTCGGACTGCCGTCGAGCTCCTCCCATGCGCTGTTCGGCGGCCTGATCGGTGCAACTCTGGTCGGCGCCGGCATCGGCGGGATCGACTTCGGCATGGTGCTCTCCAAGATCGTGCTTCCCGCGCTGATCGCCCCGGTCACCGCCGGCCTGATCGCATTCGCGGCGACGAAGATCGCATACTCGGTCACCCGCCGCTACGACGGCAAGCCCGACGGCCGCGACGGATTCCGCTGGGGACAGATCTTCACCTCGTCGCTGGTCGCGCTCGCGCACGGCACCAATGACGCGCAGAAGACCATGGGTGTCATCACGCTTGCCATGATCACGATCGGATGGCAGTCGGGGGCGCACCACGAGCCCGAGCTCTGGGTGATCATCGCCTGTGCGTTCACAATCGCTCTCGGTACCTACCTCGGCGGCTGGCGCATCATCCGCACGCTGGGCAAGGGCCTCACCGACGTCAAGCCCGCGCAGGGTTTCGCGGCGGAGAGCTCGACAGCGGCCACGATCCTCGCCTCCAGCGCCCTCGGCTTCGCGCTCTCCACGACGCAGGTCGCCTCGGGGTCGGTCATCGGCTCCGGTCTCGGTCGCCGCGGCTCCGCGGTCCGTTGGCGGACCGCCGGCCGTATCGGCGTCGGCTGGCTGCTGACCCTTCCCGCCGCGGGTGCGGTGGGTGCGCTGGCCGCGCTGCTGGTGGTCTGGCTCGGACACTGGGGTGTCGCGATCGACGCGGTTCTCGCGCTCGCGATCATCCTCGGCCTGTTCATGCGCTCGCGCCGCAACGCGGTGACCTCGGCGAATGCGATGAGCGACGTGGCGGAGTCCGGGCGGGCGATCGAGCTTCCCGACATGCCGCCGCCCACGCGTCGCCAGCAGCGGATCGAGCAGGCCAAGGCCGAGGCCAAGGCGCGCGCCGAGGCACGGGAGCAGGCGAAGGCGCAGGCGAAGAAGGACGCCGCGGACAAGGCCAAGAAGAAGGCGGAGGCCAAGGCCGGCTCCGGCGCGTCGAAGAAGGCGTCCGCGGACAAGAACGGGGAGTCGAAATGAACGTCGTGATCGACTGGCTCGCGTTCCTGCAGGTGTTCGCCGCCGCTCTCATCGGCGCGGCGGCCATCGTCACCTTCTACTCCCTGGGGTTGCGGCTGCTGGTGCGCAGCGGTCGGGCACCCGTGGTGAGCCCCGCGGAGTTCACCGACGCCATCACGGTGATCTCCGAGAAGGAGCTCAAGCGTGCCGAGAAGCAGGCCGCCAAGGCCGCGCGGAAGAGCCCGTTGACCGAGGGGCAGAAGTCCCTCGCGCTCGTCGGCGCGTATGGATGCTTCGTCCTCTGCGGCGCCGCGGTCGTCGGCGGCATCCTGATGCTCGTGATCGGTCACTGACGAGGTCGTCGCCTCCCCATAGGCTGTAGCCATGGCCGCAGGAACCGTCCGTCCGTACGTCTTCGGTCGGCATGAGCCGGCATCGCACGTCATCATCCACGTCAGCGATCCGCACTTCCTCGCCGCGGGAGCGCACCTCGGCGGACGATACGACGTCGCAGCGAATTTCGCACGGACCCTGGACGCGATCCGCGCGGTGCACCCGCACCCGGCGGCGATCGTGATCACCGGGGATCTCACCGATCTGGGGGAGCCCGACGCCTATCGACGCCTGCGTGCGGCGGTCGAGCCCATCGCCGCCGAGCTGGGTGCGCCGGTGGTGTGGGTCGCCGGCAACCACGACGAGCGGCCGGCGTTGCGTGCCGGCCTGCTGGACCTCGAACCCACTGAAGAGCCTCTCACGGGCGTGTGGGACCTCGACGGCCTGCGCCTCATCGCGCTCGACACCAGCGTGCCCGGCTGGCATCACGGAGACCTCGACGAGGGCCAGCTCTCGTGGTTGGCCGATGTGCTCGCAGAGCCCGCACCGTACGGCACGCTGCTCGCGATGCACCACCCGCCGATTCCGAGCCACCTTCCGCTCTTCGACATCCTGGAGCTTCGGCACCAGGACGAGCTGGCCGAGATCGTGCGCGGCAGCGATGTGCGCGGCATTCTCGCGGGGCATCTGCACTACTCGTCGCAGGGAACGTTCGCGGGTGTGCCGGTGAGCGTGGCATCGGCGACCTGCTACACGATGAACGTGGCGCTGCCCTCGGCCGAGGTGAACGGGATGGACGCCGCGCAGGCGTTCCAGCTCGTCCACGTGTACCCGGAGACGATCACGCACACCGTCGTCCCGGTGACCGATGCCCCCACCGGCGACTACTTCTCGGAGGCCTGGCTGGAGCGCATGGCGGCTCTCACTCCGGAAGCGCGACTCGAGGCGTTCTCCCGCAAACGCGATCGCTGAGCGGCGTAGACTGGACGCATCCCCCACTCTTTTCACTCGCCACGACCCACGAGGATGTGACATGGCTTCTGCCGCGCCTACCCCGACCCGCACCGAGACCGATTCGCTCGGGAGCATGGAGATTCCCGTCGACGCGTACTGGGGGATCCATACCGCCCGCGCCGACGCGAACTTCCCGATCACGAAGCGGCCGATCTCGGTCTACCCCGACCTCGTGGTCGGGCTCGCGATGGTCAAGCAGGCGAGTGCCAGGGCGAACCGCGAGATCGGGGTGCTCGATCCCGAACGCGCCGACCTGATCGATCGCGCCGCACAGCGTGTGATCGATGGCGAGTTCCACGAACAGTTCACCGTGGGCGTCATCCAGGGCGGTGCCGGCACCTCGACCAACATGAACGCGAACGAGGTCATCACCAACATCGCGCTCGAGATGGCCGGACGTGAGAAGGGCGACTACGCCTTCCTCTCGCCGATCGACCACACCAACCGCAGCCAGTCCACGAACGACGTCTACCCGACCGCCGTCAAGATCGGCCTCTCGCTGACGCTGCGCTCGCTGCTGGAGGAGCTCGACCTGCTGCGCCTGTCGTTCCTCGGAAAGTCGCGCGAGTTCCACGACGTGCTCAAGGTCGGCCGCACGCAGCTGCAGGACGCCGTGCCGATGACGCTCGGCCAGGAGTTCAACGGTTTCGCGACCACGCTGGGCTACGACCACACGCGCCTCACCGAGAACGCTTCGCTCATGTTCGAGATCAACATGGGCGCCACGGCCATCGGCACCGGCATCACGACGCACCCCGGCTACGCGCCCGCCGTGCTCAAGCACCTGCGCCAGATCACCGAGCTCGACCTGCGCACGGCCGGCGACCTCGTCGAGGCCACCAGCGACACCGGCTCGTTCATGTCGTTCTCCTCGACGCTCAAGCGCAACGCGATGAAGCTGTCGAAGATCTGCAACGACCTCCGTCTCCTCTCATCGGGTCCGCAGGCGGGTCTCGGCGAGATCAACCTGCCGGCCATGCAGGCGGGGTCGAGCATCATGCCCGGCAAGGTCAACCCGGTGATCCCGGAGGTCGTGAACCAGGTCGCGTTCGCGGTCGCCGGTGCCGACATGACCGTGACGATGGCCGCCGAGGCGGGACAGCTGCAGCTGAATGCTTTCGAGCCGGTCATCGCGCACTCGATCTTCCAGTCGATCACGTGGATGCGTCAGGCGATGTGGACCCTGCGCGTCAACTGCGTCGACGGCATCACCGCGAACCGCGACCGTCTGGGGGCCATGGTCGGCGCCTCGGTCGGTGTCATCACGGCGCTCACGCCCTTCATCGGCTACGCGGCCGCGGCGGCGCTCGCGAAGACCGCGCTGCTGACGAACCGTAGCGTCGCCGACCTGGTCGTCGAGGCCGGGCTGATGTCGCGCGACGAGGTCGTGAAGCAGCTGTCGCCGGCCCGCCTGTCCGGACTCGAGACCATCACGGCGGCGATCCCGGTGATCGCGCCGGAGGACCTCATCGAGATCTGATCGTCTGCGAAAGCAGAAGGGGACGGATGCCGCGGCATCCGTCCCCTTCTTCGTGCGCGGGTGGTCAGTCGATCACACGGCAGTGCGTCGTGAGCTCGCCGAGGCCGTCGATGCCGACGGTGACGGTCGAGCGATCGCGGAGGAAGATCTGCGGGTCGCGCGAGTAGCCGGCTCCACCGGGGCTGCCCGTCGAGATGAGGGTTCCGGGGAGCAGCGTGAGCGACTGCGACAGGTGCGCGATGAGCTTGGCGACCGATCGCACCATCTGGTCGGTGCTGGCATCCTGCACGGTGTGCCCGTCGACGACGGCCCAGATGTGCAGGTCCTGCGGATCGGGCACCTCGTCGGCGGTCACCGCGAACGGCCCGGTCGGCGTGAAGCCGTCGAAGGACTTGCAGCGCGACCACTGCGCCTCGGAGAACTGGATGTTCCTGGCGGTGATGTCGTTGACGACGGTGTAGCCCCACACGTGGGAGAGGGCATCCGCCTCGTCGACGTCTTTCGCCGGCGTGCCGATGAGCACACCGAGCTCGGCTTCGTAGTCGACGGCCTCGCTCAGGCTCCGGGGCCAGGACGTGGTCTGCTCGTGCCCGGTGAGCGAGTTCGGCCACAGGGTGAACACGGTCGGGGCGGTGTCCGTCTTGAGGCCGAGCTCGCTGGAGTGCGCCGCGTAGTTGAGGCCGACCGCGAGCACGGCCGGGGGAGCGAGCACGGCGGAATCGAACGTCCAGTCGCCCAGCGGGTGCCGGGGAGTGTCGGTGCTGTCCGCCACGGCGGCGCGCACGCGGTCGAGGAGGTCGTCCCCTCCTTCGATCAGCTGCTGCAGCGTGGCAGGCGCGTCGGTCAGGAGGTCAGAGACGAGGATGGCGTCCGAGTCCTGCACCACGGCGAGAACCGCATGAGGGGAGTCAGGACGGCGCAGATGAGCGAACCGCATGCTTCTACGCTACCGGGTGCGGGGCGGCGGGCGGATGGAGGACTCAGCCATACCGGGGACCGGTCTCTTGTGCCGCATAAGCTTTGGCTATGAGTTCCGGAGGACCGCCCCCGTCGCAGCCGCCGTCGTACACGCCGCCGTCTGCGCCGCGCGACGCCGATCCGCGTCCGTCCGCGCCCACCTCGGGCGGGTATCCCGCCGGGGGCATGGCGGCTTTCGCCCCGGCGTCGGGCTACGCCTCCTCGCTGGCGCAGCCGACGCCGTACACGCCGCCGGCCCCGGTCGCTCCGTCTCCCGCCGAGTCGCTGCCGGCTCTGCCGGTGCCGACGCGGAAGGGTCGGACGGTATCGCTGTGGCTGTTCGGAGTGCTCGGTTTCGTGCTGATCGCACTGGTCGGCTACTTCGTGTGGGCCCTGGGTTCCGTCGCCTCGGTGGTGGGACTGGTCCTCGCGCTCATCCCGTTGACGATCGTCTTCCTCGGGGTGCGCATGATCGACCGCTGGGAGCCGGAGCCCAAGCGCCTGGTCGCCTTCGCCATCCTCTGGGGAGCTGTCGCCGCGGTGGGCCTGACGCTCCTCGTCGACACGGGCCTGACGATGTTGTTCGACATCCGCTCCGAGGAGTTCACCGCCGTCGTGCAGGCGCCGATCGTGGAGGAGGTAGGGAAAGGCCTCGGGGTCTTCCTCATCTTCCTGTTGGCGCGACGAGCCTTCGACGGACCCGTGGACGGCATCGTCTACGGCGCACTGGTCGGTGCGGGCTTCGCGTTCAGCGAGAACATCCAGTATTTCGGGCTGAGCCTGATCGAGGGCGGCGGCGAGCAGCTGACCGTGACGTTCGTGGTCCGCGGCCTGCTGTCGCCGTTCGCGCATGCGATGTTCACCGCGATGACCGGTTTCGCGATCGGTCTCGTCGCGCGACGGCACGGGTCGGCGTCCGCGGCGCTCGGCGCAGGTGCGCTGGGGCTGATCGGAGCCATCCTGCTGCACGCGCTGTGGAACGGCTCCGCGACCTTCGCGGACTTCTTCGGCCTCTACTTCACGCTCCAGGTCCCGCTGTTCATCGGGTTCATCCTGGTCATCGTCGCCCTGCGGCGCGAGGAGGCCCGTCTCACCAGAGCGCGGCTGGCGGAGTACGCCGCGGCCGGCTGGTTCACCCCGGAGGAGGTCACGATGCTGGCCACACCGGCGGGACGCAAGGTCGGACTCGCCTGGGCCGCGGGCTTGCGGGGCGATCGGCGTCCGCTGATGCGGACCTTCATCAAGGATGCGACCGAGCTCGCGGCGGTGCGTCAGCGCGCGATCACCGGCCGCGACCCGCTCGCGAAGGACGATGAGCGGGCGTTGCTGATCCGCACGCGAGCGACCAGGGCCGCCTTGCTGGCCTACTGAATCGCGCTGCGGGTCGGTTGAAAAGCGCCGGGGGCAAGACTCAGCGCCCGGTGCTGCGGCGATGCCTGCGAGTCTCCCGGGCGCTGAGTTGATCTGTAAACAGGGTGCACCCGACCCCTCCGGGTGTCAAGAGCGTTCTTCCAGGTGACCGCACCCGGTGCGTGCGAAGGCCTGTCGAAGTGTTCGCTGTGAGCAGGTGCGATCGCGTTGACCGCGTCTGTCGAGGGAGGGTTGGATGGAGTCATGACTGATCGCACAAAGCCTGAGTTCGATGCCCCCAGCGCCCCCGCTCCCGCGGAGCTCGTCATCCGCGACATCATCGAGGGTGACGGTGCCGAGGCGAAGCCCGGCGACACCGTGACCGTCCACTACGCCGGCGTCGAGTTCGAGTCCGGCGAGGAGTTCGATTCCTCCTGGGGTCGTGGCGAGACCATCCAGTTCCCGCTGCGCGGCCTGATCCAGGGCTGGCAGGACGGCATCCCCGGCATGAAGGTCGGCGGCCGCCGCGAGCTGATCATCCCGCCGCACCTCGCATACGGCCCGGTCGGCGGAGGTCACTTCCTCTCCGGCAAGACGCTGATCTTCATCATCGATCTCGTCGCTGTCGGCTGATCGCGACACATCCACGAGGCGCCCCGCTCTTTCCGGAGAGGGGCGCCTCTCGCTGTCTGCGGAAAGAATCTGCATTCAGGGGAATATATGCGAGTGAATGTAAGTTGTCACAGAGGTCGCGGCACCCGCGGCCCCTGTCCCGAGTCGCATCCGCGGCTGACGCCTCCAGAGGAGAAGCAATGACCAGCATCGACATCCCCGGCTACCGCCCCGGCACCTGGGTCCTGGACCCTTCGCACAGCGAGGTCACGTTCAGCGTGCGCCACATGATGATCTCGAAGGTGCGCGGCAGCTTCGGCGTCAAGAACGCGACGCTCGTCGCTCCCGAGAACCCGCTCGAGACCACCGTCCAGGCGAGCGTCGACGTGACGTCGATCGACACCAACGACGCGGGCCGTGACGCGCACCTGCGCTCCGCCGACTTCTTCGACACCGAGAACTTCCCGACCATGGAGTTCGTCTCCACCGGAGCACGCGTCCAGGGAGACGACCTGTTCGTCGATGGCGACCTCACGATCCGCGGTATCACCAAGCCCGTCAGCTTCGAGCTCGACTTCGGCGGCTTCGGCACCGACCCGTACGGCAACTACAAGGCCGGCGCGTCCGCCAAGACCGTGATCAACCGCGAGGATTTCGGCCTCACCTGGAACGCGGCGCTCGAGACGGGCGGCGTGCTCGTGGGCAAGGACATCACGATCAACCTCGACCTGCAGGGTGCCCTGCAGCAGGACTGATCACGCTGCAGGCTTTCTGACCCCGGGCCCCTCAGGGCTCGGGGTTCTCTGCGTCGTAGTCGCGGAAGCGGCGGTTCCTCCCGGCGAGCAGCGCGACCAGGGCGATCACCAGGAAGCCGCCGAGCAGGGGAGGGAACCACAGGCTGGTCAGAGTCGCGAGCGTCCCGGCGTACAGCGCACCCACTCGGGGACCACCCGCCACGACGACGATGAACAGGCCCTGCAGGCGACCCCGCATCGCGTCCGGAACCGCGGCCTGCATCATCGTGTTGCGGTAGATCGAACTCACGTTGTCCGATGCTCCCGACAGCGCCAGGGCCACGCAGGCCGCGATGATGAGTCCGACATGCGGCATCGTCTCGCTGGCGGGCGCCGAGAACGCGCCGATCAGCAGCACGATGCCGAACAGCAGGATCGCGCCGCCGTAGGCCTGCACGGCCCTGGCGATGCCGCGCCCATGCCAGCGGTACTGCACCACGCGTCCGGAGAACAGACTCGATGCGAAGGTTCCGACGGCGACGGCGGCCGTGAGGATGCCCGTGGTGAGCGCTCCGCCGCCCAGCAGTACGGTGCCGAGCGCGGGGAAGAGCACGAGGGGCTGTCCGAACGTCATCGCGATGATGTCGATGATGTACTGCATGCGGATGTTGCCGGCCCTGCGGAGGAACCTCCACCCGTCGACCAGCGATTCGAGCCCTGGCCGGACGGTCTCGCCTTCCGGCCGCAGTGCCGGCAGCGTCCACAGTCCCAGGAACATCGACAGCATCAGCACGACATCGATCGTGTAGGTCCAGCCGTAACCGGTCAGGGCGACGAGGAGCCCGGCGAGGGCGGGGCCGGCCATCACCGTGAGGCCGAACGCGACGCCGTTGAGCGCGGACGCCGCCGCCAGCTTCTCGCGGGGGATGAGGCGGGGGACGATCGCGGTACGCGTGGCCATGCCGACCGAGTTCGCGGCCGAATTGATCATGCTCAGCGCGTACAGCCACCAGATCGTCTCCATGCCGGTCCAGGTGAGGGCTGCGAGGAGGGCGGTGGACGCGAAGGTGATGGTGGCGGCGATGAGTGCGACCCGTCGCCGGTCGAACGCGTCGGCGAGCATGCCGCCGTAGAGCCCGGCGAGGATCATCGGCACGAGACCCGCGACGGCGATCATCGAGACGGCGAAGGTGCTCTGGGTCAGCGCGAACACATGCAGCATCACGGTGACGATCGTCAACTGTCCGCCGATGCCGGCGAGGGTCGAGCCGATCCACATCCGCGCGAAGGCCGGGCTGGTCCGAAGCGGTGAGAGATCGATCAGATGCCCGCGACGGGCGCTCACTCCTCGGACCTGATCTGCACCATTCGAGACTAGTTGACCCCGCCGACGGTCCGGGCGCCGCTGTGTCACCTGAAGCAGTCGACGGCTGGTAGACTCGTCAGGTTGCCGTTTGATCGGCCGCGGATAAAGAGAGCCCACGCATGAGGCGTCGGGCGCCGCGCAACAAGCAGAGAGGGGATCGAATCTATGGCACTGGAAGCAGACGTCAAGAAGGCGATCATCGAAGAGTACGCGACGCACCCCGGTGACACCGGATCCCCCGAGGTGCAGGTCGCAATGCTGACGCAGCGCATCAAGGACCTCACCGAGCACCTGAAGGAGCACAAGCACGACCACCACTCGCGTCGTGGTCTGTTCCTGCTCGTCGGTCAGCGCCGTCGTCTGCTCGGCTACCTCCAGGACATCGACATCGAGCGCTACCGCTCGCTGATCGAGCGTCTCGGACTTCGCCGCTGAGGCAGAGCGAACCAGCGTTCAATCGCGCAAAACATTCTTGAGAAGGCCGCCCCACGGTGTGGGGCGGCCTTCGTCATGTCCGGGTGCCTGCGGGCGTTTCGGACACGGCGCGCAGGTCCACCGGTCGCCGACGGATCACGAGTCCCACGACGATCGTGAGCGCCGCGGCGCACACGATCATGAGCAGAAGGCTCGCCGTCCAACCGCCGGTGACGTCGTGCAGGACTCCGACGAGCAGGCTCCCCGCGCCCGCGAAGGCGTAGCCGACGCCCTGAGCCACGGCCGACAGCATCCCGGCGGAGGCCTCGTTCGCGGCGAGCGTGACGATCAGTGCGAGGGACAGCCCGAAGGTCGCCCCCTGGACGCCGCCGAGCACGACGGTGATGGCGATGTAGGACCCGTCTCCGGAGGCGAGCCAGACGAACGCCAGGAGCATCACGACGCCGAGACCCGGACCGAGCCAGAGCAGCACGCGGCGACGACGGGCCAGCACCGGTGCGAGGAGCGTCGGCACCAGACCCGCCGCACTCGCCAGCGCGAGCAACCAGCCGGCCGTCTGCGGTTCGACGCCGCGGTCACCGAGCAGACGGGGGAGCCAGGCGGTCACGGCGAAGAACAGCATCGCCTGCAGCCCGAACATGGCCGTGATCAGCGTGACCGTCGGGAGGCTCTCCCGCGACAGCGTCATCCGTGACGTCGACGGCACCGGAGCCTCCGAGCGCAGGGCCACGCCGAGCATCGCCCCTGCGGCGATCATCGCCGGCAGCGCCCACGCCCCGAGCGCCACCGCGGGACCGCCGACGGTGCTCAACGGCACGGTCAGTCCCGCGCCGAGCGCCGCACCCGCGCTGAACGACATGCTGCTCAGACCGATCCACACCCCGCCCGCCTGCAACGACTTGAGATACTGCGGCAGCAGTGTGCCGGCGGCCATGATCGCGACGCCGGTGAGGAACGTGCCGGCGAGCATTCCGCCGGGAACGACGACCCGCAGCGCGAGTGCCGCCGCCAGTGCCACCATCGTCCAGATCAACGCCCTGGTCACGCCGACGCGGCGCGCGAGGAGCGGTCCGATCGGGGCGCTGAGCCCGAACGCGATCACGGGCAGCGTCGCCAGCAGGCTCAGCTGCACGGCGGACAGGCCGAACCATGCGCCCGTCGGCTCCAACAGCGCGGCGACCGAGGTGATCGCCGGGCGCAGGTTGAGACCGATCAGCAGGGCTGCGCCGAGCCCGACCGCCTTGTCGCGGACCTCGCTGCCTCGACGCTCAGAGCGCGACGACACGGAGGCCGTCGGCGACCACACGGCCGTCATGCAGGACGAGCCGGTCGGACCCGCGGTCCATCACCGCGCTCGTGGGCGTCTCTCCGTCGACCAGGAGCAGGTCGGCACGGTCGCCGACGGCGAGGCCGGGCCGATCGCCGACACCGGTCAGCCGCGGAGTGTCGTGCGACATGATGCTCGCTCCGCCCATCGTCGCGACGGCGAGGGCCATCTCGATGTGGTCGTCGCGGCGGAAGCCGTTCGTGAAGGCGAGCTGCCAGGTGCGGTCGAGCATGTCCGCGTTGCCGTAGGGGCTCCAATAGTCGCGCTGGCCGTCCTGACCGAGCCCGATGCGCACACCGGCCTCGACGAGCTGCACGAGCGAGAGGTGGTTGCTGGTCGAGGGCGCGACGGTCGCCATCGAGATGTCGAGCTCCGCGAACTCCTCGATCAGGCGTCGGCTGGTGGCCTCGTCGACGGAGCCGAGCTCGTAGGCGTGCGACATCGTCACCTTGCCCTGCATGCCGAGTGTGCGGGTCCGCTCCATCACGAGCTCCGTGCTGAACACGCCGAGCGCGCCCGGTTCGTGCAGGTGGATGTCCACCTCGACCTGGTACTTCTCGGCGAGCCCGAACACGATGTCGAGGTGCCGGGCGGGATCGCGGTCGAGCTGCGACGGGTCGATGCCGCCGATCACGTCGGCACCCTGCTTGAGCGACTCCTCCAGGTACTCGACCGTGCCCGCCTCCCGCAGGATCCCCGCCTGGGGGAAGGTCATCACCTGCACATCGGCGTGCGCGGCGAACTTCTCCTTCGCCGCCATCACGGCGTCGAACTTCTCCAGCTTGCAGTCCACGTCCACCTGGGCGTAGGAGCGTACCCGGGTGGTGCCGCGGGCGATCATCCGCTCGAGCGTGCCGGCCACCCGCGTGGGGAGGTCGATCTCCGCGTTCCGCCAGTTCTCGCGGTCGTTCATCATCATGCCCCAGACGCCGGGAGCGCCGGTGTGCTCGCGGAACGGCAGGCCGATGCGGGTGGAGTCCAGGTGCACGTGCACGTCGCTGAACGACGGCAGCAGGAGCCGTCCGCGCCCGTCGATGTCGTCGCCGAGCGTCGGTGTGCCCTCGTGGGGCTGGATCCGGGCGATGCGCCCGTCCTCGATCAGGACATCGGAGGCGGGTGCGCCCCAGGGACGGACGTCACGAATCAGCATGGACTTTCCTTTCTTCGGGGGAGCCGAGCCGCGACGCGAGGTCTGCGGCTTCGACGAGATGATGGCACGCGGCAGCGCCGGTGGGAACCTCCTCGCCGCACCGTCGCCGACCGTCTTCGTCCAGGAGGGGGAGGACGGGGCAGCGGGTGCGGAACACGCATCCGCTGGGTGGATTCGACGGGTGCGGCAGATCGCCGACCAGGCGGATCCGCCGGCTGCGGTCGGCGGTCGGGTCGGGGCTCGGCACCGATGACAGCAGCGACTGCGTGTACGGATGCCGGGGTGCGCCGAACACCGCGTCCCTCGTGCCGTGCTCCATGATCCGGCCGAGGTACATCACGGCGACCTCGTCGGCGAAGTGCCTGACCACGGACAGATCGTGCGCGATGAACACGTAGGAGATGCCGGTGTCGGCCTGGATGTCCTGGAGGAGGTTGATCACCTGCGCCTGCACCGAGACGTCGAGGGCGGAGACGGGTTCGTCGCAGATCACGATGTCGGGTTCCAGCGCCAAGGCCCGGGCGATCCCGACGCGCTGCTTCTGCCCGCCGGAGAACTCGTGCGGGAAGCGGTTGTAGTGCTCCGGCCGCAGCCCGACGCGGTCCATGAGCGCCGCGACCCGGTTCTTCATGCCCTCCTTGGGAACGATGCCCTGGGCCTGCAGGGGCGCCGCGATCGCCGCGCCGACGCTCTGGCGGGGGTTGAGTGACGACGAGGGGTTCTGGAACACCATCTGCACACGGCGACGGAACTGCTGCAGGTCACCGCCGCGCAACTGGGACACGTCGGCGCCGTCCAGCAGGATGCGCCCGGACGTCGGAGCGAGCAGCCGCATCAGCAGCCGCCCGGTGGTCGACTTGCCGCACCCGGATTCGCCCACCAGGCCCAGCGTCGATCCGCGCTCGAGGGTGAAGGACACACCGTCGACAGCCTTGACCTGCGACGATCCGCGCAGGAAGCCTTTGCTCACCTGGAAGTGCTTGGCGAGGTTCTCGACGCTCAGGAGCGGCTCGCTCATCGGACGACCTCCTGCAGGGACGGGGCGGACGTCGGGACGTCGACGTCGGCGAGGTGGCAGCGGGCTCGGTGACCGGAGTCCACCAGCGTGAGAGCGGGGCGCTCGGTGCGGCATCGATCGTCGGGCACCAGGTCGGCGACCGGGCAGCGGTCGGCGAACAGGCATCCCCGCGGGAGATCGAGCAGCGAGGGCGGGAATCCGGGGATGGGTGTGAGGCGTCCGGCCTCATCGACCATCGAGGGCATGGAGGCGAGCAGGCCCCTGGCGTACGGATGCGCGGTGCGGAAGAACAGGTCGTGCACGTCGGCCTCTTCCACGCACTGTCCTCCGTACATGACCACGACGCGCTGGCAGACCTCGGCGACGACGCCCAGGTCGTGCGTCACGAAGATGACCGCGGAGCCGGTCTCCGCCTGGAGCGACGAGATCAGATCGAGGATCTGCGCTTGCACGGTCACGTCGAGGGCCGTGGTCGGCTCGTCGGCGATCAGCAGCTCCGGCTCGCAGATCAGGGCCATCGCGATCATCGCCCGCTGCCGCATGCCGCCGGAGAACTCGTGCGGGTAGGAGTCGTAGCGCGCGACCGGGTCGGGGATGCCGACGCGGTTGAGCATCTCGATCGCCTGCGCTCTCGCCGCCTTCGCGCTGACCTTGTTGTGCACGCGGTAGGCCTCGGCGATCTGCCTGCCCACGGTGTAGAAGGGATGCATCGCCGAGAGGGGATCCTGGAAGATCATCCCGATCTTGCGCCCCCGGTAGGGGCGCATCTCGTTCTCGCCGAGCGGCACCAGGTCGGTGCCGTCGAACAGCACCTGACCGGTGACCTTGGCGCTCGTGCCCTTCAGGAGGCCCATCAGGGTCTGACTGGTCACGGTCTTCCCGGACCCGGATTCGCCGACGATGCCGACGGTCTCTCCGCGGCGCACGACCAGGTCCATGCCGTTCACGGCATGCACCAGCCCGTCGTCGGTGGGGAAGGTCACCCGCAGGTCGCGGATGTCGAGAATCGGCGTGGTCATCAGTTGACCCTCACTCTCGGGTCGACGCTCGCGTAGACGAGGTCGACGATGACGTTCGCAGTGATGATGAAGAAGGCGGCGAGCATCGTGATCGCCATCGTGACCGGGAGGTCTCCCGACGTGGCGGCGCGCACCGCGGTGAAGCCGAGGCCGGGCACGGAGAAGATCTGCTCGGTCAGGACCGCGCCGCCGAGGAGGGCGCCGATGTCGAGGCCCAGCATCGTGATGATCGGAGTGATGCCGGCGCGCACGCCGTGCGTCGTGATGCGGCTCGGGCTGAGCCCCTTCGACCGCGCGGTGCGCATGTAGTCCTCGCCGAACGTCTCGATCATGTTGTTGCGGGTGATGCGGATGTACTGGGCGCTGAACAGGATCGCCAGGGCGACCCAGGGGAGCAGGTAGTTGGTGAACCAGGCGCCGGGACCGGCCGGGCCGAACGGCGAGGAGATCTGATTGCTCGTGAACGGCAGCCAGTGCAGTGCGCTCACGAACACGAGGAGGAGCAGCAGTCCGGTGACCGGGACGGGGAGCGAAACCCCGACCGATGCCGCGCCGACGATGAGCTTGTCGGTCGCGCGGCCCTTGCGGAGGGCGGCCAGCAGGCCGAAGCCGACGCCGACGACGGTCCACAGCACCACAGCGCCGACGGCGATCGAGACCGTGTACGGCAGGGCGCGGACGATCACGTCGGTGACGTTCTCGTTGGTCTGGAACGACTTGCCCAGGCACGGCCAGGCGCACACCTGCTCGGCACCGGGAGCGCCGATCATCCGCTCGCCGAAGAACCCGCTGAGGTAGGTGAAGTACTGCACCAGGAACGGCTTGTCCATTCCGAGGGCGACGCGCGCCTGAGCGATGCGGTCGGGAGTGCACTCCTGGCCGCACGCGGCGGCCGCAGGGTCGGCGGGCCCGATCTGGAACAGGGCGAACGTCACGAAGCTCACGACGAGCAGGAGGATGACCAGGGCGGTCAGGCGGCGGACGATGAATCCGAACATTGCTGTCCCGTACGGGGCCGACCGATCGGCCGGCCCCGTCCTTTCCGGAGTGTCGTGTCGGTCGTTACTGCTCGACGCCGACGGTGGACAGGTCGATGCTTCCGAAGAAGTACCCCACCTGGGCGTTGCGGATCTTCGACCCCACGACGCTGTTGGTGAAGGTGCGGATCAGCGGCACCAGTGGGTACGACTCCATGGCCTCGTTGTAGAGCTCTGCCCACTGGGTGTTCAGCTCCTCCGACGTGCCGTTGGTGTTGCGGAGCTCGTACATCTCACCCGAGAGTGTCGCGTCGTAGAAGCGCGAGATGTTGCTGAACCCGAAGGTCGTGCCGTCGAGGCTCGGACCGAGGTTGGGGTCGACCGTGGTGCGGGTGGAGCCGGATGCCGCCCCACCGCACCAGCCGGCGCGCGCGATGTCGGGCATCTCGTCGCTGGCGAGCACGGTGTAGTAGTTCGCCGCGGGGATCGGGACGAGCTGCAGATCGATGCCGAGTTCCTTGAAGTTCTGCTGCAGCACGGTGCCGAGGTTCTTGTACCGGTCGATCGCGTTCGAGTAGCCGTACGTGAGCGTGGACGGGACGTCCTTGCCCTCGAGGAGCTTCTTGGCGGCATCGAGCTGCGGCGCGCCGTCGATGTCGAGGTCGGTGGTCTCGGCGACGTACCCCACCTGCGCGTCGTTCAGGTACGAGTTGGTGAGCTTGCCGAAGCGTGCGCCGCCGTACTGCACCTGGATCGCCGCGCGGTCCATCGCGAGGGCGAGTGCATGCCGCACGTCGGGGTCGGTGATGGTCTCGGTGTTGAAGTTGAGCACGTCGGTGCAGCCGAGCAGGCCGGATGCGGTGCGGTCCGCGACGGCCGCGTCGGCCAGTCGTGCGGTGTCGGACGCCTGGAGCGCACCGTTGGAGTCGAGCGTGATCGCGGTCGGGTCGGCGTCGGAGATCAGCTGCTGGCTGATGGTCGCCTGCGCGGTCGACAGCGAGAACGTGAACGTGTCCGGCAGCGCGGTGCGGTTCTCGTCGGTCGACGGGTCCCACTCGGGATTGCGCACCAGCTTCAGCTCCCGCCCGCGATCGTAGCTCTCGATCATGTACGGGCCGGACGACATCGGGTGGTTGGTGTAGTCGAGCATCGTGTCCTTCGCCTGCGGGACAGGGGCGGTGTTCGAGCGCGACACGAGGGCGGCGAAGTCGGGGTTGGGCTGCTTCAGGTGGAAGATGATCGTCTTGTCATCCGGCGTCTCCACGGCGGTCAGATCGCCACCGCCCGAATACGGACCCTTGTAGTCGTCGGCGGCGAGGGCGGAGTTCAGCTCCTGCGGCGCCTGCGTGAAGACGTCACGGGCGAAGGTGCGCGCGATCCCGTACTTGACGTCAGCGGCCGTGATGGCAGAGCCGTCCTCGTACTTCAGGCCGTCCTTGAGCGTGAACGTCCAGGTGAGTCCGTCCTCGGACGCGGTGCCGGTGTCGGTCGCGAGGTCGGCGACGATCGTCGGCGGCACACCGGCGGTCTCCTTCGCCATGGTGAGGGTGCGGTAGTAGAGCTGGCCGACGTTGGCGGTCTGCACGTAGTTGCTGTTGCCGGGGTCGAGCGTCATGAAGTCGCTCGACATCAGCACGTTGACGTTGCCGCCGGGCTCGTCGAATCCGGGCTGCACGATGTGCGCCGCGTACGGGTCCTTCGCGTCGGTCGGGGCCGACTGCCCGTTCTGGGTGCCAGGACTGGTGCAGCCGGTGACGACCAGGGCGATTGCCACGGTCGCAGCGGCGAGCAGGGGACTGCGGTGTCTCATGACTCGTTCTCTTTCGATGAGGGATGGGTGTTCGGGATCGGGGTGGTCAGTTCCGGGACGCCTTGGGGTCGAGCGCATCGCGGACGGCGTCGCCGAGCAGGTTGAAGGCGAGCACGGTGACGATGAGCGCGGTGCCGGGGACGATCAGGAACCACGGATCGCTCAGGTACCAGTTGCCGGCCTGGGCGGCGTTGAGCATCTGGCCCCACGACGGCGTGGGGTCCTTCACGCCGACGCCGAGGAAGGACAGCGCGGCTTCCGCGGAGATGTTGGCGGGGATCATCATGGTCGCGTAGACGAGCACGACCCCGAGAACGTTCGGGATGACCTGGCGGAAGATGATGGTGCGGTGCGATGCGCCGTACGACTTCGCCGCCTCGATGTACTCCTGCTCGCGGATGCTGAGCACCTGCCCGCGCACGACGCGGGCGAGGTACGCCCAGCCGAAGAAGCCCAGGATCAGCACCAGGGATGCGATCGGGACGAAGCTGCCTTGGCCGAGCGGTGTGTCACGGAGCCGGGACTGCAGGATCGGTGTGAGCGACAGCACCAGAAGCAGGTGCGGGAAGGCGAGGAACAGGTCGATGATGCGGCTGATGACCATGTCGACCTTGCCGCCGAAGTAGCCGGCGGCGGCGCCGAGCACCGTGCCGAGGACGACCGAGACCACGGTCGACAGCAGCGCGATGAGCAGCGACACCTGGGCGCCGTAGGCGATGCGGGCGAAGATGTCGCGTCCGAGTCCCGGTTCGACGCCGAGCCAGTGCTCGGTGGAGGGGTACATGTATCCGGGGAGCGGGAGGCCGGGCGTCATGAAGTTGTCGAGGACGTCCGGTCCGGTGTGGGTCGTGAAGGGGTCCTGTCCCTCGATCGCGACGAGCACGGGCGCGAGCACGGCGAACAGCACGATCGCGACCACGACCCCGAAGGATGCCAGGGCGACGGGGCTCCGACGGATGCGCAGCCAGGCGGTGCCGAGGAGGGAGCGGCCGGTCGCGATCTTCGGCGGTGCTGTAGGCAGCGCCTCCGTCTTCGGGCTGAGCGTCGGGGTGTCCGTCACGATCTTCCTTGATGGTTCGGGGAGCGGGTGCTCAGAATTGTATACCAAAGGATGCGGCTCTGGGATACCAAAAATGAAAGGATCATCGAGAATCAGCGAAACTGTGGCCAATCAAGCCGCATGTGGCTTGAGCGCCGAAGGGTGGTGGGATAGCTTTTGGATACCAAACCGCATCACGGATCATCGAGGCTCTCATGCGCACACTTCTCACCGCCGACCACGTGCTGGCATTCGACGGCACCACCCACGAGGAGCTCCGATACGGCGCGATCGTGGTCGAGGACGACAGGATCGTCTATGTTGGCGCTGCCGATGGCGCACCATCCGACGTCGACGAGCGCATCGAGCTCGGCGAGAGCCTGCTCATGCCGGGCCTCATCGACCTGGACGCGCTCACCGACATCGACCACCTGATCCTCGACGCATGGGGATCGCGCGAGCAGGCGGGGCGCCTGCAGTGGTCGGACGACTACTTCGGACGCCGGAGCCACGTGTTCCACGCGGACGAGCGGGCTCGAGTCCGCGAGATCGCCCTGGTGCAGCTCGCCCTGCACGGGATCACCACGTACATGCCGATCGCCTCGGAGGTGCACTCGGTGTGGGCCGAATCCGCAGAGGATCTGCATCGGATGGCCGCGTTCTCGCGGCGTCTCGGCCTGCGCGGATTCCTGGGCCCGTCCTATCGCTCGGGCGTGAACGTCGTCACGGCGTCGGGCGCACGCGTCGTGCGCTTCGCGCCGGAGGAGGGGGAGTCGGGATTCGCCGATGCCGTCCGCTTCCACGATGAGCTGGCCGCACTCGCGGATCCGCTGCTCACCCCGGTGTTCCTGCCGTGCCGCATCGAGACGCTCACTCCCGAGCTGCTCGAGGCCACGGCCGCTGCGGCGTCGGAGCGCGGCGCGATCGTGCGTCTGCACGCGCTGCAGGGCGAGGTCGAGCGTGAGCTCATCCTCGCGGAGCACGGCATCACCCCGCTCGATCTCATCGAACAGCGGGGGCTCCTGAACGACCGGCTCATCGTCCCGCACGGCGTCTTCCTCGACGTGAATCCGCGCGTGCACGGCGAGGATCGCGGCGACCTCGCGCGCCTGGTCGCGGCCGGGGTCTCTCTCGTGCACTGCCCGTTGACCAACGCCCGGTACGGCTCGGAGCTCGAGACGTTCGGGCGCTATCGCGATGCCGGGGTGAACATCGCCCTCGGCACGGACTCGTTCCCTCCCGACCTCATCCGCGGCATCGACACGGGTGTGTCGGTGGCGAAGGTGCAGAACGGCAGCCTCGCGGCGGGTGATCTCGCCGGTTATGTGGATGCGGTCACGCTCGGTGGCGCTCGGGCGCTGCACCGCCCCGATCTCGGTCGCATCGCCGTAGGCGCCCAGGCCGATCTGACGGCGTTCCGCTTGGACGACGTGCGGATGGGCGCGGTCGACGACCCGCTGCGCACGCTCGTGCTCAACGGCACGGCACGCGATGCCTGTCTGACGATGGTCGCCGGCCGCGTCGTGATGCGCGATGGTGAGATCGACGGGATCGACCTCGACGCGGTGCGCGCGGACACGCAGATCCTCTTCGCCAAGATGCGGAACGCCTACACTGGGCGCGACCACCGGAACGGGACGACGGATGACCTCTTCCCGCCCGTGTACCCCCTTCATGCCTGATTTCCCGAGAGGTTCCGCGATGAGCGCCGACAGCACGACGACCGACGGCTCCGCCCTGGCCGAGCGCGTCTACCGGGGCGTGCTGCATCGCATCATCGTCGGCGAGCTCACACCGGGCGCGTGGTTGAAGGAGCGGGATCTGTCCGAGCGCTTCGAGGTGTCCCGGGTGCCGGTTCGCCAGGCGTTGCAGCGTCTGGAGACCGAGGGTTTCGTGGTGACCACGCGCAACAAGGGTGCCAGTGTCACGCCCGTGACCAGGGCGGACGTCGAGGAGCTGTACGACGCGCGGCTCTGCATCGAGCCGTATGCGACGCGGCACGCCGCGCATCGCGTGCACGCGGGGGAGGCGAGCGCCGATCGGCTGCGTGAGCTGCTCGAGCGCGCGCTGGCGCCGGGGGAGACGGTGGAGCTGGGGGAATCGAACCTCGGCTTCCACCTCGAGATCGTGCGGCTCTCCGGAAACCGCATCCTGGAGCGCAGCCTGGCGCCGATGCTCGGTCGGATGCAGTGGATCTTCGGCATCACGCACGCCACCCGCGAGCAGGAGCATGCCGTCGAGCATCAGCAGCTGCTCGACGCGATCGTCGCGGGCCGCGGCGAGGTCGCGGCTGCTCAGGCGTATGCGCACATCGAGCAGGGCCGCGAACTCATCATCGCGGCCCTCGCCGAGGCCCTCGACTGGTAGACGGTCAGCTCGTCGCGCCCACCAGATCCGCGTGGTGGATCGCGGCGACGTCGGGGTGCGCGCGCAGACGAGACTTGAGCGCGTTCTCGCCGTAGAGAGCGTGGATCGGGTTGCTCGGATCCTCGGTCACGCCGTCGGCCTCCGCAGCGAGGTCCGCGGGGAGTTCGATCAGCGGCAGGCGCTTGTCGAGGGCGGGGTTGAAGAAGAAGGGGATCGAGATCCGCTCGTCCGGTGCCTTCGGCGAGACCACGCGGTGGTTCGTCGCCTTGAGGTATCCACCGGTCGCGTACTCGAGCAGTTCGCCGATGTTGACGACGAATGCACCGGAGACCGGGGGAGCGTCCACCCACGTGCCGTCCCGCTCGACCTGCAGGCCGCCCTTGCCGGGCTCGACCCACAGCAGCGTCAGCACGCCGGAGTCCTTGTGCGCGCCGACACCCTGCTGGGGCTCGGGCTCGTGGGTACCGGGGTAGCGCACGATCTTGATGAGCGTCGACGGCTCCCCGAAGTGGTCGTCGAAGTAAGTCTCGTCGGCACCGAGCGTCTGCGCCCACGCACGCAGCAGCTTGCGGGCGACCTCGGACAACGTTTCGTGCCATTCCGCGACGACATCCTGCAGCTCGGGCTGCGCGGCCGGCCACAGGTTCGGGCCGATCAGGCGGTTGAACGCGGGGCCGTCGCTGACCGCCTCGCGCTCGGGTCCGATGTCGATCTGCTCGCGCCAGTCGACCTTCCCCTGGGTACGCTCGCCGCCGATGCGGGTGTATCCGCGGAAGTGCGGGCTGTTCACGTTCTCGATGGCGAGCTTGTCCGCCTCGGGGAGGGCGAAGAAGTCGAGGGCCGCACGGTGCAGGCGGGCCTCGAGCTCGGGGGAGATCCCCGTGCCCGTGAGGTAGAAGAAGCCGACGTCGTGGGTCGCCGCCCGGAGCTCGTCGCGGAAGCGTTCCGCGGCCTCGGGGCCTTCGTCGAGCTGGGACAGATCCAGGATGGGGAGCGAGAGTTCAGCCATGGACCGAGGGTATGCCGGTGTTCTGGGGGCGGGCTGCAGTGTTGCACTCCATTACCTCCGGCCCGAGCGTTCGGTGCGCGCTGATCTCGGTGCTAGAGTCTCGTGGGTAAGGGCTGCCTTACCTCAGTCATCGCCAGAGAGTGTTGTTCCGTGCTCGCCACTTTTCTCATCGGCCTCCGCGAGGGTCTCGAAGCCGCGCTCGTCGTCGGCATCCTCGTCGCCTACCTCCGCCGGCTCGGGCGGCAGGATGCTCTTCCCAAGATGTGGGCGGGTGTGGGCCTTGCGATCGCGCTGGCGGTCGGCATCGGCGCCGTACTCACCTTCGGAGCCTACGAGCTCACCTTCCAGGCGCAGGAGCTGATCGGCGGAGGGTTGTCCCTCCTCGCCGTCGCGATGGTCACGTGGATGATCTTCTGGATGCAGCGCGCGGGCCGCACCATGAAGGCGACGCTCGAGGGCGGTATCGACCGCGCTCTCACCGTGGGCGGGCTGTGGGCGCTCATCGCCATCGGCTTCGTGTCGGTCGCCCGCGAGGGCATCGAGACCACGCTGCTGCTGTGGTCCATGGTGCAGGCCTTCGGTGATGCGCCGTCCGCCCTCCTCGGCGCATTGCTCGGTCTCGCTGCGGCCGTCGTCATCGGCTGGCTCATCTCCCGCGGTGCGGTCAAGCTGGATCTGCGCCGATTCTTCGCCTGGACCGGGGGGTTCCTCGTCATCGTCGCCGCAGGCGTCCTCGCCTACGCGCTCATGGACCTGCAAGAGGCTGCGGCGCTGCCGGGCCCGTTCACCGCTGCCGCGCCGATCGATCCGGTCACGGGAGATGTCGCGATCGGCTGGGCGGCTTTCCCGTTCGGCTGGGCATTCGACGTGTCCGCGTCGATCGCACCCGGCGGACCGCTCGCCGCGATCCTGCAGGCGACGATCGGCTTCATGCCGAAGATGACCTGGCTGCAGGTCGTCGCCTGGACGCTGTACATCGTCGTCGTGGGTTGGGTGTACATCCGCGGTCTCCGCTCGCGGCGTCCGTCCAGGCCGCAGACCCAGACCGACCCCCGCCCCGACTCTTCCTCCCTCTCACAACAAGGAGCAGCATGACCACCTCTTACCGGATCCTGGGGGCGCTGGCCGCCACGGGCGCGGCCGTCCTCGTCCTCAGCGGCTGCGTCGCCAAGAGCGACGCGACGGCCGCAGGAGCCTTCGACGTCGCGTCGAGCGACAGCGACTGCGCCGTCTCCGCCGCGACGGCGAAGAGCGGGACCCTGACCTTCAACGTCAAGAACGACACCCAGCAGGTCACCGAGTTCTACCTGCTGGCGGAGGACGGACTGCGCATCGTCGGCGAGGTCGAGAACATCGCCCCTGCTGCCTCGCGCACTCTCACGGTCGTCGCGCAGCCGGGTGACTACTTCACGCTGTGCAAGCCGGGCATGCTCGGCGAGGGCGTCGGCAAGGCGGCGTTCACCGTCACGGGTGACCGCGTCGCCGTGGATGGCCCCGACGCCGAGCAGAAGCAGAAGGCGGTCGATCTGTACGCCGCGTTCGTGAAGGACCAGGTCGGGCAGCTCGTCCCCGCCGTCGAGGACTTCGTGGCCGCGTACGAGTCGGGAGACGACGAGACCGCGCGCACACTGTTCCCGCAGACCCGCGCGTTCTACGAGCGCATCGAGCCGGTCGCGGAAGCGCTGGGCGACCTCGACCCGCGCATCGACTACCGCGAGGTCGACGCCGTGGCCGAGGGACTGGACTGGACCGGCTTCCACCGCATCGAGAAGGACCTCTGGGTTCCGGCGCAGGATGCGCTGAACGCCGACGGTGAGACCTCGGCCTGGCAGGACTGGGCGCCGTCCACGCCGGCGGAGCGCGCCGACTACGGCGACCTGCTCATCGCCGATGTGCAGGAGCTGTACGACTACGTGCACTCCAAGGACTTCACCACCGCGCTCGACGACCAGGGCATCGGCGGCATCTCCAACGGTGCGATCGCGCTGCTCGACGAGGTCGCGACCGGCAAGATCTCCGGCGAGGAGGACTGGTGGTCGGGCACCGACCTCTACGACTTCGCCGCGAACGTCGAGGGCTCGAAGATGGCGTTCTCGCTGGTGCAGGACTTCGCGGACGCCCAGGGCGACGACGGCAAGGCGCTCGTCGCCGAGATCGAGTCCGGGTATTCGGCGCTCGAGGCCTCGCTCGCCGCGCACGGCTCGCTGGTCGACGGCTTCGTCGGGTACTCGGCGCTGACCGAAGACGACAAGCGCGAGTTCACCGATCTGATCAACGCGTTGGCGGAGCCGCTGTCGCAGCTCACCAGCACGGTCCTCGACTGATCAGACTCGCGCTGAGCTGACCGGGTACCATCGCGGACGTGAACGAACCAGACGCAGAGACCTCACCCGACGAACCATCGACGGGTGAGGTCTCCGCTCCCTCCGGCCTGAGCAGGCGCGGCCTGCTCGGGTTGGCCATCGGCGGAGGCGTCGCCGGTCTTGCCGTCGGTGCGGGCGCAGGGCTCGCCGGAGGCGTCGCGCTCGGTCGTGCCCGTGCCGCCGAGGACGCGCATTCCGCGTACGACTTCTTCGGTGCGCACCAGGCGGGCATCACGACGCCGGTGCAGGATCACCTCCACTTCGCGAGCTTCGACATGATGCCGCGCACGGATCGTGACGACCTGATCTCGCTGCTGCAGGACTGGTCGTACGCGGCTTCGCGCATGGCGCAGGGCCTCGAGGTCAGTGCGACCGGCGCGGTCGGCGGCCCCGCGGAGGCCCCGCCGGACGACACCGGAGAAGCGCTGGGCCTTCCTGCGGCGGGCCTGACGATCACCTTCGGTTTCGGCCCCGGCCTGTTCGAGAACGCGGACGGCGACCGCTACGGCATCGCCGCGCTCCGTCCCGCCGGGCTGGAGCGGCTTCCCGCATTCCTCGGCGACGATCTGGACCCGCAGACCTCCCACGGCGACCTCTGCATCCAGGCGTGCGCGGATGACCCGCAGGTCGCCGTGCACGCGATCCGCAACCTCAGCCGCATCGCCTTCGGGCGGGCGCGCCTGCGGTGGTCGCAGCTCGGCTTCGGGAAGACGTCGCGCACCACGGCGACACAGGCGACGCCGCGGAACCTGTTCGGCTTCAAGGACGGCACGGCGAACATCCTCGCCGATGACACCGAGGCTCTCACCGAGCACGTCTGGGTCTCCGAGAAGGATGAGCCCGCCTGGCTCGCCGGTGGCTCCTATCTCGTGGCACGGAAGATCGCGATGCTGATCGAGACGTGGGACCGGGTGCGCCTCGCCGAGCAGGACACGATCATCGGACGCGACAAGGGCGACGGCGCTCCTCTCTCAGGTGGAGACGAGTTCACGGCGCCGGACTTCCACGGTTCTGCGATCGACAAGAACAGTCACGTGAGCCTCGCCCATCCCGAGCAGAACGACGGTGTGCGCATCCTGCGGCGCGGCTACAACTACGTCGATGGCAACAACGCGCTGGGTCGATTGGATGCGGGGCTGTTCTTCCTGTCATGCCAGCGCGACCCCGCGCAGTTCATCACCCTGCAGCGGCGACTCTCGACCGACCTGATGAACGAGTACATCAGACACGTCGGCTCCGGCATCTGGGCCGTGCCCGCAGGTGCGAAGCCCGGCTCCTACGTGGGCGCCGGGCTCTTCGCCTGACGCGTCAGGAGGCGGAGGTCGCGGTGAGCGTCTCCACCGTGAACGCCGCGATCGCGTCGGCGCCGAAGTGGTCGTCGGCGGTGATCGTGACCACGGCGTCGTCCAGGAAGATCAGCAGCTGTCCGTAGGCTCCGTGCAGGCGCCAGGCCGGTCCGGGGCCGCCCCATCCGGCAAGGGCGTAGCGGTCGTAGGTCGGGCTCTCCCCGGCGACCACCCATCCGCCGTGCATGGCATCGACCCACTCCGGGCCGACCAGGGAGCGCCCCGACCACACGCCGCGGTCGCGGAGGAGCAGGCCGAGCCGGCTCAGCTCCTCCGTGCGCAGCCACAGGCCTCCACCGGCGACGATGCGTCCGTTCGGGCTGTGCTCCCACTCCACGTCGGAGATGCCGAGCGGCGCGAACAGGCGGGGGACGAGATACTCGCCCACGTCGCCGACCCGTGCGGCCAGCGCGGCCATCGCGGTGTAGGTGCTGGCATCCGAGTACTGGAACACCCGGCCCTGCGCGGGGCGACGGAGGAACTCCCGCGCCAGATCGGGCCAGTCGGTCATCAGGGTGTCCGACCACGGGAAGTCGATGCCGCTGGTCATCGTGAGCAGGTGGCGCAGCGTGACCTCGTCGGCGCCGTCGCCGAGGGCGTGGTCCGGGAGGTACGCCGCGACGGGCTCGTCGAGCGACACCGTCCCGTCCTCGGCGGCCATCGCGGCAGCGAGGACGCAGACGCCCTTAGCGACGGAGTGCACATCGACCCGGTCATCGGGCGCCCAGCGGTGCTCGGCGACGTCGTTCCCGGTGCGGACGTGGAGGCCGAGGGCGGTGAAGCCCGACCTCCCGATCTCGTCGACGATGCGGTTGCGGACGGTCTGCGCTCGATTCACGCTCTCGAGGCTATCCGCATGCTTCTAGCGAGGACGCCGCGACCCCGTCGGATCGTTCCGGCGCCCCTCCTTGGATGCGAGCTCAGGATCGGCGAACAGCCAGCCGGGACGCGGTTCGACGAGGGGGCGGAAGAGCCACCGCACCGGTTTCGTGGCCAGCGCCAGGGCGATCGCCACCGAGAGGACGGTGACGAGCGGCAGCCAGATCCACGTCGGTTCCAGGTCGCGCAGGATGCCGCTCTCGCGGAACGGGTACAGCACGAACGAGTGCAGCAGGAACACGTACATCGTGTATTGACCGAATGTCGTCCACCACTGGGCGCGGCGGGGGATGAGGGCGAAGAAGGCGGCGCTCAGCACCACCGCGAGCAGCATCAGGACGATGCGGATGCCGCCCGCCCACCACTGCTCGCCGCCGAGGTCGGCATAGGAGTCCTCGTAGAACAGCCAGTGCCGGAGATCCGCCGCCTGCCAGACGGGGAGCCAGTTCCACGCCGCCCAGCCGGTGCCGGCGAGGATCGCGACCGCGCCGGCGCGCACCCACCATGGGCGGAAATCCAGGAGCCTGAACCGGTCGACGATGTCGCGTTCGCGCAGCCACCAACCCAGGGTGAAGAACGGCAGCAGCCCGAGAGTGCGGGAGAGAGAGAACGTGCTGTCGACGTTGGGCAGATACCCCACGCCGACCGAGATCACGATCGTCCACAGCAGCGGCCAGCGCAGCAGCGCCAGGTAGGGGAGCACGAGGCGGAAGATGCCCAGAGCGAGCAGGAACCACAGCGTCCAGCTCGGCTTGGTGATGTTCGGGTCGGCCTGACCCTCCACGAGCCACTTGGTGAGGGTCCACAGCGTCTCGAAGATCACGTAGGGGAGGATGATGTCGGTGATCACCCTGGCCATCTGCGTCTTGGTCGGGGACCCGGACTTCGAGAAGTAGCCCGAGATGATCGCGAACGCCGGCATGTGGAACGCGTACAGGGCGAGGTAGAACGCGAAGGCGATGTCGGAGTCGTAGATGAGGCGCTGGATCGCGTGGCCGAGCACCACCAGCACGATGCAGACGTATCGCGCGTTGTCCCAGAACGGCACGCGCCTCCGCTTGCGGGGAACCGATCCGGTGGGGGTCCCTGAGATGTCGGCGCCGGCACTGCTCATCCTCCGAGGCTACAGGCCGGGAATAAAGTTGCCCTGGGCGCGTTGACACAGATACATTCAAATGAATAGAAACGGATGCGAGTCATCCGGTTCGGAGAACACGGAGCAATCATGAGCGAGCAGTCAGGCGCGCAGGCGATGCAGTTCGGCATCATGTCGGTCAGCGACATCACCCGCGATCCCACCACGGGCATCACCCCCAGCGAGCAGGAGCGCATCAAGGCGACCATGGCGATCGCCGTGCACGCCGAAGAGGTCGGGCTCGACGTCTTCGCTATCGGCGAGCACCACAACCCGCCCTTCTGGTCCTCCAGCCCCACGACGTTCCTCGCCGCCCTCGCCGCGCAGACCGAACGACTGATCGTCTCGACCTCCACGACGCTCATCACCACGAACGACCCTGTCCGCATCGCCGAGGAGTACGCGATGCTGCAGCACGTGTCCGACGGTCGCATGGACCTCATGCTCGGTCGCGGCAACACGGGTCCCGTCTACCCGTGGTTCGGCCAGGACATCCGCCAGGGCCTTCCGCTCGCGATCGAGAACTACGCGCTGCTGCACAAGCTGTGGCGCGAAGACGTCGTGGACTGGGAGGGCAAGTTCCGTACCCCGCTGCAGGGCTTCACCTCGACGCCGCGTCCTCTCGACGGCATCGCGCCGTTCGTGTGGCACGGGTCCATCCGTACGCCCGAGATCGCCGAGCAGGCCGCCTACTACGGAGACGGCTTCTTCGCCAACAACATCTTCTGGCCCAAGGAGCACTACCAGCGCCTCATCGAGCTCTACCGGCAGCGCTTCGAGCACTACGGCCACGGCACGAGGGAGCAGGCCATCGTCGGTCTCGGCGGTCAGGTGTTCATGGCGGCGAAGTCGCAGGATGCCGTTGACCAGTTCCGTCCGTACTTCGACAACGCGCCCGTCTACGGCCACGGTCCGAGCATGGAGGACTTCTCCGAGATGACCCCGCTCACGGTGGGGTCGCCGCAGCAGGTGATCGATCGCTACGCGGCGATGCGCGAGCACTACGGCGACTACCAGCGGCAGCTCTTCCTCATCGACCACGCGGGCCTTCCGCTGAAGACGGTCCTGGAGCAGCTGGACATCCTCGGCTCCGAGGTGGTGCCGGTGCTGCGCAAGGAGCTCGCCACGAATCGTCCGGCCTCTGTGCCGGATGCGCCCACCCACGCCGCACGTGTGAAGGCGGAGTTCGGCGACGGGCCCACGCGGCAGGCACGCCCCGGCGCGAACCGTGGCGACAACCTGACCGGCGACTCGCCGTATCAGGACACTCCCGCCCCGGCGGGTGCGGCATTCGGCCTCGGTCGGAAGGAGGCGTGAGATGACCACGCGTCGCATCGCCGTCGTCTCGGCCGGCCTGTCGAACCCGTCCTCGACGCGGATGCTGGCCGACCGGCTCGCCGCAGAGACCGTGAGGGCGCTCGCCGCCCACGACATCGAGGCGAGCGTCGACGTGATCGAGCTGCGCGACTACGCGCACGACATCACGAACAACATGCTGACCGGCTTCGCGCCGCCGGCGCTGGAGACCGCGATCAACACGGTCGTCTCGGCCGATGCCCTCATCGCGGTGACGCCGATCTTCTCGACGAGCTACTCGGGGTTGTTCAAATCGTTCATCGACGTGCTCGACCCCGATGCGCTCACCGGCAAGCCGGTGCTCATCGGAGCGAATGCGGGTACTGCGCGCCACTCCCTGGCGATCGACTACGCGATCCGCCCGCTGTTCGCCTATCTGCATGCGGAGGCGGTGTCGACCGGCGTGTTCGCGGCGTCGAGCGACTGGGGTGGGTCCGGCGACGACGTCGCTCCGCTGGCCAAGCGCGTCGAGAAGGGCGCGAAGGAGCTCGCAGACGCGATCGCACGTCGCGACGCCGCGGTGGTGGTCGACCCGTTCGACCCCGCCACCTACCTGGGCGAGGGACGCTCGTTCGGTCACATGCTGGGTGGCCTCGCCGGCGAGTGAGTGCGGCATGACGCCATCGACAATGTCCGAGGGGCATCGTACGGTGACGTCATGCCCACACACGCTGCGCTCATCGCGCTCCAGAATCGGCTGACCGGCACCCTTCTCCTGCCCGACGACGTCGGGTACGACGCGGCACGCATGCCGTGGAACCTCGCGATCGAGCAGCACCCGGTCGCGGTGGCTGTTCCCGCCGACGTCGACGACCTTCGTGCCCTCCTCGTGGCCGCGCGCGAGTCGGGTGTCCGCCTCGCCGTCCAGCCGAGCGGGCACGGCGCATCCGACGCCCTGTCGCGGGCCGTGCTGGTGCGGATGACTGCGTTCGACGAGCTCGATGTCGACCTCGAACAGGGCGTCGCGCGGGTCGGTTCCGGGGTGCGTTGGGGTGCCGTCGTCGAGGCACTCGAAGGCTCCGGTTGGGCGGCCCCCGCGGGTACGAGCCCGGTCGTCAGCGTCGCCGGTTACACGCTCGGCGGCGGCCACTCCTGGTTCAGCCGCACGGCGGGACTCGGCTCCGACAACCTGCGTGCCGCGTGGGTGCTGCGCACCGACGGCACGCACGAGCGGGTCGACGACGAGACGGATCCCGAGCTGATGTGGGCTCTGCGCGGCGCGGGTGGCATCGTCGGCGTCGTCACCGCGCTCGAACTCGACCTGGTTCCCGCTCCGGACATCTGGGGAGCGAACCTCACCTTCGATGTCGCCGATGCGCCCGCCGTCGTCCGAGCGGTGCGCGATCTCGCCGTCGATGCGCCCTCGACCCTGAACATCTTCCTCAACTCGATGCGCATGCCGGATGCGCCCGAGCTTCCCGAGGCGATCCGCGGGCGCAGCTTCCTCACCGTGCAGGCGCTCTCCACCGACGGGTCGCACGACGCCCTGATCGATCGGGTCCGTCGTGCCGGGACCGTGCAGCGCGAGATCGTCGGCCCGACATCGCCCGCGGCGCTCGCTGCCGCGTCGAACGAACCGACCGATCCGACGCCCGGGCGCGGAGCCTCCATGGCGCTCACCGCCCTCGACGACGCCACGATCGATGCGCTGCTCGCATTCCGCGAGGAGCCCGCGCACTGGCCGCTCATGGGCATCGACATCCGTCTGCTCGGCGGTGCTCTCGATGCACCGCGACGCGCCGGTCTCGCCTCTGTGGAGTCGGCGGGCTGGTTGCTGCACGCTCTCGTGCCGGTGATCCCCGGGGTTCCGAGCGAGCCCGGGGACGCCAGCATGCAGGCGTTCCGCGAGTTGCTCGCACACGCCGAGGCACCGCAGACCGTGACGACGTTCCTCGAGCCGGGACAGACGCTCGACCGCTGCGGTTCCGTCGAGGACATCGCTCGGCTCCGTGAGCTGCGTGCCCGGTTCGATCCGGACGCGATCCTCTACGACGGTCGGCTTCCGCGCTGACGCTCAGAGGTCGCGCTCGGAGCGGTGCTTCCAGTCGTACTCGGTCTCCGGACGGCCGCGGGTGCCGTACCGGGCGGCGCGGGTGAGCACCCCCTCGGTGACGAGGTGCTCGAGATAACGCCGCACCGCCACGCGGGACATCCCGAGCCGCTCGGCCGTCTCGCTCGCCGACAGCGGTCCGCCTGCACGCAACGCAGCGCTCACCCGGTCGAGAGAGGCGGCGGAGAGGCCCTTGGGGAGTGCGATCGCGCCGGTGGTCCGGCCCAGGAGCGCATCGATCTCCGCCTGAGTCGCTTCCCCGGCTGTGTTCCGCGCCTGCTCGCGATGCGTCCGATACTGCTCCATGCGTTCGCGGAACACCGCGAAGGGGAACGGCTTGACGAGGTACTGGTAGACGCCGAGCGCTGCCATCTGGCGCACGGTGTCGGCATCGCGCACGCCCGTGATGGCGATCACATCCAGCGTCGCCGACCGGGTGCGCAGGGCGCGCAGCACGTCGATTCCCGACCCGTCCGGCATGGTGATGTCGAGGAGCACGAGGTCGAAGGCATCGACGCCGGGGCGCTCCAGCACAGCGCTGACTGCGGCGCGCGCGCCGGTGCATTCGCCGGCGACGGTGAATCCGTCGAGGCGGGCGAGGTAGTCGCGGTGCAGTTCGAGGGTGAGGGCATCGTCGTCGACGATCAGCGTGCGGATCACGGCTGTGACCTCCGGGATCCCGCCGCGGGGAGGACGACCCGGAACGTGGTGGGTTCGCCGGTCACCGTGACCGTACCTCCGGCGCCGGTGACCACGGAGTGCACGAGCGCGAGACCCACGCCGCGTCCCTCCGCACCGGCGGGTTTCGTGGAGTAACCCTGGTCGAAGATCCGCTCGCGCAGTTCGGGTGCGATGCCCGGACCGCTGTCGGAGATGTCCAGCACGATGCTGTCCTGGTCGCCGGGGCGCAGCGACACCTGCACCCAGCGGTCGTCCGACTCGGCGGCGGCGTCCATCGCGTTGTCGATGAGGTTGCCGAGCACGGACACGGCGTCGACGGGGGAGAGCGGCGTCCGCGGGGTCTCCGGTTCGATGTGCACGCGCCAGTCGATGCCGCGTTCCTTCGCCTGCGAGGCCTTGCCGAGCAGCAGTGCTCCGACGGCTGGATCGCCGTGTCGGCGTGCCGTGACCTGGTCGACGAGCGACTGGCTCTGGCGCGAGGTCTCGGTAAGGATCTCGATCGCCTCGTCGCGACGATCGAGCTCCAGCAGTGCGACGGCCGCATGCATCCGGTTGCCGTGCTCGTGGGTCTGCGCACGCAGCGCGTCGCCCAGGGTGCGGATCGACTCGTACGACGAGACGGCGTCCCTCAGCTGTCCCGGCGGCAGATCGCCGGTGATGCGACGGGTCACCCGTCGGGCGATCACGGCGCCGGCTGCTCCCAGCGCGACCAGACCGATGGTGATGCCCAGGGTGAGGGGGAGCCTGCGGATCAGGGTGTCGGTGATGGACTCGGTGGTGACGCCGGCCGAGACCCAGCCGATCAGTCTGCCGTCGGACGCGGTCACGGGGACGATGGTCCGCACGGAGGGACCGAGCGTTCCGGTGAACTCCTCGGTGAGCGTGCGCGGGGTCGCAGGGATCGTCCCGAGGTAGTGCTCGCCGATCTGCGTCAGGTCGGGATGCGTGATCCTGATGCCGTCCGTGGTCATGATCGTGATGAAGTCGAGCCCGGCATCGTCGATCACCTGCATGGCGTAGGGCTCGAGCACGTCCGTCGCCTGCTGGTCGTCGGTCGAGCTCAGACCGGCGACGACGAGCGGGGAGGCGGCGAACGAGGCTGCGGTCGCGGCGGTCACCCGTTCGGCCTCCGCACGGATCGAGCGCTGTGCCTCCACCACGAGGAAGACCGCGACCAGGACGCCGACGACCAGCGCGGTGACGAGCAGGACGAGGAACACGCGCGATGCGGTGCTGCGTCCACGGGAGGTGCGCGCCATCGCGTTCCTCCGATCGTCGACGTCGATGTGTCCGTGACCAATACGACCACAACTCGTCCCGATGGGTGAAGTCGGCGACCGTGGATTCCGATCGGCGGCACCGTAGCCGCCCGAGACGCAGACGTCGATGATCGAGGAGGACACATGGCGCTCACAACGGGATTCTCACTGCCGAAGTTCCACTGGCGGCGAGGCAAGCAATCGTGGGACCGGCACACGTGGCTGTACGTGTCCGTGCTGATCGCGGTCGTGCTGGGCGCGGTCGTCGGCCTCGTCTGGCCGGAGGTCGGGCAAGGGTTCGAGGTGCTCGGCAAGGGATTCGTGGCCCTGATCAAGATGATGATCGCGCCGATCATCTTCTGCACGATCGTGGTGGGGGTGGGGTCCATCGCCAAGGCGGCGACGGTCGGCAAGATCGGCGGCCTGGCGCTGCTGTACTTCATGGTCATGTCGACGTTCGCGCTGGCGATCGGACTGGTCGTGGGCAACATCATCCACCCGGGGTCCGGGCTCGACATGGCGGCATCGACCTATGAGGTGGTCGATGCGGAGGCGAAGACCACCCAGGACTTCGTGCTCGGCATCATCCCCACGACGTTCTTCTCCGCCTTCACGGGCGAGAGCGTGCTGCAGGTGCTCTTCATCGCCCTGCTGGTCGGCTTCGCCCTGCAGGGCCTCGGCGAGCGCGGCGCTCCCATCATGGAGGCGGTCAAGCAGCTGCAGAAGCTGGTGTTCCGCATCCTCGGGATGATCCTGTGGCTGGCGCCGATCGGCGCGTTCGGGGCGATCGCCGCCGTGGTGGGCAAGACGGGTGTCGCGGCGATCTGGAGCCTCGGAACCCTGATGGTCGCGTTCTACATCACGTGCATCCTGTTCATCGTCGCGGTGTTGGGAACCCTGCTGTGGGCGGTCACACGGGTGAACATCTTCGCGCTCATGAAGTACCTGGCCAGGGAGTACCTGCTCATCGTCGGCACGTCGTCGTCGGAGTCCGCGCTGCCGCGGCTGATCGCGAAGATGGAGTATGTCGGGGTCTCGAAGCCGGTCGTCGGGATCACCGTGCCCACCGGGTACTCGTTCAACCTCGACGGCACGGCGATCTACCTGACCATGGCGTCGTTGTTCATCGCGACCGGGATGGGTCAGCCGATGACGATCGGTGAGCAGATCGGTCTGCTGGTGTTCATGATCATCGCGAGCAAGGGCGCTGCCGGCGTCACCGGAGCGGGACTCGCCACGCTCGCCGGCGGTCTCCAGGCGTACCGGCCCGACCTCGTCGACGGCGTCGGCGTGATCGTGGGGATCGATCGCTTCATGTCGGAGGGACGAGCCCTCACGAACTTCACCGGGAATGCGGTGGCGACGCTGCTGATCGGCACGTGGACGAAGCAGATCGACAAGGAGCGCGTGCGGCGGGTGCTGAGCGGGGAGCTGCCGTTCGACGAGTCGCTCCTCGACGGCGTGGACGCGCACGGGCACGCGGATGCCGACGCCCCGCAGGCGGTCGACGTGCAGGAGCTGCGGGAAGCCGCAGTGACCGAGATGGCGGCGAAGGAGGAGCGGGCGCGTCTGCGCGCAGACCGCGTCTGACGAGCGGAGAAGTGGGGTGCGGGAGTCCGGTGAACCGGGCTCCCGCACCCGCGCGGTCAACCGCTCTTGCGTCGGAACTCGCGCCGCGTCTGCGGGGCGTTCGCACTGTGCACGGCGGAATCGCCGTCGAGGTGTGCCTCGCCCTGCCGGTGGTGCGCGTTCTTCTTCTCGAGCGCTTCCTTGAACTTGCGCTTCATCTCCTCGGAGGAGGAGGTGGCGCCTTCTTCGGTGCTCATGCCCCGAGCCTAGAGCACCGCGCCCGGCGGATCACCCTTTCGCGCGTCGGGTGATGCGGTCGATCAGCGCACCGAGACCGATCGCGAAGACGATCGACACGGGCACCGCGACGAGGGGGCCGCCGGGGACGATGGCGGCGATGGCGGCACCCACCGCGGCCTGATACAGCGCCCATCCTGTCGCGGCGATCGCGACGAGGGCGAGGTAGCGCGGGGGATGGATGCGTGACGCTCCCGCGACCAGGTTGATCGCCAGGCGGGCGAACGGCACGAACCGGGCGGTGAAGAGCACGGTCGCCGTGCCGCCGTCCAGGCGGCGTCTCGCCCAGCCGAGTGCCTGCTGCACACGCGGCGCGCGCATCCACCGCCAGCGTTCGGTGCCGACCACACGACCGATCAGGTAACAGCAGGCGTCGCCGACCGCGGCGGCGAGGGCGGCGCAGACGACCACGGCCCACAGCGGTGGCGCTCCCGTGCTGACGGCGAGGGCGCCGAGTGCAGTCACGGCGATCTCGCCGGGCAGGACCACGAAGAAGGCGTCGCCGATCACCAGCGCACTCATGAGCACCAGGCTCCAGGGGCCGGTGAGCGATTCGGTCAGCAGATCCGTCGGCACGTCGCTCACTGTGCCGTCCGGCGGTGAACGGGAACCAAAGACCGGATAGCCGGTGACCTGCCGTCCAGCATCCGGTGAACATCTGGTGCCGGGAGGCGTTTGCGGGGATCGGGCGTCCGCAGCGGCGTCATCCTGAGGCTGTGAGAGTAGCGATCGTCACGGAATCCTTCCTTCCGCACATGAACGGCGTCACCGGGTCGGTGCTGCAGATCCTGCGGCATCTGGAACGCACGGGACACGACGCCCACGTCATCGCGCCCGCCGCGGCAGGTATCCCCGAGGAGGTCGGTGGCGCGCGCGTCGAAGCCATTCCGAGCCTCGCGCTCCCCGGCTACCGGAACGTGCGGGTGGGGACGTCGAGCGCTCGCCGCGTCGCCGCCGCGCTGCAGCGGTTCCAGCCCGACGTCGTGCACCTGGCCTCGCCGTTCGCCCTCGGGTGGCGGGGAGTCCTGGCGGCCGATCGGCTCGATGTCGCATCCGTCGCCGCGTACCAGACCGACGTCGCGGCGTACACGGAGCGCTACCGGGTCGCAGCGACGACAGGTCTCGCCCAGACACACATCGCCCGGCTGCACCGGCGCGCCACGATGACCCTCGCGCCCTCCGCGGAGTCCGCCCAGCAGCTCGCCGGTCTCGGCGTCGATCGGGTCCGACGCTGGGGAAGAGGCGTCGATGCCGAGCGCTTCCACCCCTCGCGCCGCGACCCCGCACTGCGAGGCTCCTGGGAGGCGGAGGTCGTCATCGGGTATGTCGGACGCCTCGCCCCGGAGAAGCAGGTCGAAGATCTCGCGGTGCTGCGCGGCATCCCCGGAACGCGCCTGGTCATCGTCGGTGACGGTCCGAGCAGGGCACGGCTCGAGGCAATGCTCCCGGACGCGCTGTTCCTCGGTCACCTGGACGGGATGGCGCTCGCCGCTGCTGTCGCCTCGTTCGACCTGTTCGTGCACCCGGGGGAGAGCGACACGTTCGGACAGACCCTGCAGGAGGCGCACGCGAGCGGGATCCCCGTCGTCGCGACGGGACGCGGCGGTCCCCTCGACCTCGTGCGCATGGGGATCGACGGGTGGCTGTACCGGCCGGGTGACCTCGATGACCTGCGCATGCGCGTCGCGGACCTCGCTGGCGACGCACGCAAGCGCGGCGCGTTCGGCGACGCCGGTCGCGAGGCCGTGCAGGGGCGCAGCTGGGAGAGTGTGTGCGACCAGCTCTTGCAGCACTTCGACGACGCGCGATCCCTGCACCGTGCGGATGCCGGAGCGCGTGTGCGTCGTCTGGTGCGCCCGGTGCCCCCGATCGCGCTCACCTCTCGACGGTGGCAGCGTTATGTCGCGTTGGGAGACTCGCTCACCGAGGGACTGTGCGACCCCGCCCCAGATGGCGCGCTGCGTGGATGGGCGGATCGTCTCGCCCTGCTCCTGGCCGCGCGCGGAGGGCTGCAGTACGCGAATCTCGCCGTCCGCTCCAAGCGCGTCCGCGACGTGTCCGGTCTGCAGGTGGATCGCGCACTCGCGCTCCGACCCGACCTCGTCTCGATCCTCATCGGGGCCAACGACCTCGTGAAGCGGCGGGTCGACGTGCCTGCGCTCGCCGTCGAGCTGGAGGAAGCGGTGCGTCGGCTGCGCGGGATCGGGGCCGATGTGCTGCTGGTGACGCCGTTCCTCCCCGGACGGAGAGCAGCCTCCATCTACGCGCGGCGTTTCGCCGCATTCGCCACCGCGCTCGCCGGCATCGCCGCGCGGACCGGGGCGATCCTCATCGACACCGATCTGCACCTCGAGTTGGGCGACCGGCCGAACTGGGGCGAGGACCTCGTGCACCTCAGCAGCAGGGGGCATCGGTTCCTCGCCTACCGTGCAGGCGAGATCCTCGGAGTCCCCGATGCCGACGCGCTCGGAGCGCTGGATGCCGCACTGCACGAGCACGAGCCGATCGGTGCGGGAGTGTGGTGGCGGCGTCATGCGCTGCCGTGGATCTGGCGGCGGCTGCACGGGCGTGCCGCGGGTGATGGGCGCACCGCGAAGCACGACGACTACGTGTACCTCGGCCGCTCCTCCGCCGCACGGGGAGCCTTCGTCCACTGACCGGTGGCGGAAGCCGCCGCGATCAGCGGCGCCCCATGCCGTGGTACTGCCAGCCGGCGGCGCGCCAGGCGGCGGCGTCGAGGCAGTTGCGGCCGTCGACGACGATCCGTCCCCGGACCAGTCCGCCGGCGTGCACGGGGGAGAGGTCGCGACGGTATTCGTCCCACTCGGTCACGATCACGACCGCGTCGGCGTCACGCAGAGCGTCGTCCCGGTCGCGCGCATACCCGAGCTGCGGGTGCGCGGCGGCGGCGTTGTCGATCGCGGCGGGGTCGGTCACGACGACATCTGCCCCGAGTCCGCGCAGGCGCACGGCGACGTCCAGGGCCGGAGAGTCGCGGATGTCATCACTGAACGGCTTGAACGCCGCACCGAGCACCGCGATCCGCCGCCCGAAGACGAGGCCGCCGAGCGCGTCGACCACGAGCTGCACGGCGCGGTCGCGACGGCGCAGGTTGATCGTGTCGACCTCTCGGAGGAAACCGACCGCTTCGCCGCGTCCGAGCTCCTCCGCCCGGGCGGTGAACGCGCGGATGTCCTTCGGCAGGCACCCGCCGCCGAAGCCGATGCCGGCACCGAGGTAGCGTCGGCCGATCCGGGTGTCGTGTCCCAGGGCGTCCGCGAGCAGGTTGACGTCTGCTCCCGCGGCCTCCGCGATCTCGGCCATCGCGTTGATGAACGAGATCTTGGTGGCCAGGAAGGCGTTGGCGGCGCCCTTCACGAGCTCGGCCGTGGCGAGGTCGGTCACCAGGAACGGGGTGCCCGCGACCACGGCGGCGTCGTACACCTCGCGGAGCACGCCGACGGCCCGCTCTCCGGCCTCATCCAAGTCCGCCCCGACCACGAGGCGATCCGGGGTGAGGGTGTCGTGCACGGCCCAGCCCTCCCGCAGGAACTCGGGGTTCCACACCAGGGTCGCCCCGCTGCCGACGAGTCGCGCCGACAACAGGGCTGCGGTGCCGACGGGCACGGTGGACTTGCCGGCGACGACGTCGCCCGGTCGCAGATGGGGTAGTAGGGCATCCAGCGCCGCATCCACGTACCGCAGGTCGGCGGCGTGGCCTCCGGGAGCCTGCGGCGTGCCCACGGCGAGGAAGTGCACGTCCGAGCCGGACGCGTCCTCCATCCGTGTGCTGAAGCGGAGGCGTCCGGATGCCATCCCCTCGGCGAGCAGCTCGGAGAGGCGGGGCTCGAAGAACGGCGCGGTCCCGGCCGCGAGCGAGGCGACCTTCTGCTCATCGACGTCGATGCCCATCACGTCGTGTCCGATCGAGGCCATGGCTGCGGCGTGCACGGCACCGAGGTACCCGCAGCCGATCACTGACATGCGCATCGGCCCAGCACAGCGCACGTCGTTCGCCGCCCGGCATCCGGTCGGTGAACGGGTCGTGGCCGACGCGTGTCCGGTCGGTGCGCATGCGCAGACGCGGATTTCGGAGTGCACGCTGGTAGGGTGGATGAGGTTGATCTGTGTCAACCGCACAACTTCACATCGACTCATGGAGCGATCGGCGGAGAAGCTGGTCCCCTGTGGTGGGTTCCTCGGCATAGGTCGGGTGGCTTTCTACTGGTGGCCAGCGCAGGCGACATTCGCGGGAATGCCCGCGCGCCCGAACCCTTCCGTTCCGCTCCTTTGAACACGCTCGCGCGTCACACGGATTCGCGAGTCTAAACAAAGAAGGAGAGACCTCTTGGAAGGTCCTGAAATCACCGCCACCGAGGCCGTTCTCGACAACGGCCGCTTCGGCACCCGTACCATCCGCTTCGAGACCGGCCGCCTCGCGCAGCAGGCTCAGGGCGCCGTCGCCGCGTACCTCGACGGCGAGACCATGCTCCTCTCGGCCACCAGCGCAGGCAAGCACCCGCGCGAGGGCTTCGACTTCTTCCCGCTGACGGTCGACGTCGAGGAGCGCTCCTACGCCGCCGGCAAGATCCCCGGCTCGTTCTTCCGTCGCGAGGGTCGCCCCTCCACCGAGGCGATCCTGGTCTGCCGTCTGATCGACCGTCCGCTGCGTCCGTCGTTCGTCGACGGTCTCCGCAACGAGGTCCAGATCGTCATCACCGTCCTCTCGATCGCTCCGGGCGAGTTCTACGACGCCCTCGCGATCAACGCGGCATCCGCGTCGACCCAGATCTCGGGTCTGCCGTTCTCGGGCCCCGTCGCCGGTGTGCGCCTCGCGTTCATCCCCGGTCACGGCGAGCACGCCGACCAGTGGGTCGCGTTCCCGACCGCCGAGCAGGTCTCGGAGGCCGTGTTCGACCTGATCGTCGCCGGTCGCGTCGTCACGAAGGCCGATGGCTCGGAAGACGTCGCGATCATGATGGTCGAGGCCGAGGCCACCGAGGGCAGCTGGAACCTGATCAAGGCCGGCGCCACCAAGCCGAACGAAGAGATCGTGGCCCAGGGTCTCGAGGCCTCGAAGCCGTTCATCGCACAGCTGGTGAAGGCCCAGGCCGAGCTCGCCGCGACCGCGTCGAAGGAGCCGGGCGTCTACCCCGTCTTCCCCGCGTACAGCGACGAGGTCTACAGCTTCGTCTCCGAGCGTGCGTTCGCCGAGCTCAGCGATGTCTACCAGATCGCCGACAAGGTCGAGCGTCAGACCGCCGACGACGCGATCAAGGACCGCGTCAAGGCAGAGCTGATCGAAGCCACCGAGGCGGGCTCGCTCCCGGCTGCGGCTCCGCTCGAGTTCTCCGCGGCGTACAAGTCGGTCACGAAGAAGATCGTCCGCGGCCGCATCCTCACCGAGGGCGCTCGCATCGACGGTCGCGGTCTGGCGGACATCCGTCCGCTCGACGCCGAGGTGCAGGTCATCCCGCGCGTGCACGGTTCCGCGATCTTCCAGCGCGGCGAGACCCAGATCCTGGGCATCACCACGCTGAACATGCTCAAGATGGAGCAGCAGATCGACTCGCTGTCGCCCACGACGAGCAAGCGCTACATGCACCACTACAACTTCCCGCCCTACTCGACCGGTGAGACCGGCCGTGTCGGTTCGCCGAAGCGTCGCGAGATCGGGCACGGCTTCCTGGCCGAGCGCGCCCTCGTGCCGGTGCTGCCGAGCCGCGAGGAGTTCCCGTACGCGATCCGTCAGGTGTCCGAGGCGCTCAGCTCCAACGGCTCCACCTCGATGGGTTCCGTCTGCGCGTCGACCCTGTCGCTGCTGAACGCGGGTGTGCCGCTGCGCGCTCCTGTCGCCGGTATCGCGATGGGCCTCGTCTCCGACGAGGTCGACGGCGAGACCCGCTACGCGGCGCTGACCGACATCCTGGGTGCGGAGGACGCACTCGGCGACATGGACTTCAAGGTCGCCGGCACCAGCGAGTTCGTCACCGCGATCCAGCTCGACACGAAGCTCGACGGCATCCCGTCGTCGGTGCTCGCCGGCGCCTTGACCCAGGCTCGTGAGGCTCGTCTGACGATCCTCAACGTCCTGAACGCGGCGATCGACGCTCCCGACGAGATGGCGCCCACCGCGCCGCGCGTCATCAGCGTGCAGATCCCGGTCGACAAGATCGGCGAGCTGATCGGCCCGAAGGGCAAGACGATCAACGCGATCCAGGACGAGACCGGCGCGCAGATCTCCATCGAGGAGGACGGCACCGTCTACATCGGCGCGACGGACGGCCCCTCGGCCGAGGCCGCCCGTGCCCAGGTCAACGCGATCGCCAACCCCACCAACCCGGAGGTCGGGGAGCAGTTCCTCGGCACCGTCGTGAAGATCGCCACCTTCGGTGCGTTCGTCTCGCTGCTCCCGGGCAAGGACGGGCTCCTGCACGTCACCGAGGTTCGCAAGCTCGCCGGTGGCAAGCGCGTCGAGAACGTCGATGACGTGCTCTCGGTCGGCCAGAAGATCCTCGTGAAGATCACGAAGATCGACGACCGCGGCAAGCTGTCGCTCGAGCCCGTGCTCGACGACGCTCCGGCTGCGGACGCGGCTCCTGCAGAGGACGCCGCCGCGGAGTAGCACCTCGCTCGAACCGGAGCCCGGGTCCTTCCGCACAGGAGGGGCCCGGGCTTCGTCGCCTTCGGTGTGATCGAATCGTTATCGGACGTTTCCGCGCCGTTCCCCGGAATGGTCAGGACGTTCGGAGATGTCGCTTACCCTCGAAGTACGCACCGGGGGGTGCACAGTCAGCAGGTACGCAGGTCGGAACGCACCGATCGACGCGGGGGTGAGAGAGTATGCGGTTGTTCAGCGTAGGCGCAGGAGCGTCCGCAGAACGCGCCCAGGAGGAGGGGACGGAGCACCCGTCCGCTCCCATTCCGATCGTCGGACCCGGAATAGGGGAGACCATCCGCGTCTCCCTCGGTGAGACCGGCTACGAGACGTTCCCACTCATGTTGGGGGCTGCGGAGTTCGGCTGGAACGTCGATCTCGAGACGAGCCACGGCATCCTCGATCGCTATGTGGAGTTCGGCGGCAACGCCATCCACACGGCCGACGGCTTCTCCGGAGGGCGCAGCGAGCACATCATCGGGCAGTGGCTGCGTTCACGTGGTCGCCGCGAGCGGGCGCTGCTGAGCGTGCGCATCGGTGCGCACGCCGACAACCCCGGTCTGGGCTCGGTGAACCTCGTCCGGGCTGTCGAGGGGTCCCTGACGAGACTCGGCGTCGAACGCATCGACGTGCTCTACCTCGATGCCACGCTCGACGCGACGACCAACCTCGAAGACACCCTCGCGACCGTCGAATGGCTGACCGAAGCGGGCAAGATCGGTGCGCTCGGAGCCTTCGGCTTCGCTCCGGAGCGTCTCGTCGAGGCGCGCATCCTCGCGTCGGCGGGGTACCCGCGCATCCAGGTGATCGACGCGCCGTACAACCTCATCCGCCGTCAGCCGTTCGAGGGGGATCTGCGACTCGTCGCCGGGGCGCAGAACCTCGCCGTGACGCCGTCGCATGCGCTCGAGCACGGTTTCCTGTCCGGTCGTCACCGCAACAAGGCGCTGACCTCTCGCGGTGTGCGCGGCGAGCAGCTGCGCGGGCACCTCAATCGGCGGGGGACCAAGATCTTGCGTGCGCTGGATCAGGTGGCGGAAGAGCTGGCGGTACCCGTCGCCGCCGTCTCGGTGGCGTGGCTGCTCGCGCAGCGCACGATCGCGGCGCCGATCGTGAACACGTTCGCGACCGATCACGTCGACGAGCTCATGCAGGGCGCCGGCGTATCGCTGTCGCGCAGTCAAGTCGCCGAGCTCACCCGGGCAGGCAACTGAGCATCGTCGCACCCGTGACATAGGGTGGAAGAGACGCCCGGCGGATGCTGGCAATGAAGCGAGCGAGTTGTGACGCACTACATATATCTGGTCAGACACGGTGAACATCAGGATGCCGAGCACGGTCTGGCCGACGGACCCCTTTCGCCTCGAGGACAGCGGCAGGCGGAACTGATCGCCGACCGGCTGTCCGGACTCCCGCTCGACGCGGTCTGGCATTCTCCGCTGCTGCGGGCGAACGAGACGGCACGCGCGATCGCCGCGCGCCTGCCCTCGGTCGACCCCGAGCCGACGGCGCTCCTCTTCGACTGTGTGCCGACCGGGATGACGGAAGAGACTCCCGCGGCCTTCGAGCCGTTCTTCGGTTCGGTGACCGAGGCGGAGATCGAGGCGGGTCGCGCGCAGATGTCGGACGCGGTCAACGAGTTCCTCGTCCGCAAGACCGGTGACGTGCATGAGGTGCTCATCACCCACAACTTCGTCATCTCGTGGTTCGTCCGCGAGGTGCTCGGGGCTCCCGAATGGCGGTGGATGACGCTCAACCAGTCGCACTGCGGGCTGACGGTGATCGCCCAGAAGCAGGGGCGGCCGTGGACGCTCCTCACGCACAACGACACGGGTCACCTTCCGGTGGAGCTGCGCACCGGCATCCCTGACGCGCTGCTCGTCTGAGTCAGTCCCAGAACGCGAGGAGCGTCGCTGCGGACGAGCGCCCCTGTGCGAAGCCGGAGCGTGCGGCGGGTGCTCGGGTCGACGGATCCATGACGTTGTCGCCGAACGCGGCCCGCGACTCCTCGTCGGGGAACAGCGTCTCGACCACGCTTCCGCGCGAGCGCAGGTCGGCGACCTGTGCGGACAAGTGGGTGCCCCATGCCGCAGGCACCCGCGACGCCCCACCGAACGGGGACAGGACCAGGACTCTCCTGCAGCCGACTGCCAGGTCGGCGTTGTCCGCGTTGCTCCGATAGCCGCCGTCGATGTAGCTCGCGGAGCCGATGCCGTAGGCGAACCCGCTCGCACAGCTGGCAGCTACCGCGTCCACGAGGTCGACTCCGCTGTCGCGGTCGAACATCACGGGCTCGCCCGTGGCGGCGTCGACTGCGGTGAGCAGCATGTGCCGTTCCGGCCACTCCTGGCGGGGCAGGCGCCTGGCGACGATCTCACGCCAGCGCGGGCCCGCTTCCGGTGAGGCCGCGGCGAGTTCGATGGCGGCGGCGCCCATCCGTCGGCGCATGTCCGCGGGACCGTCGGACGCGTCGATGATCCGCTGTGTCCGCGTCAGCTGCGCGGACACAGCACTCGCACCGCTGCTCGTCGGGCGCGACGCAGTCGGGCGTGATCGGGGAGCTCCGGACGGTGCAGACAGGATCTGATCGAGCAGCGCTACGGGACGAGCGCCGGTGATCTGAGCTGCGGTCGTCGCTCCGGCGGATGTCCCGATGATGAGGTCGGCCGTCGTCGCATCGAGCCCGGCGTCGGCGAGCCCGGCGATGATGCCGATCAACCAGGCATTGCCGGCTGATCCGGCGCCGCCGAGAACGAGCGCGCGTTCTCGGAGTGCGGGGGTCTCTTCGTGCGGGGAGGGGGAGGTGGTGATGTTCATGGAAGTGCCTCTCGCGGAATGCGTCAAGGGACTCCCGCCGCGGTCACCGCAGTCGCGGGGGCGTGTGCCGGGAGGGAGCACCCATCGGGGATACAGCGTTCATGGGTCTCACCTCCTGACGATCGTCGCGACCACGGAACGCTACCACGCCGGCGGACGAAGGGGGACGACGGAGCCGCTCGCCTGCCCCACGGCCCCGCGCGCCCCGGCCGGACCGTCGTACCCGCTCCCTAGACTGGACGCATGACCACGCAGGTAGCCCTCGTCGGCGGAACCGGAAAGCTCGGCACCATCATCCGAGGGGTGATCGATGAGCTCGACGGGTTCGAGGTGGGGCGAGTGCTGAACTCGTCCAGCGAACTCTCCGAGCTCGATGGCGCCGACCTCGTGGTCGATGCCTCCACGCCTCAGGTCAGCATCGATGTCGTCCGGGGTGCCGTCGAGCGGGGCATCAACGTGCTCGTGGCGACGTCCGGATGGTCGGCGGAGCGGATCGCTCTCGTGCGTCCGCTGGTCGAAGCGGCGGGCACCGGTGCCGTTTTCATCCCGAACTTCTCGCTGGGGTCCGTTCTCGGGTCGGCCCTCGCCGCGGCGGCCGCACCGTTCTTCGGGTCGGCGGAGATCATCGAAGCCCACCGTGAGACCAAGATCGATTCACCCAGCGGTACCGCGGTGCGCACGGCGGAACTGATCGCCGCCGCCCGTGCCGAGCAGGGGCCCGTGAGCGCGCCGCATGCGGACCAGCGCGCCCGTGGTCAGCAGGTCGGAAGCGTGCCGATCCACTCGCTCCGGCGTCCGGGAGTCGTCGCCAAGCAGGAGGTCATCCTCTCCGGCCCGGGCGAGTCGCTCACGTTCACGCACGACACGACCGACTCTGCGCTCGCGTATGCGCCGGGGATCCGGCTCGCCGTGCCCTTCGCCACGACGGCCAGCGGTGTGTTCGTCGGCCTCGAGCACATGATCGATATCGGCATCCGCTCGTGATGTCGCGGATCGGCGTCGCCTTGATGGCCGCGGCGCTGTTGGTCTATCTGGCCGTCGCGATCTGGCTCGCCGTGATGTTCATCTCCGTAGGCACGCCGATCTCGATCGGCATGGGTATCACCCTGCTCGTGCTCGCACCGATCGGCGCCTGGGCGCTGGTGCGGGAGATGATGTTCGGGTTCGGGGCGGATCGCCTCGGGCGCCTGCTCGACGCGGAGGGCGGGATGCCGCCGGTCGAGACGGAGCTCACTCCGAGCGGAAGAATCGCTCGTGATGATGCCGACCCGCTCATCGCCCGGTACTCTGCCGAGGCGGATGCGGCCGTTGACGACTGGCGTGCGCGTTATCGTCTGGGCGTCGTGCAGGATGCGGCCGGACGACGGAAGGATGCCAGGGCCAGCATCCGCGAGGCGATCCGTCTCGCGCGCCGCTGACCCCGGCGCGGCCGATCAGGCCAGCGTCGCCTCGAGGGTGATCTCGATGCCGGCGAGCGCCTGCGACACCGGGCAGCCGGTCTTGGCTCCGTTGGCGATCTCCTGGAACGCCTCGGGGGTCAGGTTCGGGACGGTGGCGTTCACGTTGAGGTGACTGCCCGTGATGCCGACGCCGGGCTTGAAGGTCACGGAAGCGGTGGTGTTGATGCGCTCGGGCGGGGTGCCGTTCTCGGCGAGGGCGTGCGAGAGCGCCATGCTGAAGCAGGACGCGTGTGCCGCGGCGATCAGCTCCTCCGGAGTGGTGGTGGTGTCGCTGCCCTCGCTCCGGGCCTTCCAGTTGATCGGGAACGTGCCGCTGTTCGAGGAGGAGAACGCGACGGTACCGGATCCCTCCATGAGCGATCCGGTCCAGGTGCTGGCGGCTTCGCTGGTGACGGGCATGATTCCTCCGGTTCTCGAGCTGCGGGGCTGCGGCATCGACTCGTGGCCAGCCTAGCGAGCGCCCGCGCGCGGGGGAACTGCGCTCAGGCCGCGGGCACCGTCCGCCCGATCAGCCCGGCTCGCTGCAGCAGCAGGTACAGCTGGCAGCCGAGGCAGAACGCGAATGCCGCGTTGAGGAAGGCGGCGATGAAGGCGGCGGCGGTGGCGATCGGGAGCGCCCACGGGACGCCGATGAGATGCAGGATGAGGCCGATGCCCACCACGAAGAGGCCGACCCCCTGGGAGAACCGCGGAGGCCGCGGATCCTCGAGTTCGCTCGGGGGTGAGAGGCGCGGCCGGACCACTGCGCGGAAGAGCACGCCCCAGGGGGCGGTTCGTGGCGAGAGCACGCTCCACAGGAAGATCAGCGCGATGACCACGGTGGGCAGGAACCCGGGGTCGAGCACACGGTCGACGAGTGACGCGGACGGGGTCGCGAGGAGCGCCAGGAACGTCGCGGCCAGCAGGAGGACAGCGGTGATCGTGGCGGCGAAGCGCGGGCCGCGCGGGTCGATACCTGCGGGAGTGCTCATGGGTGCTCCATTCTGCGCCTCAGATGGCGGCGAGGGTCTCGGAGAGGGCGTGACGATGCGGAACCCCGTGGAATCGCGCGCGGACGGCACCGGATGCATCGACGACGAAGGTCGTCGGGGTCTGCAGGACCTTGTAGCGCGCCGAGAGGTCCGGACGGTGGGTCAGATCGACCTCCACATGACGGAGTCCGTCGTGACCGGCCGCGAAGTCGCCGAGGAGGCGGCGCACCTGGGGGCAGCGCGCGCACATCTCAGTGCTGAACTGCACCAGCGTCGCGTGGGGCGCGAGCTCGGTCGCGGCGTCGGCCGGATCGAAACGGAGGGGGCCGCCGTCGATGCGTCGGCCTTCGCGCCGGCGCAGCACCACGCCGATGATCGTGGCGAGCACCAGGAGTGCTGCCGCGACCCCCAATGCGAGCGCGGGTGACATGCGTTGAGGCTATGCCGTCGAGGCGGTGGGAGAGGCCGATGTTTCCGACCATGACGAACGGTCGAGGTCGGCCCGCCTGCCGCCCAGGACGGGAAGGGGGACGGTATCCTGGCTGTCATGAGCGCAGCCGTCCCGACTCCCTACGAAGACCTGCTCCGAGACGTGCTGGAGACCGGCACGCACAAGTCCGATCGCACGGGGACCGGGACCACGAGCGTCTTCGGGCGACAGATCCGCTTCGACCTCTCGAAGGGCTTCCCGCTCATCACGACCAAGCGCGTGCACTTCAAGTCGATCGCGTACGAGTTGCTGTGGTTCCTGCAGGGCGATTCCAACGTGGGCTGGCTGCGCGAGAACGGCGTCACGATCTGGGACGAATGGGCCGACGAGTCCGGTGACCTCGGCCCCGTCTACGGCGTGCAATGGCGCTCCTGGCCGACGCCCGACGGGGGCAGCATCGATCAGCTGTCCGAGGTCATCGAGCAGATCCGCCGCTCGCCCGACTCGCGCAGACTGATCGTCTCGGCATGGAACCCCGCCGACATCCCCGACATGGCGCTCGCCCCGTGCCATGCGCTGTTCCAGTTCTACGTCGCCGACGGCAAGCTCTCGTGCCAGCTGTATCAGCGCAGCGCCGACATGTTCCTCGGAGTGCCGTTCAACATCGCGTCCTATGCACTTCTCACGATGATGATCGCGCAGCAGGTCGGCCTCGAGCCCGGCGACTTCGTGTGGACCGGCGGAGACTGCCACGTGTACGACAACCATGTCGAGCAGGTGCGCGAACAGCTCGGCCGCGAACCGTACGCCTACCCCACGCTGCGCTTCGCGCGGAAGCCGGAGTCGATCTTCGATTATCGGTACGAGGACTTCGTGGTCGAGGACTACCAGCACCACGCTCCGATCAGGGCGGCGGTCGCGGTATGACCTGGGTGGGCCTGATCTGGGCCGAGGCCGCGGGCGGCGTGATCGGCGCCGAGGGCGGCATGCCCTGGCACGTCCCCGAGGACCTGGCGCATTTCAAGGAAGTCACCCTCGGCGCCCCGGTGGTGATGGGCCGCAAGACCTGGGATTCCCTTCCCGAGCGATTCCGGCCGCTCCCCGGCCGAGAGAACATCGTCATCACGCGGCAGCAGGACTGGTCCGCCGATGGCGCACGCCGGGCGGCCACGGTCGCCGAGGCCGTTCGTGGCCACGAACGCGTGTGGATCATCGGCGGCGCGGAGATCTTCCGTCTCGTGATCGCCGACGCCGATCGCCTCGAGGTCACCGAACTCGACCTCGAGGTCGCGGGTGACGCCTACGCGCCCGCCAAGACCGGGTGGCGACTCGTCGATGAAGGCGAGTGGCAGACGTCCCGCACCGGCGTGCGGTACCGCTTCCTGGGATACGAGCGCTGATGCCCACCGCGTTGATCACCGGGGCCAGCGCGGGGCTGGGCGCCGAGTTCGCGCGCCAGCTCGCACGACGCAAGGCCGATCTGATCCTCGTGGCGCGGACCGAGGCGGCACTCGAGACTCTCGGCGCCGAGCTGCGCAGCGAGTACGGAGTCGCTGTCGAGATCCTTCCCGCGGACCTCGCGGATGAGGCGGGCGTGGAGAAGGTGGCGGCCCGGCTGCGCGACGTGTCCGACCCGGTCGACCTGCTGGTGAACAACGCCGGCTTCGGGCTTCCACTGCAATTCGCCGACAACGACATCGACGACGAGGTGCGCCATCTCCGCGTGCACGTCGAGGCTTCGATGCGGCTGATGCACGCCGCCCTGCAGACGATGCGAGGCCGCGGCGGGAGGATCATCAACGTGGCCTCGGTCGCGGGATTCATCTCGCGCTCCACCTACTCCGCCTGCAAGTCCTGGCTGATCGGGTTCAGCCGCTGGGCGAACGCCGAGTACGCGCGCGATGGTGTCTCGGTCACCGCGCTGTGCCCGGGGTTCACCCACACCACGTTCCACGAGCGGATGGGGCTGCCCATCGGGCAGGAGGGCGTGCCGGGGATCATGTGGCTGAATGCGCGCGACGTCGTGCGGGAAGGACTCCGCGATGCGGCGAGAGGCAAGGCCGTCTCGATACCGTCCGTGCGCTACAAGGCGATCGTCGCGTTGGCCCGGGTGCTTCCTGCGTCACTCACCTCGGGCGTCGCGCGCCGCGGCCGCGTCTGACGACGGGCCTCAGCGGAACCTGCCGAGTCGGATTCCCGCCATCGCGATCGCAGCGATCGTCTCGCCGTCGCTGATGCTGCCGTCGGCGATCCGGGCGAGCACGGTCGAGAACGGCACCCACTCGACGGACTGGATGCCCTCGTCGGCCTGGGATGCGATGGTGGACGCGCTGTCCGCGATCGGGCGGAGTGCGCGCGCGAGGAACACGTGCTCGGAGGCCTCGGCGATACCGTTCAGGGCATTCATGCTCCCGAGCTCCGTCCACTCGTCGGCCTCGAACCCGGTCTCCTCGCGAAGCTCCCGCCTCGCCGCGGTGAGCGGGTCCTCGCCATCGCTGCCTCCGGCCGGTACCTCGGTGGTCGCCCCCACCGTGTAACGGTCCATGGTGACCAGGCACACCCGTTCATCGTGGTCCACGGCGACGATGAACACGGCCGGATGCCGCATCGACACGACGCCGTAGATGCCGTCCTCGCCCGAAGGCGACGTCACCCTGTCCTCCCGCACCTGGATCCAGGCGTTCTCGTACATCGTCTGCGTGGCGCGCGTGACCCAACCCATGTGTCGAGCGTACGGCCCGTCCGCATGAGGGGTACCCGAACCGATACGCTGGGTCCATGACGCATTCGGGCAACCCTTTCGGACAGGTTCTCGTCGCGCTCGTCACTCCGATGACGGCCGACGGTGAAGTCGACTGGCCCGCCGTCGAGAAGCACATCGATGACGTGATCACCGCAGGCGCGGACGGCATCGTCGTGACGGGAACGACCGGCGAGACCTCGACCCTGACGGACCCGGAGAAGCTCAAGCTCGTCGAGGTCGGCAAGTCGGTGTCCGCTGGTCGCGCCAAGATCATCACGGGTGGTGGCTCCAACGAGACCGCGCACGCGATCGAGCTGTACAAGGCGAGCGAGAAGGCCGGCGCCGACGGCATCATGATCGTGACGCCCTACTACAACAAGCCGACCCAGGCGGGCATCCTCACGCACTTCCGTCTCGTCGCCGATGCGACCGACCTGCCGGTGATCCTGTACGACATCCCCGGCCGCACCGGCGTGCCGATCAAGTACGAGACGATCCTGCGCCTGGCGAAGCACCCGAACATCCTCGCGGTGAAGGACGCCAAGGGCGACTTCTCCGAGGTGAGCCGCGTGCTCAACCAGACGGATCTGATGTACTTCTCCGGCGATGACGCCAACGTGCTGCCGCACCTCGCGATCGGCGCCACCGGACTCATCGGTGTCACCGCGAACGTCGCCGCGGCGCCCTATCGCACGATCATCGATGCCGTGAATGCGGGCGATCTGGCCACGGCCACCGCCGAGCACAAGCGCCTCGAGCCGCTCGTCCGCGCGGTCATGACGCACGTGCCCGGCACCGTCGCGGCGAAGTACATCCTGCACGGGCTCGGACGCATCTCCAGCCCGCGCGTCCGTCTGCCCCTGGTCGGCCCCGAGGAATGGGAGGCGGCGCTCATCGAGGATGAGCTCGACCTCGTCAAGGACGTTCCCGGCGCCGACTTCTCGAACTTCCGACCCGACCGCAACGCGGCTGCGGGTGGCGCCCTGCCGAAGGTGCACGGCACGACGCGCTGAGTCGCGTCGCCATGAACGAACGGACGCGCGGAGTGTCCGACTGAGGAGACAGCATGTCCATTCCCCTGGTAGAACCGACCGCTCTCGACGAAGGCACGCTGCGGGTCATCCCGATCGGCGGTCTCGGTGAGATCGGTCGGAACATGACCATGTTCGAGTACGACGGCAAGATCCTGATCGTCGACTGCGGCGTGCTGTTCCCCGAGGAGCACCAGCCCGGCGTCGACCTGATCCTGCCGGACTTCGAGCCGATCCGTGACCGCCTCGACGACATCGTCGGCGTGGTGCTCACGCACGGACACGAAGACCACATCGGCGCTGTGCCCTACCTGTTGCGTCTGAAGAGCGACATCCCGCTGATCGGTTCGGGGCTCACGCTCGCACTGGTCGAGGCGAAGCTCAAGGAGCACCGGATCAAGGCCTTCACCTTGACCGTGAAGGAAGGTCAGCAGGAGAAGGTCGGCCCCTTCGACCTCGAGTTCGTCGCGGTCAACCACTCGATCCCGGATGCGCTGGCCGTCGCGATCCGCACGCCCGCGGGCATGGTGCTCGCCACGGGTGACTTCAAGATGGACCAGCTGCCGCTCGACGGCCGCATCACCGACCTGCGGGCGTTCGCGCGCCTCGGTGAAGAGGGCGTGGATCTGTTCCTCGTCGACTCGACCAACGCCGACGTCCCCGGTTTCACTCCGACCGAGCGGTCCATCGGTCCCGTGCTCGACCAGGTGATCGCGAAGGCACCTCGTCGCGTCATCGTCGCGAGCTTCTCGAGTCATGTCCACCGGGTGCAGCAGGTGATCCACGCCGCGCACGCCAACGGTCGGCGCGTGGCTTTCCTCGGACGCAGCATGGTGCGGAACATGACAATCGCGGAGCAGCTCGGCTATCTGAAGGTGCCGGACGGCGTCCTGATCGACTTCAAGAAGGCGCGCGACCTGCCGGACGAGCAGATCGTCTACATGTCCACCGGTTCGCAGGGCGAGCCGATGGCCGTGCTTAGCCGGATGGCGAACCTGGATCATGCGATCGAGATCAGCGAGGGCGACACGGTCATCCTCGCCTCCAGCCTCATCCCGGGAAACGAGAACGCGGTCTACCGCGTGATCGACGGACTGACCAAGCTCGGCGCGAACGTCGTGCACAAGGCCAACGCGAAGGTGCACGTCTCCGGTCACGCCGCCGCGGGTGAGCTGATCTACTGCTACAACATCCTGAAGCCGAAGAACGTGCTTCCTGTGCACGGCGAGTACCGGCACCTGATCGCGAACGCCAAGCTCGCGCAGGACACCGGCATCTCCGAGGACAACACGATCATCGCGTCCAACGGCACCGTGATCGACCTCAAGGGCGGAGTCGCGAAGGTCACAGGTCAGCTCGACCTCGGCTTCGTGTACGTCGATGGCTCGACCGTGGGCGAGATCACGGATGCCGACCTCAAGGACCGCCGTATCCTCGGCGAAGAGGGCTTCATCTCGGTGATCGTGGTCGTGGATGCCGGTACCGGCCGGATCATCTCCGGTCCCGAGATCCACGCACGTGGTGTCGCCGAGGACGATTCGGTGTTCGACGATGTCACGCCGAAGATCGTCGCGGCTCTCAAAGAGGCGTCGGGCAACGGCGTCCGCGACACCCATGCACTGTCGCAGGTCGTGCGTCGCACTATCGGTCGCTGGGTCAACCAGCGTCTGCGTCGTCGTCCGATGATCGTTCCGCTCGTCATCGAGGCCTGATCCGGGGAGCGCCCCACTCACGGCTGCTCGTCATCCGGACGTAACACCGTCGTCCTATGCTCGCGCCATGTACAGGGGCTTCTCCCTTCGCAGGGCGGCGCAGACGGATGCGGTGTTCCTTGGCGACATGCTCGTCGAGGCGGCGAACTGGCGCGCGGGGGGAGTGCGGCCGAGGCACGAGGTGCTGGGTTCTGCCGATCACCGCCGTTATCTCGCGGGCTGGATGCGGACGTCGGACGACGGTCTGGTGGCGACCGGCGATGACGAGGTCCCGATCGGTGCGGCCTGGTATCGCGTGCTGCCGCAGAACGAGCCCGGCTTCGGGTTCGTCGGCGTCGCGGTGCCGGAGCTGATCATCGGAGTGCACCCGCTCTGGCGTGCGCGCGGTGTCGGCCGCTCTCTGCTGCGTGGCGTCGTGCAGCTCGCGGGTGCGCAGGGACATGCGCGGATCAGCCTGAGCGTCGAGCGTGACAACTTTGCCCGAAACCTCTATCGCGCCGAGGGGTTCAGCGTGGTGGGGGAGGGCCCGACCAGACACACGATGGCGCGCGCCACCGCCTGAGAGTGCGATGGTTGAAATGGCTGGAAAGCCGCGTCATTACGGGGAATGTCAGCTGCTGGTCGTAGCGTGAGAGCATGGCCAGGAGTTCCACGAAGACTGAGCGCGCGTCGAGCAGCGCACCGTCGCGCCCCAAGCGGCAGACGGCTCCGAAGGCCCAGCCCGCGCCGAAGAAGTACATCGACGAAGTCGACAAGCCTCCGGTCGCCGTCCGGGCCTGGGTCGGACTGGCGCACGGCGTCGGCGGACTCTTCCGCGCATTCGGTCCCGAGACGCTCGACAAGGACGACCGCCGCGACGGGTTCCCGTTCCTGTTGGTGATCCTGGCCGTGCTCGGCGCGGTCAATGAGTGGTTCTTCATCGGCAACGAGGTCGCCGCCAACATCAGCGCCTACTCCGTCGGACTGTTCGTCGGTCGGGTGGCGTTCATCATGCCGGTGCTGCTTCTTCTGCTCGCCGGATGGCTGTTCCGTCACCCATCGTCGGTTCACGATAACGGGCGCATCGGTATCGGCTTCGGCATGTTCGTCCTCGCGCTTTCGGGAATCTTCCACGTCGCGGGGCCGCGTCCTCATCCGAACGAGGGGATGCCTGCCCTCAGCGAATCCGGCGGACTTCTCGGATGGCTCGTCGGCCAGCCGCTCACGTACCTGACCGACATCCCCGCGTACATCGTGCTCTCGCTTCTCGTCGTGCTGAGCATCCTCATCCTCACCAAGACGCCGCCGAACCGGATCGGTTCGCGCCTCGGCGACCTCTACGCCTGGATGTTCGACGCCGAGCGCGCCGAGAAGCCGGCCAAGGATGCGGCGGCGATCGATGAGGCCGACAAGGTCGACGACCCCGACGTGCTGCCCTGGTGGCGCCGCAACAAGACCGGCCGTGAGGAGGATCCCGATGAGGGGACTCTGGGCTCCGACGACATCACGGCACTGCTGACCACCTCCGAGCCGACCCCGGCCTACGACCAGGCGGTCGTGGTCGAGAACCCCTACGACGCCGCCACCGAGGTGCTCTCCGAGGTGCGGTCGGTCGCCGATTCGCTGGCGGAGCAGCAGACGACGGCACTGCTCGACGACTCGTCAGACACCGGTGAGGTGCCGGAGCTTCCGGGTCTCGACGGCTTCGGCACGGAAGGCCCGGGGGACCGCGGCCCGCAGGCTCCGGTCGCTCCCTACATCCTGCCCTCGCCCGGCCTGTTGGTCGAAGGGCCGCCGCCGGTGATGCGCTCCGAGGCCACCGACAAGGTGATCGAGCAGATCACGAGCGTGCTGTCGCAGTTCAAGGTCGACGCCAAGGTCACCGGTTTCTCGCGCGGCCCGACGGTCACGCAGTATGAGGTCGAGGTCGGCCACGGCGTCAAGGTCGAGAAGATCCTGCAGCTGAGCAACAACTTCGCCTACGCGGTCGCGTCGAACGATGTGCGCATCCTCTCGCCGATTCCCGGCAAGAGCGCGATCGGCATCGAGATCCCGAACGCCGACAAGGAGATGGTCGCGCTCGGCGACGTGCTTCGGTCCCCGGCCGCGCAGAAGAGCACGCACCCGATGACGATCGGTGTCGGCAAGGACGTCGGCGGCAACATCGTGATCGCGAACCTCGCGAAGATGCCGCACCTCCTCGTGGCGGGTTCCACGGGCTCGGGTAAGTCGAGCTTCGTGAACTCGATGATCACAAGCCTGCTGATGCGTGCGCGCCCGTCCGATGTCCGCATGGTCCTGATCGACCCGAAGCGCGTCGAGCTCACCAGCTATGCCGGTGTGCCGCACCTCATCACGCCCATCATCACGAACCCGAAGAAGGCGGCGGAAGCGCTGCAGTGGGTCGTCAAGGAGATGGACATGCGGTACGACGACCTCGCGTCGTTCGGGTTCCGTCACATCGACGACTTCAACCGGGCGGTGCGTGCTGGTGAGGTCGAGGTGCCCGTGGGCAGCGAGCGCGTGCTCAAGCCCTATCCGTATCTTCTCGTCGTGGTCGACGAGCTCGCCGACCTGATGATGGTCGCCCCCCGCGACGTCGAGGACTCGATCGTCCGTATCACCCAGCTCGCCCGAGCCTCCGGGATCCACCTGGTCCTCGCCACGCAGCGTCCGAGTGTCGATGTCGTCACCGGTCTCATCAAGGCCAACGTGCCGTCGCGGCTCGCGTTCGCCGTCACCAGCGTCACGGACAGCCGTGTGATCCTCGACAGCCCCGGTGCCGACAAGCTCATCGGTCAGGGTGACGCCCTGTTCTCTCCGATGGGGTCGTCGAAGCCGTTCCGTTTGCAGGGGGCCTGGGTCGACGAGAAGGAGATCGACGCGGTCGTCAAGCACGTCACCCGCCAGGCCCGTCCGGACTATCGTCCCGACGTGCAGGAGGCGATGGAGCCGACGAAGAAGAAGGAAGTCGACGAGGACATCGGCGATGACCTGGAGCTGCTGCTCGCCGCGGCCGAGCTCATCGTCTCGTCGCAGTTCGGGTCGACCTCGATGCTCCAGCGCAAGCTGCGCGTCGGCTTCGCGAAGGCAGGACGCCTCATGGACCTGCTCGAGTCGCGTGAGATCGTCGGACCGTCGGAGGGGTCGAAGGCTCGCGACGTGCTGGCGACGGCCGAACAGCTCCCGCAGGTGATGGCGAAGCTGCGCGGAGAAGACGCCCCGGCGCCCGCGGCCGCTGCGGCGCCCGCGGCCGCTGCGGCGCCCGCGGCCGCTGCGGCGCCCGTGGCGCCCCCGGTGCCGCCGCTTCCTACGCACGATCCGATCGCAGCTCAGTACGAGGGGCTCCCCGAGGTGGAAGCCGAGGGCGACGAAGACGCCTGGGGTCTGACGGGGCGTGACTGATGGCGATTCCTCGGCAGCTGCCCAACGCGATCACGGTCGCGCGCATCCCGCTCGCGGTCGTCTTCTTCGTCCTGTTGCTGGTCGGCGGCACGTACGGGCTCCCGGAGCCCGCACTCCGCTGGACGGCCGCCATCATCTTCATCGTCGGGATCTCCACCGACTGGGTCGACGGTTACCTGGCGCGCAAGTACGACATCGTCAGCGACTTCGGGAAACTGTGGGACCCGATCGCGGACAAGCTCCTCACCGGCGCAGGTTTTGTTGGACTCGCAATCCTCGGTGAGGTCAACTGGTGGATCGTGGCGATCATCCTGATCCGTGAGTGGGGGATCACGATCCACCGCCTCATGGTCGCCAGCGAACACGTCGTCGCGGCCGCGTGGATGGGCAAGATCAAGACGGCCTTCCAGGGCGTCGCTCTCGGCTGGGCGCTGCTCCCGCTGCACTACCTGATCGGCCTCGGTCCTTGGACACTGATCACGTTCATCCTGATGGTCATCGTGCTGGTGCTGACCGTGGCGAGCGGCATCGACTACATCATGGCGCAGGTGCGCGGCTCGCGCCGAGCCTCGTGACGAAGACGCGCGCGGCAGCAGTGCTGGCGGCGCTGAACAGAAGAGGATGGACACTCGGTGTCGCCGAGTCGCTCACGGGCGGTGCACTCTGTGCCGAGATCGTCTCCGTCCCCGGCGCCTCGACGGTGCTGCTCGGCGGTGTCGTCGCCTATGCCACGCCGGTGAAGTCCACGGTCCTCGGAGTGGATGCCGAGCTGCTCGCCGCACACGGCCCGGTGCATCCCGAGGTGGCCGCGCAGATGGCAGACGGCGTGCGACGGGTCGTGAGCGTCTCGGGGAGACCCGCCGATGTCGGAGTCTCCACCACGGGTATCGCGGGTCCGGACTCACCTGACGGGCAACCGGTCGGCACCGTCCACGTGGGGGTCGTGACACCAGAGGGCGTTCGCACGAAGATGTTCTGCTTCGACGGCGACCGCGGATCGATCCGGTCGCAGTCGGTGGAAGCCGCGCTGGAGGCACTCCTCGAACTGGTCGAGGAATAGCGTCGGCGCCGCGCTGGTTATCACTGATGTGCTCACATTCAAACCACAGCGTTCAGGGGTAGATTTTGAGCAAGCCAGCAGTATTAGACTGGCTGTCTCATCGGGGGAGACCTCGAACGATCACATGGGGAGGAGGTTCCGATGATTCTTGTACGACAGGAAATCGGCGATGTGCTGAGGGACTTCCGCCTGCAGAAGGGGCGCACGCTCCGGCAGGTCGCAAGCAAGGCGTCGGTTGCGCTCGGCTACCTCAGTGAGGTCGAACGCGGTCAGAAGGAAGCCTCGAGCGAGATCCTCGCCTCGGTGGCGGATGCGCTCGATGTGCCCATCTCGACGATCATGCGCGAGGTCGGAGATCGCATCTCCGTGCTCGAAGGCATCCAGGTGTTCCCGGACGTGGTGCCGGACGACCTCGTGGCCTCGATCGAGCCTCAGCTGTCGCTGCACTGATCGCGAGTCGTTGACCGATGCGTCGTAGCGAATTCCTTCGCGCCGTCGATACCGAGTTTCAGGCACGTGCGTCCGCGTTGGTGAACGACCTCGGGCTGTCCGCGTTGCGTGGCCGCACGTCGGTCGAGGCGCTCGCGGATGGCACGCCGCCGCGGGAGATCTGGCTCGCGTTGTGTGCCGAGATGGATGTCCCGGAGAGCCGACGGCACGGTGTCGGCCGACAGGAGCCTCGCGGGCGCTGACTGCAGTTTCGGTGTCCGATGCGTACGGGATGCATGGATCGATTCTCGGCGTGTCGTCGAAGATGTGTTCGAAACGAGCGTAGTCTTCTGCACAAGTGGTTCAGACACTCTGTTCTGCACGGTATGTGAGCTCATCGCGTCGATGTCGGTGGCCTCTCCTACGGTGGAGAACAAGCCGAAGAGCCATTACGCCTTGTCGGAGAGTTCCTCCCAACCGGGAGAGCCGCGACAGCCTACAGGCGGCATCACGCGCGCAGAAGGAGCACATCATGCCATCACCCGCCGACCGCGAGAAGTCCCTCGAGACCGCACTCGCTCAGATCGACCGTCAGTTCGGAAAGGGCTCGGTCATGCGGCTGGGCAGCGATGAGCGTGCCCCCGTGGCCGTCATCCCCACCGGCTCCATCGCCCTCGACGTCGCCCTCGGCGTCGGAGGACTCCCGCGTGGCCGAATCGTCGAGATCTACGGCCCGGAATCGTCGGGTAAGACGACGCTGACCCTGCACGCGATCGCGAACGCGCAGCGCGCTGGCGGAATCGCCGCGTTCATCGACGCGGAGCACGCGCTCGACCCCGACTACGCCGCGAAGCTCGGCGTCGACATCGATGCCCTCCTGGTGTCGCAGCCCGACACCGGTGAGCAGGCCCTCGAGATCGCCGACATGCTCGTGCGCTCGGGCGCGATCGACCTCATCGTCATCGACTCCGTCGCAGCTCTCGTGCCTCGCGCCGAGATCGAGGGCGAGATGGGCGATTCGCACGTGGGTCTGCAGGCTCGCCTCATGTCGCAGGCTCTGCGAAAGCTCACCGGTGGCCTGAATCAGACCAACACCACGATGATCTTCATCAACCAGCTCCGCGAGAAGATCGGTGTCTTCTTCGGCTCGCCCGAGACCACTGCCGGCGGTAAGGCGCTGAAGTTCTATGCGTCTGTGCGCATGGACATCCGTCGTATCGAGACGCTCAAGGACGGCACCGACGCGGTCGGCAACCGCACCAGGGTCAAGGTCGTGAAGAACAAGATGGCTCCGCCGTTCAAGCAGGCCGAGTTCGACATCCTCTACGGCGTCGGAATCTCGCGCGAGGGTAGCCTCATCGACTTCGGCGTGGAGCACGCCATCGTGAAGAAGTCCGGCTCCTGGTACACCTACGACGGCGATCAGCTGGGTCAGGGCAAGGAGAACGCGCGGACGTTCCTGCTCAACAACCCCGACATCGCGCTGGCGATCGAGACGCAGATCAAGCAGAAACTCGGCATCGGCGGACCGGCCGCTGCTCCGGCAGCGGCAGACGAGCTCGCTGAGCGTCGTCCGGCCTGATGAACGACATGCGTGGGGGCGATCCCGATCGGATCGCCCCCATCATCCCTCTCTTCGGCGGCGCTTCGAAGGGTGCGAATCCGCAGGCCGCCACCCCGGATGACGATGCAGCTCATGCCGCGGAAGTCGTGCCACGGCGCACGGGTGACGCCGGGCTCTGGCGCTCGACCTGGGATGCTCCGGTGACGACGGCTCCGACCGAGGATTCTCTCGATGCCGGCTCGCCCAGTGACCGTCATCCGGCGCGGGGAGCCGCGGGTTCTTCGCGAGCGAGGGCTCCGCAGTCCATGACCACCGCGCCCCGCCTGCGCGCGATCGACGGCGGACAGCGAGAGCGGGCTGCCGAAGGGGAGACCCCGTCGCTAGACGACCTCCGTGCCGCGGCGGAGGAGTCTCTCGTGAAGAAGCTCCGCGCGCGATCGCTGTCGGTCTCCGAAGCGCGCAAAGTGCTTCGAGACGGTGGGCTCGACGGGAGTGCCATCGACGATGTGGTCGATGACTTCTGCCGTCGTGGGTATCTCGACGACGCTGCTCTCGCGGGGGTGCTGGTCACATCGGGCGTGGAGCGCAAGGGTCAGGGGCGCGTCGCACTGGCTCGTGCACTCGCCCAACGAGGAATCCCACGGGAGGTCATCGACGAAGCCCTCGATGAGCTTCCCGACGATGACGACGAACGCGCGCTGGAGTTCGCGCGGACCAAAGCACGGTCGTTGGGTCGGTTGGACCATGACACCGCGCTGCGTCGACTGGTGGGACAGCTCGCGCGCCGTGGCTACAACGGTGCCGTGGCGATGAAGGCGGCGAAGACGGCGCTCCGGGAGACGACCTTCGGCGGTCCGACATCGGGCGTCCGTTTCGTCGACTCCGACTGAGACCGGGCACGCCGCGTCGGCTCGGCAACGGCTCGTACAATGGGTTCATCATGACTATCCCGCGCAGCGAACCGACGATCATCGCAGCGTCGTCGGCAGCCGTCGACGACGACGGACGACAGCGATCGTACGAAGTGCGCACCTTCGGGTGCCAGATGAACGTCCACGACTCGGAGAGACTCTCCGGCTCGCTCGAGAGCGCCGGCTACGTGCCCGCGCTCGACGGTGCCGAAGCCGACGTCGTGATCATCAACACGTGCGCGGTCCGCGACAATGCCGCCGGCAAGCTGTACGGCACGCTCGGACACCTCGCCGCCGTCAAGCGCCGCAAGGAGGGAATGCAGATCGCCGTCGGCGGCTGCCTGGCGCAGATGGACAAGCAGGCCGTGCTCGACAAGGCGCCGTGGGTCGACGTGGTGTTCGGCACTCACAACATGGGTTCCCTTCCCCGGTTGCTCGAGCGCGCGCGACACAACGGTGATGCCGAGCTCGAGATCCTCGAGTCGCTCGAGGTGTTCCCCTCGACGCTGCCGACCAAGCGCGACTCGGCGCACAGCGGCTGGGTATCGATCTCGGTCGGCTGCAACAACACCTGTACGTTCTGCATCGTCCCGAGCCTGCGGGGCAAGGAGAAGGACCGCCGCCCCGGCGACATCCTCAACGAGATCCGCCTCCTGGTCGAAGACGGCGCGATCGAGGTCACGCTTCTCGGGCAGAACGTCAACTCCTATGGAGTCGAATTCGGCGATCGTCAGGCATTCGGAAAGCTCCTGCGTGCGGCGGGGGAGATCGACGGGCTGGAGCGCATCCGGTTCACGAGCCCGCACCCTGCGGCCTTCACCGACGATGTCATCGACGCCATGGCGGAGACCAGCAACGTCATGCCGCAGCTGCACATGCCTCTGCAGTCGGGAAGCGACCGCATCCTCAAGGCGATGCGGAGGTCGTACCGGAGCGAGCGGTTCCTCGGGATCCTGGACCGTGTGCGCGCGCGCATCCCGAACGCGGCCATCACGACCGACATCATCGTCGGGTTCCCCGGAGAGACCGACGAAGACTTCGAAGACACGATGCGCGTCGTCGAGCAGGCCCGCTTCTCCGGGGCCTTCACCTTCCAGTACTCGATCCGTGAGGGCACGCCAGCCGCCACGATGGAGCATCAGGTGCCGAAGGAGGTCGTCCAGGAGCGGTACAACCGCCTGATCGCCCTGCAGGAGCGCATCTCGCTGGAAGAGAACCAGAAGCAGGTCGGCCGTGAGGTCGAACTGCTCGTGTCGACCGGCGAAGGCAAGAAGGACGCCGAGACCCACCGTCTCACCGGGCGCGCGCAGGACAACCGCCTCGTGCACTTCGAGGTCACGCCAGGGTCTGACCTCCCGCGGCCCGGCGATGTCGTGACGGTCACCGTCACCCACGCGGCCCCGTTCCATCTGCTCGCCGACGACCCGTCAGGACAGCCACTCCGGATCCGACGCACCCGCGGCGGAGACGCCTGGCATCGCGGTCAGTCCGAGTCGTGCGCGGTGCCGACACCGAGCAGCGACGGCGGTCCCCGTGCGGTGTCGCTGGGGCTTCCCACGCTGCGCGTCGGCGTGTGACCGAACCGCGTCTCTGGGCGGTCGTCGGCGCGACGGGAACAGGCAAGAGCGACCTCGCCATCGACCTCGCCGAAGAGCTGCGCGCACAGGGAAACCCCGCCGAGATCGTCAACGCCGACGCGATGCAGCTGTATCGCGGCATGGACATCGGAACGGCGAAGGTCGCACTCGCTGAGCGTCGAGGTATCCCACATCACCTGTTCGACGTCCGCGAGGTCGATGAGGATGCCGCGGTGGCCTGGTATCAGCCGAAGGCTCGTGCCGCGATCGAAGCGATCCATCGGGGTGGCGGCGACGCGATACTGGTCGGCGGGTCCGGCCTCTACGTGTCCAGCGTCGTCTATGACTTCCAGTTCCCTCCGCGCGACCCGGCTCTCCGCGAGCGGCTGGAAGAAGACCTCGCGACCCACGGGGTAGCACCCCTGCTCGAGAGGCTCCGTGCACTCGATCCTCAGGCCGCGGCGCGGGTCGATCCGCGCAACCCGCGGCGCATCATCCGGGCACTCGAGGTGCGAGAGCAGGGGAGCGCCACGCACGGCGCCGCGCTTCCGGAGGAGCCCGTGCTCTGGTACCCGCACACACGGCTGATCGGGCTTCATGTCGACCGAGCCGAGCTGGTCGACAGGCTGGACTCCCGGGTCGAGCGGATGTGGGAGGCCGGGCTCCTCGCCGAAGTGGCCGAGCTTCGCGACAGGGGACTCGAACGCGGCACCACCGCGCCCCGAGCCATCGGCTACGCCCAGGCGCTTGCCCAGCTCGACGGCAGCCTCAGCGAGCACGAGGCGATCGCCCAGACCCAGGCGCTCACACGACGCTACGCGCGCCGACAGGTCTCGTGGTTCAAGCGCTATCCCGATCTCGAATGGTGGGATGCGCCGGTGCGGGCCGAGGCGCTCCTCGTACGCTGACCGAGCCGATGTCGGAGGTCTGTGCGAGCCTGGCTCCATGACGACCCACTTCTACACCGCCTCCAGCCTCGACGGTTTCATCGCCACCGAACAGCACTCGCTCGACTCGCTGCTGTCACAGGACATCGACCAGGACGGTCCCATGTCGTACGCGGATTTCGAGAGGAATATCGGCGCGGTGCTGATGGGCGCGTCGACCTACGAGTGGGTGATGCGGCACGAGGAGGGGCGCTGGGGCTACACCCAACCCGCGTGGGTCTTCACCCACCGCGAACTCGCCCTGCCGGACTCGGGGGACGTGCGTCTCACCCAGGCGGATGTCCGCACCGTGCACGCGGAGGCGGTCGCGGCGGCAGGGGAGAAGGACGTCTGGATCGTCGGTGGGGGCGACCTTGCGGGTCAGTTCGCCGATGCGGGCCTGCTCGACGAGGTGTGGGTGCAGTATGCGCCGGTGACCCTCGGCGCGGGCGCACCGTTGCTGCCGCGACGGCTCGATCTCGAGCTCATCGAGGTCGCGCGCAATCGGAGCTTCCTCTGCGGCAGGTACCGCGTCATGCGGGGCGAGGCTCACAGCGACGATCTCTAGACTGGACTCATGGTCGCATTCACCAAGGGGCACGGCACCGGCAACGACTTCATCATCATCGCCGACCCCGACGGGCAGCTCGACCTCACTGCGGAGCAGATTGCCGTGCTGTGCGACCGTCACTTCGGTATCGGTGCCGACGGGATCCTCCGCGTTGTCCGGTCGGCGGCGATCCCCGACGGAGCTGCGGCTCTCGAAGAAGAGGCCGGTGCCGAGTGGTTCATGGACTATCGCAACGCCGACGGGTCGATCGCGGAGATGTGCGGCAACGGCATCCGCGTCTTCGCCCACTACCTCGTCCGCTCCGGGCTCGCCGATATCGAACCGGGGTCGACCTTGCCGATTGGCACGCGGGCAGGTGTGCGGGATGTCACGCGAAGCGCGACCGGCTATCAGGTGGACCTCGGCCTCTGGAAGCTCTCGGGAGACGATCCGCTCGTCCGTGTGGACGGTCTGTCGGTGACACGGCCGGGACTCGGAATCGACGTGGGCAACCCGCATGTGGTAGTCGCCCTGGCATCCGAGGCGGAGCTCGCCGCGCTCGAACTGCACCGCGCACCCGATCTCGATCCGCAGCTGCCGGCCGGGGCGAACATCGAGTTCGTGGTTCCGGAAGAGCCGCTGGTGCGCGACGGTGTCGGGCACGTGCGGATGCGCGTGCACGAGCGCGGTGTCGGTGAGACGCTCAGCTGCGGCACCGGCGTCGCGGCGACGGCGCTGGCTGTGCGCCACTGGGCAGGCGACAAAGCCCCCAGCAACTGGCAGGTGGAGGTCCCCGGAGGGACGCTCGGTGTGCGCATGTTCCCGGCGGAGGACGGCGAACACGTCGCTCTCTCCGGGCCTGCCCAGCTCGTGTTCCAGGGCGAGGTAGACCTCGTCTGAGTGGGAGGCGCGCGTCGCTGGTCAGCCGAGCAGGATCGGCTCGGTCGGCGGATTCCCGTGCTTGCGCACCTTCAGGATGCGGTAGCCCTTGCCCGTGGCCGTGCGGAAGACGCTGTAGCCCGGGTGGAAGGTCGAGCCGATCCATCGCTGCAGCGAATCGGCGCCGAGGTTGCGCTGTACGACGAGCCACGCATCGCTGCGCTCGTCGAGACGCGGGATCCACCGTTCCAACAGACCGTGCAGTTCGTTCTTCCCGACGCGGATGGGCGGATTGGATCGGATCGTCCGGAATGAGATGTGTTCGGGAACATCATCGGGCAGGGACGCGTTGATGTTGCTGAGCCCGAGAGCCGCCGCATTGCGACGCACGAGGTCGAGGGCCCGCTCATTCACATCGACGGCCCACACCGTGGCATGCGGAGAGGCGAGTGCCATCGCGAGGCTGACAGGACCCCAGCCGCTTCCGAGGTCGAGAAGATCGCCACCCGGGGGAACCGGGGGCATGTTGGCGAGAAGCACTGCAGTGCCGGCATCCAGACGATCCGGGCTGAAGACCCCACCTGCGGTGGTGACTTCGAGCTCTCGACCTGCGAGCGATACGCGGATCTTACGCAGATTCTCGGGGCTTGCCGGGGCCGCAGTGAAGTAGTGATCGGACCCCATACGGTGAGCGTACCGGACAGCGCGGGCTAAGGTTAAGGCTCGCTACAAATCCCAGAGACAAGGAACGGATGACGGAGACCACGACACCCTCCACCGACGACCACACGGTCGATCGCGTGCTTGCGAGCGCAGAGAAGCGATCCGATGTGCACGTGTTCGGCGCAGCCCAGGCGCTGCAGGACGAGGCGACCGCCTCGCACGGCAGCACGGACGGCGAGCAGTGGGATCTCGAGGACCGCCACGCGCTCCGGCGGGTCGGCGGGCTCTCGACGGAGCTCGAGGACGTCACCGAAGTCGAGTACCGGCAGCTGCGTCTCGAGAACGTCGTCCTCGTCGGTGTGTATCCGCAGGGCGCCCAGGAGGACGCAGAGAACTCCCTCCGCGAGCTCGCCGCGCTGGCGGAGACCGCCGGTGCCGTGGTGCTCGATGGCGTGTTGCAGCGTCGTCCGCACCCGGACGCCGCCACGTATCTCGGCCGGGGCAAGGCGCAGGAGCTCAAGGACATCGTCGCCGCCGTCGGTGCCGACACGGTGATCGCCGACACCGAGCTCGCTCCGAGCCAGCGACGTGCGCTCGAGGACGTCGTCAAGGTGAAGGTCATCGACCGCACCACCGTGATCCTCGACATCTTCAGCCAGCACGCGAAGAGCCGTGAGGGCAAGGCGCAGGTCGAGCTCGCACAGCTCGAGTACCTGCTTCCCCGGCTGCGCGGTTGGGGCGACTCGATGAGCCGCCAGGCCGGTGGCCAAGTCGGTGCCGGCGGTGCCGGTATGGGATCGCGTGGGCCTGGTGAGACCAAGATCGAGCTCGATCGGCGACGCATCCGCACCAAGATGGCGCTGCTCCGTCGCCAGATCCGCGATTTCGGCCCGGCGCGCGAGGCGAAGCGTGCCGAGCGCAAGCGCAACACGATTCCCTCGGTCGCGATCGCCGGCTACACCAACGCCGGCAAATCGAGTCTGCTCAACGCGCTCACCAGCGCGGGCGTGCTGGTGGAGAACGCCCTGTTCGCCACCCTCGACGCGACCGTCCGTCGTACCGAGACGGAAGACGGCCGCGTCTACACGCTCACCGACACGGTCGGGTTCGTCCGCAACCTCCCGCATCAGCTCGTCGAGGCGTTCCGCTCGACACTGGAGGAGGTCGGCGAGGCAGATGTGGTGCTCCACGTCGTCGATGGCGCACATCCGGACCCCGCAGGACAGCTGCAGACCGTGCGCGACGTGCTCGGCGACGTCGGTGTGCGCGACCTGCCGGAGATCGTGGTCTTCAACAAAGCCGACCTGATCAGCGAAGACGAGCGTCTGGTGCTGCGGGGGTTGCAGCCCCACGCGCACTTCGTGTCGTCGCGCACCGGTGAGGGGATCGCGGAGCTCCGTACCGCGGTCGAGGAGGCGCTCCCGAAGCCCGCCGTCGAGGTGCACGCGGTGATCCCGTACGATCGCGGCGACCTCGTGGCGGCGATTCACGAGACGGGGATGCTGTTCGAAGTGGAGCATCGGGAAGACGGCACCGCCGTGCACGCTCGCGTGTCCGAACGGCTCGCGGCAGACCTCGCGCCGTTCCTGCGCGACGTCTGAGCGGTTTCAACGGGCGAGGAAACGCGCCTCCACCGTCGCCGAGATGACGATCTCCTCCGGCGCGTACTCCATGGCCGGGGCCGAGTCGGCGGCGAAGGCGATGCCGCCGCGCGCCTTGAGCATCGGGGCGCCTGGCGAGGGCTGTCGGTTCGAGATCAGCCCGACGTCGGCGATCTCTAGGGGCGTCACGGTCGTCAGTCCGAGAGCTCCGGCATACGCCTCCGCACGTGTGACGGCGACGCCCACGGCCTGAGCCGCGACCTCACGCTCGGTCCTGGAACGGGTCTCCGGGGTGAGGTGCCAGTCGACCGCACCGACTTCGACGCCGTCCCACGGGGAGATGTCCGAGACCCAGATCGAGAGCTCTGACGCGTCCACGAATGTCGCCGTGAAGTCGATGCTCGCGTAGTAGACCGGTGCGAGGCGCTTTCCCTCGTTGTTCCAGGGGTGTTCCGCGCGTACCGACAGTCGCGTGCTCGTCCACTCGATGATCGACCCGGCGTCCGCCCGCTGCGTGACGCTGTCGCGCAGCGTCTCGGCGAGGCGCATCGCATGCTCGACGACCACGGTCCGCTCGGCGCCCTCGGCGCGCACGGTGACACGGATGGTGGCGCGCTCCGGCGCGATACGCGCTTCGTGCTCGCCGCGGACGGTGACGGTGACTTCGCTCATGGGGCGACTCTACGCCAGCGGTCAGAAGCGCCACGGAATGGCGAAGTGACCGCCGACGTTGTAGTCTGTGATGCTCGGACGTTTTGACGTGCGGGATGGTAATTCCACAGTGTGACAGCGGCTCCTTCGAGAGAAGGACCACGGGGCTGATCGGTTTCGACAGCGCCTGTGAATCCACGAGAAGCGGGCCGAGGATGCAGAGTTATCTCGTAAACGCTCTCTGCAAAACAATAGTTGCCGAATCCAAGCGCAACGACTTCGCCCTCGCTGCATAAGCGAGCCCGATAGTCCGTCAGACCGTATGTGATTCCGATACGGATCCTGGCGTCATCTAGGAATCTTGCTGCGTGATGGCGTCTGGACGTCACGTGGGACTCTTCCCAGGCTGGGCTCGTCGACTTAGGTGTCTGTGACAAAGGTCGGAGCCGAGCAGAACGTCTTCACAGACTGCGCCCGGAGAAGGCGTGGAGACTCAGCGTTGGACGGGGGTTCGATTCCCCCCAGCTCCACCAGGTCGCTGTCACAGGAAATGAGCCCGCCTCCCGCGGAAACGAAAGGGAGGCGGGCTTTTTCATCGCTACGATGCTCCCTCCGATTCCGTGTCGGGGTCCTATATTGAGGTCTGTGGACCCGACCCCCGATGTTGTCTCGACCGGTCTGACGAGAGCGGAAGTGGCTGAGCGCGTCACCGGGGGCAAGACGAATGCGTTCGTCGCTGATACCAGCCGGAGCGCCTGGAGCATCGTCAGGGCGAACGTCTTCACCCTGTTCAACGGCATCGTCTTCGCCTGCTTCTTCGTGCTCTTCCTCGTCGGTCGATGGCAGGATGCGCTGTTCGGATTGGCGGCATTCGCGAACGCGATCATCGGGTGTGTACAGGAATTCCGTGCAAAGTCGGCGCTCGACCGTCTCGCCCTGATGAACGCGCCGCGTGCACTGGTGCTGCGAGAGGGCGCGGAAACCGAACTCGCGCCGACGGACGTGGTGCTGGACGACGTGCTCGTGCTGCGCGCGGGAGAGCAGGTGCCGGCCGATGCGCGCGTGCTGACGGCGCGGGGTCTGCAGATAGACGAATCGATGCTGACCGGTGAGTCCGATCCGGTCGAGAAGCAGCCGGGGGATGAGGCGCTCTCCGGTGCGGTGGTCGTCGCGGGCGAGGGCACGGCGACGGCGACCCGCGTGGGCGCCGACTCGTATGCGAATCGCTTCGCCGGCGAAGCGAAGCGCTTCTCGTTGGTGTCCAGCGAGCTGCGCTCATCGATCAACCGCGTTCTGAAGTGGGTGAGCTGGATCATCGGTCCTATTGGTCTGCTCGTCCTCAACGCTCAGATTATCGTGACGGGCGGATACGCCACCGTGTTCTCCAGCGGGGCCTGGGTGCAGGCGGTGGTGAACACGATCGCCTCCCTGACCGCCATGATCCCGCTCGGTCTGGTGCTGATGACGAGCATCGCGTTCGCGGTCGGGGCGTCGCGCCTGGCGCGCAGGCAGGTGCTCGTGAACGAGCTGCCGGCGGTCGAGGGTCTCGCTCGTGTCGACGTGGTGTGTCTCGACAAGACGGGCACGCTCACGGTCGGCGAGATCGGATTCGATGCGGCGCACCCGCTTGCCGCGCGGGGCGTTGAGCAGGGTGACACCGCCGCCGCCGCGTTGGCCTGGTACGCCGCGTCTCCCGACGCCAACGCGACCGCGAGATCGATGCAGCAGGCCTACCCGGTGGGGTCGCCGCTCACCGTCGACGGATACATCCCGTTCTCGTCCGTGCGGAAGTGGAGCGCGGTGTCCTTCGCCGATGCGGCGGGAACCTGGGTGATGGGGGCGCCCGAGATGGTGTTCGGAGACGCGGCGACCTCGACCGAGACCGAGCTGGGGCGCACCGTGACGACATTGGCCGAGACGGGCCGCCGCACGCTCGTCCTCGGATACGCGGAACAGAGTCTCTCTGAGGACGACATCGACACCGAGCGACTGCCGGACGGGGTGACCGCGATCATGGTCCTCACCTTCCGGGAACAGGTGCGCCCCGATGCCGCGCAGACTCTCGAGTACTTCGCGCGGCAGCAGGTGGGCATCCGGATCATCTCGGGCGACAACCCGCGCACAGTCGCCGCCATCGCGCGGGAAGTCGGGCTCGACGTGACCGAGGGGTTCGACGCGCGGCGACTTCCCGACGACGATGCCGAGCTCGCCGACGTCCTCGACCGGCACGCGGTGTTCGGGCGCGTGACCCCCGAGCAGAAGAAACGCATGGTCACCGCTCTGCAGAGCCACGGCCACACCGTGGCGATGACGGGAGATGGCGTCAACGATGCACTCGCGATCAAGGCCGCCGACATCGGCATCGCGATGAACTCCGGATCTCCGGCCACCAAAGCGGTCGCGCGTCTGGTGCTGCTCGACGGGCAGTTCTCGCACCTGCCCGACGTCGTGGCGGAGGGACGGCAGGTCATCGCGAACATCGAGCGCGTGTCGATGCTCTTCCTGAACAAGACGGTGTACGCGACGTTGCTCGCCCTGATCTTCGGTGTGTTCGTGCTCGAGTTCCCGTTCCTGCCGAGGCAGTTGTCCATCACCGACGGCCTCACGATCGGCATCCCCGCGTTCTTCCTCGCGTTGATGCCGAACGCTGCGAGATACGTGCCGGGCTTCCTTCGTCGGTCCCTGAGCTTCGCGATCCCCTCCGGGATCGTCGTCGCCCTCGGTCTGACCTGGTACACCTTCGTCGCGCGCGGGCTCGGCGCCCATGAGGAGCAGCTGCGCACGGGCGCGACCGTGATTCTCGCCGTGGTCGGCATCTGGGTGCTCGCCGTCCTGGCGCGCCCCCTCAACCGCTTCAAGGTGCTGGTCGTCGGTGCGATGTTCGTGCTGCTGATCGCCGTGTTCACCATCCCGCTCGCCCGGCAGTTCTTCGTGCTCGTCGATCCCGGTGAAGAACTCGCGGTCGCGCTCACCGGCATCACGATCGTGATGGTCGCGGCGATCGAGGTCGTCCGGCTGCTCCACCGCCGTCTCGTCCTCGCGAGGGAGGAAGGCCCGGCATCGGCGGCCACGCTGGACGCACCCGAGCCTCGAATCCATGCCCCGCGTGTGCTGGCCGCCGTCATCACGACGGCGGTGGCCGTGCTCGCCTACGTGTTCGGTGTGCTGGCCACCGGATTCGGCATCCTCGTCTTCCTCGGGCGCTACGACACCGAGAGCTCCAGGTCAGTGTTCTCGCTCACCGGTGCCGGCATCGCCCTGTTCGGACTCCTGGTGCTCGCGGTCGCGGCCGGGGTGCGTCGGGGGAGCGGGCTCTCGCGGTTGATGCTCACGATCTTCCTCGGGCTCGCGATCGCCCTCAGCGCGGTCGTGCTCGTGTTCGGGGACCGCTGGGACTGGGGCGCTGCCGTGACGGCCGCCGTGGCTGCTCTCATCATCGTGCTGCTGTGGACACCGCCCGTGGCGCACGGCTTCGGGCGCATTCTGGAGAGCTCGATGGGCCGGATCGCGCCCTGAGGCCTGTGGCTCGAGCGTTCAGCGCGCGGTGCGACGTCGCCCCGGCGTCGGGCGGTGTCCTCGCTTCGCGCGCGCATATGCGGCGGGGGTCGATCCGAACAGCTGCCGGAAGGCTTTGATGAACCCCGTGGCCGTCGCGTAGCCGCTGAGGTCGGACGCCTCCTGCACGGTGCACCCTTCGACGATGAGCCGCTCGGCCGCGTAGAGGCGGGCGCGTGTGCGCCACTGACCGAACGTCAACCCTGTCTCGTTCTGGAACGCGCGCTGCAGCGTCTTGGTGCTCACGCCGAGCTCCACGGCCCAGTCGTCGAGCTCGCGATGCCCGCCGGGGTCGGCGAGCAGTGCTTCCGCGATCACGCGGGCGCGGGGGTCCGTGGGTACGGCGAGAGTGTCGTAGCTCTCCTCGGTGTGCTCGAGGATGTGCAGCAGCAGGGCGAGGGAGGCATCCAGGCGCTCGGACCCGGCGGGAACCGTGCACAGGTTGCGGACGATCGCGCCGGCGACGGCGTCCACGGGCAGCGCGAGTGGGCGACTCCAGCGGGCCTGGGGGAGTCGCAGCTCCGGCGACAGGTAGAGGCTGAACATCTCGTCCGCGCCCGCCATCTGCATCTCGTGCTCCGCGAGCGCGGGCACCCAGGCGAACTGGTCTCCGTGCATGCGCCAGCTGGCGTCACCGACCCGGATCTGGGCGCCGCCGGGCACCCAGGCGAGCTGATCCGCGGTGTGGGTGTGCACCTCGAACTGTTGATCGGGAAGCACCTGCTCCCGGTGCGCGGCACATTTCTCCGATGTCGTTCCAGGCACAGGATTCCTTCTTCATGGGCGTATCCGCATCGCGGATCATCCTGAAGGGACGCAACCTCGACGATGTCGGACGATTCACGTCCTCTGAGGATGATAGCGAATTAGGTAAGGCTTCACTATGTTTGGCAGGCGTTCCCCTGACATTCCACCCGAGGAGTCCCATGTCCCGTCTGCACCGGCGTGCCCCACGAACCCTGATCGCTCTCGCGGCGCTCGTCGTGGCCGCCTCGTCGCTCGCCGCCTGCTCATCGTCGACCAGCACCGCCGAGGGGTCCACCTCGGGCGAGGCGTCCGGGGCGTACCCGGTCACCGTGGAGCACGTCTACGGTGAGACGACCATCGACGAGAAGCCCGAGCGGATCGTCACACTCGGCTGGTACTCGCAGGATGTCGTCGCGGCCCTCGGTGAGGTGCCGGTCGGGGTCGAGGACTTCACCTGGGGCAACGTCGACACGTACCTGCCCTGGTTCAAGGACGAGGTCGAAGAGCTCGGGGGCGAGCTGCCCGAGATCATCGAGTTCACGGACGCCGGCGAGTACGACTTCGAGCAGATCCTCGCCCTCGCGCCCGACGTGATCCTCGCGAACCACTCGGGCATCTCCGAGAACGACTACAAGCGCCTCACCGAGATCGCGCCGACCGTCGCCTTCGCGAAGTCGACGTGGGCGTCGGACCGGGACCAGCTCACCCTGACGATCGGTACGGTGCTCGACAAGGAGAAGGAGGCGCAGGAGCTCCTCGATCAGGCGGATGCCGCGATCGACGCGGCCGCCGCGGCGCACCCGGAGTTCGCGGGCATCGTCTTCTCGTACGGATGGTTCCTCGCCGAGGGAGAGACCTCGATGGGGCTCTACCTGCCGCGCGACCCGCGGGTGCCGTTGCTTGAGCAGCTGGGGTTCACGTACTCGCCCGATGTGGCGGCACTTGAATCCACCACCAAGGAGTTCTACGCCGACGTGAGTCTGGAGAAGCTCGGCGCGATCGAGTCGCAGTTCCACATCGGCTGGGCCAACACGCCGGAGGACGTGGCCCATACGGTGGAGGACCCGCTGGTGTCGCGGTGGGCTCCGATCGCCGACGGTTCGTACTACTTCTTCGAGGACCAGCGCCTCGGCTGGGCGACCACTGCACCCAGCGTGCTGAGCATCCCGTCGACCATCGACGACCTCGCCGACGCGCTGGCCGGCGCGGTTCCCGCGAACTGATCGGTGTCGTCCCCGTCGAGCCGCACCGCGGAGAGTCGCCCTGCGATGATCCGCGGTGCGGTGCCACGTCTGGGCGGATTGGTGCTCGCGCTGATCGCCCTGCTTCTCGTCGTGCTGCTGAGTCTGATGGTCGGCGCGCGCGCATTGCCGCCGTCGACCGTGATCGCCGCCCTCGTCGACTTCGACGGGTCGGATGCACAGGCGATCGTCCGGGACTCCCGGCTTCCGCGGACGATCGTGGGGCTCGTAGTCGGACCGGCTCTCGGCGTCTGCGGAGCGCTCATCCAGGCGTTCACCCGCAACCCCCTCGCCGACCCCGGCATCCTCGGGGTGAACGCGGGAGCGACGTTCGCGGTGACGATGGGTGTGGGGCTCCTCGGCGTGCGTGCTCCGAACGCCTACGTATGGTTCGCGCTGGGCGGGGCCCTCACGGTGACGCTCATCGTCTACCTGATCGGCGCGGCCGGACGTGGCGGCCCTTCGCCCGGGCGAATGACCCTCGCCGGCGTTGCGATCGGCGCTGTGTTGAGCGGCGTGACCTCGATCGTGATGCTCAAGAACATGGAGGTGTTCAGCACCCTGCGACTGTGGGGGCTGGGCAGCCTCGGCGGGCGGGACGAAACCGCCGTCGCCCTCATCGCTCCGTTCATCGCCGTCGGCCTCGTCGTCGCCTTCCTCGTGGCGCGCCCGCTCAACGCGATCGCGCTCGGCGACGACCTCGGCAGAACGCTCGGGGCGGGGCTGGTGCGGACGCGGGTCGTGTCGATCGTCGCGGTGACCGTCCTCGCCGGCGGTGCGACGGCACTCGCCGGACCGATCGCGTTCATCGGCCTGATGGTGCCGCACGCGGTGAGATGGTTCACCGGGCCGGATCAGCGATGGATCATCGCGTACTCGGCGATCGTGGCACCGAGCATGCTCCTGCTCTCCGACGTGATCGGCCGCGTGGTGTTGCCCTCGGGTGAACTCCAGGTGAGCATCGTCACGGCCGTCATCGGGGCGCCTGTGCTGATCGCGCTCGCACGCCGCAAGAAGGTGAGCGGACTGTGATGGCTTCCGCAATCGACGCGCCGCGGATGCTCTCGCTGCGCGTGGGAGACGTGCTCTGGCGCCTCGAACTGCGTGCGCTCGTCATCCGGCTGCTGCTCATCGCGTTGCTGATCGCGCTCAGCGTCGCGACCCTCATGGTCGGCACGTTCCAACTGGATTTCTCCCAGGCGCTGTCGGCCCTGATCGGGGACGCTGAAGGCAACATCCGCAAGCTCGTCATCGAATGGCGTCTGCCCCGCCTGCTGTTCGCCGTGCTCGGTGGCGTCGCGCTCGGAGTCAGCGGAGCCATCTTCCAGTCCCTCACCCGGAACCCGCTGGGAAGTCCCGACGTCATCGGCTTCGACGCCGGCTCATACACGGGGGCACTGGTCATGATGCTGCTGCTCGGCAGCACCTCGTATGTGCTCATCGCCACGGGTGCCGTCGTCGGGGGCGTGCTCACCGCGCTGCTCGTCTACCTGCTGGCGTACCGTGGCGGCATCCAGGGCTTCCGGTTCATCATCGTGGGGATCGGCGTGTCCGCGTTCCTCGTCGGCATCAACAGCTACCTGCTCATAAGCACCGGAACCCAGCAGGCGCGGGCGGCGGTCGCCTGGGGATTCGGGTCCTTCTCCGCGCTCGGCTACGAACAGCTGCTGCCGTTCACGGTGGTCCTCGTGGTGATCCTCCCGCTCGTCGCCCTCGCCCGCCGGGGTTTCGCGCAGCTGGAACTCGGCGACGATGCCGCGAAAGCGCTGGGGGTGCGCGTCGAGCGGCAGCGGCTCGCGATGACGGTGCTGGGCGTTGCGCTCACCGCGGTCGTCACCGCCGCGGCAGGGCCGATCGCGTTCGTCGCCTTGGTCGCGCCCCAGGTCGCCCGTCGTCTGGTGCGCTCCCAGGGGCTCGACCTGACGAGTGCGGCCATCGTCGGCGCGGTGCTGCTTCTGGCGGCAGACTTCATCGGCCAGCGCATCAACATCACCGTCGGTCTCGTGACCGTCGTCCTCGGCGGAGGATACTTCGCCTGGTTGCTCATCAGGGAAGGATTCCGTCGATGACAGAGGTACAGTCTCCTCGCCTGCGGGCAGACGGGGTCAAGATCGGCTACGACCGGCGGATCATCTCCACCGACCTCTCGGTGTCGATCCCCGACGGGTCCTTCACAGTGATCGTCGGTCCGAACGCCTGCGGAAAGTCCACCCTGTTGCGCACGCTGTCGCGGCTGCTGACGCCGGAATCCGGTCGCGTGCTCCTCGACGGCAAGGCCATCCAGAGCTATCGAGCGAAGGAGGTCGCGCGTCGGGTGGGGTTGCTCCCGCAGAGCTCGCTCGCGCCCGATGGAATCCGCGTCGCCGACCTCGTGGGGCGAGGACGCTATCCGCACCAGACCCTCATGCGCCCTTGGACGGATGCGGATACCGAGGCGGTCGACGCGGCGATGGCGGCGACGGGAGTCACGGAGCTCGCCGGCCGTCTCGTCGACGAACTGTCGGGCGGCCAGCGCCAGCGTGTGTGGGTGGCGATGGTGCTGGCGCAGCAGACGCCGCTGCTGCTGCTGGACGAACCGACGACATTCCTCGACATCGCCCACCAGATCGAGCTGCTCGAGCTGTTCACAGACCTGCACGATGCCGGCGGCACCCTCGTCGCGGTGCTGCATGACCTGAACCACGCGGCACGCTATGCGACGCACCTGATCGCGATGAAGGACGGCTCGGTCATCGCCGAGGGGCGCCCCGCCGACATCGTCACGGCAGAACTCGTCGAGGAGGTGTTCGGACTCGCGTGCGTCGTCGTGCCGGATCCGATCACCGGCAAGCCCAGCGTCGTGCCTATCGGCCGGGACCGCTCAGCGCGGCGGGGCTGAAGCGCTCAGCCGGTCCACTCGATGAGGATCAGCCCCTGCCGGGTATCGGCGAACCGCACCCAGCCGTCGCCGAACAGGTAGGTCATCCCGTACCCGTCCTCGTCCGTGCCCATCGCATAGCGCGGGTCTTCGGTGTAATAGACGCCGTCGGGGCCGTCCTCGCGCTTCCAGCCCTCGGCGAGGAGCCCGGACTGAGCCTGCGCGGCGGCGTCTTCGGCGACCGGCGCCCAGCCGTACAGCTGACCGTGATCGGATGCGACGTTGTAGTCGGCCCAGAAGCACAGCATGCCCTCGGTCAAGTCGACGCCGCCGACGATGAAGTCCTTCGGTTGCGCGGTCCACCCGGCATCGGTGAGCGCCTTCACGGTCCCGGCGGAGATCATCGACTCGCACGTGAGGGACGCCGCGGTCGGCTCCGGCGCGGGAGAGGCGGCGGGGGCAGCGGTCGCCGTCGGCGTCGGATCGGCCGCTTCCGGACTCGGGGAGGAGCGCGGTTCCGACGGCGCACCGCAGGCCGTGAGGGCCGCGACGAGCAGCACGACACCCGCTGTGGTCGACATGATGCGGGAGTTCATCGCTGGCCTCGTGCTTCGGTTCAGTCCTGCAGGAGCGTCAGGAAATCAGGGTGGAGGACGCCGTTGGTTGCGAGTGTCGAGAGATCGGAGATCGTCTCGGCCCCGTCGATCGCGGTCATCCTGCCGCCGGCCTCGCGCACGATCGGCACCGCCGCCGCGATGTCGTACTCCTTGACGTCGAACTCCGCGACCATGTCGATGCGTCCCTCGGCGAGGAGCATGTACGCGTAGACGTCCCCATACGCGCGATCGCGCCACACCCGCGAGGCGACCTTGTGCAGCGCGTCGATGCGGCCCGCACCCGCCCACTGGGCGATGCTCTGGAAGCTCACGCTGGCGTCGTCCAACGACGACACGGAGGAGACCTTGAGGGAACGGGGGCCGTCGTCGGTCGCGGTCCACGCGCCGAGACCTGTCGCGGCCCACCAACGCCGTCCAAGTGCCGGCATGCTGACCACGCCGATCTGGGGAACGCCCTCGATCGCCAACGCGATCATGGTTCCCCACAGCGGGACTCCGCGGAGGAAGTTCGCCGTCCCGTCGATCGGGTCGATGATCCACTGACGGTGGCTGCTGCCCTGGGCACCGAACTCCTCGCCGAAGATGCCGTCGTCGGGACGCTCGGCCTCGAGGACGCTCCGGATCGCACGTTCGGTGGCGAGGTCGGCGTCGGTCACGTGGGAGTTGTCGGCCTTGGTCGAGATCTCGAGGTCGGCCGCATCGAAGCGCGGCAGCGACTGGGCGTCGGCGGCGTCGGCGAGGCGCAGTGCGAGGTCGAGGTCGGCGCGCAGGTCATCGGCGGGGGAGGAGGCGGTCACGCTCTTCAGGATAGTCGGCGCGACGGCGGCTCCAGAGGGACGGACGGCCACGTTTCCTCGCCCTCCGTCGACCGGCCACGCCCGGGGTGGCGTCGATTTCGCATGGGGCCGGTCGGCTGGTAATGTAATTCCTCGGTCGGGGTTATCCCGGGCCACGCACCTCTAGCTCAATCGGCAGAGCAACTGACTCTTAATCAGTGGGTTCAGGGTTCAAGTCCCTGGGGGTGCACGGAATAGCCTCGGAAACTCTCGCCAGTTTCCGGGGCTTTTTCATTGTGCGTCGAGTGCTCCGCCGTCGTGCGACAGTGCGCACCGGCAGATCGGGTGCGCCGAAGTCCGCCGTCCGGAACGCCGTATATCGGTCGTCGCGTAATCAGAAGGTCTCATCGTCGTCTCTCACGTGGGGACATATCGCCTCGCCTCCGTCAGATGCTGTGCTGTTCGACTGCGCAGTCGCGGGGTGAGGCTTCGACAAGAGACTGGGGAACACCTTGTTCAGAAGAGACGGGCGCGCGCTCGCGCGCCGGAAGAGCACGACGATCATGGCGGCGGCGGTAGCGGTGCTCACCGCCGGCGTGACGCTGGCGGGAGCCGGAGCCGCGAGTGCCGCGGAGTACGACTATCCCGCAGCGGTCGATCCGTCGTCGATCGTCGTCACGGCGACCGGCAGCAGCGGCGCGGTATCGCAGTGGGACCAGGTGCGTGTCGACGCGCAGTGGTCGGTACCCGACGGTGCGGTGGGTGGACAGACCTTCGGGTTCACGCTCCCGCAGGAGTTCGCCCGTGCGGGTATGTCGTTCTCGGTGCCGTCCGCAGAAGACCCGAGCCAGACGATCGCCGAATGCACGGTGAGCACGGACGCGGCACCCGTCGTGACCTGTACGCTCACGGACTACGTGAACGGACGCACCGGCGTGACCGGATCGCTGTGGTTCATGGCCAGCGCAGACGAGCAGACCACCGTGAGCACCGTCGAGTTCGTCGTCGACGGGAAGATCACGCGCGTCGAGGTTCCGGGCGGTGGGATCGGACCCGCCGCGCCGCTACCGACCGAGCCGCAGAAGTGGTCCTGGCAGACGGACGACGGGCGGATCGCCTGGCAGCTCACACTTCCCGGCGCGCGGTTCTCCGGGGCGACGTCAATCGTGGTCGACGACGCCCTGACCGGTCCGGGTGCCGGGCTCGCCGAACACCACAACACGGACGGACAGCTCGTCGCGTGGAGCACGGACCTGGACGGAAACGACTACCGGACCGCCGCCGGCGCGATCGGAGCCTGGAATGCCGGCGGGACGGCGTTCCATCTCGAGATCCCCGGGCCGGTCGACGCCGATCGTGTGTACTTCGTCAAGTACTTCACGATTCCGAGCTCGCAGGCCGAAGGGGCGACCTTCGCCAACGTCGCCGACGTCAACGGCGTCACGCTCAACGACCGCGAGGTGTGGCACGTGACTGGCGGAGGCGACGGCGACGGCACGGCATCGGGCGCTTTCACCGTGACCAAAGCCGTCACCGGCACCGGTGCTTCCACCGTGCCGACCGACGCGACGTACACGGTTCACTACAGCTACGGCGACCCGGAGGTCGTGCGCACGATCGAGGTCGCTGCGGGCGTCGCCACGCCCGCCATCACCCTGCCTGTGGGAACCGTCGTCACGCTGGAGGAGGTGACGCCGCCCGCGATCGACGGCATCGAATGGGGCGCCCCGGTCTTCTCGGGTGCCGGCATCGCGGCTCTCGACGACGGTAGCGCGCGGTTCACGGTCAGCGCAGGGGCGACTGCCGCCGTCACGCTCACCAACACCGCGACGACGAAGCCTCCGGTGGTGCCGCCGACGACGCCTGCGACGCCATCGAACCCGACCGTGCCCCCGACGGAGCTGCCACTGACCGGCGATTCGTCGCTGGCGATCACGGGCGGAGATGTGCCGATCGGTGCGCTCTGGGCAGGCGGCGCCGCCATCTTGCTCGGCGTCTCGCTCACTGTTCTGGGAGCGGTGCGTGCTCGCGCGCGCCTGAGGCAGGACTGATCCACGTGGCGGGGCCGGCAGGGGCGCTTCGCCCCTGCCGGCCCGCTGCGGTCAGGCTACGGCGACGACCGTGCCGTCGGTGATCTGAAGTAACTGCGCGAAGGTCAGGGGCATGACGGTGTGCGGATGGCCGGCCGCGGCCCAGAGTTCATCGTGGTCCTGCAGCGCCCCATCGATGAACGTACGCAGCCGCGACGGGTGACCCACCGGGGCAACACCGCCGATCGCCTGGCCCGTGGCGGAGCGGACGACCGCTGCCGGGGCCATCACGACCTCGGTAACGCCGATGCTCGCGGTCAGCACGGTCAGGTCGACCCGGTGCCCACCGCTGGTCATCACCAGGACGGGCTCCTCGTCAGCGAGGAACACCAGGCTGTTCGCGATCGCAGCCACATCGCAGCCGATCGCGGCGGCTGCTTCTGCTGCCGTGCGCGCGGAGTCGGGAAGAACGCGGATCGTGGTGTCGACGCCGGCCTCGACGAGGTGCTCCTGCACGAGTCGGCTGCGCTCGGGGAGAGAGGTGGTTTCGCTCATCGCACCACGATATCCAGTCGAGGAAGCGGCGGCAGGCCGGTCGTCGGTGACCGGTCCACCGCCGCGTCTGGGGGGTCAGGCCGCGTCGCCCACGAGGATCGCCGCCGCATCCTCTGCGGCAGCATCAGCCGGCTCGTCGTCGATGTGTGCGAGCACACGGCGGCCGAGGAACACGGTCAGGGCGGCGATCAACACGGCGGTGGCGGCGAACAGGTACGGCACGGTGGCGTTGAACGCGTGCCACAGCAGTGCGGCGATCGGGGGAGCCATCGCACCGCCGAGGAAGCGCACAGCGGAGTACGCCGAGGAAGCCACCGAACGCGGCAGATCCGTCGCCTCCATCACGGCTTCGGTGAGCACGGTGTTCATCACGCCCAGCAGCAGGCCGCCGATCACGATGCAGACGACCAGGGCCGTCGCACTGCCGACGAGCAGCCCCGCGGCGATGAGGTCGAGCGCCAGCAGCGGAAGCACGATGAGGATGATGCGCGTGCGCGGCATGCGGCGCATCAGGACGGGCGCGACCCAGACGCTGGTGACGGCGAGGGCCACACCCCAGCCGAAGAACGTGAAGCCGATGCCCATCGCCCCGAAGCCGAGCGGGAACGGCGAGAAAGCCAAGAGCACGAAGAAGCCGATGTTGTAGAACAGTGCCGCGATCGCGAGGATCGCCAGGGCGGGGCGTCGCAGCGCCGTGAACGGTGCGGAGAAACGGACCGGAGTGCGCTTCTCGCCCGGGCCGCGCAGGAGCACGAGCACGGCGAGGAACGCGATGGCCATCAGCACGACCACGCCGAAGAACGGTCCGCGCCAGCTCTGTTCGCCAAGGATCCCGCCGAGCAGCGGTCCGACGGCGATGCCGAGTCCGAGTGCGGCCTCATAGAGCACGATCGCGGCGCTGCTGCCGCCGGACGCCGCACCGACGATCGTGGCGAGCGCGGTCGAGATGAAGAGCGCGTTGCCGAGTCCCCATCCGGCGCGGAAGCCGATGACCGCGTCGACACTGCCGCTGACCGCGCACAGGAGGGCGAAGACGACGATCAGCGCGAGCCCGATGAGAAGCGTGGCCTTTGCGCCGATGCGGCTGGAGATCCAGCTGGTCACGAGCATCGCGAGACCGGTGACGAGGAGATAGCTGGTGAACAGAAGTTCGGTCTCGACCGGCGATGCCTGCAGCGACTCCGCGATCGCGGGGAGGATCGGGTCGACGAGACCGATGCCCATGAAGGCGACGACGCAGGCGAAGGCGACGGCCCAGACCTGAGCGGGCTGCTTCCACACCGAGGGGGTGGGGGCGGGGGTGTTCACCGAGATTCTCCTGTTCGTTCGGCGGCGGTGCGCGCGGCGAGGATCTCCGCCGCGCGGGTGAGCGCGGACCAGTCGTCGGCGTTCAGATCGGTGAATCGTGGCGCGATGGTGTCGCGGAACTCGGCTCGCCACGCAGCGAGCGCGGCTGATCCCTCCGGCGTGATGCCGACGACGATCGCGCGGGAGTCGTCCGGATCGGGGGAGCGGAGCACGAGCTTCTCGCGTTCGAGCCCTCCGATCAGACGCGTCATCCCGGGCTGCGTCGTGCGTGCCGACGATGCGAGCTCGCCCACGCGCTGCGGGCCCGCCTGGTCGAGGAGACTCAGAACGCGCCACTGTGCGGCGGGCGCGTCGTTTCCGGCATCCTGGGCGGCGATCCGCCCGAGCGCATAGCCCGACAGCACGAGTGACGGGATGACGTCCGAACGATTCATACCACTGAGTATATATCAGTTGGTATGCATTGTGCTGCGGCGTGGGTGTCTACCGGCGTGCGCTCGCGATCCGGGCGGACAGCTGATGGGCGTGCGCGAGGAGGATGCGGCCGAGTTCGGCACGACGATCCGGGCCGAAGCGGAACTCCACCCCGGTGAGGCTCAGCGCCCACTCCGGACGCCCCGATCGGTCGAAGACCGCCGCGCCGAGCCCCCAGCTGCCCTCGACGATCAGCCCGGGGTTGACCGCATACCCGCGCTCCTTCGTCTCCGCGAGGCGGGTGCGGAGGAGACGCTCGCCGTGCACCCGTCCCCAGGAGTTCTCCAGCTCCGGATGGCGCTCCAGATACGCATCCACATCGTGGTCAGGAAGGAAGGCGAGGATGGCGAGACCCGCGCTGGCGACGCCCAGCGGAAAGCGCACGCCCTCGCTCAGCACGAAGGATCGGATCGGGAACGACCCCTCCTCGCGGAGCAGGCAGACCGTCTCGTCCGCGCGGCGCACCGAGAAGAACGCGCTCTCCTCGGTCTTCACGGCCAGTGAGCGCACGATGTCGCGGGCCAGAGCGGTCACGTCGTAGCGCGCCGCAGCCACGGATCCCATGAGGAACAGCTCAGGGCCGGGCAGCCATCGCGTGCTCTCGCCCTCGCGATCGACGAGCCCCTCGACCTTGAGGGCGCTGAGGAGCCGGTGCGCCGTCGACCGCGAGAGATCCGCCGCGCGGGCGAGGTCCTGAAGTGTCGCGCCCTCTGCCCCCGAGGCTGTCACCAACCGCAGCAGGCGGGCCGCGCGGGCGATCGCCTGTGCGCCGGGCACCTGGGATGACGATTCCATATGATGGACGCTAGTCGCGCTTTCGACCACATCGCAAGATCCGGGTTCCGCCTGCGGCCCCCGCAGGCGGATGCTGGGAAGAGCACAGAACCGAAGGAGCCGATGTGATCGACAAGCAGTGGGAGTCGCCGGAAGCGGCGATCTCCGACATCGAGGACGGAGCCTCCCTCGCCGTCGGCGGCTTCGGATTGTCCGGCAACCCGATCGCCTTGATCGAAGCGCTGCTGGCGCAGGGCACGAAAGACCTCAGCGTCGTCAGCAACAACTGCGGAGTGGACGACTGGGGACTCGGCATCCTGCTCGCCGCGCAGCGCATCCGCAAGATGACCTCGTCGTACGTGGGGGAGAACAAGGAGTTCGAGCGTCAGTTCCTGAGCGGAGAGCTCGAGCTCGAACTGACCCCGCAGGGAACCCTCGCCGAGAAGCTCCGTGCCGGCGGCTCCGGCATCGCCGCCTTCTTCACGCAGACGGGCGTCGGCACACAGGTCGCCGAGGGCGGGCTGCCGCGCCGCTACCGGCCGGACGGATCGATCGCTGTCGCGTCTCCTGCGAAGGACGTGCGCACCTTCGACGTGCGTGGAGAGCCGAGGGAGTTCGTGCTCGAAGAGGCCATCACCACCGACTTCGCGCTCGTGCACGCGGCACGGGGAGACCGTCACGGCAACCTCGTGTTCAACAAGGCCGCGCGCAACTTCAACCCGCTCGCGGCCATGGCGGGACGCATCTGCATCGCCCAGGTCGAGCAGCTCGTGGAACCGGGTGAGCTCGACCCCGACAGCATCCACCTCCCCGGTGTCTTCGTGCACCGGATCGTCGAGGTCGGCACCGACATCCCGAAGCGCATCGAGCGGCGCACGGTCGCCGCGGAAGGAGCCTGAGATGGCACTCACCCGTGAGCAGATGGCCGCGCGAGCCGCCGCCGAGCTGCAGGATGGCGCCTACGTGAACCTGGGCATCGGTCTGCCCACACTCGTGCCCAACCACGTGTCGCGCGACGTCACCGTCGTGCTGCAGTCCGAGAACGGCATCCTGGGCGTGGGGCCCTATCCGACCGAGGCCGCGGTCGATCCCGACCTGATCAATGCGGGCAAGGAGACCGTCACGACGCTGCCCGGAGCGTCGTTCTTCGACTCCGCGACGAGCTTCGGGATGATCCGCGGTGGCAAGATCGACGCGGCGATCCTCGGCGCGATGCAGGTCTCGGCGACGGGCGACCTGGCGAACTGGATGATCCCGGGCAAGATGGTCAAGGGGCCGGGCGGGGCCATGGATCTCGTCCACGGCGCCGCACGGGTCATCGTGCTCATGGAGCATGTGGCGAAGGACGGATCGGCGAAGATCGTCGATACCTGCTCGCTCCCGCTGACCGGTCGCGGAGTGGTCGACCGGATCATCACCGACCTCGCCGTGATCGACGTCACGGCGGACGGGCTCGTCCTCGTCGAGACCGCGCCGGGGGTCACCGTCGACGAGGTCATCGCATCGACTGAACCACCCCTCACCATCTCCACCGCTCTCCTCGCCGAAAGGAACCAGGCCCATGACTGAGAACGACATCGTCATCGTCGCCGCAGCCCGCACCCCGCAGGGACGGTTGAAGGGACAGCTCGCCGCCTTCACAGCACCCCAGCTCGGCTCGTTCGCGATCCGCGGTGCGCTGGAACAGGCATCCATCGATCCGACGGATGTCGACGCCGTCATCGTCGGTCAGGTGCTCGCCGCCGGATCGGGGCAGAACGCTGCACGCCAGGCAGCCATCGGGGCCGGCATCGGCTGGGACGTGCCCGCCCACTCGGTCAACAAGGTGTGCCTCTCGGGGCTGACCGCGATCATCGACGCCGCGCGCATGATCCGCACCGGCGACGCCGAGGTCGTCGTCGCCGCGGGGATGGAGTCCATGACCCGAGCTCCGCACATGCTGATGGGCTCGCGCGACGGCTGGACGTACGGGAGCGTCGAGGTGCTCGATCACATGGCGTACGACGGGCTCACTGACGCATACGACCGGGAGAGCATGGGCGCCTCGACCGAGCGGCACAACGCGCGGTACGAACTCACCAGGGAGGCTCAGGATCGGGTCGCCGCACTGTCGCACCGGCGCGCCGCAGCCGCGCAGGAGGCCGGCGTGTTCGATGCCGAGATCGTCACCGTCGAGGTGCCGCAGCGCCGGGGCGAGCCGCTGCGGGTGACGAAGGACGAGGGCGTACGGCCGGAGACGACGGTCGAGACCCTGGCCGGACTTCGCGCCGCCTTCGCCGAGGGCGGCTCCATCACGGCGGGGAACTCGTCGCAGATCTCGGATGGCGCGTCGGCCGTGGTCGTGACCGCGCGGCGCACGGCGGAAGCCAAGGGCTGGCCCGTGCTCGTCACGGTCGGTGCGAGCGGTCAGACCGCGGGACCCGACAACTCGCTGCAGGCGCAGCCGGCGCGGGCGATCGAGCGGGCGTGCGAGAAGCAGGGCATCACCCCGGGCGACCTCGACCTCGTGGAGATCAACGAGGCCTTCGGGGCGGTCGTGGCCCGCTCGCAGGTCGAACTCGGACTGGAGGACGGCATCGTGAACATCCACGGCGGCGGCATCGCGATCGGTCACCCGATCGGGGCATCGGGGAACCGGCTCGTCGTGCACGTGGCGCACGAGCTCGTCCGCCGCGGAGGCGGCACGGCAGCAGTCGGCCTGTGCGGAGGCGGTGGTCAGGGCGAGGCGCTCATCCTCACTCGATGACCCTGCGGACGGGAGCCGCGGCTGTCAGGAGCGCTTGTCCTTGGCGTTGACCTGCGTGTCGGCGAGGGCCTTCTGCGAGCGGAACTGCAGTCGCTGCGCCTTCTTGGCCTTCTTGACGGACTGCGGCGAGTCGGCATCGACGAGCACCCCGCGGCGTTCGCGGTTCATGTCGATCACGGCGCCCACGGCGAGAGCCATCGTGATGCCCCAGCTCACCCAGGACAGCACGGCGCGCCAGGTGATCGGCTGCTCACGGGTGCCACGCAGCAGGGAGACACCTGCGGAGATCGCTGCGACAAGTCCGGTGCTGAAGAGGTAGCGCATTCCCTTACGCTACCGCCCCGTGCCCCATGCGGCACCGAGCCTTGACAAGCCCTCCGCGATCAGGGCAGGGGAGTACGTCGTGAAGGACAGGCGGAGGGTGCGGTCGTCGGGCACGCCGGAGAAGAACGACACCCCGGGCACGTACGCGACGTCGAGCTCGAGCGCACGTGTGAGCATCCCCGTGGCATCCATCCCCTCGGGGAGCCGCGCCCACACGAACATGCCGCCGTCCGGTCGGTTCCAGGTGCTCCCGGCAGGAAGTGCGGAGGGGAGCGCCTCGAGCATCGCATCCCGGCGGGCGGCATAGGCGGCGCGGATGCGGTCGAGGGCCGGCTCGCTTCGACCCGAGACGAGGTAGTGCGCGGCGGCGGCCTGATCGATCGTCGAGGTGTGCAGGTCGGCGGCCTGCTTCGCGATCGTCACGGAGGGGCGGATGTCGGCGGTCGTGCGGATCCAGCCGATCCGGAGTCCCGGGGCGATCACCTTCGAGAAGCTGCCGAGGCTGAGGACGTGTCCGGGAGCGAACGCGGCCAGCGACGGCAGGGCCTCGCCGGAATAGCGGAGCTGTCGATAGGGCTCGTCCTCGATGATGCGGAATCCTCGACGTTGGGCGATCGCGGCGATGTCGCGGCGCGCGTCGAGTCCGTGAGTGCGCCCGGTCGGGTTCTGGAACGTCGGCACGGTGTAGAAGAAGCGGGGGGAGTGCTCGGCGGCGAGCTGCTCCAGGGCCTCGAGGTCGAGAACGTCACCGGCATACGGGACGCCGATGACGCGCGCTCCGGCCAGGGCGAACGTCTGCAGCGCCGCGAGGTAGCAGGGCTCCTCGACGAGGACCGTGTCCCCGGGATCGATCAGCGCGGTCGCGAGGAGTCCGAGCCCCTGCTGCGAACCCGTGGTGATGATGACCTCGGATGCCGTGGTCGGCAGTCCGTCGGCGGTGTAGCGTCGGGCGACCTCGTCGCGGAGAGCACGGTCGCCCTCGGACATCGAGTACTGCAGCGCGGCGGCGGAGTCGAGCGCGGCATCGAACGCGGCGCGGATGCCCGCCACGTCGAAGAGCTCTGGTGCAGGCAGGCCGCCGGCGAAGGAGATCACCTCGGGGCGCGCGGTGAGGGCGAGCAGGTCGCGCACCGGCGACGTCCTGGCGCTTCCGACGCGACGGGAGCGGTCGGGAAGAGCGGCGAGCGGTGCGGAGGTCTGCGGGGCGGTCGACAACGGTTCTCTCCTTGAAGACGGGCAGCGAGACGGGTGCCGCCAGACTAGTGCCGCGCAGGGAGACGCATTCTCCCTGCCATCGCACCGTTCGGGCCGCTATCATGGGGGCGTCGCGGTTCGTCCGCGGCCGCACACCGTGTATCTACCGGCCATCGGCTCCCCGATGGACAGCGGCGGCACCCGACATCGCGTCATCGACGCGCGAGAGCCATGACACACGCACCATCACACCCGGCGGAGACTGCACTCCGCGATTCCAGCCTCTTCCGCATCGCCGGATTCCCGTACTTCCTCATCGCCTTCATCGCGCGGCTGCCGTTCGCCATGATGGTCGTCGGCGTCCTGACCGTGGTGGTCTCGGCCCGGGGGTCGCTGTCGCTCGGAGGCCTGACCTCCGCTGCCGTCGGGCTCGGCACGGCCTGCTTCGGCCCGCTGCTGGGCGCCGCCGCCGACCGCTTCGGTCAGCGCGTCGTCCTCCTCGTGCTCGCTCTCGCGAACGGCGCGATGCTGCTGCTGTTCACTGTCGTCGTGTACGGCACGGCCGCCGACGGGTTCGTCCTGCTCGCAGCTGTCGGGATCGGTGCGACCGCCCCGCAGGTCGCCCCGCTGTCGCGCTCCCGGCTCGTCACGATCATCACCGACCGGATGCCGGTGGAGCGACGCACCAAGACCGTGTCCGGCACCATGGCGTACGAATCGGCCGCGGATGAGACGGTGTTCGTCTTCGGGCCGTTCATCGTCGGCATCCTCGCCTCCGCGATCGCCCCCTGGGCGCCGCTCGTGGGGGCCGCCGCGCTGACCGTCGTGTTCGTCGGCGCGTTCGCCCTGCACCCGAGCGGTCGTCACGTGTCGCAGGACCGCGGAGCCGATGGCAAGGCGCCCTCCTCCGTCTCCGAGCTGTTCCGTCCGCAGCTGCTCATCGTGGTGCTCGGCATCCTCGGCGTCGGCATCTTCTTCGGCACCATGCTCACCTCGCTCACGTCGTTCATGGCCGATCTCGGTGCGCCCGAGCAGGCCGGACTCCTGTACGGGGTCATGGGCGTCGGCTCGGCCGTGCTCGCCCTGGGCGTCGCCTGGTTGCCGCCCGCTTTCTCGATGCGTGCGCGCTGGCTCGTGTTCTCGGGGATCCTGCTCGCCGGAACGCTGCTGCTGGGCTTCGTCGACACGCCCGCCACGATGATGGTGGCGCTCGCGATCATGGGGATCGGGATCGGCCCGACCCTGGTCACGCAGTACAGCTTCGGTGCGGCGCGCAGTCCGCGCGGACGGTCGGCGACCGTCATGACGATGCTGGGTTCCTGCGTCATCGTCGGGCAGTCGCTCGGGGCAGCAGTGACCGGAGAGATCGCGGAGAGCGTCGGCACGTCGGCCGCCCTCCTGCTGCCGATGATCGCCGCCGCCATCGCCTTCGCGGCCGGTGTCGCGAACTGGTTCCTGAGCGCCGAGCATCGCCGCGGGGTTCCCGTCAAGGCCTGACGACGGATCCACGCGATCGCGGGTTCCTCGATAGCCTGGAGAAAACCCCCGGGAGGAGCCCTCGTGGCCGCAGCAGAGTTCGTCGTCGTCGCCAACCGTCTGCCTGTCGACAGGGTGGAAGGCCCCGACGGCGAGGAGATCTGGCGCACGTCACCCGGCGGGCTGGTCGCCGCCCTCGAGCCGATGATGCGGAACGTGCACGGCGCCTGGGTGGGGTGGCCCGGCCAGGCCGATGTCGAGCTGGAGCCGTTCGACGCCGACGGCATCCACCTGATCCCGGTTCCGCTCAGCGCCGAAGAGGTCGCCGAGTACTACGAGGGCTTCGCGAACGACACGATCTGGCCGCTGTACCACGACGTGATCGCCCCGCCCCAGTACCACCGGGAGTGGTGGGACGCCTACGTGACCGTGAACCGTCGCTTCGCAGAGGCCGCTGCTGCCGCGGCTGCTCCCGACGGCACCGTGTGGGTGCACGACTACCAGCTGCAGCTCGTTCCGCAGATGGTGCGCGAATTACGCCCCGACGTCACCATCGGCTACTTCCACCACATCCCCTTCCCGGCGCACGGCCTGTACGCACAGCTGCCCTGGCGGGACCAGGTGCTGCGCGGGCTGCTGGGTGCCGACGTGATCGGCTTCCAGCGCGCCCAGGACGCCACCTACTTCCTCACCGCTGTGCGTCGTCGGCTGCGCTACGACGTCAAGGGACCGAACGTCGCGGTGCCCGAAGGAGACGGCGTGCGCACCGCGATGGCCCGCGCGTTCCCGATCTCGATCGACACCGAGCCGTACCTGGAGCTCGCCGCTCGGGAGGACGTGCGCGCTCGCGCTGCCGAGATCCGCGCCAGCCTGGGAAACCCGAAACGGATCCTCCTCGGGGTCGACCGGCTCGACTACACCAAGGGCATCCGCCACCGGATCAAGGCCTACGGCGAGCTGCTCGCCGAGGGGCGGCTCAACGTCGAGGACGTCACCCTGGTCCAGGTGGCGAGCCCCAGTCGGGAGCGCGTCGACGCGTATGTGCACCTGCGCGACGAGATCGAGCTCGCGGTCAGCCGCATCAACGGCGACACCGACACGATGGGCCACTCCGCGATCCGCTACCTGCATCAGGGATTCCCGCGCGAGGAGATGGTCGCGCTCTACCTCGCGGCCGACGTGATGCTCGTGACCGCGCTCCGCGACGGGATGAACCTGGTCGCCAAGGAGTATGTCGCCACCCGCGTCGACGATCGCGGCGTGCTGGTGCTGAGCGAGTTCACCGGCGCGGCGGATGAGCTCCGGCAGGCGGTGCGCGTGAACCCGCACGACATCGAGGGGCTCAAGGACGCGATCATGACCGCGGTCGAGATGCCGCCGGCCGAACAGGGGCGCCGGATGAGGTCGCTCCGTCGCCGGGTGCTGGACAACGACGTGAACGCCTGGTCGTCGTCGTTCCTCGCCGCGCTCTCCGAGGTGCGTGGCCGCTGACATCCGCCGCGGCCGCGATACTGGGAGCGACCCCCTCTGATTGGAGTACCTGTGACGCGCCCCTGGACCCCCGGAACCGCTGACGCCGACCTGAGCGCCCTCGCCGCCACACCGCGGCTCGTGGTGGCCCTCGACTTCGACGGGACGGCTTCGCCGCTGGTCGCCGATCCGATGGCCGCGCGGGCGCTGCCCGAGGTCGCCGTGCAGGTGGAGCGGCTCGCCGGCCTGCCCGACACGGTCGTCGCGTACGTCTCGGGGCGCAGCATGCACGACCTGCGGGTGATCACGGAGCACACCGACGAGTCCCCGATCGCGCTGGCCGGCTCTCACGGCGCGCAGTACTGGTTCCCCGGCGAGGGCGATGCCGACGCGACCGGCGAGGCTACCGAGGAAGGGGCGCGGGAAGCGCTCTGGGCCGCCGCCCGGCCGATCATCGAGCGCTACGAGGGTGCCGAGTTCGAGCCGAAGACGTTCGGGATGGGCGTGCACACGCGGCGCGCCGACCGCGAGACCGAGGAGCGCGTGTTCGCCGAGATCGATGCGCTCGTCGCCGAGCGCTTCCCGCACTGGCGGCGACGCTCCGGGCATCGCGTGCTCGAGTTCTCCTCGCGCACGGAGGGCAAGGATGCGGCGATGGCGGCGCTGCGGGAGCGCTTCGATGCGACCGGCATCCTGTTCGCGGGCGACGACGTCACCGACGAGGACGCGATGCGCGTGCTGCAGCCGGGCGACCTCGGTGTGCGCGTCGGCCCGGGGGAGAGCGCCGCGACCCTGCGTGTGGACTCTCCACAACAGATCGCCGCGCTTCTGGAGGCGCTCGCGGACGAACGGGCCTCCGCGCAGGAATAGACTCTCGTCATGTCCTCGCATGATGCTCCCTCCTCCAGCGCGCCCATCGACATCAAGCCCCGCAGCCGCGTCGTCACCGACGGCATCGAGGCCACGACCTCCCGCGGCATGCTCCGCGCGGTCGGCATGGGTGATGCGGACTGGGACAAGCCGCAGATCGGCATCGCCTCCAGCTGGAACGAGATCACGCCCTGCAACCTGAGCCTCGACCGGCTCGCCCAGGGCGCGAAGGAGGGCGTGCACTCCGGGGGTGGATACCCGCTCCAGTTCGGCACGATCTCGGTGTCGGACGGCATCTCGATGGGCCACGAGGGCATGCACTTCTCGCTCGTGTCGCGCGAGGTCATCGCCGACTCCGTCGAGACGGTGATGATGGCCGAGCGCCTCGACGGCTCCGTGCTGCTCGCCGGCTGCGACAAGTCGATCCCCGGCATGCTGATGGCCAGCGCCCGCCTCGATCTGTCGAGCGTGTTCCTGTACGCGGGCTCGATCGCTCCCGGCTGGGTGAAGCTGTCGGACGGCACCGAGAAGGACGTCACGATCATCGACTCGTTCGAGGCCGTCGGCGCGTGCCGAGCAGGCCTCATGAGCGAAGAGGACCTCAAGCGCATCGAGTGCGCGATCGCTCCCGGTGAGGGCGCCTGCGGCGGCATGTACACCGCCAACACCATGGCGTCGGTCGCCGAGGCGCTCGGACTCAGCCTGCCCGGTTCGGCCGCTCCGCCCGCGGCCGACCGCCGCCGCGACTACTTCGCCCACCGCTCAGGCGAGGCCGTCGTGAACCTGCTCCGTCAGGGCATCACGACCCGCGACATCCTCACCCCGGAGGCGTTCGAGAACGCGATCGCGCTGGCCATGGCTCTCGGCGGCTCGACCAACGTCGTGCTGCACCTGCTGGCGATCGCGCGCGAGGCCGAGGTCGAGCTGAACCTGCACGACTTCAACCGCATCGGCGACAAAGTGCCCCACGTGGCCGACATGAAGCCGTTCGGAAAGTACGTCATGAACGACGTCGACCGTCACGGCGGCATCCCCGTGATCATGAAGGCGATGCTCGACGAGGGACTGCTGCACGGCGACGCGCTCACCGTCACGGGCAAGACGCTCGCCGAGAACCTCGCCGACCTCGACCCGCAGCCGATCGACGGCGAGGTCATCCACACCTTCGACAACCCGATCCACGCGACCGGCGGCCTGACGATCCTGCACGGCTCGCTTGCTCCCGAGGGTGCCGTCGTCAAGACCGCCGGCTTCGACGCCGCCGTCTTCGAGGGTCCTGCCCGCGTGTTCGAGCGTGAGCGCGCCGCCATGGATGCCGTCGCCGAGGGCACCATCGAGCCGGGCACGGTCATCGTGATCCGCTACGAAGGGCCCAAGGGCGGACCGGGTATGCGCGAGATGCTCGCGATCACCGCGGCCATCAAGGGCGCGGGGCTCGGAAAAGATGTACTACTCTTGACTGACGGACGATTCTCAGGCGGCACAACCGGCCTGTGCATCGGCCACATAGCACCCGAAGCGGTGGACGCAGGTCCCATCGCCTTCGTGCGCGATGGTGATCTGATACGGGTCGATATCGCAGCTCGCTCTCTCGATCTACTCGTCGATGAGGCAGAGCTCGCCTCCCGCCGCTCTGGCTGGGAGCCGCTTCCCCCGCGCTATACCCGAGGCGTTCTTGCCAAGTACTCGCGCCTCGTGCGGTCCGCCGCCGAGGGAGCGACCACCGGCTGATCCGGATGCACAGGCATCCGGCGTCCTCCAGAGATCATCAGAAGGAGTGTCATGACTGCTGACACCGCCCCGGCCGTGCCGAGGCCGCCCGCCCGTCAAACCAGTGCACCGGAGATCACCGGCGCCGAGGCCGTCGTCCGCTCGCTCGAGCTGCTCGGCGTGACCGACGTGTTCGGTCTCCCCGGCGGTGCCATCCTCCCGGTCTACGACCCGCTGATGGACGCGTCCGAGCTGCGCCACATCCTCGTGCGTCACGAGCAGGGGGCAGGACACGCGGCCGAGGGGTACGCGTCGGCGTCCGGAAAGGTGGGCGTGTGCATCGCGACCTCCGGTCCCGGTGCGACCAACCTCGTCACAGCGATTGCCGACGCCTACATGGACTCCGTCCCGCTGCTGGCGATCACCGGTCAGGTGTTCTCGACGCTGATGGGAACGGATGCGTTCCAGGAGGCGGACATCGTGGGCATCACGATGCCGATCACCAAGCACTCGTTCCTCGTGAAGGATGCCGCCGACATCCCGGGCGCGATCGCCGCCGCCTACGAGATCGCGGGGACCGGCCGCCCCGGACCCGTGCTGGTGGACATCACGAAGGACGCGCAGCAGGCGACGGCACCCTTCGTGTGGCCGCCCAAGATCGATCTGCCCGGATACCGTCCGGTGACCAAGGCGCACGGCAAGCAGATCCAGGCTGCGGCGACGCTGCTGGCGGAGGCCAAGAAGCCCGTGCTGTACGTGGGCGGCGGAGTGATCCGCGGCAAGGCGTCGGCCGAGCTCCTGGAGCTCGCGGAGTCGACCGGTGCGCCGGTCGTCACCACGCTGATGGCGCGGGGCGCGTTCCCCGACTCGCACCCGCAGCACCTGGGTATGCCCGGCATGCACGGCACGGTTCCTGCTGTACTGGCGCTGCAGGAGGCCGACCTCCTGGTGTCGCTGGGCGCGCGGTTCGACGACCGGGTGACCGGCAAGGCGGCGCTGTTCGCCCCGAACGCGAAGGTCGTGCACGTCGACATCGACCCGGCCGAGATCTCGAAGATCCGCACGGCGGACGTGCCGATCGTCGGCGATGTGCGCGACGTGCTCACCGACCTCGACGCCGCCTTCCGCGGTGCGACGGCCGAGAGCAAGCCGGACATCGAGGAGTGGTGGTCGTACCTCGACGGGCTGCGCACCGAGTTCCCGCTCGGCTACGCACCGACGACCGATGGTCTTCTCGCCCCCCAGTACGTGATCCAGCGCATCGGTGAGCTCACCGGCCCCGAGGGCATCTTCGCCTCCGGCGTCGGCCAGCACCAGATGTGGGCCGCGCAGTTCATCAAGTACGAGCGCCCCAACGCCTGGCTGAACTCGGGCGGCGCGGGAACGATGGGCTATTCCGTGCCCGCGGCGATGGGCGCGAAGGTCGCCGAGCCCGAGCGTCCCGTGTGGGCGATCGACGGCGACGGCTGCTTCCAGATGACCAATCAGGAGCTCGCTACCTGCACCATCAACAACATCCCGATCAAGGTCGCGATCATCAACAACTCCTCGTTGGGCATGGTCCGCCAGTGGCAGACGCTGTTCTACGACGGACGCCACTCGAACACCGACCTCAACACCGGGCATGGCACGATCCGCATCCCCGACTTCGTGAAGCTCGCCGAGGCCTACGGCTGCCTCGCGATCCGCGTGGAGAAGGAGGACGAGGTGGATGCCGCCATCCAGCTCGCGCTCGAGACCAACGACCGCCCGGTGGTCATCGACTTCGTCGTGAGCGCCGACTCCATGGTGTGGCCGATGGTCCCGCAGGGAGTCAGCAACAGCTATGTCCAGTACGCGCGCGATCACGCGCCCGCGTTCGACGAGGAGGACTGATCCATGTCGACCCACGTGCTGAGCCTCCTGGTGGAGAACACCCCCGGCCTCCTCACCCGTGTCGCGGGCCTGTTCGCCCGTCGCGGCTTCAACATCGACTCCCTCGCCGTCGGCGTGACGGAGGTGCCGGGGATCTCCCGCATCACCGTCGTCGTCGATGTCGACGAGCTCCCGCTCGAGCAGGTCACGAAGCAGCTCAACAAGCTGATCAACGTGATCAAGATCGTCGAGCTCGACTTCGCCACGTCGGTGCAGCGCGAGCACATGCTCGTGAAGGTGCGCACCGACAATGCCACGCGCTCGAACGTGATCGAGGTGGTGAACCTCTTCCGCGCCTCCGTGGTCGACTACGCCTCCGATGCGCTCGTGATCGAGGTCACCGGCGACAAGGGCAAGGTCGACGCGATGCTGCGTGCGCTCGAACCGTTCGGCATCAAGGAGATCGCGCAGTCGGGTCTCCTCGCCATCGGGCGCGGCGGCAAGAGCATCACCGAGCGCGTCCTGCGCGGCTGACCAGCAACTGACCACTTCTCGCCGCTCGCCGAGCGCGCGAAACCAGACGAAACGCAAAGAACAAGGAGAAACACACCGTGAGCACCGAGATCTTCTACGACGCCGACGCAGACCTGTCCCTGATCCAGGGCAAGAAGGTCGCGATCGTCGGCTACGGCTCGCAGGGTCACGCCCACGCGCAGAACCTGCGCGATTCGGGCGTCGAGGTCGCGATCGCCCTCAAGGAGGGCTCCAAGTCGGCCGCCAAGGCCGAGGAGGCCGGCTTCCCGGTCAAGACCGTCGCCGAGGCCACCGAGTGGGCCGACGTCATCATGATCCTCGCGCCGGACCAGCACCAGCGCATCATCTACAGCGAGTCCATCGCGCCGAACCTGACGGCGGGCAAGACCCTCGCCTTCGCGCACGGCTTCAACATCCGCTTCGGCTACATCGACGCCCCCGAGGGCGTCGACGTCATCCTCGTCGCTCCGAAGGCTCCGGGCCACACGGTCCGTCGCGAGTTCGTCGCCGGCCGTGGTATCCCGGACATCATCGCCGTCGAGCGCGACGCCTCGGGACACGCCTGGGATCTCGCCCTCTCGTACGCGAAGGCCATCGGCGGCACGCGCGCCGGCGTCATCAAGACGACCTTCACAGAAGAGACCGAGACCGACCTGTTCGGCGAGCAGGCTGTCCTCTGCGGTGGCGTGAGCCACCTCGTGCAGGCCGGCTTCGAGACGCTCACCGAGGCGGGCTACCAGCCGCAGATCGCGTACTTCGAGGTGCTGCACGAGCTCAAGCTCATCGTCGACCTGATGTGGGAGGGCGGCATCGCCAAGCAGCGCTGGTCGATCTCCGACACCGCGGAGTTCGGTGACTACGTCTCGGGCCCGCGCGTCATCGACGAGCGCGTCAAGGAGAGCATGAAGGGCGTGCTCGCAGACATCCAGTCGGGTGCATTCGCCAAGCGCTTCATCGACGACCAGGACAACGGTGCGGAGGAATTCCTCGCGCTGCGCGCCAAGGAAGAGCAGCACCCGATCGAGGTGACCGGCAAGGAGCTGCGTTCGCTCTTCGCCTGGAAGCAGCAGGACGAGGACTACATCGACGGCAGCGCCGCGCGCTGATTCGACTGTCGAAAGAACGGGCGTCCCCTTGGGGGCGCCCGTTCTTCGTATCCGTCTCCAAAATCCGCAACAGACATCCGATGTCTATGCCAGGATGGGACGCATGCGACAGGAATGGTTTGATCACGCCCGCTTCGGCATGTTCGTCCACTTCGGCCTCTACAGCGGGGCCGCACGACACGAGTGGGTGCAGAACTACGAGCGCCTCACCGACGAGGACTACCGGCAGTACTTCGAGCACTTCGACCCCGACCTCTTCGACGCCACCGCCCTCGCGCGCACCGCGAAGGAGACCGGTATGGGCTACGTGGTGCTCACGACGAAGCACCACGACGGCTTCTGCCTGTGGGACTCCAAGCTCACCGACTTCACCTCGGTGGCGAACGTCGGGCGCGACCTCGTGCGCGAGTACGTCGAGGCGCTGCGGGCCGAGGGGATCAAGGTCGGCCTCTACCACTCGGTGATCGACTGGCATCACCCCGACTTCACGGTCGACTGGAATCACCCGCGTCGTGACGACGAGAACGCCCACGCGCTCAACGTCGGCCGTGACATGGCCGTGTATCGCGAGTACCTCCACGGGCAGGTGCGCGAGCTGCTCACCGAGTACGGCGAGATCGACTACCTCTTCTTCGACTTCACGTATCCCGAGGAGAAGGAGGGGTGGGCAGGCAAGGGACCGGACGACTGGGATGCGGAAGCGCTCCTGGCGCTGTGCCGCGAGCTGCAGCCGAACATGCTGGTGAACGACCGCCTCGGGATCCCGGCGGACTTCGTGACCCCGGAGCAGTATCAGCCCACCGCGCCGATCATGCGTGACGGCGTGCCGCTGACGTGGGAGGCCTGCCAGACGTTGAACGGCTCGTGGGGCTATCACCGCGACAACACCGACCAGAAGTCGGCCACTCTCCTCGTGCAGATGCTCGTCGACTCGGTGTCGATGGGCGGCAACATGCTGCTCAACATCGGCCCGGACGGACGAGGAGCGATCGCCCCGCGCGATGCGCGCACGCTGGCGGAGATCGGCGAGTGGATGCGGCTGCACCGCGGTGCCGTCATCGGCGCAGGGCACACGGCGTTCACGCCGCCGCGGGAGGGCGTGTACACGCGGCGCGGGAACAAGCTGTACCTGAGCCTGTTCAGTTGGCCGATGGGCTTCGTGCACCTCCCGGAGCTCGCCGGCAAGGTCTCCTACGCCCGTCTGCTGAACGACGGCTCGTGGCTGCAGACGAGCGTGTCGGATCCCGAGCGTCAGGCGGACCTGATGACGCCCGCGGGCGAGGCCGAGGGAACCCTCACCGTCCATCTGCCGGTGCGGCGTCCCGAGGTGCTGGTCCCGGTCGTCGAACTGACCCTGATCGAGGACTGATTCCGGCCGTGGCGGCGGCTCAGGCCGTCGCCACGGGGATGTCCATGCCCTCGAGGGCGAGGCGCGCCGCGCCGTGGAGGATCGCGTCCGCACCGGTCGTCGCGGCCTCGATGCGCAGGCGCTGCGTCGCGAGGGGGTGGCACGCCTCGTAGACGCGGCTGCGGACGGCGGCGATGAACGGCTCCGATGCGCTCATGCTGCCGGTCAGGAACACGGCGTGCGGATTGAAGAAGTTCACCACGCCGGACAGTGCCTGGCCGAGGTGGGTTCCTGCGGTGCGCACCAGGGTGGTCGCGAGCGGGTCGGCGTCACGCGCCAGGCTGAGCACATCGGTCGTGGTGCGCACCGTCTCGTTGCCGCGCTCGCGCATCTGCCGCACGAGACTGGCGCCGCTGGCCACGGTCTCGAGGCAGCCGGTGTTGCCGCACGAGCAGGGGATGTCGCCGCTGCCGTCGATGCGGGTATGGGTGATGTCGCCGGCGGCGGCCGTCGCACCGCGGTGCACGTGTCCGTCGACGATGATCCCGCTGCCGATGGCGGTGCCGGCCTTCACCGTGATGCTGTGGCCGGTGTGTCCGAACCGCTCACGATGCTCGCCGAGGGCGGCGAGATTGGCGTCGTTGTCGACCGCGACCGGCACGCCGTAGCGCGCGGCGAGATGATCGCCCACGCGGAACCCCGGCCATCCGGGCATGCGCGACGGCTGGTCGACCGACCCGGTGGCGATGTCGACGGGGCCGGGCAGGCTGATGCCGATCGCGTGCACGCGGGCATCGGCGGCGAAGCGGTCGAACACCACGCCGATGCGATCGAGAGTGGCTTCCGGGCCTTCCGTCACGTCGGCCGTGATCGACTGACTGTCCAGGAGCGCGCCACTGAGGGAATGCCGGCCGATGCGGGCATGACCGCCGCCGAGGTCGGCGGTGAGCACGATGCCGTCGGCCGCGATCTGGAGCACCCGGGGACGACGTCCGCCGCGGGATGTGCCGTCGCCGGCCTCGCGGAGCACCCCGGCGTCGAGGAGCGACTGCACGCGGAGGCCGACCGTGGACGCGGCGACACCGAGCGACGCGGCGAGTTCGGAGCGGGAACGCGCTTCGCCGCGGGCGACGAGGTCGAGGATCCGCCGGGTGTGCGGGTCGTCGACGGTGGTGTCAGCGGTGTTCGTCATGGGAGAGCACTTTCCTGGTCGGAGCTGTCGTCAGCGTAGCGGGGGATGGGCATGTTTCCCGGGAGTTACGAATTATCAAGCTCCGATAAACATCGGATGTTCAGCTTGCGGCCACTTGCGAAGTATGAAACGGTAACTTCATACGAAATCCTACTAGGTTGTTTCGACCCGCGAAGTAACCTGTTCCCTTCCCAGGAGGCATTCAATGAAGAAGTTGCGTGTAGGGGCTGTGGTCGCCGTCGCCGGCGTCGCAGTCGCGATGACCGGCTGCGCCAGCAGCAGCGGTAACGGTGGTTCGGCCGATGGCGACACGATCGTCGTCGACATGTGGGCGGGCAGCGAGTCCGACGTGGACGCCCTCGAGGCGCAGGTCGCCTTCGCTCAGGAGCAGAACCCCGACATCAAGATCAAGCTGCAGACGTCGCCGTGGAGCGACTTCTTCACGAAGCTGACCACCAACATGGCCAGCGGCAACATGGCCTGCGTCACCGGCATGAGCGGTGCGCAGCTGGGCGGGTACACGGGCGGCTTCCGCGAGCTGAGCGACGCCGACCTCAAGACGGCCGGCATCGACTGGGCCGACTTCAACCCGAGCGCCGACGGCATCCTCAGCTTCGAGGGCAAGGTCTACGGCGTGCCGTTCGACGTGGCCACGATGCTCGTCTACTACAACCAGGACATGCTCACCGCGGCGGGCGCCGCCACGCCGGAGATCGGCTGGACGTTCGACGACTTCGACACCATCGCCGCCGACGCGACGAAGGACGGCAAGTACGGCTTCGGCATGGGCATGGGCGGCTACCAGTGGATGTCGATGCCGATCGCGTACGCCGCGACGCAGCCGGCCACCGAAGACGGCACCCTGCACATCGACGACAAGGCGTTCGTCGATGCTGCCTCCTGGTACGCAGGGCTCGTGACCGAGAAGAAGGTCGCCGCTCCGGTGGCCTCCGCGTCCGACACCGGCTGGGGCGAGAACCAGTACACCGGCGCCAACGCCGCCATGGCGGTCGACGGCACCTGGAACGCGGTCAGCTACCTGAACAACGAGTCCGGCTTCGCGGCCGGCATGGTCCCGCTGCCCGCAGGCGTCGACGGCAACCCCGGCCCGATCCTCGGCTCCGGCTACGGCATCTCGGCCAACTGCAAGAACCCCGAGGCCGCGCTCAAGGTCATGGGCTCGCTGCTCGGCGAGGACGCGCAGGACTACATCGCGTCGTCCGGCCGCTCCTACCCGGCGCGCACCTCGTCGCAGCCGCTGTACTTCGAGTCCATCGACGAGCAGTACCGCGACCAGGTGCAGTCCGTGTTCGAGGCCGCCTTCGGCGACACCGTGCCGCTGTACATGACCAAGAACTGGCAGAAGCTCGACAGCTACATCCAGCCCAACCTCGTCAGCGTCTACAACGGCCAGATGACGATGGAAGAGCTGCTGTCGAACGCCCAGGCGCAGTTCGGCGAGTGATCCGGCTTCGGCCACAAGCGGTAACAGAGAAAGAAAACTGAGATGACGATCACGACGAGACGTCGACGATCGCTCGCCAAGGTGGAGGCCGGTCAGGCGCTGGGGTTCGCAAGCCCCGCCCTGATCGGGCTCGCCCTGTTCACGATCGTGCCCGTGGGCCTTTCGATCGTGATGAGCGTCTTCGACTGGCCGACCTTCGGCGAGCGGACCTTCAACGGGGTGGACAACTACGTCAAGCTGTTCACCAGCAGCCCGGACTTCTGGCCCGCGCTGCGCAACTCGGCGGTGTACACGCTGCTGTACGTGCCGTTGAGTGTCGCTCTCTCGCTCGTGCTCGCTCTCGGCCTCGGCTCGCGCATCCGCGGACGAGGCGCCCTGCGCGTGCTCTTCTTCATCCCCGTCGTGACCCCGATGGTCGCGAACGTGCTGGTGTGGAAGATGATGCTGCAGCCGCAGGGGCTGTTCAACGGCCTCTCGCAGAGCTGGTTCGGCATCGAGCTGCCGAACTTCCTCGCCGACCCGTCCTGGGCCATGATCATGGTCGTCGTGATGAGCGTTTGGCAGGGCCTCGGCTACAACATGCTCATCTTCTCGGCCGCTCTCGAGCAGCTGCCGGAGAGCGTGCTGGAAGCCGCGAGCATCGACGGCGCACGGGGCTTCCGACGCGTGTGGAGCATCATCATCCCGATGATCTCGCCGTCGATCTTCTTCGCCACCATCATGACGATGATCACCTCGCTGCAGGTGTTCGTGCAGCCGCAGATGCTCACCGGCGGCGGCCCCGGCAACGCCACGAAGCCGCTCGTCATGTACATCTGGGAGCAGGGATTCACCTTCGGCGACCTCGGCCTCGCCGCCGCAGCCGCCTGGATCCTGTTCGCGATCATCATCGCGATCACCGGGCTCCAGTTCGCCGCGCAGAAGAAGTGGGTGCACTATGAGCACTGAGACCCTCGTCCGGCCCGCCGGCCGCACCACCCGCTCCGAGCGCGAGCGCGCACGCGGCGCCGCCACCACCCCCGGCGCTCGCGTCAGGCTGGTCCTCGCACACGTCGCGATCTACCTCGCCGCGCTGATCTTCATCTCGCCCCTCGTCTACGCGTTCTTCTCGGCACTCAAGCCGAACTCGGAGATGTTCTCGATGCCGCCGACCCTCGTCGGTTCGGAGGTGCGGTGGAGCAACTTCGTCGACGTCTTCGCCTACGGGCCGTTCCTGACGTACATCATGAACTCGTTCATCGTCGCGATCCTCGGCACGCTCGTCGTGCTGATCGTGTCGACCACCGCAGGCTACGCGTTCGGGCGCCTGCGCTGGAAGGGACGCGACGCCGTGTTCGTGTTGTTCCTCGCGACGCTCATGGTGCCCGCCGAGGTGCTCGTGATCCCGATGTTCCAGGTCATGCAGTGGTTCAACTGGGTCGACACGTACCAGGCGCTGGTGCTCCCGTTCGCGTTCGGCGCGTTCGGTACGTTCCTGATGCGGCAGTTCTTCCGCGGCATCCCGTACGAGCTGGAAGAGGCCGCCCGCGTCGACGGCGCAGGTCCCGTGCGCTCGTTCCTGCAGATCATCCTGCCGCTGTCGAAGTCGGCGGTCGCCGTGCTCGCGGTGTTCACGTTCCTGTCGTTCTGGAACAGCTACCTGTGGCCGCTCATCGTCACGGTCGACTACAACGCGCACGGCACGCTCCCGGTCGGACTCGCCAGCTTCGCCGGCCTCACCGGCACCCGCTGGGACCTGCAGATGGCTGCGGCGATCATCTCGATGGTGCCGACGACGATCCTGGTGATCGTGCTGCAGAAGCACCTCGTCAAGGGCATCGCGATGGCAGGACTGGGCGGCCGTTGAGCATGATCGGTCAGGAACAGGGGACGACCATGCCCATCGACGCCCCGATGCCGTACGGCACGGGAGTCGTGGGGATCGACATCGGCGGCACCAAGATCGCCGCCCTCCTGGTGAGCGGTGACGGGGCGGTGCTGGCGCGGGGGAGCGTCGCCGCCCCGGCGGCGCTCGGGGGCGCGGCGATGGCTGACGCGGCCGCCGGTCTCGCCACCGCTCTCGCTGCCGAGGCAAATGTCTCGCTCGCCGCGGCCGGTGTCGGCGCGGCCGGAGTCATCGACCATGAGACCGGGACGATCCGGGCGGCCTCCGCGACCTTCGTCGGCTGGGCGGGGTTCCCGCTCGCGGAGGAACTGGAGTCGCGACTCGGTGTGCCCGTGCGGGTGGAGAACGACGTGAACGCGTTCCTCCTCGGGGAGGCCGCCGCTGCCGGGCGGGGTGACCGTGACGTGCTGGGCGTGATGCTCGGCACCGGCGTCGGCGGGGCGCTCCTCATCGACGGTGAACTTCACCACGGCCCCCACGGTGCTGCGGGTGAGATCGGGCACACCCCCGGCTACAGCGACCTCGTATGCACCTGCGGTCAAGTCGGACACCTCGAGACGCTGGCATCGGGCACCTCGATCGCGCTGCGCTACGCGGAGCGCACAGGTGACGCCGTGCCCGACGCGAGGGTCGTCGCCGATCGTGCGCGTGCCGGCGACGAGGATGCGGTGGCGGTGTTCGACGCCGCCGGCCGGGCCCTCGCCCTCGCCTGCGCGAGTGCCGCGACCATCCTCGACCTTCCCTGTGCGATCGTCGGCGGCGGAGTGACGGCGGCGTGGGATCTCCTCGAACCCGCGATCACCCGCACACTGGTCACGGACTCGCCCGTCTCGGGCATCCCGCTGCGCATCGTCCCCGCCGTTCTCGGGTCCGACGCCGTCGCGCTCGGGGTCATCGAGACCGCCCGCCGCGCCCTCGTGCCGGCAACAGCACACTGAGACACACCCTCCCACCGACAAGGAGAACCCTGTGACACGTCCCGACGCCCACGAGATCTGGATGGGGCCGCTGCCGCCCCTCGCAGACGGCGGCCTGCCGAGGCCGCGGATCGGCATCGCCGGGATCTCGATCGAGTCGAGCACGTTCTCGCCGCACATCTCCGGCGACGAGGCCTTCACGGTGCGCACCGGCGAGACCCTGCGGGCGTACTACCCGTTCCTCGACGACGGGCGCGAGCTCGCCGCCGCGGCCGAATGGGTGCCGCTCACGCACGGTCGGTCGCTCCCCGGCGGCGCAGTGGCGACGGACACCTACCTCCGGATGAAGGACGCGATCGTGGCCGGCATCCGCGAGCAGGGGCCGTTCGACGGGTTCTTCTTCGACATCCACGGCGCCATGAGCGTGGTCGGCATGGACGATGCCGAGGGCGATCTCGCCCTGGCGGTGCGGGCCGCGCTCGGGCCGGACACGCTCGTGTCGACCTCGATGGATCTGCACGGCAACGTGTCGGAGGTCCTTCGTGACGCGGTCGACCTGCTCACGTGCTACCGGATGGCACCGCACGAGGACTGGATGAACACGAAGGAGCGCGCGGTGTGGAACCTGCTCGCGCGTCTTCGAGGACCGCACGGTGCCGAGCCTCTGGCGCGGCGACCGTACACGGCGTGGGTGCCGGTTCCCGTGCTGCTGCCGGGGGAGAAGACCAGCACCCGGCTGGAGCCCGCACGCAGCATCTATGCCGAGCTCCCCGAGATCGAGGCGCTCCCCGGCGTGGTCGACGCCTCCGTGTGGATCGGATACGCCTGGGCCGACGAGGAGCGCTGCCAGGCGTACGTCGTCGTGACCGGCGACGACCGCGACCTCATCGCGCGTGAGGCCGAGCGGGTCGCCCGCATGTTCTGGGACGCGCGCGAGGACTTCGTGTTCGTCGCCGAGACCGGGTCGCTCGACGAAGCGCTCAGGAAGGCGCTCGCACCGGGGGCGCCGCATCCGTACCTCATCTCGGATTCCGGCGACAACCCGACTGCGGGCGGCGCCGGTGACGTCACCTGGACGCTCGCGCACCTGCTGGAGCGACCGGAGCTCACCGACGGCACTCGGACGACCCTGGTGGCCTCGATCTTCGACCGGGACGCCGTCGCCGACGCGGTCGCCGCGGGGGTCGGCGCTGCCGTCACCCTCACGGCGGGAGCACGCGTCGACGCGGGCCCGCACGGACCGGCGACCATCGACGGCACCGTGTTCTCGATCACCGACGGTGACCCCGATGCCGGCACGCAGGTGGTGATCGCGGTCGGCGGTCTGCACGCCATCATCACCGAACGCCGCAAGCCGTTCCACCACCTCTCCGACTTCCGGATGCTGGGACTCGAGCCCACGACGGCCGACATCGTCGTCGTGAAGATCGGGTACCTCGAACCGGAGCTCTACGAGCTCGCCGAAGGCTGGACGCTCGCCCTGACTCCCGGCGGCGTCGACCAGGACCTCCTGCGTCTCGGCCACCACCGCCTCCGCCCCGGCGTCTACCCGTTCGACACGTCGGGCGATCCCGACCTCACCGCCGTGGTCGTCCGCCGCGGCACCTCCGAGGAGCAGACCGCATGATGAACTTCGAGAAGCGCACCGGTCCCGACTTCGGGTTGAACGCGCCCGTCTACCCCGCGGCCGGCGTGCCGGACTGGTACCGCGACGCCAAGCTCGGCTTCTTCGTGCACTGGGGCCTCTACTCCGTGCCCGCCTGGGCCGTGCAGCACGGCGAGGGCGTGAACATCCCCACCGAAGACGCCTACGCCTGGCACCAGTACGCCGAGTGGTACGGCAACACGGTCCGTATCGCTGGTAGCCCCACGTGGGAGCGGCACCAGCAGCTGTTCGGACCGGGCACCTCGTACGAGGACCTCGCCGACCGCTGGGACGCCTCGGCGTTCGACGCGGACGCCTTCGTCGGAGAGCTCGTCGGCGCGGGCGCCAAGTACATCGTGCCGACGACCAAGCACCACGAGGGATTCTGCCTCTGGGACACCGCGACGACCGGATTCAACGCCGCCCGACGGGGTCCGCGCCGTGACCTGATCTCCGAGTTCCACGATGCGACCCGTCGCGCCGGGGCGAAGTTCGGCGTGTACTACTCGGGGGCCCTGGACTGGCACGTGAGCGACTTCCCGCCGATCGAGTCCGACACCGATCTGTTCCGGTTCCGCCGCAACGACGAGCACTTCGCCCGGTACTCGGCGGCGCAGCTCGACGAGCTCGTGTCGCGGTTCTCGCCCGACGTGCTGTGGAATGACATCGAGTGGCCGGACGGCGGCAAGGGGCACGACGAGTTCGGGGTCGCTGCCCTGCTGGAGCGCTACTTCGACGCGGTGCCCGACGGCGTGGTCAACGACCGCTGGGGTGTGCCGTACCACGGCTTCCTCACGCGCGAGTACACGCACATCCCGGAGATCATCCCGGAGCCGTGGGAGTCGACGCGCGGCCTCGGCTACTCGTTCGGGTTCAACCAGGCCGAGGACGAGCGGCACTCGCTCTCGGGCGCGGCGCTCATCCGCCTCCTCGTCGATGTCGTCGCCAAGAACGGCAACCTGCTGATCAACGTCGGCCCCGCGGCCGACGGCTCCATCCCGGAGCTGCAGCGTCGCGCGATGCGCGAACTGGGAGCATGGCTCGACGTGAACGGCGACGCGATCTACGGCACGCGCCCCTGGATTCGGATGGGGGAGCGCACCGGTGCTCCCCGTCGCTACACGACCGCGGGGTCGACCGTGCACGTGCACGCGCTCGACCCGAGCGTCGGCGCGCTCGAACTGCCCGACGAGCTGTCCGGGTCGGAGCTGCGCTGGGCCGACGGTTCCGCGCCCGAGAGGGCCGACTCCGACCGCGGGACCGTGGTCATCCCGGCGGGGCTCCGGTCGGAGGCGGTCGCGGTCCTGTCCGCAGGCTGAGACGGGCCGGGTCGCGAGGAGGGCCCTCCCGGAGTCGTTCCGGGAGGGCCCTCATCCGTGCGTGCGCCGGTTCAGGAGCGCGTGAGCTCCTCGAGCACCTCGATCACGTGCCGGTACGGCTGGCCGGTGGCCCGTGTCATCCCGATCTCGCAGGTGCGGTTCGCCGACACGAACGCGTCGAACCCGCCGCGTTCGGCGTCGGCAGCGGCGATCTCCGCGGATTCCTGCGCGGTCGCGCTGGCGGTGAGCTCCGGATGCAGCATGCCGCGGTCGCCCGCGAATGCGCAGCAGCCCCACCCCTCGGGGACGAAGACCTCGTCCGCCACCGCCGCAGCGATCGCGGTCAGCGCTCCGGTGGCGCCGAGGGCAGTCGTGGAGCAGGTCGGGTGCACGGCCACAGTCGGGAGCTTGGCCGACACTCTCAGCGTCGGCAGCACCTCGCGTGCGACATAGGTCGTCGCGTCCTCGATCCGGAGTCCTTCGTACTTCGGGTTCTTCGCCACGGCCTGCGCCAGCATCACGTCGAGGCCCTCGGTGCACGAAGCCGCGTCGCACACGACGGGCAGCTCCCCGTGGCGACTCGCCTCCCACAGTGAGTCCAGGACCCGATCCGACATCAGCCGATAGCCGTCGAGGTGCCCCTTCGACTTCCACGGCGTGCCACAGCAGAGTCCGCCGTTCTCCTCGGGGATCACGACCGGGATGCCGGCGCGATCCAACAGCTCGCGCAGCGCATCGCGCGACCCCTGTCCCTCGCGCTCCGCGCCGAACATCGTGCCGATGCAGGCGCCGAAGAACACCACGCGGGCATCGTCGGGCGCGGAAGGACGCGGAGGCTTCGAGCCGCCGCGGGGAAGCCCACCGTCGTAGAGCGGGAGCGTGTCGGCGCCGAGCACCGCACGGCCGACCTGCGTCACCCCGCGGACCAACGGCGCGGGGAGCGCGTCCGCGACCGTGAGCGCGACACCCCCGGCGCGGGTGACCGTACCCCAGTGCTTGGCAGCGGTTCCCCACACCGCACCCTCGACCGCATTCGCCTGCTCGGCGCGCAGCCGGCGCACCAGGTCGCCGGTGTTGATGTCGACGGGGCACGCCACGCCGCACATGCCGTCGACCGCGCAGGTCTGCACGCCGTCGTAGTCGTAGTCCTTCTGCAGGTCGCGCAGCAGCGCGGTGTCGCCCTGCTCCTCGGCCCAGGCCATGTCGCGGCGGATCACGATGCGTTGACGCGGCGTCAGCGTGATGCTCTTGCTCGGGCACGTCGGCTCGCAGTAGCCGCACTCCACGCAGCGGTCGACCTCGTGCTCCACGGTCGGCACCCGCTTGAGGTCGTGCAGGTAGGAGTCGGGGTCGTCGGACAGCACCACTCCGGGGTTGAGGATGCGGTCGGGGTCGAACAGCCCCTTGATCTCCCACATCATGTCGGTCAATTCGTCACCGTACTGGCGGCGGACGAACGGCGCCATGATCCGTCCGGTGCCGTGCTCCGCCTTGAGCGACCCCTGCTGCGAGAGCACCAGCTCGACGAGGTCGTCGGTGAAGCGGCGGTAGCGGGCCACGCTGTCGGCATCGTCGAAGCGCTCGTTCAGCAGGAAGTGCACATTGCCGTCCTTGGCATGCCCGAAGATGACGGAGCCTTCGTAGCCGTGCGTGGCGAACAGCTCGATCAGGCGCTCGCACGTGTGGAGCAGACGGGGGACGGGGACGACGATGTCTTCCAGCAGGGCGGTCGTGCCGGAGGGGCGGGCACCGGCCACCGCCGTGTAGAGGCCCTTGCGCACGTGCCACAGTGCGGCGCGCTCGGCGGCGTCGGTGGTGAGGCGCGGTGTCACGGCGAGAGGCAGCGTCTCGAAGTGGTGCTGGGCAGACGAACTCGCCGCGGTCAGGGCGTCGGTGTCGGCGGCGTGCACCTCGACCAGGAGCGCCGCGTGTTCCCGCACCTCGATCTCGGCGATGGCAGCAGGCACGTCGCTCAAGCCCTGCGCCACTCGGAGCGAGGCGGCATCCATGAGCTCGATCGTGGCGAGGCCGAGTCGGGTCAGGTCGGGGAGGGCGGCCATGGCCGCCGAGAGCGTCTCGAACACGAGGAGTCCGGTCGCGATCGCCGGGCGCACCTCGATGGTGCGGAAGCGTGCTTCGGCGACGAATGCAAGGGTGCCTTCCGATCCGATGATGAGGTGCTCCAGGATGCGCACCGGATCTTCGAAGTCGAGCAGCGCGTTGAGTCCGTAGCCCATGGTGTTCTTCATCGAGAACTGCTGGCGCAGGAAGGCGACGTGCGCGGGGGAGGCGAGCAGACGCGCGCGCAGGGCGAGGAGCCCTTCGGCGAGCTCCGGCTCCGCGGCGCGCAGCTGTTCTTCCGCGTCGGGGTGCGAGGTGTCGAGGATCGTGCCGCTCGGCAGCACGACGGTCATCGATTCGATGGTCTGGTACGAGTTCTCGGTGATTCCGCACGCCATGCCGCTGGAGTTGTTGGCGACGACGCCCCCGATCGTGCAGGCGATCTCACTGGCGGGGTCGGGGCCGAGCTTGCGGCGGTATCGGGAGAGCCGGGTGTTGACCTGGCGCACAGTCGCGCCGGGGCCGACGCGCACGGTCGCGCCTTCGTCCTCCACGCGGATGTCGCGGAAGCTGCTGCGCGTGTCGACGAGGATGTCTCCGCTGACGCTCTGGCCGGACAGGCTGGTGCCGCCGGAGCGGAAGGTGAGCGTGCGGCCGGCGGCGCGGACGGCGCCGAACGCGCGGGCGACCCCTTCGGCGTCTGCGGGGGAGAGCACGGCGTCCGGGATCAGCAGGTAGTGAGAGGCGTCGTGAGCGCGGGCGAAGCGGTCGATGGAGCGGGAGTGCACCTGCGTCGTCGCACCCAGCAGTGCGGGATCCAGCGGTTGGGCGAGTGTGGTCGGCACGGTGCTCCTCTGCTCCGTCGAGAGATTGTCAGACAAGTGTACCGACTGTGTGCGGTGTCGATAGGCTGAGCGGATGACCACCACCTCGGAGGCGTCGCTCGGGATCGTCGGCGTCGTGGACGCTGTCACCGCTCAGCTGCGCGGGCGCATCCTGTCCGGCGACATCCGCTCCGGCGTCCCGCTCACGGAGGCTGCCGTCTCGCAGCTGTTCGGCGTGGCGCGACCGAGTGCGAAGGCCGCGATCGAGCAGCTCGTCGCATCGGGTCTCCTGGTGCGGACCGCGCATCGGAGCGCCCGCGTGGTGGGAATCGACTCGGCGACCGTACGCGACGTCTATCGCACGAGGACGCGCCTGGAGAGTGCGGCGCTTCGCGAGCTCGCGGTCACCCGGACGGTGCCGCCGGCCGCGCTCGACGCCAACGCCGAGATCCTCGCGATGCCGCCGGGACCCGACCCGGCCACGGTCGACCCCGACCTGCGGTTCCACACCGCCCTGATCGACGCGCTCGACAGCGAGCGCACCGGACGGATGTACCGCAGCGTGCTCGACGAAGTGCGGCTGTGCATGGCGCAGGTGCAGGGGAGGCGTCTGCTCGACGCCGCGGTGATCTCGGCGCAGCATGCCGACATCCTCGACGCGGTCGCGTCCGGTGACGGGCAGCGCGCGGCGGAGCTGCTGGAGGCGCACCTGTCCTCCGCAGAGGAGCGGCTCGTGGAGGCGCTCGACGCGGACTAGGGTCGAACGATGCTCACTCGGCGGGTGCGTCCTCGACGACGATCGGTGCCTCGGCGGTGTCGGCCCAGACCGGTGCCGGCAGCACGGTGTCGACCTGACCGGCCTGGATCGCCCGCAGCGCCTCGGTGATCTCCGCGTCGTTCTCGGGCACGGGCAGGTCGCAGGCGCGCAGCTCGGACGCGAACTGCAGCGTCAGCCGGATCTTGCCTGCCTCAACGGCCTGCGCGGTCGTTCCGGTGCGGATCTCACTGCCGGTCTGGATCGCCGGCACGACGTCGCACACGTGGTAGACCTTGCCGCCGTCGACCCATACGACCTCGTCCTTGCCGAGGAGCTGGATGACAGCGGACTGGTCGGCCGTGTACTGCTCGACCGAGGGTGGCGCGAAGTCGACGCCGATGAACACGGCCAGCGCGGCGAGGGCGACGCCCACGATTCCCGCGGTGGTCTTCTGTCCCTTGTCCATGTCCTTGTTCAGGAAGATGAGGATGACGAGCGGGAGGAAGGCGATGACCGCGATGATCGCGCCGAGCTGGTTCTGCACGAAGAAGCGCGTCTTGTCGGACTTGCGCGCGGGATCGAGCCGATTCGCCTTCTTCCACAGCACCGATCCGGTGATGGAGAGTGCGGCGATCACGACGAGCAGCACGAGGAGGGCGATGAAGGCCCACTGCGGGAACTGCGCCGTGACGCCCTGCTCCTGGAGGAGTCCGGTGTCGGGGTCGCGGACGAACGTGCCGTCCTCGCCGACGAAGACCCGCTGACGCAGGAGCCAGAAGATGCCGACGGCCTCTCCGATGATCGCGAGGGCCCAGAGGATCGCGGCGGTCCAGCGGAAGCGCGTGGCCTTCGCCTTGGCCTCCGGCGTCGGGACCCACCCTGCCGGGGGCTCGGAGATCGCGCCGCTGCCTGCGGTCGGTTCGACGCCGGCGTTCGTCTTGTCGCTGTCGGCCACGGTGCTCCCTTTCCCCTCCGATGCCCGCCGAATCGGCGCAAGGCAACCCCGAGCCTAGTGGACCGGGTGTCCTACGCTGGAGGCATGACCTCCGATTCCGACGACGCCCTGCGCTGGGACGGCGACGACGAGCCGACGCGGAAGGACCCGGCGCTTCCGCGGGGCTGGAACGCGGTCGGCAAAGGCAGCGACGATGTCGCCACGATCGAGGACGACGGCACGATCACGCCCGCGCACGAAGACGAGCCGGTCGGGCTGAGCACGCCCATGCTGCTGCTCGTCGGAGTGATCGGCGGCGTCTGCCTCCTGTACACGATCGGCTGGATCGTGGGCGGACTCCGCCTCCAGCCGTTGGCATCGTTCCTGGTGTCCGACGTGATGTTCCTGCCGTGGTTCTTCCTGGCGATCGCGGCGCCCGCGCTGTGGTTCCTCGCGAGCTGGGTGCTGACTCGCGGCAAGGCCGCCTGGATCCGTGCGGCCGTCCTGCTCGGCGGCGTCGTGCTGCTAGTTCCCTGGCCCTTCGTCACCGTGGGGGTGATCGGATCATGACCTCGGCTCCGACGACACCGGAGGTGTCCCAGGGCTCGCCCCGCTGGCTCGTGGGACTCGTGATCGGCCTGGCCGGGCTCTTCTACGCCTATGCGGTCTGGAACGCGGTCGCGCACCTCATCACCATGGCGCAGACCGGGCTCACCGGGGGCGGGTGGGCGACGCTTCTGTTCGGGGTGGCGTTCCCCGCGATCGTCTTCGCCTTCGCCTTCGTCATCGGGCGGCGGCGTGGGGTCGGCGAGCTGGCGCTCGTCTTCCTCGCCGGTCTCGGCATCGTCGCGGTGTTCTGGATGAGCCTGATCGCGCTGAGCCTCACGCTTCCCAGCGCCTGAGGCGCCGGTCGCCCGACGTCACACGGCACGGAGCGTCACGGCCGCTCCGGTAGAGTTGACGCGATCGCGCCCCCATGGTGTGCGGCGCATCGGCCCCTCCCGCGCTGCCCCGAAGGATCCACTGTGCCGAAGCCCGTCGTGCTCATCGCCGAAGTTCTCTCTCCCGCCACCATCGAGGCCCTCGGTCCCGATTTCGACGTCCGCGACGTCGACGGCACCGATCGCGAGGCGCTGTTCGCTGCGCTGGCCGATGCCGATGCGGTCCTGGTCCGCTCGGCGACCCGCATCGACGAGGAGGCGCTCTCGCACGCGCCGAAGCTGAAGGTCGTCGCCCGCGCCGGTGTCGGCCTCGACAACGTCGACATCAAGGCGGCGACGGCTGCGGGCGTCATGGTCGTCAACGCGCCGACGTCGAACATCGTCTCGGCCGCCGAGCTCACGGTCGGCCACATCCTGAGCCTTGCCCGCCGCATCCCCGCCGCGCACGCCTCGCTCTCCGCGGGCGCCTGGAAGCGCAGCTCCTTCACCGGTGCCGAGCTCTTCGAGAAGACGGTCGGCATCGTGGGTCTCGGCCGCATCGGCGCCCTCGTGGCCGCGCGCCTCGCTGCGTTCGACATGCGAGTCGTCGCGTACGACCCCTACGTGACCTCGGCGCGTGCGCAGCAGCTCGGCGTGCAGCTGCTGTCACTCGACGAGCTCGTCGCCGAGTCGGACTTCCTGACCATCCACATGCCGAAGACGCCCGAGACGACCGGAATGATCGGGGCAGCGCAGTTCAAGGCGATGAAGCCGACCGCCTTCGTGGTGAACGTCGCCCGCGGCGGCCTCATCGACGAGGAGGCGCTGCACGCGGCTCTCGTCGCGGGCGAGATCGCGGGCGCGGGCCTCGACGTCTTCACCTCCGAGCCTCCCGCGGAGGGCGGCACCGCTCGTCCGCTCCTCGAGCTGCCGAACGTGGTCGTCACCCCGCACCTGGGTGCGAGCACCGAGGAGGCCCAGGAGAAGGCAGGCGTCTCGGTCGCCCGTTCCGTGCGTCTCGCCCTCGGCGGCGACCTGGTCCCCGACGCCGTGAACGTCGCGGGTGGCGTCATCGACCCCTACGTGCGCCCCGGCATCTCGCTCGTCGAGAAGCTCGGCCAGATCTTCGCGGCGCTGGCGACCTCCCCGCTGACCAGCCTCGACGTCGAGGTGCACGGCGAGCTGAACGACTACGACGTGAGCGTGCTCAAGCTCGCCGCGCTCAAGGGTGTCTTCACGAACATCGTGAGCGAGACCGTCTCCTACGTGAACGCGCCGCTGCTGGCGGACCAGCGCGGTATCGCGGTGCGTCTGCTCAAGGACGACGTGAGCGACGAGTACCGCAACGTGATCACCCTCACGGGTGCGCTGTCCGACGGTTCGCAGCTCTCGGTCTCCGGCACGCTCACCGGCCCGAAGCAGGCCGAGAAGCTCGTCGGCATCAACGACCACGCGCTGGAGCTCCCGATCGAGAAGCACCACGTCGTCATGCTGTACACCGACCGCCCGGGCATCGTCGCGGTCTACGGGCAGAAGTTCGGCGAGGCGGGCATCAACATCGCCGGCATGCAGATCGCCCGTCAGGCCGCGGGCGCGCAGGCACTCAGCGTGCTGACGCTCGACTCGCCCGTCTCCGACGAGCTGCTCGACGACGTCCGCGACGCGATCGACGCCGACCTGTTCCGTCAGATCGAGATCACCGAGGTCTGATCGACGGGTTGATACGAGAGGGCGGGAGCGTGATGCTCCCGCCCTCTCGTCTTGCTGCAGTGATCAGGCGGTCGCCTTGAGCACGAGGGCGATCAGGTCGGCGAGTTCGTCGCTGCGCGGGACGAGCCGTTCGGGGCCGTGCACGTCGAGCGAGTTGTTGAAGTAGAGACCGTCGCTGACGAGCATGACGAGGTCGAGGCTCGCGGTGTCGCGCACATGCGGGCGGATCGTCTCGGCCCAGCGGCGTCGCGTGTCGCGCAGCATCTCGGCAGCGGGGAGCGACCCTCCCTGGGCGAGCCGGGTGGCGGCGATGAGAGCACGGTCGAGGGCATCGTCCTCCATGACGGACGTGCGCACGTAGTAGGCCACAGGCCCCTCGTCTGCCGCCGCCATCCGCGCGAGGTCCAGCGTCGTGAGCTCGTCCAGTCGCGCCAGCAGACCGGCCTCGAGCTCGTCCTTCGAGCCGAAGTGGTAGAGCAGTCCGCCCTTCGAGACGCCGGCGGCCTTGGCGGTGGCGTCGAGCGTGGCCGCGCGTTCGCCGTCGTCGATGAGGATCGCTTCGAAGGCGTCGAGCACCTTCTCGCGGGCGAGGGGAGGGCGGGGCATCGTTCATCCTCTGTTCGGGAACCGGAGGGCGGATTCTGTTACTATACCATCCGGACGGTTCACTAACCGTGCGATCACGATCCTGAGAGGTGTTCCATGACCCGTACTGCGTCGATCCCGACGACAGAGACGGATGCTCCCCGCGTCGGAGCCCGGGGCTGGGCGGCGCTCGTCGTCCTCATGCTCCCGGTGCTGCTGGTCTCGGTGGACAACACGGTGCTGAGCTTCGCGCTCCCCGAGATCTCCATCGCGCTCGCGCCCACCGGGGCCGAGCAGCTGTGGATCATCGACGTGTACCCCCTGGTGCTCGCCGGTCTCCTCGTCACCATGGGAACACTGGGCGACCGTTTCGGTCGTCGGAAGATGCTGCTGATCGGTGCGACCGGCTTCGCCGCCGTGTCCGCCCTCGCGGCCTTCGCACCTACCGCCGGACTGCTCATCGCGGCGCGGGCACTCCTCGGCTTCTTCGGCGCCATGCTGATGCCGTCGACCCTGTCGCTCCTGCGCTCGATCTTCCAGAACCGCGACCAGCGCCGTATGGCCATCGCGGTGTGGGCGTCGGCGTTCTCCGCCGGTTCCGCCCTCGGACCCATCGTCGGCGGGTTCCTGCTCGAGCACTTCGCGTGGGGCTCCGTGTTCCTCATCGCGGTGCCGGTGCTCATCCCGCTCCTCATCGCCGCGCCGCTGCTCGTCCCGGAGAGCCGCGACCCGAACCCGGGCCGTATCGACCTGATCAGCATCGCGCTGTCGATGGCGACGATGATCCCCGTGGTCTACGCGATCAAGTCGCTGGCCGTCGACGGTCCGAACCTCAAGGCCGGGGCGTGGGCGCTCCTCGGATTCGCCATGGGCTACCTGTTCGTGCGTCGGCAGCTGCGGGCGAAGACCCCGATGCTCGACATGGCGCTGTTCCGCCGCGGTTCCTTCTCGGGGGCGATCCTGGTGAACCTGCTCAGCGTCGTCGCCCTGGTCGGCTTCCTCTACTTCGTCTCCCAGCACCTGCAGCTCGTTCTCGGGTTGTCGCCGATGACGGCAGGGCTCGCGCTCGTGCCGGGAATGCTCGCGATGATCGTGGCCGGTCTCTCGGTCGTGCCGATCTCGCGTCGCATCCCGCCGCACATCGTGATCCCCGCCGGACTCGCGTTCTCGGTGGCCGGTTACCTGATCGTGGCGTTCACGACGCACGAGCACGGTGTCCTGCCGCTGGTCATCGCGTTCATCGTGCTCGGCATCGGCATCGGCGCGGCGGAGACCATCTCGAACGAGCTGATCCTCTCGAGCGCCCCCGCGGCGAAGGCCGGCGCGGCCAGCGCCGTGTCCGAGACCGCGTACGAGCTCGGTGCGGTGCTCGGCACCGCGGTGCTCGGCGGCATCATCACCGCGTTCTACCGGGGCGCGCTCGTGCTGCCGGAAGGTCTGCCGGCCGATGTCGCGCATGCGGCAGGGGAGACCCTCGCCGGCGCCTACACGGCCGCACAAGCACTGCCGGGCCAGCTCGGCACCGCCCTCTGGGATGCGGCGGCCGCGGCGTTCGGCTCCGGTGTCATGGTGACCTCGCTGATCGGGGCGGGGCTCGTGGTGGTCGCCGGCGTCATCGCCCTCGTCACACTGCGCAAGGCCCCCGCGCACTGACCAGTACGCTGGGAGGACCGGCTCGTCCGACCGCGGTCGAGTCTGGGCCGGTCCATCCCCGTGCAGTGCGCAAGGAGTCTCATGTCGCGTGTCGTGAAGCTGGCCGTCATCCCCGGTGACGGCATCGGTCCCGAGGTCATCGCCGAGGCGGAGAAGGTGCTCGACGCCGTCACCGCAGGCAGTGACGTGGTCTTCGACAAGACCCGCTTCTCGCTCGGCGCCGCCCGCTTCCTCGAGACGGGCGACACCCTCACCGACGAAGACCTCGCGGCGATCTCCGCGCACGACGCGATCCTGCTCGGCGCGGTCGGCGGCACCCCGGGCGACGTGCGTCTGAAGGACGCCAACATCGAACGGGGGCTGCTGCTCAAGCTGCGCTTCACCCTCGACCACTACGTGAACCTGCGCCCGTCGAAGCTGTTCGTCGGGGCACCCGGCCCGCTGGCCGACCCGGGTGAGATCGACTTCGTCGTGGTGCGCGAGGGTACCGAGGGACCGTACGTCGGCAACGGCGGCGCGATCCGCAAGGGTACCCCGCACGAGGTCGCCAACGAGACCTCGGTGAACACGGCGTTCGGGGTCGAGCGTGTCGTGCGCTACGCCTTCGACCTCGCGGAACGTCGCCGCAAGAAGGTCACGCTCGTGCACAAGACCAACGTGCTCGTGCACGCGGGCGCCATCTGGCAGCGCATCGTGAACGAGGTCGCGGCCGAGCACCCCGACGTCGCGGTGGACTACCTGCACATCGACGCGGCCACGATCTTCCTGGTGTCCGACCCCTCGCGCTTCGACGTGATCGTCACCGACAACCTGTTCGGCGACATCCTCACCGACCTCGCCGGGGCGGTCACGGGCGGTATCGGACTCGCGGCATCCGGGAACATCAACCCCGACGGGGCGTTCCCCTCGATGTTCGAGCCCGTGCACGGCTCGGCGCCCGACATCGCGGGTCAGCAGAAGGCCGACCCGACCGCCGCGATCCTGTCGATCGCACTGTTGCTCGATCACCTCGGCCTCACCGCCGAGTCCGCGCGCGTGAGTGCGGCGGTCGAGGCCGACATCGCCGCCCGCACCGCGGCGCGCACGACCGCGGAGATCGGCTCCGCGATCACCGCACGCCTCTGACCGCAGGCGTAGTCTGAACGGGCGCGATGATGCGCCCACCCACGAGGAATGGATGATGAGATGACGACCATCGATGCCGAGGCGACTGTGGCTCCGCTGGAGTTCGCCGTGACGAAAAACCTGACCGCCGCCTCGCCCGCGCGCGTCGCCGAGGTCCTGGAGAATCCGGGATTCGGTGTGGTCTTCACCGACCACATGGTCGACATCTGCTGGTCGGCGAAGGGTGGCTGGCACCGTCCGCGCGTGCAGCCGTACGGCCCGATCCCGCTCGACCCGGCGGCATCCGTGCTGCACTACGCGCAGGAGATCTTCGAGGGGATCAAGGCCTACCGTCACGCCGACGGCTCGATCCACACGTTCCGGCCCGACCGCAACGCTGCGCGCCTGCAGGCCAGCGCCCGTCGCCTCGCGCTTCCCGAGCTGCCCACCGAGTACTTCATCCAGTCGCTGCGCGAGCTCATCGCGGTCGACGGCCGCTGGGTCCCCTCCGGCGCCGACCAGAGTCTCTACCTGCGGCCGTTCATGTTCGCCAAGGAGGCCTTCCTCGGCGTCCGTGCGGCGCAGAAGGTCGCCTATTACGTGATCGCGAGCCCGGCCGGCGCCTACTTCTCCGGCGGCGTGAAGCCCGTGCGCATCTGGCTTTCCGAGGAGTACGCGCGTGCAGGCAAGGGCGGCACCGGAAAGGCCAAGACCGGCGGCAACTACGCGTCGAGCCTGTTGGCTCAGAGTGAGGCCAGCGCGAAGGGATGCGACCAGGTTGTGTTCCTCAACGAGAAGCGCAACGTCGAAGAGCTCGGCGGCATGAACGTCGTCTTCGTGTTCAAGGACGGACGCGTGGTCACGCCCGAGTCCGACAGCATCCTCGAGGGCATCACGCGCGACTCGCTGCTGCAGTTGGCGGCAGACCGCGGCTACACGGTCGAGAAGCGTCCCATCTCGATCGACGAGTGGCGCGAGGGCGTGGCGTCCGGCGACATCGTCGAGGTGTTCGCGTGCGGGACGGCCGCGGTCGTCACGCCGATCGGCGCGCTGGTGGGCGAGGGCTTCGACGAGCCGCAGCCCCTCGGTGACCTCGCCCTGTCCCTGCGCGAGGAGCTGACCGACATCCAGTACGGCCGCCGCGAGGACCGGCACGGCTGGCTCCTGCGTCTCGACGCCTGACGCCTCCCGCCGAGACCCCGCCTTCCTGACGTAGCGAAGGCGGGGTCTCGGCGTGTGGAGGGGATGCCGGGGTCTCGGCGTCGCTGCGGTCGCTCGGTAGGCTGGATCCATGAAGATCGCCCGGTTCAGCCACGACGAAGCCATCATGTACGGGATCATCGACGAGCGCGAGCTCGTGGTGCTCGCGGGGGATCCGATGTTCACCGGGTACGAGACGACCGGTGCGCGGGTGCCGCTCGCGGACGCCGCGCTGCTCGCCCCCGTGATCCCGCGATCCAAGGTCGTCTGCGTGGGGAAGAACTATCACGATCACGCCGCCGAGATGGGGGGAGTGGCTCCGGAGGAGCCGCTGCTGTTCCTGAAGCCCAACACCGCCGTGATCGGCCCCGGCGACACGATCGTGCGCCCCACGCTCTCGGAGCGCACGGAGTACGAGGGCGAGCTCGTCGTGGTGATCGGAAAGATCGCCAAGAACGTCAAGGCCGAGAACGCGCTCGACTACGTGCTCGGCTACACGATCGGAAACGACGTGACCGCACGTGACCTGCAGCGCAAGGACGGCCAGTGGTCGCGCGCGAAGGGCTTCGACACGTTCTGCCCGCTCGGCCCGGTGATCGAGACCGACTTCGATCCGGCGACGGCGACGATCGAGACCCGTGTGAACGGCGAGGTGCGCCAGCACGCGCCGCTGACCGACATGATCCACTCGGTGCCGGCGATCATCGAGTACGCCTCCGCGGTGTTCACGCTGCTGCCCGGCGACGTGATCATGACCGGGACCCCGGCCGGAGTCGGCACGTTCGACGCCGGCGACGTCGTCGAGGTCGAGATCACCGGACTGGGCATCCTGCGCAACACTGTGCGCGACGCCGTTCCCGCGCCATGACTGCGGTCGCCCTGACGGCGGCGCAGCAGACGGCGGTCCAGCGGCGCACCGTGCTGGTGCTGTCGCTGGGGCAGGTGCTGGGCGGCATCGCCTTCGGGGCGACGGTCTCTCTCGGGGCGCTGCTGGCAGCGGACATCTCGGGGAGCGATGCGCTCTCGGGACTCGCGACCGCATCCGTCACGCTCGGCGCTGCCCTGTGCGCCATCCCGCTCGCGCGCCTGGCCGCGCGGGTAGGACGCCGCCGCGCGCTCACCCTCGGCAACCTGTTCGCACTGGTCGGCATCGCCGTGGTCATCCTCGCCGCGTCGCTGCGGGTGTTCCCGCTGCTCCTCGCCGGCATCCTGATGATCGGTGCGGGCAACGCCGGTAATCTGCAGTCGCGGTTCGCCGCTACCGATCTCGCCGCGCCGCAGCACCGGGGCCGTGACCTCTCGATCGTCGTCTGGTCGACCACCATCGGTGGTGTCGCCGGCCCGCTGCTCCTCGGCCCCGGTGAGATCGTCGGGCAGGCGGTCGGGATGCCGCCGCAGACGGGTTCCTACCTGTTCTCGTTCGTCGCGCAATGCGCGGCGCTCGCGCTCTACCTCGTCGCGCTGCGACCCGATCCCCTCCTGGCGGCGCAGAAGCTCGCCAAGGCCGCCGCCGCAGCGACCGGGATCGTCGTGGAGGACCGGCCGCGCGTCGCCCGCTACGCGATCTTCGCGATCGCCGGATCCCACGTGGTGATGGCGTCGGTGATGGCGATGACCCCCGTGCATCTCTCGCACATGGCCCATGGCGCCAACGGCATGGCGGCGACCCCCGCGGATGTCTCGGCGCTGGTGGGGATCACGATCGCGCTGCACGTGGGCGGCATGTACGCGCTGTCGCCTGTGTTCGGTGTGCTCGCCGACCGATGGGGACGGCTGCGCGTCGTCCTGCTCGGACAGGTGCTTCTGGCGGGAGCATTGGCGTTCGCGGTCTTCACGGGCACGGAGGCGTGGGGCGTCATGGTCGCCCTGATCCTGCTCGGCCTCGGCTGGAGCGCGGCGACCGTGGCGGGTGCGGCGCTGCTCACCGAGGCGTCCGCGCCCGAGCTGCGCACGCGACGACAGGGTCGCAGCGACTCGCTCATGAGTCTGTGCGCCGCGGCCGGGTCCGTGCTGGCGGGTGTGGTCCTCGCGAACTTCCAGTACGCGGGGCTCGGTGTCGCGGCGTTCGTGCTCGTGATCGCGATCGTGGCGCTATCGCCGCTCGCGCGCTCCGGGGCGCGATGAAGGACTGGGTGGGGGTGGGGGAGGCCTACTCCGCATCGTATGCGGCGCTGTGCGCCGGAACGTTCCCGCTCCTGCAGGCCGCTCTGGGCGCCGCTCACGGGCGGACCCTTCTCGATGTCGGGTCGGGAGACGGTACTCTGGCCGACGCCTGGGCGACCGCGGGATGGATGGTCACGGCGTGCGAGCCGGAGCCGAGCATGCGCGCCGTGTCGTCAGCGCGACACCCGCGGGTCCGCGTGCTGGACGGCGCACTTCCCGGCCTTCCGTTCGCAGACGGATCCTTCGACGTCGTCATCGCGAACTTCGTGCTGAATCACGTCGCCACTCCGCGCACCGCGGCGGCCGAGCTGCGACGGGTCGCGAGGTCGGCCGTGGCCGCGACGACCTGGACGCTCTCGCCGTCCTGGCTGTGGGCCGAGGTGACGCGCCGTGCCGTCCTCGCACCCCTCGCGGGGCAGCGGCTTCCGGAGAGCGAGGACTTCGAGCGGACGGCGGAGGGGTTCGAGGGCATGCTCCGGGACGCGGGGTGGCGCGGCGTCGGCGTCGTCGAGCACACCTGGACCTGGACGGTGGCACCGGACGTGCTGTGGGCGTCGGTCGAAGGCGGCGTGGCGGGCGCTGGAGCGCTCTACGCCGCACTCGACACCGAGGAGCGACAGCGCTTCCGGCGGGCGTTCGACGAGGTCGTGGACGAGCGCCTCGTCGACGGGGTGCTGCCGCTGGAGCACCGGGCGGCGATCGCCTCCTGCTCGCTGCTCTGACCCGCTCGCGGTCTCTGCGGTCGCCACGGTCCGCCCCGTAGAATCAGAGGGCTATGGCTACTCCTCACCCCCTCACCACGACTGTCAGTGGTGCCGACGTCCGCGTCCGCTTCTGTCCCTCGCCGACCGGCCTGCCACACGTCGGCATGGTCCGCACCGCGCTCTACAACTGGGCATATGCCCGCCACAACGGCGGCAAGATGGTGTTCCGCATCGAAGACACCGATGCCGCCCGCGACAGCGAGGAGAGCTTCCGCCAGCTGGTCGACGCGCTCACCTGGCTCAAGATCGACTGGGATGAGGGCGTCGAGGTCGGCGGCCCGCACGCTCCCTACCGGCAGTCCGAACGTCATGACATCTACCGCGGTGTAATCGACAAGCTCGTCGCGACGGGTGCGCTCTACGAGAGCTACTCGACCGCGGAGGAGATCGACGCCCGCAATGAGGCCAACGGCCGCGCGAAGCAGCTCGGCTACGACAACCACGACCGTGGTCTCACCGAGGAGCAGAAGGCGGCCTTCCGTGCGGAGGGCCGTCAGCCAGCGCTGCGTCTACGCGTCCCGGACGAGGACGTCACGTACGTCGACCTCATCCGCGGCGAGGTGACCTTCCCCGCGGGTTCGTTCCCCGATTTCGTGGTGGTGCGACCGAACGGCGTGCCGCTGTACACGTTCGTGAACCCGGTGGACGACGCCCTCATGGGCATCACCCACGTGCTGCGCGGAGAGGACCTCATGCCGTCGACGGCTCGGCAGCTCTCGCTGTACGCCGCGCTGATCGACGCGGGGGTCACGACCTTCGTGCCGCGTTTCGCGCACATGCCGCTCGTGCTGGGTGAGACCGGCAACAAGAAGCTCTCCAAGCGCGACCCCCAGGCCGACCTGTTCCTGCACCGCGACCGTGGCTTCATCCCCGAGGGGCTGCTGAACTACCTCGCGCTGCTGGGATGGTCGATCGGTCCCGACCGCGACGTGTTCTCGCTGGACGAGTTCACGGCCGCGTTCGACATCGTGAACGTGAACCCGAACCCGGCACGCTTCGACCAGAAGAAGGCCGAGTCGATCAACGGTGACCACATCCGCATGCTGGGGGAGAAGGACTTCGCTGAGCGGACGATCCCGTACCTGGCAGCCGCCGGCCTGTTCGACGAGCCGACGCACGAGCAGTTGGTGACGGCGTTCCGCGTCGCGCCGCTCGTGCAGGAGCGCGTGCAGCTGCTAGGCGAGGTTCCCGGGATGGTCGGCTTCCTGTTCACCGATGAGGTGTCGTACGCCGAGGATGCGCTCAAGGGATTGCCGGCGAACGCCGCCGAGGTGCTCGACGCCTGTGTGGCCGCGCTCGAGCCGGTGACCGACTTCACGCCGGAGAAGATCCAGGAAGCTCTCGCTGCGGAGCTCGTCGAGAAGCTCGAGCTGAAGCCGCGCGTCGCCTACGGTCCGCCGCGCGTCGCGATCACGGGGCGCCGGATCTCGCCGCCGCTGTTCGAGTCGATGGAGCTGTTGGGCAAGGACGAGTCTCTGCGCCGACTCCGTGCTCTGTCGGCCTTCCTCGTGCACTGAGACGCGACGCGCCCGGGCGGCGGTGCGGGGCGCTGGTTTTGGCGTTCGGTCGCCGCTCGGGTAAGCTTGACTCTCGGTGCGAGGCTCCGGTTTCGCCCTTGGGGTATGGTGTAATTGGCAACACGACGGTTTCTGGTTCCGTTATTCTTGGTTCGAGTCCAGGTACCCCAGCACAACGAAAACCCCCGCTCAGGCGGGGGTTTCGTTGTTTCCGGAACAGGTCGTGGATCGACGAGCGTGTCAGGTGAGCAACCGCAACGGCTCCTCGAGCAACTGGGTCAGCGTTCCGAGGAATCGAGCGCCCAGTGCCCCGTCGATGATGCGGTGGTCCGCAGTCAGCGTGTAGCTCATGCGTCGATGGGCCACGACGGCCCCGTCGACGAGGGTGAGCTCTTCGCGGGTGCGTCCGACGGCGAGGATCGCTCCCTGCGGCGGGTTGATGATGGCCGTGAAGCTGTCGACTCCGTGCATGCCCAGGTTGCTCACGGTGAAGGTGCCGTCTGCCATGTCGGCGACACCAAGACGGCGTTCGGCCGCACGTTCCGCGAGGACTCGCGTGCCCGCTGCGATGCCCGTGATCGTCATCGTGTCGGGCGCGCGCACCACGGGAACAACCAGGCCTGCCGCCGCGGCGACCGCGATGCCGATGTTCACCGCGGGATGGATGACGACGGCTCCACCCTCGTCGGGGGAGTAGGACGCGTTGAGCTCCGGATGCGCGCGGAGGGCGAGGGCCGCGGCCTTGACAACGAGGTCGTTGACGCTCACGCGTGGTGTGCTCGGCTCCGTGCTGTCGTTGATCCGTGCGCGGAGAGTCAGGAGTTCGTCGACGACAGCGGACGATGTCGCCGTGAAGGTCGGGATGGCCGCGGCTTCGGTCATCCGTGCGGCGATCGTTCGGCGGGTGGCGTCGAAGCGGATCCGTTCTCCCTCGGCGCTGTCACGGGCGACGGTGGCGTCGGACGGTACCACGGGTGCAGGGAATTCTTCTGCGGCAGCGGTGATGTCTTCCAGATCCGCGCGCACGATGCGTCCGCCCGGTCCGGTCCCGGAGATGCCCGTGAGTGCGATGCCGCGTTCCTTCGCGATCCGGCGCACGAGAGGAGTCGCGGGCACTCGTTGCCCAGCCGGTGCCGCCGGGGGCGCTCCGGCGTCGGCGGAGGCGTGAGGCGGCATGGCCACCGCGACCGCATCCATGATGGGGGTGGCTCTCGCGGGCGGAGCGTCGTGGGTGACGCCGTCGTCGAGTCGGGCGATCGGCGTGCCGACGGCGACGCTCTCGCCCTCGGGTACCAGGATCTCCCGGAGCACTCCGGCGTCGTACGCCTCCTGCTCCATCAGGGCCTTGTCGGTCTCGACTTCGAGCAGGAGGTCGCCCGGGGTGACCGCGTCGCCCGGGTGCTTGTGCCAGGCGGCGACGGCGCCTTCCGTCATGGTGTCGGAGAGGCGGGGCATGAGGATGTCGATCATGGTGTCTTCTTCGGTCTCAGCGGCGACGCGCGACGGCGTCGATGGTCTCGCGGATGGCGGTGACGGCGTCGTCCACGGTGGGGAGCGCCGCCTGTTCCAGGGTCTTCGCGTACGGCATGGGCACCTCGGCCATCGCGACGCGGCGCACGGGGGCGTCGAGCCAGTCGAAGGCTCCGTCGCTGATGCTGGCAGCGATCTCCGCCCCGATGCCGTAGGTCAGCCAGTCGTCTTCCAGGGTCACGGCACAGGTGGTCTTGCGGACCGACGCGATGACGGTGTCGCGATCGAGCGGGCGCAGGCTGCGCAGGTCGATGACCTCGACGTCGATGCCCTCGCCGGCGAGGCGCTCGGCTGCCTCGAGGGCGATCGTCGCCATGCGCGAATACGCGACGACGGTGATGTCGCGGCCCTCGCGCGTGACAGCGGCTCGGCCGATCTGCGCGGGCTCGATGTCGTCCGGCACCTCGCCGGTCGTGTTGTACAGCGCCAGGTTCTCGAGGACGAGCACGGGGTCGTCGTCGCGGATCGCGGCGAGCATCAGCGCCTTCGCGTCGGCCGGTGTGGACGGTGCGACCACTTTCATGCCCGGGACGAACGCGTAGTAGAGCTCGACGTTCTGGGAGTGCGTGGCGCCGAGCTGTTGCCCGCCGCCGCCGGGCGTGCGGATCACGAGAGGGACGCGTGCCTGGCCCCCGAACATGCCGTAGATCTTCGCCGCGTGGTTGACGATCTGATCGAGTGCGAGGAGGGAGAAGTTGATGGTCATGATCTCCACGACCGGGCGCAGCCCCACCATCGCCGCGCCGACGGCGGCGCCGGTGAACCCCTCTTCGGCGATCGGGGTGTCTCGCACCCGTTTCGGCCCGAACTCCTGGAGCAGTCCGGCCGTGATCTTGTACGAGCCCTCGAAGACTCCGATCTCCTCGCCGATCAGGAACACCTCGTCGTCGCGCAGCATCTCGCTGCGGAGAGCGTCGTGCAGGGCTTGGCGATAGCTGATGACGCTCATCGCACCACCTCCGACGCTCGGCTCGGTGTTCGGGGCGGCGCGGGGAAGAGCGCTTCGCCGGGAAGGCGACGGGAGTCGTTCGGGACCGGCGTCGCGTAGGTGTAGTCGAAGAGCGTCGATGCGTCCGGATGAGGGCTGGCGTCGGCGAATGCTGCGGCAGCCGCGATCTCGGCGGTGACCTCTGCGTCGATCGCGACGCTCTCGTCCTCGTCGAGGATGCCGCGCTCCTGGAGTCGTGCGGTGAAGGCGGCGACGGGGTCGGCGGAACGTGCTGCGGCGACCTCATCGGCGGAGCGGTACCGTGCAGGGTCGACCACCGAGTGGCCCTTCATCCGTCCTGTCATCGTCTCCAGCAGATAGGGGCGCCCGGCGCGGGCGCTGGCCACGGCGATGCGGGCCGCTTCCAGTACGGCGACGGGGTCGCCGCCGTCCACCCGCGCGGCGGGCATGCGGTACGCGGCGGCGCGTCGGTGGAGTTCCGGTTCGGCTGAGGACTGCTCGACCGAGGTGCCCATGCCGAGTCCGTTGTTGTTCACCACGTAGACGACGGGCAGCCCCCAGAGCGCGGCGATGTTGAGCGACTCATGGAAAGCACCGATGTTGGTGGTGCCGTCTCCCATCAGGCACATGACGACCTCGGGGCCGCCGCGGTAGTCGATCGCGAGCGCGGTTCCGGTCGCCAGGGGGATCTGGCCGCCGACGATCCCGTAGCCGCCCATGAAACGCGCGTCGAGGTCGAACATGTGCATGGAGCCGCCCCAGCCTCGGGAGACGCCGTCGGTGCGTCCGTAGAGCTCGGACATCGCGCGCTCGGGCGTGATTCCTCGGGCGAGCGCGTAGCCGTGCTCACGGTAGTTGGCGTAGACGTAGTCGGTCGGTTGCAGGGCGGCCATGAGCCCGACGACAGCAGCCTCCTCGCCGAGGTTGAGGTGGCAGTAGCCGCCGATCTTGGCTTCAGCGTAGCCGCGGGCGGCGCGCTCCTCGAAGCGTCGGATGGTCAGCATCTGCCGGTGGAACGCGCGCAGTCGCACCTCCGTCAGGTGCTGATCGTTCGCCTGCCGCGGGGTGCGTCTGCCTGGGCGTGTCTTCGGGGTCGTGCGTGCTGTGGGCATGCGGGTTCTCCTTCTCGCCCTCGTCGGCCGGGCTGAGACACCGGCCGCACTAATGAAACTAAACCAGGATCATTCTATGATCGAGCATAGTTGTGTTGTGGACGAGGAGGCTCGGATGCCAGAAGTCGAGATCGATCAGACGCCGCGCAAACGCGGGCGCCCGACAGCGCACGAGCGCACGCAGCGGCGCGACGACATCCTCGACGCCGCCGTCCGGCTCTTCGTGCGGGACGGCTTCGAGAGGGTCACCCTCGATGACATCGTGGTGGAAGCCCACGTGACGAAGCGCACGATCTACTCGTACATCGGCGACCGCAACGAGATCTTCCTCGCCGCGATCGCGCGCCTCAGAGAACGCACCCTGCTCGTGTCCGCCTCGGAGGAGGGGGTGGCATCCGTAGCGGAGAGCATCGTGATGACCCTCCAGTCGGACGATGCGATCGGGCTGCACCGCCTGATGATCGCGGAGGCGCACCGGATCCCCGAACTCGCTCGACAGTTCTACGAAGAGGGTCCGCGCAGTTACATCGCCGTACTGGGGCGGACACTGCCCGATCGAGACCCCGCGGTCGCCGAGCACCTCTTCGCGCTCCTTCTGGGCGAGCCGCATCGGCAGCGGCTGCTCGGTCTCCGCGCCGCGCCGGATCGTGCCGAGGCCGCTGCCCAGGCCTCGGCCGCGCTCTCGGCGCTCGGCCTCTCGGCGGAACGCCTCGGGAGCATGGCGTGAGCGCGACGACGGTGGGCTTCATCGGGCTCGGGATCATGGGCACTCCGATGGCGAGCAACCTCGTCCGGGCCGGGTTCGACGTGATCGTCTGGGCGCGCAGCTCGCCGCCGGTGCAGGAGCTGCGACGGCTCGGTGCCCGAGCGGCGGTCGACGTCGGGGAGGTGTTCGCGACGGCCGGCACCGTGATCCTGATGCTGCGGGACGAGGAGGCGGTCGACTCGGTCCTCGGTCGGGGCACCCCGGACTTCTCCCGGTACGTGAACGGCTCGACCATCGTGCAGATGGGAACCTTCACGACCGACTTCTCCCGCGCTCTCGCCGTCGAGGTCGATCACGTGGGCGGACGCTATGTCGAAGCACCGGTGTCCGGTTCCCGCATCCCGGCCGAGCAGGGAACGCTGGTGGCGATGCTCGCGGGAGAGGCCGACGTCGTCTCCGAGGTCGAGCCGATCGTCGCTGCGATGTGCTCCCACACGTTCCATTGCGGGCAGATCCCCGCCGCCCTGTCGACGAAGCTGGCCGTGAACACGTTCCTCATCACGATGGTGAGCGGTCTCGCGGAGACGTTCCACTTCGCCCAGCACAGCGGTGTGGATCCCGAGGTGCTCCGCCTCGTGCTCGCCGCCGGTCCGATGGCGTCGGCGGTGTCGCAGGGCAAGGCCTCGAAACTCGTCGAGGGTGACCTCACCGCCCAGGCGGCGATCGCCGATGTGCTGAAGAACGCGAGGCTCGCCGAGGACGCGGCGCAGTCGTCGGGCGCGGCGCACCCGCTCATCACGGCGAGTCGGGAGCTCTACGAGGAAGCCGCGGCGGCGGGGCTCGGTACGTCGGACATGATCGGCGTGATCGCCGCGCTCGATGCCAGGGCCGCGGCGACTACTCGCACTCCCCGAGGAAGCCGAGGTAGCAGACCGCCTCGTGCGTGACGGCCGGCTCGAAGTCCTCGTTCGACACCTGACGCGTCTCCGTCTCCGGGGTCAGGGAGAGGTGTCCGAAGTCTCCGAGCGACGCCACGACCGATCCTTCGCTGTCCTCGGCCGTCATGCGGTCGATCTCCGCGCGGTGCTGGGTGCAGACGACCACCGTCGTGGGGACGAGGTCCGTGCCGACGCACGCCCCGGCGTACTGGGCCTCCATCGCGGCGATGCAGTCGGTCCAGTCCTGATCCACGGCACAGGGGCTCACGCCGTCGTCGACCACGAAGTAGCGTCCGGTCTCGAACTCCTCGCTGTGGAATGTCTCAGGCTTCTCCGGCACGTCGACCTTGGTCCAGTGGCGCGCGGTGGTGAACGCGATCACCACGACGGCGATCGCGATCAGCAGGAGTGCGCCGACGATCGACAGGGCGACCCACAGCCCGATGCGGCTCTTCTTCCCGCTCTCCGGTGCTGCCGCCGCCACGAAGCCCGGGGTGGCGGCGATGCCGGGCGCGGCCCCGAAAGTCGGCGCGCCGCCGGGGACGGGGGAACTGGATGAGAATGCGCTGGCGTGCGCGAAGTCGTGTCCGCCCAGCGGTGCCGCCGTGGCGGGCGGGGCCTCGGGCTCCGGTGCCTGGCGGCTGATCGCCAGCCAGTACTCGTACCAGCTCTGGCTGGCCTGCGGATCGGCGGCGACCTGCTGCGCCTCGACGTCCGTGAGCTGGATACCCAGCCCCTGTCGGGCGGCGGCGTTCACCAGCGAGGAACGGAACTCTTCGAATGACAGGGCCATGCTCGCGATGATGGCAGAAACCCGCGCTCTCGGACAATCCGGGAACGCCGCACGTCGCCGCACGCGCGCGCGGCATCCATCGAAGGGAGGAGGACGGCGCGCGGCTGACGCAATAGGCTCCGAGCATGGCTCTGGAGTCCCTCTTCCTCCGACTCGACCGGATCGCGGGCGGGCGGCAGGCCGGTGTCGCGATCAGCGAGGCCGACCGCACCCATCCGAAGACCGTGCGCGCGTTCACCTGGATCCTCTGGCTCCTCGTCGTCGAGCTGGTGATCGGGGTGGGCGCCGTCGTCGTCGCCCTGGCGCTGGCCGCCGACGGTGAGGCGGTCGGCTTCGCGGTGTGGATGCGGACGCTGGTCGTGCTCGCGATGACCGCCACGCTGTTCTACTTCGCCTGGCGAGCGCAGCGTGGCTGGCGCTGGGCGTATCAGCGGCTGCGTCTGTTCGCACAGATCTTCCCCGTGATCACACTCGTGATGGCCGCGATCCCCGGTCTCTATCCGCTGTGGATGGTGTCGGAGCAGATCGTCTTCAGCCTGATCATGATCGGGATCGCCGACTTCCTCACCAGCGACCACATGCGCAGCGCCTTCGCCGCGCCTCGCGCGGAGGCCGGATAGCACGACGACGCCCCGTCGCGCCACGCCCTACCGTTGGCTGGCCCGCCACGACATCCTCGACTCCGAGACGAGTCGAAGGGAGCTGGGATGGCCAGATTGCATCGTGTCGTGCCGGGGGAGGACCCGGGGTTTCGCCGCGTGCGCGCGGGATCGGGATTCCGCTACCTCGACCTGGAGGGCGAGCCCGCACCGGAGGCCGATCGGGAACGCATCCACGATCTGGTGATCCCGCCGGCCTGGCAGCATGTGTGGATCGCGGCCGATCCGCTGGCGCACATCCAGGCGGTCGGCATCGACGGTGCGGGGCGGAAACAGTATCTGTACCACCCGCTGTGGCGGGTCGGCCGCGACCGTCGCAAGTTCGTGCGCGCGCTCGAGCTCGCCGCCGCCCTTCCGGTTGCCAGGGCCCAGGTGACCCGAGCTCTCGACGAGGAAGGGCAGACGAAGGAGAGGGCTCTCGCCGTCGCGTTCCGACTGCTCGACGATGCGGCCCTGCGGATCGGATCGGAACGGTATCTGGTGCGGCACGGCAGCCGAGGACTCACGACCCTGCGCCGGAGGGATGTGAAGGTGGCCGGTGGTGACGTCGCATTGTCGTTCCCCGCCAAGAGTGGACGCACCGCCTCGATAGAGATCACCGACGAGTCCCTCGCCGACGCGCTCACCGACTTCGCCGCGGGGAGGTCGGGGGCGTTCCTGCTGGCCTACCGGCGAGGTCGCAGCCGCGTGCACATCACCCCGGCGGAGGTCAACGCCTACCTGCGGAAGGTGACCGGGGCGACGTTCTCGGCGAAGGACTTCCGCACCCTCCACGGGACCATCATCGCGGCCGACGCGCTGTCGCGGATCGGCGAGCTCGATCGCCGGAGCGACCGCAACCGGGCCGAGCGCCTGGCGGTGCAGGCCACGGCCACCGCGCTCGGCAACACGACGGCCGTCGCCCGCGGAAGCTACATCGATCCGCGCGTGTTCCGCCAGTACGCGCGCGGACGCACACTCGACCTCTCCGTGACGCCGGAGACGGCCATCCGTCGGCTGCTCGGCGGACCGGAGGTCTCGCGGAAGGTCACCCGGCGAGGGACAGCCAGACGACGGCGATGAGCATCGGCACGAGCGGTGTGAGCACCGCCGCCACCACCGGCAGCCAACGCACGCGGGTGTCGACGGAACGAGCACGTGCGGCGAGGGTTTCCCCGGCTCGACGGGCGGACCCGGGGACGAGAGGTGTCGCGGCCTCGTCGCGGTACAGCAGCGTCCGACGCCCGAAACGGTCGTGCAGCGCCGAGATCACCGTGAGGAATCGCCGGAGTTCGTCCTCGTGCGTCAGGTCGACGGCCGGGAAGTACACGTGCAGCGTGCTGTCCACGATCTCCAGATCGAGGTCGGGAGCCTCATCCAGGATGATGGCCATCAGGTCGGGAGTGAGCACGTACAGCGCATCGGTCTCGTACCCGCGCGGGACCGACACCTGGAACACGTCGCTGAAGTCGCCCTCGAGACGCAGCTCCGAGGAGCCTGCGGGTCGTCGGGGAAGCACACTGAGCGGGCCTGCGCCCCGGCGGGAGCGGAGCATGATGCGCGGAGCTTCGGCCGGCAGCGGGATGCGGACGGCGCGCATGGTGTGCATCGTGGCTCCTTCGCGGTCGCCGACCACGAACGTGCGCTCGACGCTGTCGAAGGGAAGCCCGGTGCGCCGTGCGTCCAGGTGGTCCTGCGAGGTGCGCTGTCCGCGGTCGATCTGCTCGTCGACCGCGCCGCCCCACAGACGGTCGCCGATATCTGCCCGATACACCCATCCCAGCGATTCGGCGAGTTCGACCAGCAGCTCGCGTGTGCGACGGTGACGGCGGATCGCGAGCAGCGCAGACGCGAGGAGCGCGGCCCCCAGCAGTACCGCAGCGACCTGGGCGACGACGAGAGTCGGGCCGGTCAACCCGAATCCCACCGGGATCATGTAGAAGGCGATGCTCGCTGCGATCGCCAGATAGGCCGCTGAGGCGCAGGCGAGGAGAACGCTGTCCCGCACACGCGGCGCGGCGTGCGGGACAGTGTGCTGATCGGGTGGGATCGACACCGTCAGGGCTTGTAGACGATGGCGATGTTCAGCTGCCCGCCCTCACGGGCCCAGGCCAGCCACCGCGGCTCGTCGAGACCGCTGAGTCGCTGGATCGGGATGACGTGGACGCCCTGGTCGAGACGGCTCAACGCCCGGAACTCCGGCTTCTTCGAGATCCAGATGGAACTGCCACCGTCCCACGGCTCGAGGCAGGTGTAGACGTAGCCGTGCTCACGGAGGTTGATGCGATCCGCCAGGGCGTCGGCCTGCTCGCGCAGCTCCGCGACGACATCGGCCGGAACCGTGCCATCGAGGGTGAACGCGGCGACGTCGTACACGTTGCCCTCGCCGAAGTCCCTCGACGTGAGGATGGTCAGTTCCGTGACCCCCTTGTCGGCCGTGCGCGTCCACAGCGCGTGCGAGTTCTTCGCGCGCTTGTTCATCAGGAAGCCGCCGAAGTTGACCTTCTGGAACGCGAAGTCGTCGAGCTTCGCGGCGATCTCGGCACGTGTCGTCATGGGGTTCTCTCCTTGTCCGGGAGGTCGGGCGGCCTCTCCGTCGAGCGAGCCTAGGCGCGTAGGCCGCGACGGCAACGGCGTCCGAACGAGCCCGAACGCGGCACCCGTGCGGTGGCCTGCCATAGGCTCGGAGCATGCCGGCCCCGCGCACCCTCGACGAACTGTGTCTCGGGCTGGGGAGGATGCGCATCGAGGCGGGGTCGCCGTCCTACGCGGAGATCGCCCGACGCATCGGGCAGCTCCGTACGGGCGCGGAGCCGGCGAAGGTGACGGTGTACGACTGCTTCCGCCCCGGACGCCGGCGGGTGGACGATGCCCTCGTCGGGGACATCGTCCGTGTGCTCGGCAGCGACCCCGCGGACGCCGCTCTCTGGCGGGACGCGGCCCGCATGCTCAACGGCGAGCGGTCGGGCGTGCACATCGAGGTCTCACTCGCTCCGCGCGACGCCCCCGGCGCTGAGATCGGGAGGGAGGAGCTTCTCGCTACCATCCCTCCCGCAGATGTGGTCGTGCTCACCGGCCTCCCCGGGGCGGGCAAGACCACCCTGGCCACCGCTCTCGCCGGTCCCGGCACAGTGCTGACCGTGCAGCTGCGGGAATCCGACACCGATCGTCCGCACCCGGATCCGATCGATGTCCTGCGTCGGATGCTCGGCGCCCTCGGCGTGCGGTCGCTGCCGTACGAGCTGTCTCGATTGCGCGAGCGTCTCCGGAGCGCCGCGCGCGGCACGACCGTGGTCCTCGAGGATGCCGGTGACGCCCGTCGCCTGGCGGCGCTGCTCGTCCCCGGGGTGCGCTACATCGTGACCGCCCGGGACGACCTCGCGAACCTGGGGGAGCGGCTGCGTCCGGACGGACTTCGGCTCGCCAGGGTCGTCGTGCCCCCGCTGGCGGACGACGAAGCCGAGCGGCTGCTTGCGGGTCTGCTGGTCGAAGAGCGCGACGGCGGTGCGGCGGGAGCGGAGGTCGCCCTTCGCGCCGATGCGCTTCGCCGGATCGTCGCGGTCGGCGGAGGATTGCCCCTCGATCTCGTGATGCTCGCCGGAATCGTCCGCGAGCACGAGGGCTGGTCCTTCCAGGACCTCGCCTCCCGATTCGAACGCGAGCCACGTGACGCGCGTATCCGTCCCGTGCTGGAAGCAGCGACACGTTCCCTGAGCGCAGGCGAGGCCGACCTGCTGGCGGATGCCGCGCTGCTCGACCGAGATCTCGATCAGGACCTGCTGCTTGCGGCGAGCGGCCCCTCTGCTCCAGCCGACCTGCGTCGTCTCCATGCCCGACACCTCGTCGAGGTGCGCGACGGTCGTGTGCGCATGCACGCCACGGTGTTCGCGTTCGCCGCCGAACGTTCCCGCTCGCTGCGACCGTCTTCGGCGCGCCGGAGGTTCGTTCGGCGGGCGGCTGAGGCCGTGCGTGCGCGGATCCACGACGACCCCGACTACGCCGCCCGGGAGATCACCTCGGTGCTGGCGGTCGCCGCAGCAGCGCGTGAGCACGGTCAGGACGCGGCCGTCGAACAGCTCGCACTGGAGGCGCACCCGGCGTTGTCCCGGTGGTCGCTGTGGAGCGAGTCGCTGCGCCTGCACGACCTGGCTGCGCGTGGGGAAGGACTGGAACTCGTGCCCGAGATCGCGCTGGGCATCGCGCACTGCGCGGAGAAGCTGGGACGTCTCGACGAGGCTCTCATCACACTGCACCGGGTGCGACGCATCGCCACGGGATCCGCGCTCGCCCGCACCTGGAATCAGATCGGGAACGTGCAACGCTGGATGAGCCACCTCGAAGACGCGCTCGTGTCGTATCAGCGTGCGATCGCACAGGCCCGCGCGGCGGGCGACCTCATCGTCGAGGGACGCGCGACCGGCAACCATGCCGACACCCTGCGGATCCTCGCGCGCTACCCGGAGGCGATGGAGGGATACACCGTCGCGCTGTCGATGGCGCGCGCCGAGGCGGACGAGCTCAACGTGGCGGTCGTCCGGGGGAACCGCCCGCTGCTGCTGCTCGCGATCGGGCGGCTGGATGAGGCCGAGGGCGAGCTCCTTGCTCTCCTCGAAGAGTCCCGCGTCGACTCGCTGCCGTTCGTCCGCAGGACCCTGGCGCTGGTGGCGGAAGCGCGTGGCGACGATGCGCGTGCGCGTGAGCTCTGCGCCGCGGCGAGGCAGACCCTGCAGGTCGCGGGGGAGTACGGCACCTCTGCCGACCTCGACCTGCTCGAGGCGCGCATCGCGGGGCGTGCGGGTGACTTCCCGCGGGCGATCGCCGCTGCCGAGGGCGCGCTGCGGGAGGCGGAGCGGGCCGGCTCTCCGCTGATCGCGACCGAGGCGGCGAATTCGCTGGCCGAGATCCTCGTGCTCGCTGCCGCCGGAGCGGGACCCCGCGGCCGGCTCGTCGATGCCGAGCGACACGCGCGGGAAGCGCGGAGCATCGCGGAAGCGACCGGCGACCGAGCGGAGGTGGCCCGTAGCGACGGCATCCTCGCGGGGATCGCCGAGGCGCAGGCGGATACCGAGACGGCGGCGGCCTTCGCGCGTGCATCCGCTGAGGTCTATGCCGAGATCGGGCACCGCCTGCAGACGGTGTGACCGGGCGACCGCGACATCCACGATGCCCCGGAATGCCAGGATGGAGGCATGGACACCGCCAACCTCAGCCGCGAGGAGACCGCCGCGCGATCCGCTGCCGTCACCGTGCACCGCATCCGAGTCGAGCTCGATCTGACGGGAGCACCCGAGCGTGCCCGCACCGGATTCTCGACCGCGACGACGCTCGAGTTCGATGCGACGACGTCCGCGACGTGGATCGACTTCATCGGTGAAGAGGTGCGTCGGGTCGTGGTGAACGACGTCGAGCAGGAGGTCGTGTACGACGGGGCCCGCATCGCGATCACGGGACTCGCGGCCTCGAACGTGGTGCGCATCGAGGCGGTCGGCACGTACAGCCGCTCCGGCGAAGGCCTCCACCGGTTCCACGATCCGGTCGACGACGAGACCTACCTGTATACGCAGTACGAGCCGGCGGATGCGCGGCGGGTGATGGCGTGCTTCGAGCAGCCGGACATGAAGGCCTCGTACACGTTCGTGGTCGATGCGCCGTCGGGATGGGAGGTGCTGTCGAACCAGTCGCCCGTGCACACCGATCACGGCGTCGGCGTGCAGCGGGTGGAGTTCGCCCCGACGCTCCCGATCTCCAGCTACATCACCGTGGTCGCGGCCGGACCCTACGCCCGTGTCGACGGCGAGTGGCGGCGCGACGAGCAGCAGATCGCGCTCGGCGTGTTCGTGCGCAGGTCGCTCGCGCCGCACCTGGAGGGGGACGAGATCCTCGAGGTCACGAGGCAGGGGCTCGACTTCTTCACCGACGCGTTCGCGTATCCGTACCCGTGGGGCAAGTACGACCAGATCTTCGTCCCGGAGTACAACCTCGGTGCGATGGAGAACCCGGGCCTGGTCACCTTCACCGAGTCGTACCTGTCGCGGGGCGCGGCGACCGATGCGCAGCGGGCGGCACGGGCGAACACGATTCTGCACGAGATGGCGCACATGTGGTTCGGCGACCTGGTCACGATGACCTGGTGGGACGACCTCTGGCTCAAGGAATCCTTCGCCGACTACATGGGCGCGCATGCCTCGGCGGCCGCGACGCGGTTCCACGACGCCTGGGTGAAGTTCGCCGCGACGCGCAAGGCGTGGGCGTATCAGCAGGACCAGCTGCCGACCACGCACCCGATCGTGGCGGACATCACCGATCTCGAGGCCGCGAAGCTCAACTTCGACGGCATCACCTACGCCAAGGGGGCGGCGGTGCTCAAGCAGCTCGTCGCGTTCGTCGGCGATGACGCGTTCTTCGAGGGCGCGCGGCGCTACTTCGCCGCGAACGCCTTCGGGAACACCACGCTCGCGGACTTCCTCGTGCAACTGAGTGCCGTTTCCGGACGGGACATGAGCGACTGGTCGGCGGCGTGGTTGCAGACGTCGGGCGTCTCGACCCTGTGGATCGAGACCGAGGACGGCGGGTCCTTCCTGCGTCAGACCGATCCGCGACCGCACCGCCTCCGCATCGGACTGTACGACCGCGCGGAAGACGGACGCATCGTGCGCCGCGAGCAGCGCGAGCTCGACCTGATCGACGAGCGGGCCGCGGTGGATCTCCCCGCGGCCGACCTCGTGCTTCTCAACGACGACGACCTCACCTACGCCAAGGCGCGCCTCGACGAGCGCTCGCTGCGCACGGTGGAGGAGTCGCTGTCCGCGATCGAGGATCCGCTCGCCCGGGCCCTCGTGTGGTCGTCGCTGTGGAACGCGACGCGCGACGGCGAGCTCGATGCGGTGCGGTACCTCGACATCGTGCGTGCCCACGCCCCGAGGGAGGAGAACGGTGGTCTGCTCGCGGGCGTGCTGCTCAATGCCGCCTTCGCGCTGCGCCACTTCGTCTCCGACGCGCGGCGTGCGGATCAGCAGCGCTCGTGGGTCGAGGCCGCCTGGCACGCGCTGCAGGCCGCGGATGCCGGCAGCGATGCGCAGCTCTCGTGGGCGCGGGCCCTCGCCGCGGCATCCGCGTTCGACGATGTGCGGCACAGCGAGATCCGTGGCCTCCTCGACGGTGCGGTGCCCGAGGGGCTCGTGGTCGATCCCGACCTGCGCTGGCAGTTCCTCGGCGCGCTCGTCACGACGGGGCATGCAGACCTCGCCGATGTGGATGCCGAGCAGCAGCATGACGACACGGGCGACGGACGCACGGCGGCACGGCGGGCACGGGCCTCACGACCGACCCCCGAGACGCGCGCCGCTGCCTGGGCGTCGGCGTGGGAGGACCTCGAGCTGAGCAACGATCATCTGGATGCCGAGATCGCCGGGTTCCGCGCCGGCGGACGCCGCGACCTGATCGCCGGGTTCGACGACGAGTACTTCGCGCGGATCGCTCCGGCCTGGAACGATCGCAGCATCGAGATCGCCCGCCGCCTCGTGCTCGGTCTGTTCCCCGCGGCGGAGTCGCTGGAGCCGACGGATGCGTGGCTCGACTCACACCTGGATGCCCCGGCAGCACTGCGCCGGCTCGTGATCGAGCAGCGGGACCACCTCGCGCGCGACCTGCGCGTGCGCGCGGCGCAGGATTAGGCCGGCGACACCGGCATCCCCATGACCGTGCGCACGATCCACGGGTGCGCACGGTCATCGTCGATGTGGGTCATCCCGAGGTTCTCCGCGACGCCACGGGAGGCATCGTTGGCCGGGTGGATGATCGCGGTGAGCTGCGTGGGTGCGAGTTCGCGGGCGACGAGCTCGACGCAGGCGCGGACCGCCTCGGTCGCGTAGCCCTGCCGCTGCATCACGCGGCGCACGTGGTAGCCGACCTCCAGCACCGGGAGGTCGTTGACGGACTGCCAGGTCAGCCCGCAGTCGCCGACGAACTCACCGTCATGGGTCTCGATGATCCACAGGCCGTGGCCGTGCTCTTCGTAGCGCTGCTGCATGCGTGCGATCCACTCCGCGCTCTCTGCTCGGGTCTTCGGCGCGGGATAGAACGCCATGACCTCGGGGTCGCCGAGCATGTCGGCGATCGCGTCCAGATCGTCCGCGGTCATCTCCCGGAACCTCAGGCGTGCGGTGGGTCGGGGGAGCAGGCGCGGTGTCGGCGCGCTCACAGGTCGAGCGTGTCGCCGGGCTCCAGCACGAAGAACTCGCCGCCGTCCTGTTCGGTCGCCCACTGGAGGCGCTGACGGTGCATGTTCTTCCCGATGACCGAGAGCGTCATGTCGTGGGTGCCGAAGGCACGGCGGGGGGCGACGGCGAGGACGAAGTCGATCGCCTCGCCGATCTTCAGCCAGGGGGCGCCGAGCGGGGCGGCGAGGGTGCCGACCGTGACTCCCTCGGGGACGGCGTACGAGTCGCCCGGGTAGTAGAGCTCGTCGTTCACGAGCACGCCGACGTTCTCGACGACCGGCAGCGAGGAGTGGATGACCTCGTGGGTGCCGCCGAAGAATCGCAGCGTGAAGCCGCCGACCTCGGTGGTGTCGCCGGGGGACACCACCGTGGTGTCGTAGCCCTCCGCGGCGCGTGCAACGCCGGACGGCGCGTAGATCGGCGTACCCGGTGCCCCGCGCAGCAGGCGGTCGAAGTGCTCCGCGGTCCAATGATCGGGGTGCTCGTGGGTGATGACGATCCCGACGAGACCGTTGAGGTCGTCGAGCGGTGCGGTGAACGAACCGGGATCGATCAGCAGGGTCTCATCGTTGGCATCGAGGCGGAGGGCGGCATGTTCGAACTTGGTGACGCGCATGAGACGAGTCAACTCCTTCGCCCGGCTCACGGCAAACGGATTTCCGCGCGCCACGCCCGGGCGTCACGGGGAGGTGGCGTCGATTTGGCGCAGCGAGAATCGCCATGGCATACTTGAACGGTTGTCGCGCGACGGAAACGTTTCGCCAGACGGCCCCATCGTATAGCGGCCTAGTACGCCGCCCTCTCACGGCGGTAACGCGGGTTCGAATCCCGCTGGGGTCACACAACACAGAAAAGCCTCCGGTTCGCCGGGGGCTTTTCTCGTATCCGGGTGACTCAGGTTGCGATCGAACGCGTGAGCCGGAGCGCAGCGCCCGTGCCGAGCACGGCGAGCACGGAGAGTGCGAGGTCGAGACCGTACGCGGTGATGGCCACGACCGGGGCGACGAAGAGCAGCACCGCGGTCACGGTCGTCGCAGATCCGGGGTGGCGAGGCCGGCCGAGCGGTGGAGTGCTTTCGAACGGGCCGAGAACCCGTGAGAGCAGCCAGACCGCGGCCAGCACGATGACGAAGAACACCGGTCGCGTCCACCACCAGGCCGGGCTCCCGGGTGCGGGCATCGGCAGGGGTAGCAGGAGTTCGATGCCGACGAGCACCATGATCACGGGCAGGTGCCAGAGGTAGATCGTCATCAGCCGCGACCCGATCAGGAACACCGTGCCCTGTGCGGCGCGTGTGCGCATGAGCGCCGTGAGCGGGCCGTGCAGGAGCGTCAGCGCTGCTGCCTGGATGACGGCGAGCACGGCCATCGTCGCCGTCGGCGGCCACTGATTTCCGAGCATGCTCTGCGTGTAGCCGCCGAGGGAGACGAGTCCCCACAGCGCTGCGTATCCGCCGGCGATCATGAGGACGAGTTGCCACCAGGATCTCCTCGTGAACCATCCGTCGTAGAGGAAGAACCCCACCTGCTGAGCGAACAGCCAGACGAACAGGATGTTCGGGATGCCGAAGAGCTCCTGCCCGAGCCCGTACCCGGTCGGAGGGACCGGCGCGATCCCCAGGACTCCGCCGATGACCAGGAATCGGAACGCATCGACGGCCAGGGCCGCCACGAGCAGCAGGACCGCGACCCATGCGCCGTGCTTCTCGTGCAGTCGCATCATGGTCGGCGCGAGCGCCTGGGCGACCATGTAGGCAGCGAGGAACCACAGCGGCGACCCGACGCCGATCGCGATGGTGTCGACGAGCCCGGGATCGATTCCCAGCAACCGCGTCGCTCCGAGGGCGATCGCGAAGAAAAGGAAGAGGGGGAGCGCCGGACGCGCGAGGCGGGCGAGCCGCACGCGCACGAAGGCATCGGCCGTCTCGCCGCGTGCCTGCGCGGATCGCCACCCCGCTCGTGCGGCATACCCGCCGACGACGAAGAACAGCGGCATGATGTTCGCGATCCAGGAGGCCGGGGCGAACCAGGACTGGGCCTCCACGGTCTTCTCGATCAGAAGCGATCCGTCCGCGGCACGACCGACTCCGGTGAACAGGACGTGCACGAAGACCACGAGCAGCACGCACGCGACGCGCACGAGGTCGAGAGTGAGATCGCGTCCGGCCGGGATCGTGCGGGTCGTCGAATCGGTGGCGGCGCTGCTCATGGCGTCGACTCTAACGACAGAGCACACTCGTGCCCCTCAGGGCGAGCGGTCGTGGCGATATGAAGCAGACTGCCCGGCGCTCAGGAGATCGCGTCGTCGGTCGTCGGCTCGGATGTCGCTCGCGCGGCGCGACGGTTCCGGCGCGTCCGACGGATCAGCCAGATGACCAGCACCACGACACCGGCGACCGCGAGCCACGGGAGGATGAATCCCAGCGCGATCACGAGAGCGTTGAGGGACACGACGAGGCCGTTCCAGCCCGCCAGCAGGCCGTCTCCGAAGCCCGCGGGATCCGCAGAGGTCGGCGCGGGCGCGGTGGTCAACTGCACCTGCAGGGAGGACATCGCGACCTGATCGTCGAGGGCAGCCAGCTGCTGCTCGTACGACTCGAGCTGTGCCTGACGGTCGGTCAGAGCGACCTCCGCCTCGATCAGCTCCGAGACCGAGCCCGACTGGGCCATCAGCTCCGTGAGCCGCTCGACCGACGCCTTCGTCGAGTCGACGCGTGCCTGCAGATCGATCGCCACCGAGGTGACGTCCTGCTTCGAGGTCGACGACGACAGGACGTCGCCCGACTCGGCGAGGGCCGAGATCACATCGGCCAGGTCGGCGGACGGCACGCGAATGCTGATCCACCCGTAGGCGGAATCTGCAGGGGCGGTGGGGGCGGACATGCCGTCGACGGCCACGGCCTTGCCGATCTCGGTGCTCTCGACGTAGCCGCCGTGCTCCTCGGCGAGGGCGGTGATCGCCGATGCCGCGTCGGGAATGCTCTTCACCTGCACCGTCGCCTGTGCGGTCGCGATGATCTCGCGACCGCTGTCCGAGACCGCGGTGCCCGGAAGCGCCGCGCCGTTCACGTCGGAGCTCAGTGCGCCGTCCGGCAGCGACTCCGGTGTCACGCCGGTGATGCGCTCGGGGGAGGCGGGTGCGGAGTCGGCGACCGAGCCGCCGGACATGCTCACTCCGTCGGCGGTCATCGAGGATGCACCGCCGACGGCGGCCAGGATCGGAGGGGTGACGAGCACGCCGACGACGAAGGCGGCCGCGATCCCTCCCGCGGTGAGCCACCCGCGCCGGCGGGCACGGGTCTTGGCCACGGCAGGCTGCGCGGGGGTGCGCTCGGCGGCGATCTCTGCGAACACCGATTCCTCGATCCGCGCGATGGTCTCGTCAGAAAGGGCGGGGAGCTCGTCGTGGGGGTTCTGGTCGTTCATGCGTCTCTCACTTCCGTCACGGCGCCTCGCAACTGCGTGCGCACTCGCGAGAGACGGTTCCGGACGACGGCGTGCGTCACACCGAGCTCTTCGGCCGCCGCCTGATAGGCGTAGCCCTCGGACGCGCACAGGCGGAAGATCTCACGATCGAGATCGCTCAGGGTGCCCAGTTCGGCGGTGATCCGGGCGGCGAGGTCGGCCGTGATGACCTGGTCCTCGACGCTGACGGTGTCCGCGAGGGTCTCGTCGAGCGCATCAGCCGTGTGCGCCTGGTCGCGTCGCCGCTGGCGGAGCCGGTTCGCCGCCTGGAACCGGCATATCGTCGCGAGCCAGGGCAAGATCGACTCGCCCTGCAGTTCCAGGTCGGGGAGCTTGCGCCAGGCGACGACGAACGTCTCCTGCGTCACGTCTTCCGCGTCGGCGGGGGACGCGAGAATGCCCTGGGCGATCCAGTAGACCGGTCGCACATGGGTTCGGTACAGCTCGCGGAAGGCGCTCTCGTCACCTGCCGCGGCCTGCGCCGCCCACTTCTGATCACTCGTCTGCACGGGCATCCTGATTCCGTTCGGTGTCTCTCATCGGGAAAGTGTCGGCGGATGCCTCATCGTCTCAGATCCGCTGCAAGGAGTTTTTCTGACTTCACGGGGTTCGTGGCCTCGCCGCTCCGGTAGCATTGCGCAGGCGAGAGGGAGTATCCCGGATCCGCGCGTAACGTCATCACGAGCACCGTCATCGTTGCTCCGGGCGCGCGCCGCACGATCGTGCGGGGGAGAGACTTTCGGCTCATTCCCGACCCTCGCGAAAGGTGCCGTGCGCCCTTGGAAATCCCACTCTGGTTCGAGATCACCTCGATGGTGGTCCTGTCGATCATCCTGATCGGCGACCTGCTGCTGATCCGGCTGCGGCCGCACATCCCGTCGACCAGGGAATCGACCCTCTGGGTCGTGTTCTACGTGGGACTCGCGCTGCTGTTCGCGGCGCTGCTGGGCACCGTCGCCGGCTGGCAGAATGCGGGTGACTTCGTAACCGGATGGGCACTGGAGTACAGCCTGTCGATCGACAACCTGTTCGTGTTCGTGCTGATCATGGCGCAGTTCGCGGTCCCGCGTCGCCTCCAGCAGCAGGTGCTCATGGTCGGCATCATCATCGCGCTCGTCCTGCGCGGCCTCTTCATCCTCGCGGGCGTCGCGATCGTCGAGAACTTCTCGCCGATCTTCTACATCTTCGGCGGGTTCCTCATCTACACGGCGATCCGTCAGGCGATGCCGGAGGGTGAGCATGAGGACGACATGAAGCGCGAGAACTTCATCGTCCGCCTGCTCCGCCGACGCATCGACATCAGCGAGACGTACGACGGCTCCAAGATCCGCACCACGGTCGACGGCAAGCGCATGTGGACGCCGATGGTGATCGTCTTCATTACGATCGGTGTCACCGACCTGATCTTCGCGATCGACTCGATCCCCGCGATCTTCGAGATCACCACGAACGGCTTCCTCGTGTTCGCGGCCAACATCTTCGCGTTGATGGGTCTGCGCCAGCTCTACTTCCTGCTGGGCGACCTGCTGGATCGTCTGCGCTACCTGCACTACGGCATCGCGGTGATCCTGGGCTTCATCGGCGTCAAGCTGATCCTGCACGCTCTGCACGTGAACGAGCTGCCGTTCATCAACGGCGGTCAGCACGTGGAATGGGTGCCCGATATCGACAACATGGTCTCGCTCGGTGTGATCCTGGTGTCCATGACGGTCGCCACGATCGCGAGCCTGGTGGCTTCCTCGCGGGAGAAGCGCGCCGAGAAGAAGGCCACGCTCGTCGAGTAGTCGAGACGGGCGGACCGGCGCGGTTCAGAACGCGCGCAGGTTCGCCTGCAGGCCGCCGTCCACGTACTCGCGACGGAGGAGTCCGCGACGGCGCAGGATCGGGACGAGCTCATCGAGCGTGCGGTGCAGCGTGACCGGGTGGAAGTCGCCCCACAGCAGCACACCGTCGTTGCCCCAGTCGCCGAGCTCCTCGATCAGGTCGGCGAACTCGTCCGCTGTGCCGACGAAACCGGTGCGGTCGGTGATCCGGCCTGCGCGTGCGAGCGCGGTGAGGTGCGCCCGCAGCGGAGCGTCCTCGCCGCGGTCGCCGACCAGCCGCTGGATGCTTCCGCGCGAGACGTGGGCGCCGAAGAGGGACAGGTCGAGCGGTCGATCGAGGTCCAGCGACGTCAGGTCGGTCTCGAGATCGCTGGACTGCTTGCGCGCGACCTGCACCAGCGCCGCGTCATCGGGGTGCGCGGAAGCGGCGACGATACGGTCGGCCTCGTCGCTGGATGAGGTGATGACGGGCTGGATGGCGAACAGGATCTTGATGTCTTCCGGCCGTCGTCCCTTCGCGATCGCCGCGTCGTGCACCTTCGCACGGTAGGCGCGCACCGACGCCTCGTGCAACGGAGCGAGGGCCAACTGCACGTCGGAATTCGCCCCGGCGAAGCCGAGGCCTCTGCCCGAGCCTCCGGGCGACACGATGGCCGGCTCGCCGTCGGTGAACGGGAGCGCGTTGAGGGGGCCGTCGAAGGCGAAGTACTCGCCACGGTGACGGATCGGACGCAACTTCGACCCGTCCGCGTACACATCGGTCGCACGATCGGCGAGCAGCGCACCGTCGTCCCAGCTGTGCCACAGGGCGCGGATGCTGTCGAGCCATTCCTCGGCTCGGTCGTAGGCCTCGTCGTGACCGAGCTGTGGTGCATCGGAGAAATGGCGCGCGCTCCCGGTGTCGGTCACGACGTTCAGCCCGAGCCGGTGCCCGCTCAGGTGCTGCAGCGCCGCGAACTGTCTCGCGGAGGTGAACGGCAGGGATGCCGCCGGATTCACCGTGGGCACGACTCCGAGGTGCCTCGTGGCCTGGAACAGGTACGGCGCGAGCAGCAGCGGGTCGTGCTTGGGTCCGCCGAACGCGTGCCGCACGCGGATGTCGATCGTGTCGGGTGACCCGAGCGACGGGCTGTCCTCGATGATCACGAGATCGAACCCGGCCTGTTCGAGTGTGCGCGCCGCTTCCTGGTAGATCTCCGGCCGGGTCCAGTCGTAGTCCCAGTCGAGCGAGGGGTATCCCCATCCCTGCGGACCGAAGCCGCGGGCGAGGAACCAGCCGAAGTGCTGGGGACGCGTCATGCGACGGTCTCCCTCACGCCGGCGAGCACCTGGGACAGGTCTGCGATCAGGTCTTCCACGTCTTCGATGCCGACCGAGAGACGGAGCGTTCCCGGCCGCACGCCGAGCGCCTCGCGTTCCTCCTCCGTGCGCTGCGCATGGCTCGTCGTGCCCGGATGCAGCACCAGTGAGCGCACATCGCCGATGTGCGTCATGTGGATGAACACCTGCACCTGCTCGACGAAACGGCGCGCCGCGGGCAGCCCACCGCGCAGCGTGAACGTGAAGATGGAGCCGAAGCCGCCCTGCAGGTACCGAGCGCCGGTCTCGTGGTCGGGGTGGGAGGGCAGACCGACGTAGTCGACGCTCTCGACCTCGTCGTGCGCCTCCAGCCAGCGCGCGATCTCGAGCGCATTTCGCGACTGCCGTTCGACCCGGAGCCCCAGCGTCTCCGCGCCCTGGCCGATCAGGAACGCATTGAGCGGCGAGGGTGAGGCGCCGAAGCGCGGAGCGACCGATTCCCGGGCGTACGCGATGCGGGCCCCGCCGCCGTGGCGTGCGGCCACGCTGGGGGTACCGCCTCTGCCAGGGAGCACGAGATGGGGGGCGTTGTGGCCGGCGTGCTCGGCGTCGAAGCGGCCGTCGTCGACGATCACACCGCCCAGCACGGACCCGTGCCCGGCGAGGAACTTCGAGGCGGAGTGGACGACGATCGCCGCCCCATGTTCGATCGGACGCAGCAGAGCCGGCGTCGCGAGCGTGTTGTCGACGATCAACGGGATCGCGGACTCGTCGGCGATCGCGCTGATCGCCGCGATGTCCAGCACGTCGTTGCGGGCGTTCGCGAGGGATTCGGCGAACAGGGCGCGCGTGTTCGGACGGATCGCCGAGCGCCAGGCATCCGGATCGGCGATGTCGTCCACGAACGTCGTCTCGATGTCGAGCCGGGCGAGGTTGTCGAGCAGGAGACCCCGGGTGCCCTCATAGATGTGGGTGGAGGAGACGATGTGGTCGCCGGCGCCCGCGACCGTGAGCAGCGCCGTGGCGACCGCCGCCTGTCCGCTGGCGACCAGCACCGCATCGGCCCCGCCTTCGAGCGCGGCGAGCTGGCGTTCGACGGCGTGCACCGTCGGGTTGCCCGTGCGGGTGTAACCGAAGCCGGTGCCGGTGGTGAAATGATCCGCGGCGTGGTCGAAGTCGTCGAACTCGAACCCGGCGGTCAGGTAGATCGGCGTCGCGCGGGACGCCGCCGTCTCGCGGCTTCTCGCCGCGTGGACCGCACGGGTGGCGAAGCGGGCGGTGTCGACGGTCATGCTGGTGCCTCTCGGTCGTTCGGTGCTCAACAGAGTGTCACGGCGGGTCGGAGCATGTCCGAGCGGTGGTAATCTGACGTCATGCGGACCGTGCTCCTTCTTCTTAGGCGCCGCGACGAGACCTCGCTCTAGAGCCCCTCCTCGTCGCGGAGTCCATCGTGGGCCGAACCGCCAGCCACAGGAGAGACGCAATGACCACCCCCGCAACCGGTGCCGATTCCGCACGCCGCAGGACCCTCGCAGAGAAGGTCTGGGACGACCACCTCGTCGTCAAGGGCGAGAACGGCGAGCCGGACCTCATCTACATCGACCTGCACCTCGTGCACGAGGTCACCAGCCCGCAGGCGTTCGACGGTCTGCGCAGCGAGGGCCGACCGCTGCGCCGGCTCGATCTGACCATCGCCACGGAAGACCACAACACCCCGACGTGGGACATCGACAAGCCCATCGCCGACCTCACGAGCCGCACGCAGATCGAGACGCTGCGTCGCAACGCCGCCGAGTTCGGCGTACGTCTGCACTCGCTGGGTGACGCCGAGCAGGGCATCGTCCACGTCGTCGGTCCGCAGCTCGGCCTCACGATGCCCGGCATCACGGTGGTCTGCGGAGACTCGCACACCTCGACCCACGGCGCGTTCGGTGCCATGGCGTTCGGCATCGGCACGAGCGAGGTCGAGCACGTCATGGCCACGCAGACGCTGCCGCTGAAGCCGTTCAAGACCATGGCGATCAACGTCGAAGGCACCCTGCGCCCCGGCGTCACGGCGAAGGACATCATCCTCGCCGTGATCGCCAAGATCGGCACGGGAGGCGGGCAGGGCTATGTGCTCGAGTACCGCGGCAGTGCGATCCGCGCGCTCTCCATGGAAGGGCGCATGACGATCTGCAACATGTCGATCGAGGCGGGCGCTCGCGCCGGCATGGTCGCTCCCGACGAGACGACGTTCGCGTACCTCGAGGGCCGGCCGCACGCCCCGAAGGGGCAGGACTGGGACGACGCAGTCGCCTACTGGCGCACGTTGCCCTCCGACGACGGTGCGACCTTCGACGCCGAGGTGTTCATCGACGCGGACGAGCTCGAACCGTTCGTGACCTGGGGCACCAACCCCGGCCAGGGCAGCTCGCTGTCGTCCGCGGTCCCCGATCCGGCCGAGATCGACGACCCCAACGAGCGTGCTGCGGCGGAGCGCGCGCTCGAGTACATGGACTTGGCGCCGGGCACCCCGCTCAAGGAGGTCCCGGTGGACGCGGTCTTCATGGGCTCGTGCACCAACAGCCGCATCGAGGACCTGCGCGCCTTCGCATCGATCATCCAGGGCAAGAAGAAGGCCGACGGCGTCCGTGTCATGGTCGTCCCCGGCTCCGCACGCGTGCGGCTGGAGGCCGAGGCCGAGGGCCTGGATCAGGTGATCAAGGACTTCGGAGCCGAATGGCGCTTCGCCGGCTGTTCCATGTGCCTGGGCATGAATCCCGACCAGCTCGCACCGGGGGAGCGCTGCGCCTCCACCTCCAACCGCAACTTCGAGGGCCGTCAGGGCAAGGGAGGGCGCACGCACCTGGTGTCGCCCCTCGTCGCTGCCGCGACCGCGATCCGCGGCACGCTGTCCAGCCCGAGCGACCTGACGGAAGGGTTCTGACCATGGAGAAGTTCACCACCCACACCGGTATCGCCGCTCCGCTGAAGCGCTCGAACGTCGACACCGACCAGATCATCCCCGCCGTCTTCCTCAAGCGCGTCACCAAGACCGGCTTCGACGACGCCCTGTTCCACGGCTGGCGGCAGGACCCCGAGTTCGTGTTGAACCAGGAGGCGTTCCAGGGCGCATCCGTGCTCGTCGCCGGCCCCGACTTCGGCACCGGATCCAGCCGTGAGCACGCCGTGTGGGCGTTGCGTGACTTCGGCTTCAAGGTCGTCCTCAGCCCGCGTTTCGCCGACATCTTCCGCGGCAACTCGGGCAAGCAGGGACTCCTCGCCGCAACCATCTCGGAAGCGGATCTCGAGCGGATCTGGGCCGAGATCGACCGGAATCCCGGGGCGCAGATGACCGTGGACCTCGAGGCACGGACGGCGTCCATCGGCGACGTCCAGGCCGACATCGAGATCGACGATTACACTAGATGGCGGCTCCTCGAAGGGCTCGATGACATCGGGCTCACGCTGCGCAACGAAGACAAGATCGCGCAGTTCGAGGCCCGTCGCGAGTCGTGGCGGCCCCGAACCCTTCCCGTTCAGTAGGCGGTGGGGGCGGGGGAGCCAGGGGCAACCCGCCCCCGAAATCCGTGAACGAAGTGAGGCTCCGAATGACGACACCTGTGCGCGACGCTCTTCCGGACGGAGTCCCTGCACTCACCGGAGACGTCCTCGCCATTCGAGGAGGACGTCCGCTTCGAGGTCGCGTCGATGTCAAGGGCGCGAAGAACCTGGCCACCAAGGCAATGGTCGCGTCCCTCCTCGGCGAGACCGTGAGCACCCTGCGCGATGTGCCGGCGATCAGCGACGTCGCCGTGGTGCGCTCGCTGCTCGAGGTCCATGGCGTCCGCGTCTCGGAGGGCGACGAGCCCGGCTCGCTCGTGTTCGACCCGAGCGACGTCGAGTCCGCCCACTTCGAGGAGATCGACGCGCACGCCGGGGCGTCGCGCATCCCGATCCTGTTCTGCGGTCCGCTGCTGCACCGGCTCGGTCAGGCGTTCATCCCCGACCTCGGCGGCTGCCGCATCGGCGACCGCCCCATCGACTTCCACCTGGACGCGCTCCGCAAGTTCGGCGCCATCGTGGAGAAGCTGCCCAGCGGCATCCGCCTCTCGACCGGCGGCACCCGTCTGCACGGCGCCAACATCCACCTCCCGTACCCGAGTGTGGGGGCGACCGAGCAGGTGCTGCTCACCGCGGTCCGTGCCGAGGGCGTGACGGAGCTGCGCAACGCCGCCATCGAACCCGAGATCATGGACCTGATCGCCGTGCTGCAGAAGATGGGCGCGATCATCTCCTACGAGCCGAACCGCGTCATCGTGATCGAGGGCGTCGAGAAGCTGCGCGGCTACGACCACCGTTCGATCTTCGACCGCAACGAGGCCGCGTCCTGGGCGTCCGCCGCGCTGGCCACCGACGGTGAGATCTTCGTCGGAGGCGCCAAGCAGCAGGAGATGCTGACGTTCCTCAACGTCTTCCGCAAGGCCGGCGGCTGGTTCGACATCCAGGAAGACGGCATCCTGTTCCGTCGCGACGGCGAGATCAAGCCCGTCGTGATCGAGACCGACGTGCACCCCGGCTTCATGACCGACTGGCAGCAGCCGCTCGTCGTAGCGCTGACGCAGGCGCACGGACGCTCCGTCGTGCACGAGACCGTGTACGAGAACCGGATGGGCTTCACGGAGGCCCTGGTGAAGATGGGTGCCGACATCGTGGTGCACCCGCGTGGCCTGCAGGACGGTCCTCGACGCGTTCCCCGCCGTGACCTCGAGCAGGCGGCCGTCATCACCGGCCCGACGCCTCTGCACGGCGCCGATATCGTGGTGCCGGACCTGCGCGGCGGATACAGCCACGTGATCGCGGCACTGACGGCCACCGGCGAGTCGAAGGTGTCGGGTGTCGACATCCTCAGCCGCGGCTACGAGAAGTTCCTCGCCAAGCTCGACGCGCTCGGCGCCGACTTCGACGTCATCCGGTGACCCGTATGACGTCCCGGTCGACGGAGACGACGCGGCCGAGCGTGTTCTGGCCGCTCGCGGCGCTGGTGATCCCGCCGGTCGCGCTCATCGCGAAGATCCGTGTCAGCGGCGCCGAGAGGCTGCCGCAGCAGGGGTCGTTCGTCCTCGCACCGAATCACTACTCGGAGTTCGATCCGCTCATCGTCGCCGTTGCGGTGTGGCGCACCGGTCGCGCCCCGCGGTTCATGGCCAAGGAGAGCCTGTTCAAGGTGCCGGTGCTGGGCTGGTTCCTGCGTCGCACCGGGATGATCCCCGTGGCGCGCACCTCGTCCGCGTCATCCGCGCGGCAGACGATGAAGCAGTCTGAAGAGCTGGTCGAGCACGGCCGCGGCGTGATCGTCTACCCGGAGGGAACGCTCACGCGCGACCCCGACCTGTGGCCGATGCGCGGCAAGTCGGGCGCGGTGCGACTGGCACTCGCTGACGGTATCCCGCTGATCCCGATGGCCCAGTGGGGCACTCAGGCGATCATGGGGCGCTACCAGAAGGGCCTCAGCCTGTGGCCGTTGCGCAAGCCTGTGCAGGTGCTCATCGGCGATCCCGTCGATGTCTCTGACCTGCGGGATCGGGCGGGAGAGCCCGCCGCGCTCACCGAGGCGACCAATCGACTCATGAACGCGATCACCGCGCTGCTCGAGGAGCTGCGCGACGAGAAGGCTCCCGCGGAGCGCTGGAACCCCGCGAGCCACGGCCAGAAGGAGACCGGACGCCTTGACTCCTAAGAGAACGGTTCCGGTCGGTCCTCGGGCCACGGTCATCGGCTCGGGCAGCTGGGGAACCACCTTCGGCAAGATCCTGGCCGACGGTGGTGCCCAGGTGACGATGTGGGCGCGTCGCGCCGAGCTCGCGCAGGAGATCAACGAGGCCAAGCGCAACTCGCGCTACCTGCCCGGCATCAACCTGCCCCGCACCATGACGGCCACGCATGAACTGGCCACATCGCTCGACGGCGTCGACCAGGTCTATCTGTCGGTGCCGAGCCAGTCGCTCCGTGAGAACCTCAAGGCCCTGCGACCGTTGATCGCCGACAGCGACGCCAAGGTCATCAGCCTCATGAAGGGCGTCGAGCGCGGCACCGGTCTGCGCATGAGCCAGGTGATCCAGCAGGAGCTGCGCTGCGACCCCGATCGCATCGCCGTGGCCTCCGGGCCGAACCTCGCCCTGGAGATCGCCCGGGAGCAGCCCACAGCCGCCGTGATCTCGTCGCGCAGTCAGGAGACGGCGGAGATCGTCGCCCGTGCCGCGCGGAACAGCTACTTCCGCACCTTCGTGAACACCGACGTGATCGGGACCGAGTTCGGCGGGGTGCTCAAGAACCTCATCGCCGTCGCGATCGGCATCGTCGACGGGGTCGGCTACGGCGAGAACACGAAGGCGTCGATCATCACGCGCGGTCTGGTCGAGATGACGGACTTCGCGGTGGCGAACGGCGCTCACCCCGAGACCCTGCAGGGTCTCGCCGGCCTCGGCGACCTCATCGCCACGTGCCAGTCGCCACTGAGCCGCAACAACACGGCCGGGCGCCTGCTCGGCCAGGGGTACAGCTTCCAGGACGTCGTGAAGCAGATGCAGCAGACCGCGGAGGGCCTCGCCTCCGTCGCTCCCATCCTGCAGCTCGCGCGCGAGGCGGAAGTCGACATGCCCATCGTCGAGCAGGTGAAGATGGTGCTCGACGGCAAGATGGATCCGCGTGACATCGCACCCCACCTGACGACGGACGACGACACCCCGCAGGGTGAGAGGACCAACCATGGACAAGCAGACGGTGGTGGTGCTCTTCGGCGGGCGCTCCAGCGAGCATTCGATCAGTTCCGCAACGGCGGGGGGCGTGCTGGGGGCGATTGATCGCAACCGCTACGCCGTGATCCCGGTGGGGATCACCCGCGAGGGCGCGTTCGTGCTCGAAGACGACGATCCCGCGAAGTTCCCGCTGGACGCGGCGCACCTCCCGGAGGTCGTGGACAACGGCACGCGGGTGCTGTGGCCGGAGCCCGGAGGCGACCGCACGCTGCGTGTGGTGCAGGTCGACGGCACCGTCGACGGCCTCGGCGAGATCGATGTGGTGCTGCCCATCCTGCACGGTCCGCACGGCGAGGACGGCACGATCCAGGGCTACTTCGACACGCTCGAGGTGCCGTACGCGGGGGGAGGGGTCCTCGACTCCGCGCTCTGCATGGACAAGCACTTCATGAAGATCGCGCTCCAGGCGGCGGGCATCTCGGTCGCGCCCTGGGTCACCGTGCGTCGTCGGGAGTGGGATCAGGATGCTGCCGACGTGCGCACCCGTGCCGCGGCATTGGGGCTGCCGCTGTTCGTCAAGCCGGCGCGCGCCGGATCGAGCGTCGGCGTGTCCAAGGTGGAGGCCCCCGAGGAGCTCGACGCCGCTCTGGCGGTGGCCTTCGCAGAAGATGACAAGGTGCTGATCGAGACGGGCGTGAGCGGTCGTGAGATCGAGGTGGCCGTGCTGGAGAGCGCCGACGGCGTCCGAGCGTCGCTTCCTGGAGAGATCGTGCTGACCTCCCGAGGCTTCTACGACTTCGAGGGCAAGTACCTCGGCGGCGACGGCGTGGACGTCGTGTGCCCCGCCGAGGTGACCGAGGCAGAGCTCGCGGCGATCCAGGATGCCGGTGTCCGGGCGTTCGAGGCCGTCGACGGTCGCGGCCTGGCGCGGGTCGACATGTTCCTGACACCGTCGGGCGAGCTCGTGGTGAACGAGCTCAACACGATGCCGGGCTTCACACCGATCTCGATGTTCCCGAAGTGCTGGGTGGCGTCGGGGCTGAGCTACGGCGACCTCATCACCGAGCTCGTCGAGGCCGGCCTGCGCCGCTGAGACCGACTCCCCGCGGGCGTCAGCTCGCGGGGAACTCGACCCGGTCGGTGCACTTGGCCGTGGCCGGGGCGAGGCCGGACTGGATGCTCGTGGAGATCTTGTCGACGATCGACTGGAAGTCGACCGACTCTCCCCGGCGGATGTTCACCTCGACCGCGGGATCGCGTCCGTAGGTGACCAATCGCTGGCGGGTGTCCTCCTGCTCGAGGACCAGCCAGTCGACGCCGCCGAGGGTCGTGCACACGAGCGCGGACGGGGCGGGGACATCGACACCGCACCGCAGCACCACGGTCGGGTCGCCCCATGCCCCGGTCGCCTGGGCATCGGTCCACACGCGGTCGAGGTCTCCGACCGTGTCGGGGAGCAGCACGGAGACGTTGGCGCAGGCCGGGTTGTTCGCATCGGCTGCCGGTTCGAGGTGCACGGTGGTCGCGCAGCCGGCGAGAGTCGCGGTGAGGACCACGGCACCCGCGAGGGCAGCGAGGCGGCGGGAACGGGGCATGCTTCCAGGCTACCTTTGACTGCATGCCCTCCCGACCCGAAGCCGATGATCCGCGCCTGGGAGATGTGTCCGAAGGCCGCATCCTGCAGGCGATCCTGACCCGCACGTCGCCGGCGACGCATACGCTGCTCGGTCCGGGAGACGATGCGGCGGTGATCGCCACTCCGTCCGGTTCGGTGGTGGCGACGACCGACACGCTGGTGCACGGGCCGGACTTCCGTCTCGCGTGGTCCAGCGGGTACGACCTGGGGTGGAAGGCGGCGGCGGTGAACCTCGCCGATGTCGCGGCGATGGGCGCTCGCCCGACGGCCCTGCTGGTCGCCCTGGCCGTCCCGCGTGATCTGCGGCTCTCCTTCGTGGAGCGCCTCGCCGACGGGTTCCGGGAGGCGTGCGCAGCGCTCGCACCGGGATGCGCAGTGGTCGGAGGCGACCTGACGGTCTCCGATGTGATGACCGTCGCCGTCACGGCGCTCGGTGATCTGGAGGGTCGCCCTCCGGTCACGCGCGGCGGCGCCGAGGTCGGGGACGTCGTCGCGGTGGCGGGAGAGCTCGGTCATGCCGCGCACGGGCTCGCCGTGCTGTTCGGCCGATTCCGAGACGGTGACGTTCCGGTGTCGGTGGATCCCGCGAGGCTCGCCGCTGGGGAGGGCGCTGCGCTCGCGGCGCAGCTGCGCCCGACTCCTCCGATCGCCCTGGGGGCAGTCGCTGCGACGGCCGGCGCGACGGCCATGATGGATATCTCCGACGGGCTCGCCCTCGACGCGCGTCGGATGGCCGACGCGTCGGATGTCACGATCGCACTCGAGCGTGCTGCGCTGGGGGAGGCTCCGGATCGCGCGTTGGCGGGCGGTGAGGACCATGCGCTCCTGGCGACGTTCCCCGCGGGCGTGCTGCCGCCGGGGTTCCGGGCGATCGGTGTGGTGCGCCCACGCGGAGATGAGGGTCTGCTCTGCGACGACCTCCCGGTCGACGTGAGCGGATGGGATCCTTACCGCGACTGGGATTCGGTCGCGGGCTGATCCTCTGGAGCGGGATCGTCTTCGTCTGCGCCGGGTTCCGCCCACCACAGTGTGGTGTCGCCGTAGGACTTCTCACGGAACTGCTCCAGCCCGGCTGCGGCGAAGTCCGGCGGGGTGGAGCGCCGCGCCCGCTCGACGACGACGACGGCGTCGGCCGCGAGCAGGGGGGAGAGGGCGACGAGGTCCGCGGTCATGGCCGCGTCGTCCAGGTCGTACGGAGGATCGGTGAAGACGAGGTCGTAGGGGCCCGCGGTGCGTTGCAGGAAGGCCAGCGCTGTGCTCTCGTGCACGCGGCCCGTCGCCAAGCCCCCGGCCTTCGCGACGACGGCGGCGTTGCGGCGGACGATGGCCGCGGCCTGACGTCCGCGCTCCACGAGGTCGACGCTCGCTGCGCCGCGACTGAGTGCCTCGAGTCCGAGTGCCCCGGATCCCGCGTACAGGTCGAGGACCCGCGCGCCTTCGATGGCGCTCAACGACTCGAGAGCGCCGAAGAGCGATTCGCGCACGCGATCGCTCGTCGGGCGCGTGCCCGCCCCCGGTACGTCGAGTCTCGCTCCTCGAGCGCTGCCGGCGATGATCCTGGTCACCCGTTCACGATACGACAGCCCGGGTGCGTGCCGTGTCGGCTGCCTTCTCTAGACTCGGATCATGTCGCTCACGCTCGATTCCTCGCTGGAGGATGCGCTCGGCGCGGCGTCGGCCAAGACGCTGGGTCGTGCCTTCGGCATGAAGAACGTCGGCGATCTGCTCGCGCACTACCCGCGTCGCTACGCCGATCCCGGTGAGCTCACCCCGATCCGCGATCTGCCGCTGGGCGAGACCGTCACGATCGTGGCGGAGGTGCTGTCGTCGAGTTTCCGGCGGATGCGCAATCGTCCGGGCGCAATGGTGGACGTGGTGATCGGTGATGGTATCGGTCGCATGTCGCTGACCTTCTTCGCGAAGAACGTCGGCGCAGCGGAGTGGCGTTCGAAAGATCTCGCGGTCGGGCGACGCGGGGTGTTCTCCGGCAAGGTGGGCGAGTTCAACGGAGCCACCCAGTTCGCGCATCCCGAGTACGAGCTCTTCGACGATGAAGACGCCGCACGCCGGAGCGCTGACGCGCGCGCAGCGGTGCCCATCCCGATCTACCCGGCGACATCGGCCATCCAGACGTGGCAGATCGCGCGGCTGGTCGGCCGGGTGCTGGATGCGCTCTCGGCAGCACCGGACCCGTTGACCGCGGAGATCCGTGCACGCGAAGAACTGCTCACCGCGAGCGAGGCACTGGAGCTCATCCACCGTCCGCGCACGCGCAACGACATCGATCCCGCAGTGCGCACGCTGCGGATGCATGAGGCGCTGGTGCTCCAGACCGCTCTTCTCCAGCAGCGCGATGCCGTCAGGTCGCTCTCCGCGACGTCGCGCCCGGCAGCGGCGGGTGGGCTGTTGGAGCGGTTCGACGCGTCACTCCCGTACACGCTCACGCCCGACCAGGAGACGGTCGGGCAGGAGATCGCGGCAGACCTGGTCGGCGCGTGGCCGATGAACCGGCTCGTGCAGGGCGAGGTCGGATCCGGAAAGACCTTGGTCGCCCTCCGCGCGATGCTGCAGGTGGCCGAGAGCGGAGGGCAGGCGGCGTTGATCGCACCCACCGAGGTGCTGGCTGGTCAACACCTGCGCTCGATCGCCAAGATGCTCGGCCCCGATCTCGCCCCGCAGCTCATGCCGACGCTGCTCACCGGGCAGCTCCCGGCCGCAGAACGGCGTAAGGCCGCGCTCCGGGTCGCGTCGGGCCAGGCGCTCATCGTGGTGGGCACGCACGCGTTGCTGGGTGAGAAGACGACCTTCGCCGACCTCGGGCTCGTGGTCGTCGACGAGCAGCACCGATTCGGCGTCGAGCAGCGTGAGGCATTGCGTGCGAAGGGTTCGAGCCCGCACGCGCTGGTGCTCACGGCGACACCGATTCCGCGCACGGTCGCGATGACGGTGTTCGGCGATCTCGACACCTCGGTGATCCGCACGATGCCGGCGGGGCGTGCGGGCATCCAGTCGTTCGTGGCACCGTTGGCCGAGCATCCGGGGTGGTTCAACCGGGTCTGGGAGCGCGCGGCCGAGGAGATCGCGCAGGGCAGGCAGGTCTTCGCGGTGTGCGCGGCCATCGACACCGCCGCGAAGACGGCCGAGGCGGGGGAGCAGTCCGCGCTCGCACCCGAGGGCGGCACCGGGCCGCGCTGGGGTGTCGTGCAGCTCGACGAGGCTCTCGCCACTCACCCCACCCTCGGCGGTCTGCGCAGAGCCGTGCTCCATGGCCGGATGCCGTCGGATGAGAAGGACGCGGTGATGCAGGCGTTCGCCCGTGGCGACATCGATCTGCTCCTGGCGACCACGGTGATCGAGGTCGGGGTGGATGTGCCGAACGCCTCGACGATGATCGTGCTCGATGCCGACCGCTTCGGGGTCTCCCAGCTTCATCAGCTCCGCGGTCGCGTCGGCCGCGGGGGTGTTCCCGGACTCTGTCTGCTCGTCACCGAGGCGGAGTCCGGCTCGCTCGCTCGCGACCGTGTGGATGCGGTGGCCGCGACACTCGACGGCTTCGCCCTCGCGGAGGTCGACCTCGAGCTGCGCGGCGAGGGCGATGTGCTCGGTGCGGCGCAGGCCGGCGTGCGCTCGTCACTCAAGCTCCTGCGCGTGGTCAAGGACGCGGGGCTCATCGTGCGTGCCCGTGAGGTGGCCGAGGGCATCCTCGCGGCCGACCCCGAACTCGCCGAGCATCCGGGGTTGCGGGAGGCGATCAGCAGGCGCGTCAGCGACGAGGACCGTGCGGCTCTGGCGAAGAACTGACCACTCATCGACGTGCCCTAGGCTGGACGCATGAGCAGCCGGATCGCCGTCGTCCCGGGTTCCTTCGATCCGCCGACCCTGGGTCACCTCGATGTGATCCGGCGTGCGGCCGCGCTGTACGACGAGTTGCACGTGCTGGTGGTGCACAACCCCGGCAAGGAGGCGATGCTGCCGATCGCACAGCGTCTCGCGCTGCTGGAGCGGTCGATCGCCGACGACGGGATGCCGGGCAACATCGTGATCGGCTCGTGGAGCATGGGTCTGCTCGTCGACTACGCGCGTGACGTGAACGCCGGTGTGCTAGTGAAGGGCATCCGCTCGCAGATCGACGTCGCCTACGAGTCGCCCATGGCGATCGTCAACCGACACCTCGCCGACATCGAGACGGTCTTCCTGCTGCCCGACCCTTCTCACGCGATGGTCTCGAGCTCCTTGGTGCGGCAGGTCGCGTCGCTCGGTGGCGACGTCACACCGTTCGTCCCGCCCGCGGTGGCGGAGTTCCTCGACACGGGTTCGCGCGGCCTCTGAGCCTTCTTCCTGAACGCGGGCCCGGCCTCGTCGGTGGCGGATCCCGGTAGCATGGCGGGGTGCGCTCTCGACTGAACGGCCCTTTCGTCCTTCCCGTCCGCGACATTGTCCGGCGTCCGGGGGAGATGCGTGAACACGAGTTCACGGTGACCCTGTCGGAAGCCTGGGGTGAGGGGATCGTGGCGTACGAAGCGGGCTCCGAGCTTGATCTCGACGTGCGGCTGGAGTCCGTCCACGAGGGCATTCTCGTGTCGGGAACGGCGGACGCGGAGTACACAGGAGTCTGCGGAAGATGCCTGATCGACATCACTCGGCCCGTCGAAGTCGAGTTCCAGGAGCTTTTCGCGTATCCTGGGGAGGAAGAAACTGACTTCGAGGTTCAAGACGACCACGTGGATCTTGAAACTCTCGTCAGGGATGCGGCCGTACTGGCACTTCCATTTCAGCCGGTGTGTCAGCCGGATTGCCCGGGTCTCGACCCGAAAACGGGTGAACGACTGACCGTGAGCACCGGAACGGAGCAGGTCGCTCCCATCGATCCTCGATGGAGTGCGCTCCAGAACATCACAGACCAAGACGGCGCGGAAGAATCTCGTGCCGCCGAGAAAGAAGAGAGCTAGTCATGGCTGGTAACCCCCCGAAGCGCAAGGTATCCCGTTCGAACACCCGCTCGCGCCGCGCGCAGTGGAAGGCGGCGCCCGTCGCGCTCGTCAAGACGATCGAGAACGGCCAGGTCGTCTACAGCCGTCCCCACCAGGCCAAGGTCGTCACCGACTCGCAGGGCACCGAGCTCTTCCTGGAGTACAAGGGCCGCAAGGTCGCCGACGTCTGAGTCACGAATCGTGACAGAGGTCCCCGGGGGGATGAGGCCTCTCCCAGAAAAGCTCCGCGTCGATATCGACGCGGAGCTTCTGGAGTTGGCGCTCACCCACCGCTCCTATGCATATGAGCACGGCGGCATCCCGCACAACGAGCGTCTCGAGTTCCTCGGAGACTCGGTCCTCGGGCAGGCTGTCACCGTGATGCTCTTCACCACCCACCCAGATCTCGATGAGGGCGAGTTGGCGAAGCGGCGTGCAAGCGTCGTCTCGACGGTCGCTCTGGCCGAGGTCGCCCGCGGGATCGATCTGGGCAGTCATCTGCTGCTCGGGCGCGGCGAGGAGCAGACCGGCGGTCGAGACAAGGACTCGATTCTGGCGGACACGATGGAGGCCGTGATCGGCGCCACGTACATGTCGGCGGGCCCGGACGCAGCGACCGAGCTGGTGCTGCGACTGACGAAGCCGCTGCTCGCTGACCCGGAGCGCTACGGTGCAGCGATGGATCCGAAGACGAGTCTGCAAGAACTGGCGGCGCGTGTCGGCGCGACGCCTCCGCAGTACTCGATCGAGGCGAGCGGTCCGGATCACGACCGTCGGTTCACGGCGACGGTGGCGGTCGGCGACGTTCGGATGACCGGCACCGGCAGCAGCAAGAAGACCGCGGAGATGGCGGCAGCCCTCAGCGCCTGGCGCGCACTCAGCGAGCGTGCCTGAGCTTCCCGAGGTCGAGGTCGTCCGTGCAGGCCTCGCGCCGGCTGCGATCGGTGCGATGATCACCGCGGTGAGCGTCTTCGATGAGAGGGCGCTCACGCGGCACACGGCCGACGCGGCGGACTTCGTCGGCAGGCTCGAGGGCCGCACGTTCACGGCAGCCTCGCGGCGGGGGAAGTTCCTGTGGCTCCCGCTCGACGACGCGGAATCCGCCCTGATCGCTCACCTCGGCATGAGCGGTCAGATGTTGTTGCGCGCCCCGGATGCCGTGGCGGAGCGTCATGAGCGTGTCCGAATCCACATCGAGCATCCGGCTCACGGCGAGCTCGCGATCGTGTTCGCCGATCAGCGCACATTCGGTTCGCTCGCCGTGGACGGCCTGATCGACGATGGCCCCTCGCTGATCCCCTCCCAGGTCCGCCACATCGCGCGAGACCCGATGGATGACGCCTTCGACGACCGCCGTTTCCGCATGATGCTGGCCGCGAGAAGCAGCGCGATCAAGCGTGTCCTCCTCGACCAGGGCGTGGTGAGCGGCATCGGCAACATCTATGCCGATGAGTCGCTGTGGGCTGCGCGCATCCATCCGGAGACTCCGGCGAACCGCTTGTCGACACCGTCGGTGCACCGGCTGCTGGCGGAGGTCCGCCTCGTCCTGACGAAGGCGTTGGCCGAGGGTGGCACGAGCTTCGACGCCCAGTACGTCAATGTGAACGGCCAGGCCGGTTACTTTGCCCGACATTTATGTGTCTATGGTCTGGCCGGACAACCCTGCCCTCGCTGCGGGACGCCAATCAGGCGCGTTGCCTTCATGAACCGCTCGTCGCACTTCTGCCCACGGTGTCAGCGCCTTCGCAAAAACAGCCTCTGAGCTGCTGTTATGAGCGCAGTCGGTCGGCACGGATTCAGTGTCATCCTCTCCAAAACGCCCATCTTCTTGGGTTCGAACGGTGGGACACATCTGGACGCGTTTTGCCACATCAACGTGAGATGGTGTGTAGAAGGATGACAGATTCGTCGAGTTTGGCACGTTTACCGTCCAACCGTCAGGGTGCGGGGTGCGCTGGATTACCTTGAGTTCCGACTAGTGCGTCGATCCATTCATGGAGGCCAATGGGTCCGCTGCATGGTGGCGTCTTGTGTAACTCGATGTTGTGTATGCCCTGAGCTGGGTCGTGTTGCTGGCGCGGGACCGAAGCCCGGCAGGTGATCCGACACGCCGAGTAGCTGAAGCATGCGTGCGCGTATTTCGTGTCAGACTAAAGTCAACTCGGCGGGTGACTCTGCTCACCGGGCTCTGACTTCAGGAGGTCGCGATGGTCCCGAGTTCTCCCTTCGAAGCGCTTGGCGCTTACGCCGCCGACGCACGCGATCTCGTCATCGAGGTCGTGCAAGCGCGCCACGCCCTGGCGGCAGACGCCCACGAGGCAGCGGGGACCCGTTACACGTTCGGCTTCGGCGGGCAGTGGCGGGATCTGCTGGAAGACACTTACGAAGCGTTCAAGGACCGCGGATTTCAGGCGCACAGGCTTGTTCCGGCTGGCTATCGGCTTCCGATCGTCAACGGCGGGCTGGTGTTCGTGTGGCGGGTGCCGGCGGCAGCAGATGTCGAGAGTGGCTTCGCGACGAGCAAGACCCGCATGAGCGGGTTCTTCGCGCGGCGGCCGGTCGAGATGTTCGGCCAGAGCTTCATCGAGGGCGGCGAGGAGACCCGAAACGCCAGCGAACAGGATGAGCTCGAGCGCATGATTCTGGCTGCGGGCGAGTTCATGCCTGTCGTTCTCGTCATGGTCCATTCGACGCCTCGTTCGCTGAATGCGATCGACTGGGCTGTCGCGGAGTACACGGGCGGCACCGTCCATCTGCACGGCGAGGAGACGATCTGGAAGCCCGAGTTCGTGGCCGCATCCGCAGCTGACGATGTCGAGTCGTTCGACAGCGGCAGCCCGGTCGTGCCCTCGCTCGAGCCGCAGAAGCAGGACCTGACGCCAGATGCGTGACAAGCACCCTGGACTGTTCGATCTACCAGGCTCGTCGGATGGGCAAGGGAGGTTCGAGCCGGCACGGCTGACCCAGGCTCGCGTGCGCCAGAGCCTGAGCAAGACGGAACTCGCGGCCGCGGTCGGGGTCTCCGCCGCGGCGATCGGCCAGTACGAGGCAGGGGTGAACTCTCCTCGAGCCGATGTGGTCGAGCGGATGGCGACGACGTTGAAGGTGCGTCCCGGGTTCTTCAGCGTGGGCAGACCGCTCGCGCGCATCGACATCGTGCACGCGCACTTCCGCAGCCTGCGCTCGGCGCGGGTCGGCGACCGCCAGCGAGCGCTGTCGACCGCAACGCTGGTGTGGGAGTTGACCTTCGCGCTCGAGCGATACGTCAAGCTCCCCGAGGCGGATCTCCCGAAGCTGCCGTCTGGGACGAGCCCGGGCGAAGCGGCGGCGGCGCTGCGCCGGCACTGGGGTCTCCCGGACGGGCCGGTGCGACACCTGGTCGCCACCGCGGAGTCGCGGGGGATCGTGGTCGTCGTGCGTCCCCTTGGAGAGATCGATGCGGTGGACGCGTTCTCGTCCGTGATCGTGGACCGACCGATCGTGGTCACGACGCCGCGCCGCAGCGAGAACGTGTTCCGGCACCGGTTCTCGATCGCCCACGAGATCGGCCACCTCCTGCTCCACGCCGAGTCAGCGGAGCAGAGCACCGCCATCGAGCGGGAGGCCGACGAGTTCGCGGCGGCATTCCTCACCCCGGCGGCGTCGATGGACGCTGCCCTGCCGCAGCGTCTCGACCTCGCGGTCCTCGATCGTCTCGGGCGGACCTGGGGCGTGTCGCCGCACTCGCTCATCCGGCGGATGGTGGAACGCGGCCGGACCACCGACTCCTCGGCACGACGCGCCTATCAGCGCCTCGCCATGGTCGACGATCCGTCCGCGGACCCGACGAGCGCATACCCGGGGGAGACGCCGACGCTGCTGCGCAAGGCCGCGGAGCTCGCCGCTGAGCAGGGGGCGACGGTGCCGGCGCTTGCTGAGATCCTGCGGCTGGCTCCTGCGCAGGTTCGCGACCTGCTCGGCGAGCCCGATCAGCGCCCGGTGCTGCGCCTCGTCGGCGACGAGGGCTGAGACGTGGCGACCGTCGAGGAGCAGGTCCGGAGCGCGGACAACGCCATCTGCCAGAACATCGCCAGCCTCGCCGGCGATCGTGGTCTGCTTTCGCAGAACCTCCTGTCGCAGCTGCGCAACCTCGTCGAGGGCCTCGCGGTGTGGGCGCACGCGAAGGATCCTTCGGTCGAGTTCCGCGACAACCATCAGGTGGCCCGGGCGATGGAGTTCGTCAAGGCCAACGCGAAGGTGAGGCGACTGAGCCGGTTCCACGATCAGCTGCAGGCCAGCGTGTCTCACTTCACGCTCGACCGGGACCCGTCCGAGCGGCTGATGCTCAAGTACTACGAGTACATGCTCCGCACCCGCGAGCTCGCCAAGCAGCACCTCGGCGTCGAGATCCTCGCGAACCTCGAGGACTTCCCGGTCGATCTTGATCCGTCGCTGCGGGACTATCACGAGAAGATCGCCGCTCGGATCGACGCGGTGCTGAGCGCGCCCGCGGAGGGACGAAGCGACCGGTACTACGTGCACAGCTCGCGGCCGTTCTTCCTCGACGGTCGGATCTACTACGAGGTCACGTTCTCGGTGGCGCACAACCGGGCGAGCAAGTCCGATCGCAGCATCGCGTTCACGGACATCGACATCACCGAGCACTACGCCGCCCGCCTGGAGCTGGTCAGCGACTCGATCGACGTGCTGGGCAAGACGATGCCGATCCTGGTGATCCGTTCCTGGGCGGTGTCGATCCGCCCCTGCGAGTTCGACAACTTCGCCCGGCTGTTCGGCGTTCAGACCAAGGTGCAAAGCGGACATGCCGAGTACCGGAATCTGATGCAGTACCTCACGACGACGCACTCGGGCCTGCTCGATCTGGTCGACATGGCGGACGCCGACTACGCGCAGATCCGCACCTGGGCGCTGGCCGAATCGCGCCGCACGGCGCTGATCTTCCCGGTGCTCGACCGCGCTCGCACGCTCGTCCGAGCGAATCGTCCCGGGGCGAGGATCATCCGGTACCTGATGCTCCGGATGCACAACCAGGTGATCAAGGAGCAGTTCGACCCGTCACCGAACGGGTGGCTCTCCAGGCTCTGCCTGACCTCGAAGAGCTCCCCGTTCGACACGATGCCGTTCTGCAGCGCGCCGGCGGGGCACGTCCCTCGTTTCGGGGATCTCGCCGAGAGCCTCAGCACGAAGGGCCGGGAGCACGAGCTCCTCGCGCGTCGAGTCCGCAACAACGTCGAGCAGCACGGATCGATCTACACGCCGGTCGCGGACGTCGAGCACCTCGGTGACGTCGACCGGCTCATCGCGCGGTACAACCGGCTGCTTCCGAACATCCCGCGGCACGCGCCGCGGAAGCTCGCGCACGACAACGGGCACGTCTTCATCGTCGGCTACGAGGACGATGCCGTCTCGATCATCGAGCAGCTGCAGGAAGCCGCCGGTAGCGGCATCGAGGCGCACGCCGAGGGCGTGCAGACCTGGCTCGATGAGCATCCGGGCGTCATCGACGACGGCAAGAAGGTCGAGGCGTTGAAGGCGCTCTTCGCGCACTCGAACGTCGCCCTCGTCTATGGTGCGGCCGGGACGGGCAAATCGACGATGGTCAACCACATCGCCAACTACTTCGCCGACGAGCGCAAGCTCTTCCTCGCACACACGAACCCCGCCGTCGACAACCTCAGGCGGCGGGTGGACGCGCCGAACTCGTCGTTCAACACCGTCACGAAGCATGCGTACGCGAGCTCGACCTTCGGCTCCCGCTACGGCGTCGTCGTGATCGACGAATGCAGCACCCTGAGCAACGCAAGCCTCCTCAAGGTGCTGGAGAACACCAGCTTCGATCTCCTGGTGCTCGTCGGTGACGTGTATCAGATCGAGTCGATCGAGTTCGGCAACTGGTTCGCCCTTGCGCGTGGCTATCTTCCGCAGGGAGCCGTCTTCGAGCTGACCAGGCCGTTCCGCACCGACGACGAAGCGCTGCTCACGCTGTGGGACCGCGTTCGCAAACTCGACGACCGGATCGAGGAATCCCTCGCCAGGAACGGGTACTCGAAGGTGCTCGGCGACACGCTGTTCCAGAAGGAGAGCGACGACGAGATCGTGCTCTGTCTGAACTACGACGGGCTGTACGGCATCAACAACGTCAACCGCTTCCTGCAGGCGAGCAACCCGGAACCGGCCGCCATCTGGGGCCAGGCGGTCTACAAAGTGGGCGACCCAGTGCTCTTCAACGAGACCGATCGGTTCCGGCCGGTGATCTTCAACAACCTCAAAGGCACGATCGCCAAGATCGACCGCGTTCTCGGGCGCATCACCTTCGACGTGCGGCTCGACCGGGAGCTGACCGAAAACGATCTCGTGGGCACCGAGCTGCGCTGGGCGGGGGAGCGCACCGTTCAGTTCGATGTCTTCGAGAGCGTGAGCAGCGACGACGACGATGACCAGGCGAACACCCTCGTCCCGTTCCAGATCGCCTACGCCGTCTCGATCCACAAGGCGCAGGGCCTCGAGTACGACTCCGTCAAGGTCGTCATCACCGACGCCAACGAGGAACGCATCTCCCACAGCATCTTCTACACCGCCATCACCCGGGCCCGCCGACGCCTCGGCATTTACTGGACCCCCGAGACCCAGCAGCGGATCCTCAGCCGGCTCGCTGTGCACGAGAACACCAAGGACGAGAACCTGCTCCGCACCCGCCGAGGTGTCACCCCTGTCGCGCGTCGACCGAAACTGCAGAAGGATCGAGCGCGACCCTAGATCGATGCTCTGCCGGCACGTCCCTGCCCTGATCGACCGCATGAGACGCGAGCGTCGTCCTCATCGTGTCGTCGCGCACGCGGAAGTGCTCAGGCGAGAGAACGAGGCGGTCGATCGTCGCCCTTGACCTCCGCTCGCCCGGCGAAGCGAGCGTTGGCAGACGGTCCAGCTTCTGCGTCAGCGACGCCACCAACTGGGCCGGTCGCGCATGCCCGGATGCCACGCCAGAGGTTGCGGCGCATGCTGGGCCTGCTGCTCCCGGGAGTCGCGACCGATGCTGTAGTCCTTGTGCGGCGCGGAGGGGTCCCAGCCCTCCATGTACGGTCTCAGGTCTTTAGCTGAGGGTTCCGCGTCGAAGACGTCGTCGTCGAGGTGCTCGAGGTTCACGAGCGGGTCGAACTCGTCCGCGCGACGTCGCGCCCACTCCAGCCACTCGCGCAGCCTGGGGCGATCTGCCAGCAGCCCCTTCTCGGCGGCTTCGGCCTCGAGATGATTCGCGAACTCGCGGAGTTCCCGCGCTCCCTGCCAGCTCTCGAACGCTCGCGCGAAGATCACCTCTCGCTGGACGAGCAGGGCTTTCGCGCGAGCACGTTCGCGTACTTCTTCCCAGGCGCGACGTTCAGCGGCCCGCTCGCGCTGGAATGCTTCCTGAGCCTCGGCGCGTCGTTGCTGCTCACGTTCCGCGGCATCGGCGTCGTCGACCACGCCCTTCTTGATCGCGCGGGCGATCTCGCGGACTCGGGTCTCGAGCGGCTTCGTCTTCTCATCGGACCAGCTGTCGCTGTTGCGGTCGTACCGGTAGCTCTGACGACCGAGATCGACCTGGTGCGAACCGTCTCGTTCGATCTTGAGACGCAAGCGGCCGGACGGCACGCTGTCGAACTTCGGGATCTGCTTCCAGGGGGAGCGCCGGAGCTCTCGCTGTTCTGCGTCCGTGAGCACGTGGGGGACCTCGTCCAGCAGCTCGGTCAGTTCCAGGCTCCGGCGGCGGGTGTCGACCTGGATGAACAGCTTCGGCGTCTTGAGCTTCTGGTTCACCGCGAGCCTCAGCTCGTGCGCGCGGAGCTCCTCGGCAAGGCCGAGTACGACCTCGCTGGCGCGGGGGCGAAGCGTTTCGCTGATCGAGTTCAGGATCGACGTGGTCTCCAAGGCGTTGCGGAGCACGTCGAGGTTCGTCGTGACGGTTCGCGCCGTCGTCCGGATGCGGTCCCAGTTCGTGGCGTCCGCGAAGGAGCCCGTGCTGAGCATGATGACGATGTCGCCCGAGCTGCGCCCGGTGAAGCGCAGCTCCTGTCCGTCCGGCACCAGGCGATGGACCCTGCACGCATGCAGCACTCGCCGATAGCGGGCTCTGATCGACTCCTCCGGGTCGCGGACGCTGAGCTGCCCCTGTTCCTGAAGCTGCTCGATCAGGGCTCGCGCTTCTGCGAGCGTCGCTGACGCGCCCTCGCCCAGATCGAGCTTCGGCTGCGTTTCGCGGCGTGCGCGGCCAGTGGGGGCGACCGCGACGGGCGGTTCATCGCTTGGCGGGTAGCTCCCGTGCTCGAGGTAGTGCGTGCCGGCCTCGGTGATCGCGGCGGTCCAAGTCTTGCCATGGCCGGCGACGGTCGCGAGGCCTCGGGACTTGAGCGCGGCGGCGCTGATCTTGGGGACGTTGTCGTCCTCGGGCCACTTGCCCGCGGGGCACCCGTCGGCGATCCACCGCAGCACTTCCAGCTGCCGGTCATTGACGGGCCTGTTCATACGAGCACCGTATCGAAGGCCGCTGACGCCTGCCCACCCTGTGCTGCGGCCAGCCCTCGTTCGGGTCTCACCATCGCGGTTCGCCGCGGCGGATAAGCAATCGCGCTCTCGGCTGACCAGGAGCGCCGTAGAGTCGTGATCGATGCCGGTCGCATCCGCGGAACGATGAAAGGACGGTGCGCTCTGATGACTGACCGTCCCGAGATTGTCTGCATCTGTGGTTCCGCGCGCTTCACCGCTGAGATGCGCGATCTGAACCGCGACCTGACGTTCGCAGGCATCATCGTTCTCGCACCTGGTGAGGCGAACGGCCCCGTCATCAGCGCGCAGGAGCCGCTGCTCGCTCTGCTGCATCTGCGAAAGATCGACCTCGCCGACCGCGTCATGGTCGTCAACCCGGGCGGATACATCGGTGAGTCCACGCGCCGTGAGGTGGCCTATGCCCGTGCGGCAGGAAAGCCAGTGGCCTTCACTCACCCAGAGGCGGCCGAGATAGCCGATGTTGCGTCATTCGATTCCGAGCGCGCTCGGCGCAATCACGCGGATGCGGTGCGGGAGAACCTCGCGCAGATGGCGTCCACGGCGGGGCTCGACGAGGTTCGGGCAGCCGAGCGACGAGAGCGGAACCTCCGTGAGGCTTGGACGAGAATGCACGGCGATGCTCCTGTGGACGCCGCGCCTCTTCCGGCGGATCCGGATCCGGAGCCTTCCGGTCGTACGTCGGAGCGGCCGCGCTACATCACTATCGACATCCCCGTCCGCTTGTGGCTTCTTATCGATGGATGCATCGACAACAGCATGGCGATCGATGCGGTAGAGGGCGACGTCGTCACGCTCATGAACGGCGCGGTTGTCCGCGAGGCCGGTTGGCGCGCAGCAGCAGATTCCGAGCCCGACCCGTCGGCTGGCTGGCCACCCGCGGAGCACCTGCTCCACATTGTCCTGCCGCGTTCACACTGGGAATGGACCGCCGAGCAAGTCGACCGCTGGCAGCCCTATCAGGCTGCGATCGCGACCGCCGGGATCGTCGATGTCATAGCCGAAGCGCTTGACGCCGAGTAGATTCACTCCTCTCCAAGTGGCTTGGTATTCGGACTGAGAGTGAGGTCTACGGTGTCTATATGGTAGGCATTCCGGTTCTCCTCGAGACGTTCAGTTGGCCGACACGGTCGGCGGCGGAAGCTGCGTTCCGTGGAATTCTCCGGAGCTCAGGCTACGCGGTCGGTGACGTCGTGTCGGACCCTGTTCACCACCGCATGCTCATCGAACTTCTTGAACGTCACCCGGATCAGGTTGAGAAGGTTGGCCCAGGCGTCAAGGAGTTCTATATCGGCAGAACACGCGACGCAAACGGCGTGTTCGTCGGTGCGAATGCGATCGGCATTTGGATCCGCCGTATCGATGGCGATGAAGTGGACTTCAGTTACCTCAGCGCCATACGACAGAATTCGGCGATGTCGAACGCCAAAGAAGCGATGCGGACCGAAGTCGACGAGCGTCGTCAGGCGTACCGCGAAGCCCGTTTCGCTTCGCGCGACGAAGTGTTGAGCGACCTCTCCGGTGATCGGATCAGTGACCTTCGTGATGCTCAGGTTGTCTACGTGGCTCCATCTTGGGGGCAGCTCACATCGCGTTTTGCGGAAGGCGAGGGCGGTTGGGACCAGCTCGCGGTTGTGCCTGCTTCGAGCGGGACAGCGGCGGTCGGTTCCAAACTTGCCGACCGGAGCCAGGCAGGCCGCTGGTTGGAGTTTCATTCGCGCCACGCCACCCTCGGCCTTGCAACAGCCTCCGAGGCCTCGCGACGTCGTCAAGTCAGCAACCTCGATTGGCAACCTGAAGACTAGGCGCTGCTGCTGTCTGCACGGCGCGACGCGATTTCGAGCACGTCGGCGATCTCGCGCTGGAGCAGCACCGGTACGCCGAGCCCGTCGAGGTTCTGAGCCGCGAGCCACTCCAGGGCTTCTCCACGGGACCATTCGTCGACGCCGATGAAGCCGGCGAGCGCAACGGTCGCTGTCCGAGAGAGCCCAAGTGACATGAGCACGACCTCACTCGTGCGAGAGACGCCAAGTTCGAGCATCATCGCATAATCGGGGCGATCCGCGGCTTCCACCCCGAGCTCAGTCGAGTACACGGCGAGCACGTCGGCATAGCACGCGAGGTACTTGGGCGCGTGGAAGCGAGCGATCGATTCGATGTCTCGCATGACGTCTCGAATCGCGACCGCCGAGGTGAGCGACGCATTGAACGCGAGCCGCTGATCGATCAGACGTGCCAGGGGCATGCCCTTCATCCAGTTCACGATGAGGTTGGCAAGTTGCCACTTGCGGCGATCTTCGCCTGACCGTGGCGCGCCGAAGACGCTGGTCATGGTCGCGCCGATCCGTACCAGCGCCTCTTGGAATCGCGCCCTCGAATCTGGTTCCTCGGGGAGAGGGAGTTCGAGATCCGACGGCGGCTTCCCAGAGCGACGGAAACTGTCGAGCAGCCGTTCCATCGAGACAGGAGCGATGCCGGTGTGCCGGGTCACGATCTCGACGGGGACAGTCAGATCCGTCGCCGTGGTGGTGATGGCCGAGGCGATCTCGCTCCGTTCGGACTCCAGGGGGACGCGCTCGAGTAGCGTCTCGACGGATTCGCCCCCGAGGTGTTTCGAGAACAGGTACGCGAAGAGACTTTCCGCGGTGCTGTTGTCATGTACTTCGTCAGCAGAGCGTACGAAAGCGAGGAGGCCCGACGCGTCATCAAGGCCGGTGCTGACCGCTCGGCTGATCTGCGATCGCTTTCGTACACGCGGCAGGTTGGGCCAAAGCCCGTCGACATCCGTATCGATGCACACGACATTGCCCTCGAACTCCTTGCCCCAACGACCCGCTCGTCCGGCCAAGTTCCAGAAATCACTTTCTTTGAGAGGTCGACCGGTGCCTTTCTGCGGGTTGCGCATGAATATCGTTCGACACGGGAGGTTGACGCCTTCCAGTAGCGTCGAGGTGCACACCAGGTAGTGGATCTTGCCCTCACCGAAGAGCCGCTCAATCTCAGTGCGGATCACGAGCGGCATGTTCCCGTAATGGAAAGCCACGCGGCGGGCCAGGACGTCAGCGAGCAGATACTTGCTGTGAACCGCAGTCTTGATCAGGTCCCGTAGGTTGTCGAGTTCGGGATCGGGCTCCTCGAGCGCAGGGAGCTGCTCGTACACGGCTTTCGCGACCTTCTCGGCATCGCCGGGGCCGTTGACGTAGATGAGGTTTCCGGGGGAGCTTCCGGCTAGCGCATGAGCCACCAACGCGACCCGCATCGGCACGCTCGTCGCCCGCTGTGCGAGCACCAGATCGCCGAGTCTGTGACGGTTTCCGTCCGCGACCAAGGACACAGCCCGGCGCTGGGGCTTCCGGTCGATGTGTTCGACCCAGATGAGATTCTGATTGACCGTCACAGTCTCGGACACGAACGAGCTCGAGCGCCGACTCGGGGGCGCGTCCTCCACCAGAAGCTCTGGATTGGAGCTCAGGGGACTGGCGAAGAGCACCTGGGCGTGTGGGCTGCGACGTATCGTGCGCTCGATCGCATGCTGGAGAAGAACACCTCGCGCGTCGCCGGCGAGCGACTGCGCTTCGTCGACGAAAAGGAGGTCCACGGACAGAGACGGCAACAGCTCCAACACGAGGTGGAGCCTCTCTTGCGTGACAACCAGGACGGTCCTGGAGGAGTCGGCGAGGTCTGGGTCCCAGGGCATTGTGAAGACACCGACGTCCGGTGGAACTTCCCGTCGTAGGTCGCGGGATACCTCTTCGATGAGGGCGCGCGTCGGCACAAGGTACACGAGGGTAAAGGGCCCGGTCCGGCGAGCGAGCTCCAGGAAGTGCTCTCGGATGATGCGTGACTTCCCGGCCGACGTCGGCGCGGATACGCTCAACCAATCGCTTGTCTCGACAGCGTCCCAGAACTTTCCCTGAAACGGGTTGACCGGCAGGACTCGGCCGTCGGAGAGACGTACCGAGTGCTCGATTCGGCTTCGCACGACTTCCAGCCGCAGCGCTCCCGGCAGCTGTTGCCAAGCGTCCGCTGGCAGGCGCTTTCGGGACTCCGCGAGCTCGACGGCCATGTGATTGCCGCTGCGTTCGAGCAGTGCTGCGGCAGCCGCATGATGAGCTGCCTCCGCGTCCGATGACAACATGCATGCCGTGGCGATCCGTAGGACCGCGGATTGAGCGCGCTCCGACTGCGCCGAAGTGATCGCGCTGGCGTAGAGGAGAGCGAATCCCCAGTCGATCGGGGGCAGTTCCTCGTACCACTCCACAGCGGGGAACTCTGAACGGACCGTCAGTCTGCGCGCGGATTCGAGCACGTCTCTGAACTTGTGAGACGCGAAGACGATGTCTTCCAGTGCATTGGTCGTGGTCACTTTGCGCCCATCCGCTTCAGAACGCGAGCGCGAAGATCGGCGACGTCTGGCATGGGGATGCAGAAGAGATCGATGTTCACGCCGACGATGTCAAACTCCTTCAGTCGGCTTCCAACCGTTTCGTGCCATCGCTGCACGGCTTTCGAGACGGCCTGGCGTTGGGCGTCGTCGAGGGTCGCGATGTTCGGGTAGTTGTCGTGATCGAAGCCGACCAGACAAACGCCGTTCCAACGTGCCTTCAGTGACTTCGGATTCGTCTCGTCGAAGTACTCCAGCAGGTGCGCCGCGAGTTCGATCTGGGTGACATTGAGATGATCCCGCACAAGCAGGAGGTCCTGCTTCCGCTTGGAGTCACCGTTAGGGCGGAGATAGGGGGCGATGCTGTCAAAGCACTCTTTGAAGGCGTCGGAGCTTGACTTGTAGAGCTTTGACTCTCCCCAGTACACGTCCAAGGTTCCGTCGTCGGCCAAGCTGGCATGGATGCCATCGGAACCGTGGACATGCATCGCCGTGTTCGTCTTGAGTGCCATCTTGGAGATCAGCTGTGGGCGTTGAAGCACCCGCTCCATCAGCAGAAAGAGGAGCAGCTCGCCTCCTTCTCCGGAGCTTTCCGACTTCACGAACAAGTCGCGGGCTTGCTCCTGCAGGCTCACTATGGCCGCGGTCGAACCTGTCTCCTCCAGCTCTGCGACGGCGCGCTGAATCTTTGACCGAGGGATGCAGAAGTCCAAGGTCGCGGCAGCCATGGCTCCCGCGAGCTTCTCGACCGCAGGGACTCCATTGGCGTCGTGAGCGATGAAGTGAGTTCGAACAAGCGTCGAAGTATCGGGCACTGTGACGGCTTCTTGAAAGGCGGGCAAGAAGTCGATCAGCGTGGTGGATTTGCCTCGGGCCAGCGCAACGAACTCTTCGACGATTGTCGCCTCGTCAACCATGACTTCTCCAGAGGTCCCCCCGACGGCTCAGCGCGGTTGCGGAGACTTCTCTGCAGAATATCTATGTCCAGGGCGAACCTTGGCAATGCCACTCGACATATGAGCGGTTTCCCGCGAATGTAGGTCGAACGCACGCGCGTCGTTGTCAAGACGATGCGGATGTTGTACGCCGATACGGTGGAGTCATGAAGCCCGTCGTGATCTTCGATGCCAACCCGCTCTACGGGCTGAGGACGCTGTCCGGTGCCGGCTTCGGCAGCCTCCTCGCGCTCGCGAGGCTTCGCGTGATCCGCCTCGTCGTCCCCGAGGTCGTCGTGCATGAGCTCGCACGACAAGGGGCCAAGGAGTTCAACGACAAGCACTCCAAGCTCCGCAACGCCGTCAAGGAGCTCAACGACGCGATCGGAGCCGCGCGGTCCGTGGACGTCATCGCCCGGCCGGGCGCGGCTGTGGACGGGCCGGAGCCGCTGGAGCGCACCGCCGTGTACGAGGCGCTCGTAACCTTCCTCGGGGGCAAGCGCGTACGGATCGCCCGGTACCCGGAGGTGTCCGTGGCGGAGCTGCTCGAACGGGATCTCGACCGGCGGAAGCCGTTCAGCGAGACGGGCAAGGGGTTCCGGGACGCGCTCATCTGGGCGACGATCCGAGAACTCTGCGCGGAGCAGAACCCCGAGACCCCCGTACTCTTCGTCACGAACAATTCGGACGACTTCTGGGCGAGCAAGACCAAGATGGAGCTGCATCCGCATCTGCGCGACGAACTCGACGCGGACCGGTCGTTCACGGTCGTCGAGGACCTCCGCGCCGCGACGGGCCACCCGTTGATCGCTCCACTCATCGAGTCGCTGCGGACGCTCGACGACCGTGGACCCGCGCGGGCCCGCATCGCGGAGCTCGTAGACGAGACGCTGTCCGACCTCTCTGGCCGCGACCTGGTGACGGTGGTCGGCGTCTGGGACGGCGACGTAATCTCCGACAGCCCGCTCCCGAGCGCGCTCCACGACACCGCGTTCAACGATGTCGCGCCGGACCTGGAGACGATCGGGTACGGGGTGTACCTCGCCGGCGAGGGCGACGAGCGAGTCGTTCGGGTGACGGTCGAAGCCGACTGCGAGATCGAGGGATACATCGACCGCAGCGCATACCTCGAGGGCGGCGACTTCGGGTTCACCTACGTCGAGGAGGAGAACCGCTACGTGGTGCGCGCCATGGAACGTCATCGCGTTCGGTTCGCCCTGAGCGGTTCCTTCTCGGGCTCGTCGAGCGAGGAGCTCACGCTCGTTGTGGACGGCGTCGAGGAAGTCGTAAAGCGAGGGGAACGGTGAGCGGCCCCGACGTCGCACCCTCGTGGCAGACTCGAGCCATGCCCGTGCCCGAGCCCGACGTCTTGCTCGACGGCACGGCGCTCACGCTCGGCTGGCAGCGCGTGCACGAGCTCACGACCGAGGATGGCCCCCGGATCGTCGTCGACCTGCGCCGGGGCCGGCTCGCGTAGATGCGCCTGCCCGCGCCGCACGCCGATGGCGTCGTGAACGCGGATCCGCGCGATGCTTGGTGGCGGCGGCTTCGCGCGATCTGGTCGGAGGGGCCAATCGAAGACGACGACCCGCCGATCGTCCCCGACGGGCACGCGGCGCGCCGGGTCGTGCTCGGGCATCAGGCGGTCATTGCCGGCGGGTTCGCTCCGGCCGAGTGGTGGAGGACCAACCGCGTACTGCGCGTGCGCGAGCTGAGCGCTGCCGAGGTCGAGAACTTGTCTACTCTGCGAGGATGAGGGCATGACGAGCACCCACATGAGCCTCGGGCCCATCCACGTCGCGCTCGTCGCGTCCCGTCGCGAGACCCGTGCGACGCTCCGCGTGTGGACCCAGCGCCGGGAACGCCGTCGCGGCGCGTGGCTGCTCGCCCGGCTGCGTCCGTTCCGGATCGCCGCAGGTCCAGAGGGGACCGCCCGGCAGCTGGACTAATGGCGGCGGTGGAGTGGCTTGCTTGATCACGGGTCGATCGTTGACAACAGCTCTGAAGGCGAGACGTCCAACCCGCGCGCGAGCTTCACGATGATGTCCAGCGTGGGATTCCGTCGAGAGCGTTCAATTCCGCTGATGTAGGTGCGATCAAGCCCGACATGGTGGGCGAACGCCTCCTGTGATGTCCAGCCCCGTGCGCGGCGCAGCTCGCGTAGGTGCTCGCCGAAGGCGATGCGGTGCGCCGGAATCGTCATGCTTTAACGATTTCGACTACGCTGACGATGAGTCGACGGACTATGAGTCACATCTTGCTCCGTCGGTCGGCGCTGGTGGGGGAGCGCTGGTTTCCTTCCTCGCCGACGAAAGCAAGAGCAACATAGACGTGCCCTCCGACTCCGAACGACTGGACATCATCGCGGCGGCCGAGCGCATGCGCTGTAGCGAGAAGGCGATCCGCCGTCGCATCAACAAGGGCACGCTGCCAGCGGTGAAAGAGCGGGTGATCGGCCGTCATGGCCGACCGGTCTACAAGGTGTTCGTCAACGTCGCCGAGCTGGAAGCATCGTTCGCGCCGATCCCCATCGGGCCGGCGGCCAAGGAGCGGCTGGTTCGGGAGGTTACGGCGGCTGCGCCTCGGTTCTCGGAAGAGCAGCGCGAGATTCTCCTGCGTGTGTTTCGGTCTGATCAATGAAGCGATCTGTCGCATGCAGCTGTCTAATCGTGTCCTTGTTCGTCCACGCGCTTTTGGAGAATCGAGGATCCGAAACGGCTCTTCGATGCCTGTGTTAGTGTCGCTGCAAGCACGATTCATCGCCATTCATTTGATCGAGACAAGTAATCGCGAATGAATGGACACGAATGGACGCATTCGGAGCATCAATGCATCCGATTTTCCGGGGTGGCTACTTCGCGCATTCGTTGAACGCTTACGGTCGGCAGGGGCAGCCGTGCCCGCGCTGTGGGACACCGATCGTGCGTGAGAGCTTCATGAATCGCGGCTCGCACTTCTGCCCGAGGTGTCAGCGCCGCCGCTGAGTCCGCCCGCTAGGCCGGCTGGAACGCACGCTGCAACAGCGGACGCGTGGCCCATGTGCTCGCCCACACCACCCCGATGCCGACGGCGACCACCGCCGTGATCGTGAGGATCGACACGGGCGCGGTGACGAGAGCGATTCCGACGAGCGGGAACACGAGGACGGCGGCCACCAGCGCGGACCCGACTGCCGTGATCAGGAGCGGGGACATGATGGCGCGGCGGCGGGCGCTGTCGACCGTCTCCATCGGCATACCGAGCCGGTGGAGACTGCGGTGCAGCTCACGCTGGTCGAGTACATCAGAGGCCTGGTTGACGCCGACCGACGCCGCGACCATCAGGAATGACCCGATGAGCGTGATGATCAGCCCGGTCCGGATATCGTCGGCGAGCGCGATGTCCGCCGCCGCGGCGTCCGAGGTGCTCATCATGCTCAGCAGCGCCACACCGGTGCCGGCGAACACCGCCATGAAGCTCGCCATCGCGATGCCGCCGACCTGCCGCCAGGCCGCCTTCGGTGAGTCGAGCACGATGCGGGCGGCGAGCAGGCGTTCGGGCCGCTCCGCGCGGCGCAGCTGACGCGACGCCGACACGCTGAGCACCCAGGGCCCGACGAGGTTGAGCACACCGAGCGCCGCACCGAACAGGGTGGCGAGCACGACGATGGTCAGCAAGAGACCACCGACCGACGGGAAGACCTTGATCACGACGAAGGCGATGGCGATCGCCCCGGCGGCGAACACGGCGCGGATCCAATGCACCGGGCTGACTTCGGTGCGGGTGCGCACACCGAGAGGGGAGATCACGACGCGCCGGAGGCCGATCACCGCGCTGGTGGCTGCGAGAAGCAGGACGGCACCGAGCACGGCCGCGATGGGCAGCGGCGGCAGGACCACGGCGGAGAAGCCGAGCGGCTCGCCTCGGAAGGGGATGAGTCCGATGAGCGGGCTGAGCGCGACGTGTCCGAGCACCCCGGCGAGAGCGCCGACGCCGGCGACCAGCACGGATTCCGTGACAGTGGCGACGGTGACGCCTGCTGGTGACACTCCCAGGAGGCGCAGGGTCGAGAGTCGTTCGTCGCGGCGGCGTGCGGAGAGGCGTGCGGCCGCGCCGCCGAGTGACATCAGCGGAACGATCAGGAGCACCAGCGCGATCGCGGCCAGCGCCTGGTAGAGCGGGGCGTTGCCGTCGGTCCAGCCCCAGAACGACTGGGCGCCGCCGACCACGGTGAGCACGAGGGTCGTCACGATGCCGAAGGCCACGATCGGAAGCGCGAGCACGCTGTTCTGACCGGGCGCCGGGCGGAGGAGCAGCGCGAGGACGTTGCGGTTCATGCGGCCACCGCCGTGGAGATGATCCGTCCATCGCGTACGGCGATGGTGCGGGTGCAGCGCGCGGCGACCTCGGGATCGTGGGTGACCACGATCAATGTGCGTCCCTGTCCCGTCGTGGACCACAGGAGGGCATCCATGACCTCGGTCGACGTCTGCGAGTCGAGCGCGCCGGTCGGCTCGTCGGCGAACACCAGTTCCGCACCGGTGGCCTGTGCCCGCGCGATCGCGACCCGTTGCGCCTGCCCGCCCGAGAGAGCGCCGATGCGTCGGTCCTCCATGCCTGCGAGGCCGAGCGCCGCGAGCCAGCTCGCCGCGTGCTGCACGGCATCCTGTCGGCGGATCCCGTTGATCATCGAGGCGAGCGCGACGTTCTCCACCGCGGTCAGCTCAGGGATCAGGAGCCCCTGTTGGAAGACGAACCCGAAGCGCTCCCGACGCAGCCGCGACCGCGCCGATTCTCCCAGAGCCGTGACCTCGATGGGCGCGCCTGCGGCGGGACGGAACACCACGCTGCCGGCGTCCGGCGCGGTGATCCCCGCCAAGACATGCAGGAGCGTGGTCTTCCCCGAACCGGAAGCGCCCATGATCGCGACGGACTCGCCGCGTTCGATCGCCAGGTCGACGCCGGCGAGTGCGTGCGTGGTCCCGAAGTTCTTGATGAGTGCGTGGGCTTCGATCACGGGGTTGTTCATGCTTCCAGCCTCGTCATCCGCCCCGCCCGTGTCGTCGGTCAGGCGGATGACGGTGCGGACCCGACGTCATCCCGAAGAATGAGATCGGGTCCGCGCTCGCGTCAGATCTTCTTCTGCCACGCTCCCGCGTACGAGACCGGGCGGAAGCCGATCGCCTCGTTGATGTCGAGCATCGGCCGGTTCTCCTCGGCGTTGAACGTCGAGACGACGGACGACTCGGGCATCAACTCCTGCCAGCGCAGCAGATTCGCGCACTTCACGATCGTGCCGAGCCGGTGACCGCGATGGTCTTTCGACACGAGAGTCCCGTACTGATGCGTGACGCCGGTGCGATCCGTCCCGATGAGCAGCTCGTTGTACGCGACGAGATCACCCGTCGGCACGTGTTGCACGGCCATGACGGAGACCGTCCGGCCCGAGGCGGTGATCCGCGCATCCCGGCGTATGACGCGGTCCGCATCCCAGACTTCCGCGACGAAGTCCATCTCACCGCTCGGTGCATCCGTCGACAGGCGGGCGAGGATCGCCGCGTACTTCTCGCGCAGTTCCGGGGGAGTGGGGAGCAGCCACTCCATGGTCCGGTAGTCGGTGCCGGCATGCGCGAGTGCCCCTGCGAGCGCCGCCCGGAGCGGGGCGGGATCGCTGCGCAGGTCGAACTCGCTGTTCCGCTCGACCTGCTCGAGCGTGTAGCCGTTCGCCTCTGCCAGGTCGCTCAGCGGTGTCGCCGGAATCCGACCCCACCCCGTCCGCGGCACGAGCATGCGCGCGGCTTCCTCCGGCCGGTGCAGGCTCCACAGCTGCAGCACGCTCCGCCCATGACTGCGCGCCTCGGCTTCCGCACGAGCGAGCAGCGCATCCTCGATGCCCTGTCCCCAGTGCTCCTCCGGCACGAGCATGTCGATCTCGGCGGCATGGGCGTCCTCCTCCTGCGCGAGGAGAATCGTCACCATGCCGACGATCCTGCCGTCGATGCGTGCGACGAAGCCGCGGTCGAGCGAGTCGGTGTCGTCCTGCCAGCCGGGCAGTATCTGCCCGGCTGGCAGGGCGAGACCGGGGAGTCCGACCTGCTCATCACAGATCTGACGGTTGAGTTCCGCATAGGCGAGGAAGTCCGCCGCGGTGTCGTCTTCGAGTGAGGCCGGAACGATCAACGGCGTGATCGTCGGTTCGGCGATGGTCATGTCAGTTCCTTCGTGTGTGGATCGGAGTGAGAGGGCGTGGCGCGTACTGCCTGAGCTCAGCGGTGACCGCGCTGGAGGTCGTAGACCAGGTGCACCGCGGCGTCGGCCTGCGCGCGGAGCCGCTCCTGACGCAGGTGCAGGAGAGCGTTCACATCGGCCGACGGACGTGCGCCCCGCTGTCGACGGGGGCGCTGCGCCCGCTGGAACAGCCAGAGGCCGATCCGGAGGGACACGCGGTCCACGACTGAGAGCCGTCGCAGTTCGTCGGGACGGGGGATCTGGAGGACCTCGCGGTCCTCGATATCGGGCGGGTGGGGGATGCTGAGATGCAGCGTGGTGTTCACGGTGTTCCTTCGAAGTGGGGGAGGGATGCCGATGCCGCCTCGGTTGCCAGAGAGGGCCGACGGAGACGGTGCAGACGGATGCCGGCTCTCGGTGCCACGGAGAGTGGGAGCCGAGGGCGGCGGAAGATCCGTGATCCGAATGGGGATCAGAGGATGGCGCGCGGAGGCGACAACAGGAGACGGCCTGCTACAGACCGGAGATCTCGGGTTGCGTCTCTACGAGAGCGCGCTCATGCGGACGCCGGCGGTTACCGAGAACGCAGGGCGCGGCGCGAAGTGCGCGGGCGCGGTGAGGCCAGTGGCCTGTGCGTTGAGCTGAGTGATCATCGGTAACCTCCTTTCGTGTGGCGATCCGCAGGCCACCGTAGCGAACACTCCCAGGCTTCGTCAAGGATTCGACGTGCTTCTCGGCGTGTCGTCGGGGCGTCGAGTTCCGCGGATGCCCGCGCGGGATGAGGGCCGAACCGCGGGATTCCGGTAGCGTAGCGGCGTGATCCTCCCCCGACGAGCGGTGCCCGCATGCATCTGAAGAGCCTGACGCTCAAAGGGTTCAAGTCGTTCGCGCAGCCGACCAGTTTCGTCTTCGAGCCCGGCGTCACCTGCATCGTCGGACCGAACGGCTCCGGCAAGTCGAACGTCGTCGATGCCCTCGCCTGGGTGATGGGTGAGCAGGGGGCCAAGACCCTCCGCGGCGGCAAGATGGAGGACGTCATCTTCGCGGGCACATCGACCCGCGGACCCCTCGGGCGTGCCGAGGTGCAGCTCACGATAGACAACGCCGACGGCGCGCTGCCGATCGAGTACGCCGAGGTGACGATCAGCCGGACCCTCTTCCGCAACGGCTCCAGCGAGTACGCGATCAACGGCGAGGGGTGCCGACTGCTCGATGTGCAGGAGCTGTTGAGCGACTCGGGCCTCGGGCGCGAGATGCACGTGATCGTGGGTCAAGGGCGTCTGGACACCGTGCTGCAGGCCTCGCCGGAGGACCGCCGCGGTTTCATCGAAGAGGCAGCGGGCATCCTCAAGCATCGCCGTCGCAAGGAGAAGACCCTCCGCAAGCTCGACGCGATGGAGACCAACCTCACGCGCCTGAGCGACCTCGCCGGTGAGATCCGGCGCCAGCTCAAGCCGCTCGGACGTCAGGCGGAGATCGCTCGCGAAGCTCAGACCATCGCCGCGGTCGTGCGCGACGCGAAGGCGCGCATCTTCGCCGACGACGTGGTCGCGCTGCGCGCAGCCCTCGCGGATCACACGCGCACCGAGCACGAGCGCCACACCGAGCGACTCGTGCTGACCGATCAGGCCGAGACCGTGCGCGCGAGCATCGCTCGGCTGGAGCAGGATCAGAACTCGGTGGCGGTCGACCAGGCGCGTGGCGTGGCGTTCGGGCTGGAGCAGGTGCAGGAGCGGATGCGCGGTCTGTACACGCTCGCCAATCAACGCCTGGCACTCCTCGGATCGGAGGAGGACGACGCCGCGGTCACCGCCGTCACGGTGACGCAGAGTACGATCGACGAGGCGAAGGACGAGATCAACGTGATCTCCTCGGGTCTCGGCGATGCGCAGGATGCGGCGGCGGCGGCGAGCCGTGAGGTCGTGCACGCGCGCGCCGAGCTCGACACGCTCGACGTCGATATCGCAGAGCAGAGCGCGTTGGTCTCCGAGTACGACATGCGGTTGTCCGCCCTGCGAGGAACGAGCGATGCGGCGGCCTCGGCCCTCGCGGCCGTGCGGGGCGCGGTCCTTCGGCAGGAGAACGCGCTCGAGGCGGCGGACATCCGTCGACGCGAAGCCGCTGAGGCGCTGGAGGCGATCGACGATGCGGAGGCGCCGGAGGGCTCCGCGGCAGAGCACGCCGCGGCCTACGATGCGGCCCAGCGTGCGGCCACGGCAGCGGAGGCCGAGCGTGAGACGCTGCGCGAGCGCCTGCACGCGGCTGAGCGTGAGGTCGATTCCCTGACGGCGAAGGCGGCCGCGCTGAGCAGTGCTTTGGCGCTCTCGGGCGGCGCAGCGGAGATCGTCAAGGCCGGCGGCACAGGAGTGCGCGGCCTCGTCGGCGATGCCGTCCAGGTGAAGGCCGGCTACGAGGCGGCGATCGCAGCCGTGCTCGGTCCGCTCGCCGAGGGCGTGCTGATCGACACCGCCGCAGACGCCTTTGCGCAGGCAGCTGAGGCAGCCGAACAGCGCAGGGGCGTGGTCGACTTCGTCATCGCGGATGCGCGCCGACCGCAGTTGCAGCTTCCGGCGATCGACGGCGTGACTCCCGCTGTCCAGACGGTGACCGCTCCCGACGGCGTGCTCGGTGTGCTGTCGCACGTCCTCATCGCGGATGGGCTCGATTCCGCGCGGGCCGCGCGCGCGGCACTCGACGCCGCCGACGACACGACGATCACGATCGTGACCGTGGGCGGAGACGTGATCACGGCCCAGACCCTCCGCACGGGTTCCGGGGGTGAGCGCTCGCGTCTGGAGCTCACGGCAGAGCGCGATGCCGCAACCGAGCGGTTGGCAGAGATCCAGATCGTGGTCGACTCGCTCCGCGAGGCGCGGGAGGATGCGAACGAGGCCGTCGAGAGCACGCGGCGCCAGGCGAAGGATGCGCTGCGAGCACTTCGTGAGCACGACGCGGCTCTGGCCACGCACGCGGAGCAGGTCAACCGGGTCACGGTACGGCATGAGTCTGCCGTCGCGGAGTGCGAGCGGCTCGAGACGGGACTCGCGCAGGCGCAGGCCGCGGTGGCCGATGCCGAGGCGAAGGCCGAGTCGGCGAAGGCGGCACTGGACGAGGCGATCGCCGCTCCTCGGCCTGTCCTCGATGCGTCCGCCCGGGACGGCCTTCTCGAGGCGCTGGAGCTCGCCCGTGAGGGGGAGGTTCGCGCGCGGCTCGAGATCGAGACGCTCCGCGAGCGGGTGCGCGCGGCGCAGGCACGCGTCACGACGCTCGAGCGCCAGCGTGAGCAGGAGCGTGATGCGGCGGCAGAGGCGGCCCGCAGGGCAGTCGTCCGTCGTGCGCAGCGCGAGGCGGCGACCGGGGTTGCCGACGAGCTTCCGCGCATCCTCGACTCGCTGGATCGCTCGGTCACCGAGGCGCGCGTCGCTCTCGCCGCCGCGGAGGCGGCGCGGTCAGCGCAGAACCAGGAGCTCGTCGGACTCCGGGCACAGGAGACGTCGTTGCGCGAGCGTCTGGCGGGTCTCACCGAGAGCGTGCACGGGCTGGAACTGCAGATCCATGAGAAGAAGCTGCACCTGAACAGCCTGCTCGAGCGCGTGGCATCCGAACTCGCCCTCGACGAAGATATTCTCGTTGCGGAATATGGCCCGGATCAGCTCGTTCCCCGTGATCCGGGTGCGGAGCCCGCTCCGGATGAACTCCTCGACGACACGGCGATCCCGTTCGACCGGCGCATCCAGCAGCGGCGCCTCGCCGAGGCCGAGCGCAAGCTCGCGCAGCTCGGGCGAGTGAACCCGCTCGCGCTGGAGGAGTTCGCGGCGCTCGAGCAGCGTCATGCCTTCCTCACCGAACAGCTGAACGATCTCACGCAGACCCGCCAGGACCTCCTGACGATCATCACGGATCTCGACGAGCGGATGCAGACGATCTTCGCGAGCGCGTTCGAGGACACCAAGGAAGCCTTCGGACAGGTCTTCCCGCTGCTGTTCCCCGGTGGCACCGGCAGCATCTCGCTCACCGATCCCGACAACATGCTGACCACCGGCATCGAGGTCTCGGTGCGCCCCGTCGGCAAGAAGATCGAGCGTCTCTCGCTGCTCTCCGGTGGTGAGCGTTCGCTGGCCGCGGTCGCTCTGCTCGTCGCGATCTTCAAGGCCCGGCCGAGCCCGTTCTACATCCTCGACGAGGTCGAGGCGGCTCTCGACGACGCGAACCTCGGTCGTCTGCTCACGGTGTTCGAGCAGCTGCGGGAGAGTTCGCAGCTCCTGGTCATCACCCACCAGAAGCGCACGATGGAGATCGCGGACGCCCTCTACGGCGTCTCGATGCGCCAGGACGGTGTCTCCGCCGTCGTCGGCCAGCGCGTCGGCGATCGAGCAGCAGCGGCCGTCTGAGCGGATGCGCTCCCGTAGGCTGGACTGATGGCGGAGAAGTCCTGGTCTCTTGGTCGCGCACTGCGCGGCATGTTCGTCAAGCCCACCATCGATGAGACGACCTGGGAGGACCTGGAGACGGCGCTCATCACGGCCGATTTCGGTCCAGACATCAGCGAGCGCATCGTCGATGAACTGCGTGGGAAGGTCGACCGGTACCGCACCACGGACCCCAAGGATCTGCAGCGGATGCTGCGCGAGACGCTCGAGGAGCACTTCGCGAAGTTCGACACGACCTTGAAGCTCACCGAACGTCCCGCGGTCGTGCTGGTCGTCGGCGTCAACGGCGTGGGCAAGACCACGACGATCGGCAAGTTCACCAAGTTCCTTCGCGGTTACCAGCGCAGTGTCGTGGTCGGTGCCGCCGACACGTTCCGTGCCGCCGCGGTCGATCAGCTCGCCACGTGGGCGCAACGCGGGGGAGCGGCCATCGTGCGTCCGCAGCAGGAGGGCCAGGACCCCGCCTCCGTCGCGTTCCAGACCGTCGACTACGCGAAGCGCGAGGGCATCGAGATCGCGATCATCGATACGGCGGGACGCCTGCACACCAAGGGCGGTCTGATGGATGAGCTCTCGAAGATCCGCCGGGTGGTCGAGAAGCAGGCGCCGATCAGCGAGGTGCTTCTCGTGCTCGATGCGACCACCGGGCAGAACGGTGTCATGCAGGCGGAGGCGTTCCTGGAGCATGCCGGCGTCACCGGTCTCGTCCTCACCAAGCTCGACGGCTCCGCGAAGGGCGGGTTCGTGCTGGCCGTGCAGGAGCGCACGGGGATCCCGGTGAAGCTGCTCGGGCAGGGCGAAGGTATCGACGATCTCACCGGTTTCACCCCGCATGTGTTCGTCCAGTCGCTGGTCGGTTGATGACGGGACTACCGCAGTGAGCACGAGGCTGGTTTCATAGCGTTATGGCGATCGAACACGACTACTTCGGACTCCTGTCCTCAGGACCCGACGGCTCGATCTTCTGGTCGGAGACCGTGGAGCTCGGCGACCAGAGCGTCACCGTCGATCTGACCGCGCCTGACCAGGACGACGTCTCCACCGACGCGCTCGACATCGCCGCCTCGCTCATCTCCGGGCTCGAGAACGTCGACGCCACCGCGCGTCGGGGCATGCTGTCGGAGGTCGACGACCGGACCAGCGAGGTGACTGAGTACATCCTGCAGCAGCAGGAGATCTACGGCGACGACCTCCCCGATGTGCTCGTCGATGTGTCCGGCGATGCCGCCGTCGACATCATCCGCTCTCTGCGTCTGATGAGCATGACGATCCTCGCGGATGAGCACGGCGGGTCGGAGCCGTTCGCCGTGCTCGAGTATGCGCTCGACGACAGTTCGACCGACGATGTGCTTCTGGTGAACCTCGGCTCCGACGGCAGCGTGCAGTCGGTCATGAGCGCCGACTGACGCACCACCGCACGGAGCGCTGAGTGCTCCTCAGACGGCCTGGGCGAAGCCGAGATCCGCGCTGTCCGCGATGTGGGCGAGATGCGGCGGGATCTCCCGGCCCTTGGAGATCATCGACTGCGCCCACAGGCGGCCTGCGCGGTACGACGATCGCACCAGCGGCCCGGCGAGCACGCCGAGGAAGCCGATGCGCTCGGCCTCCTCCTTGAACTCCACGAACTCCGCGGGCTTCACCCAGCGTGACACGGGCAGGTGTCGCGGCGACGGGCGCAGGTACTGCGTGATCGTGATGATGTCGCAGCCCGCATCGTGCAGGTCGTTGAGTGCCTGCACGACTTCTTCCGGCTCTTCGCCCATGCCCAGGATGAGGTTCGACTTCGTGATCAGGCCGGCATTCCGCGCCTGCGTCAACACGTCGAGCGACCGCTCGTAGCGGAAGGCCGGGCGGATGCGCTTGAAGATCCGGGGCACCGTCTCGACGTTGTGTGCGAACACCTCAGGGCGGGCATCGAAGATCTGCCCGAGGAACGCCGGATCGGCGTTGTGCTCGTTGGCGAGGAGTTCGACACCGGTGTTCGGGTTGAGTTCATGGATCTTCCGCACCGTCTCCGCGTTGAGCCACGCTCCGGTGTCCGGGAGGTCGTCGCGGGCGACGCTCGTCACGGTCGCGTAGCGGAGGTTCATGCGCACGACGCTCTCGGCCACGCGTCGCGGCTCATCGGTGTCGTATGCATCGGGCTTGCCGGTGTCGATCTGGCAGAAGTCGCATCGTCGGGTGCACTGCGAGCCGCCGATGAGGAACGTCGCCTCCCTGTCCTCCCAGCATTCGTAGATGTTGGGGCAGCCCGCCTCCTGGCAGACGGTGTGCAGGTCCTCGCTCTTCACGAGCGAGTGGAGCGCGGTGTACTCCGGCCCCATCTTCGCCTTCGTCTTGATCCACTCGGGCTTGCGCTCGATCGGCGTCTCGGAGTTCCTGATCTCGAGGCGGAGGAGCTTTCGTCCTTCGGGGGCGGCGGTCATGCGGTGGCTCCTGACAGTTCGGTTCCGGCGTACTCTTCGCGGAATGCCTCGGTGACGGCATCGACCAACTCGACTGGCGAGATCGTCGACCCGATAACTTCGCTCACGGTGGTGACACCGGCGTCGGTGATGCCACAGGGGATGATGCCTCGGAAGCCCGCGAGGGAGTTGTCGCAGTTGATCGCGAAGCCGTGCATGGTCACGCCCTGTTGCACCCGGACGCCGATCGCGGCGACCTTGTCTTCGGAGAGCGGGCGGCGTACCCAGACGCCGCTGCGCCCTTCCACCTGATAGCCGTCGACGCCGAGCGGGCGCAGCACGTCGATGAGCAGGCGTTCGATCCGGCGTACGTGGGCTACGACGTCGATCGGCTCGATGAGACGCACGATCGGGTAGCCCACGAGTTGGCCCGGTCCGTGCCAGGTGATCTTCCCGCCTCTGTCGACGTCGATCACCGGGGTTCCGTCCTGCGGGCGTTCGTGCGCCTCGGTTCGTTTCCCTGCGGTGTACACGGCCTCGTGCTCGAGCAGGATCAGCGTGTCGGGTCTGAGGCCCGCCACGACGTCGGCATGCACGTGCCGTTGCAGGTCCCAACCCTCCGTGTAGGGAACGGGGTCGGGGGAGAACCCCGGGGTGAGGATGTCGAGCATGCTCAGCTCCGCCTTCGCAAGTAGTTGGATTGCGTCTAACAATACGCCCTCCTCGATCGTGCGACGACGACGCGCCGTATCCCGCGCTAGCGTAAAGGCATGAACTCGACCGGCCGCGCAGGGCGCCCGAAGGCCTCCTCGCGGGAGACCCTCGCCGAAGCCGCATGCGAGTTGTTCCTCGAACAGGGCTATGACGCGACCTCTGTCGCCGACATCACCCAGCGCGCCGGGGTGAGTCGATCCAGCTTCTTCAACTACTTCACGTCGAAGAGCGATGTGCTCTGGTCTGGCGTCGATGAACGCATCGGCGAGGCGATCCGTTCTCTCGAAGGACTGGGGAGGACGGCGTCGGGTGACGCGGTTCGAGGGATCCTTCTGGTCGTCGTGCGCGATCTCGAGCCCGACCCGCTTGCGCTCGCCCTGCGCAACGCGGCGGCGATGGGACTGCAGGACGAGCTCGTCCGGGACACGGGTCTGCGGCTGGCTCGACTGTCCGATGCCGTGGCCTCCGCGGCGCGTGCGGCGGGCATCGACGTCATGCGGGCCGACATCCTCGGAGCGGCTCACGCGGCGGCGGTCCTGTCGGCCGTGCGCGTCTGGGCTGAGCAGGGCGCGGGTCGAGGGACTCCGGAGGTCGTGCTGCGTGAGTCGCTCGGCCTGATCCACGACCTCCCGTGGTCCGCGTGACCCGAGCGGACGAAACGGCGTGAGCCGGACAGGTCATGAGTGAAGCCACCCCTGAGGAGGAGCTCATGATCCCTGACCGGCTCGACGCACTGCTCGACGAGTCCGCGCCGCCTGCGCGGACGATCGAGGCGACGGAGCTGCACGCGATGCTCGCCGACGCCCGCGCCGCCGCACATCCGCGGAGGAGCCCGCGGCGCAGGGTCGTGCTCGGCGGCGTGCTGGCGGTCCTCCTCGCGGGCGGCGCGGGAGTGGCGACCGCGTCGTCGGACTGGCTGTGGGGGGGCGGGGTTGGAGAACCCTGACCTCAGCTACACCTACACCTCGCCGACATGGGGACAGTGCGAGCTTCGCTACAGCGGCCTCGATACGCACAATCCGTTCATCCAGGCACACGTCGATCGCGTGATCGACGACTGGTTCGCGAACGCGGATGTCGAAGCCGCGGCGGAGCCGTACGTCGCCGGATACCTGGCGCAGCTCGAGGCTGACCAAGCCGCATCCGGCGACGAGTTCGCAGACCCACGCCTTCCCGACCTCAATGCGTGGACGGCGCACGACCAGGCGCTGTCTCGGGCCCTCGACGACGCGTTGAAGGCGAACGGCATCGACAGCGGTCGCGGCGACCTGGCAGGCGCGGAGGCACACAGTCAGGTGCACTGCGAGGGTGAGGACTGGGGTGGTGGCGAGTGACGCGCCATCCGGAGGATGCCGCGCTCATCGCCGCCTTCGAGGCCAGCGCATCGGATCTGCTGTCGTATCTCACGCGACGTGTCGGTCCGGATGACGCGGGCGATCTTCTCGGAGAATCGATGGTCGTCGCATGGCGGCGGGTGCGCCAGCTCCCGGACGATCCGGAACGGGCACGGATGTGGCTGTTCGGCGTGGCGCGCGGCACCCTTCTCAACCATGCGCGAGGGGAGCGACGTCGCTGGGCGCTGGCTGATCGGCTCCGGGGACGCATCGGAGACGGAGCGTCGAGGATGCCCGCCGATGCCGGCATGGACGTGCGGGATGCGATCACTCGTCTCGATCCCGACCTTGCGGAACTCGTCCGTCTCGTGCACTGGGACGGGTTCTCCCTCGCCGATGCCGCAGAGCTCCTCGGCATCCCCGCATCGACCGTGCGCGGCCGCTATCAGCGGGCGAAGGCGGAACTGCGGGCCGCGCTGAGCACGGAGGTTCCGCTCGCGTAGAATCGACAGCACCATGGCTACCTTTGGCACGCTCTCCGATCGGCTCACCGAGACCTTCCGCAACCTGCGCACGAAGGGAAAGCTCACCGCCGCCGACGTCGACGGCACGGTGCGCGAGATCCGTCGCGCCCTGCTCGACGCCGACGTCGCGCTCGTCGTCGTCAAGGACTTCACGGCGAAGGTCCGCGAACGCGCGCTGGGCGACGAGGTCAACAAGGCGCTCAACCCGGCTCAGCAGGTCGTGCAGATCGTCAACGAGGAGCTCGTGCAGATCCTCGGTGGCGAGCAGCGGCGACTGCAATTCGCGAAGACCGCGCCGACCGTGATCATGCTCGCGGGCCTCCAGGGATCCGGTAAGACCACCTTCGCGGGCAAGCTCGCGAAGCAGCTCGAGGGCGAGGGGCATACGCCGTTGCTCGTCGCGGCCGACCTGCAGCGACCGAATGCGGTGAACCAGCTCCAGGTGGTCGCGGAACAGGCCGGTGCCACGGTCTACGCTCCCGAGCCGGGCAACGGCGTGGGAGACCCGGTCAAGGTCTCGCGCGACGGTGTCGATTTCGCCCGCCGTCAGCAGCACGACGTCGTGATCATCGACACGGCTGGTCGCCTCGGTGTCGACGCCGAGCTCATGAAGCAGGCCGCCGACATCCGCAAGGCCGTGAACCCGGACGAGGTCCTGTTCGTCATCGACGCGATGATCGGTCAGGATGCCGTCAACACAGCGAAGGCGTTCCAGGAGGGCGTCGACTTCACAGGCGTCGTCCTCTCTAAGCTCGATGGCGATGCGCGTGGTGGAGCCGCGCTGTCCGTCGCCTCCGTGACCGGACGCCCGATCATCTTCGCGTCGACCGGCGAGCGTCTCGAAGATCTCGAGCCGTTCCACCCCGACCGCATGGCGAGCCGCATCCTCGACCTCGGCGACATCCTGACCCTCATCGAGCAGGCCCAGCAGGCCTTCGACGAGGAAGAGGCCATGAAGATGGCCGAGAAGCTCGCGACCGAGGCCTTCACGCTCGAGGACTTCCTCGAGCAGCTTCAGCAGATGAAGAAGATGGGCTCGATGAAGAAGATGCTCGGCATGCTGCCGGGCATGGGGCAGATGAAGCAGCAGCTCGACGACTTCGATGAGCGCGAGATCGACCGCACCGAGGCCATCATCCGTTCGATGACTCCGGGGGAGCGGCGCAACCCCAAGGTGCTGAACGGCTCGCGCCGCCTGCGCATCGCGCGGGGTTCGGGCATGACGGTCACCGACGTGAATCAGCTGGTGCAGCGCTTCGAGCAGGCCGCGAAGATGATGAAGACGGTTGCCCGAGGCGGTACGCCGAACATCCCCGGCATGGGCCCTGTGCCCGGCATGGGACGCCCGGGTGCGTCGTCCAAGCGCGGCAAGAAGGGCAAGTCCTCCGGTGGCTCGCGTTCGGGCAACCCCGCGAAGCGCGCCGCGGAGAACGCCGGCATCGCCAAGACGGCGACACCGACGGGGTCCGGTTTCGGGCTCGGCGGTGGTGCGGCCCAGGCTCCGAGCGAGGCCGACCTCGCCGAGATCCAGAGGCTCTTCGGCAAGAGCTGAGTCTCAGCGCGGCGCCGCGAGGGCTGCAGCGGCATCCGATTCGGTCGTCGCAGGTCGTGACGCGCGCAGCGGCCGTGTGATGACCTGCCCGAGGACGAGCGCGCCGATCGCGAGTGCCAGGCCGAGAGCCTGGGTGAGCGTGAACCGCTCGCCGGCGACGAGTACTCCCAACGCGGTGGCGACGAGGGGGGAGAGGAGCGCGAGCAGGCCGGGGGCGATGACTGGCAGCTGCTGTACGCCGCGGAACCAGAGCGTGTAGGCGACGATCCCGCCGACCGTGCCCAGCCAGAGGTATCCGAGCGCGGCGCTCGCGTCGATCTCCGCAGGAACGCCTTCCACGAGGAGGGTCAGGGGGAGAAGCAGCAGTCCGCCTGCGGTGAGCTGCCAGCCGGCGTACGCGACCGGCCCGACACCGCTCGGGCGTCCCCAGCGCTTGGTGAGGATCATGCCGACTCCGGTCGCGGTGACTCCGCCGAGCGCGGCGAGCACGCCCCAGGCGTCGAGCTGTGCGGCCGGGCCGAGGACGACGAGTGCGACACCGCCGGCGCCGATGACAGCGGCAGCAGCAGCCAGTGGTCGGATGCGCTCCTGCAGCACCAGTGCTCCGAGGATCAGCACGATGAGGGGTTGCGCGCCGGCGACGGCGGCGGCGACTCCGCCGGGAAGGCGCTCTGCCGCGAGGAAGAGAAGAGGGAAGAACGCGCCGATGTTCAGTGCACCCAGCACGAACGCTTTGCCCCACCAAGCGCCGCGGGGGAGCCGGCGGCTGATCAACACGGCGAGGAGACCGGCAGGCAGCGAGCGGAGCAGCCCGGCGAACAGGGGATGGCCGGCAGGAAGGAGCTCGGTGGTCACGAGGTACGTGGTACCCCAGGCGATGGGGGCGAGTGCGGTCAGCAGCACCAGAGTGAGGCGGTTCATGCATCCAGCGTGCGACGAGCCGACTCATGAGTCCAACACATAGTTGTCTTCTTAATCATGAGACAGGATCATGGACACATGGACCTCTCTCAACTTCGCTACGTCGTAGAGGTGGCCGACACGTTGAGCTTCACCCGCGCGGCCGAACGGTGCTTCGTCACACAATCCGCGTTGAGCCACCAGATCGGTGCGCTGGAGCGGGAGCTCGGTCAACGGCTGTTCGTACGGTCGAGCCGGAGCGTGCGCTTGAGCGAGGCAGGGGAGGCGTTCGTCCCCCATGCGCGCGCGGCGCTGCGCTCGGCGGAGCAGGCGAAAGAGGATGCCGCCGCGGCGACCGGAACCGTGACCGGCACGCTCCGCATCGGCGTCATCCCGACGCTCACCGCGATCGATCTCCCCGCCGTGCTCGTCGCCTACCGGGCGGCGCACCCGCAGGTCAGGGTCGAACTCACCGTGGGGAACAGCGACACGCTCACGACCTCACTGCGTGCGGGGACGCTCGATATCGCCCTTCTGGGTCTTCGCGAAGGTACGGCACCGGAGGGAGTAGCCTCGCGCGCTCTGTCTCGGGATCGACTCGTGGCGGTGTTCTCCCGCGAGCACCCACTGGCAGGAACCGCAGCTGTTGGGCTCGAAGACCTTGCGACGCTGACGTTCGCAGACTTCCCGGCGAACACCTCGGGACGTGCGCAGAGCGATGCTGCCTTCTCCGCTGCCGGTCTGACGCGAGACGTGGCGTTCGAAGCGGACTCGGCGACGGTGATTCTCGACCTCGTCACTGCCGGCCTCGCCGTGACGCTGCTCGCACCGGGAACGGTCGCCCGTTCTGCGTTCGATGTCGCCACGGCTGAGGTGCGCGACGGTCCGGCACGTGTCGAGTACGTCGCGTGGGATCTCGCCGCCCCGCGCAGCGTCGCCACGGCGTTCCTCACCGTTCTGACGACTCACGTGCCGGGCATGCGAAAGCGGGCCCGGAGATGAACTCCGGACCCGCTTCTCTGTGGTGTCAGATCACTTCACGTCGTCGTCGACCCAGTCCATCGACTTCGTGACAGCCTTGCGCCACAGCCGCAGCTGGCGATCGCGCTCGCTCTCGTCCATCGACGGCTCCCAGCGCTTGTCCTCCTGCCAGTTCGCGGAGAGGTCGTCGAGACCGCTCCAGAACCCGACTGCAAGACCCGCAGCGTAGGCGGCACCGAGCGCCGTGGTCTCCGCGACGACGGGACGCACGACGGGGACGCCGAGGACGTCGGCCTGGAACTGCATGAGCGCGTCGTTGGCGACCATGCCGCCGTCGACCTTGAGCTCGGTGAGGTCCACTCCGGCGTCCGCGTTGACCGCATCGAGCACGTCGCGGGTCTGGAAGGCCACGGCCTCCAGGGCGGCGCGGGCGATGTGGTTCTTGTTCGCGTACCGGGTCAGGCCCACGATCGCTCCGCGTGCATCCGGCCGCCAGTACGGCGCGAACAGGCCCGAGAACGCGGGGACGATGTACACACCGCCGTTGTCCTCGACCTGCTCGGCGAGCTTCTCGACCTCGGGGGCCGAGGAGATGATGCCGAGCTGGTCGCGCAGCCACTGGATCAGCGATCCCGTGACGGCGATCGACCCTTCCAGGGCGTAGTGCGTGGGGCCGTCGCCGAGCTTGTACCCGACGGTGGTGAGCAGCCCGTTCTTGGAGTGGACGATCTCCTCGCCCGTGTTGAAGATCAGGAAGCAGCCCGTCCCGTACGTGTTCTTGCTCTCGCCGGTCTGGAACGCGGCCTGACCGAACGTCGCGGCCTGCTGGTCGCCGAGGATGCCCGCGATCGGCGTCTCACGCAGCAGAGAGGAGCTCTCCGCCGTGCCGTACACCTCGGAGGACGAGCGGATCTCCGGCATCATCGAGCGCGGCACACCGAACGCCTCGAGGATGTCGTCGCGCCACTCCAGCGTCTCCAGGTCCATGAACATCGTGCGGGAGGCGTTCGTGACATCCGTCGCGTGCACGCCGCCGTCCGCGCCGCCCGTGAGGTTCCAGAGCACCCAGCAGTCGGTGGTGCCGAAGAGCAGGTCTCCCGCTTCCGCCTTCTCGCGGGCGCCTTCGACGTTCTCCAGGATCCAGGCGATCTTCGTGCCGGAGAAGTAGGTCGCCAGGGGAAGTCCGACGACCGGCTTGAACCGCTCGACGCCGCCGTCGGCGGCCAGACGGTCGACGATCTCCTGCGTGCGCGTGTCCTGCCAGACGATCGCGTTGTAGACCGGATTCCCGGTCTTCTTGTCCCACACCACCGCGGTCTCGCGCTGGTTGGTGATGCCGACGGCCGCGATGTCGTGACGCGTCAGATCGGCGCGACCGAGCGCCAGACCGATGACCTCCTGGACGTTGCGCCAGATCTCGGCCGCGTCGTGCTCGACCCAGCCGGCCTTCGGGAGGATCTGCGCGTGCTCCTTCTGCCCGGTCGCGACGATGCTGCCCTTCTTGTCGAAGATGATCGCGCGGCTCGATGTCGTGCCCTGGTCGATGGCGATGATGTAGTCAGCCATGTGTGCTCTCCTTTGAATTCCAGTGCGGATGGGATGCGCGTCAGCCGGCGAGGCCGAGCAGCACGGGTGCGGCCAGGGCGGCGATCACGCCACCGATGAGGGGACCGACGACGGGAACCCACGAGTAGGACCAGTCGCTGGATCCCTTGCCCTTGATCGGCAGGATCGCGTGAGCGATGCGGGGGCCGAGGTCACGGGCGGGGTTGATGGCGTAACCGGTCGGTCCACCGAGCGAGGCGCCGATACCGACAACCAGCAGTGCCACGGGAAGGGCAGTGAGCGGGCCGAGGCCTCCGGGGGTGCCGACGTTGATGTCGCCGTAGTCCGCGAATCCGAAGATGACGAACACGAGCACGAACGTTCCGACGATCTCCGTCACGAGGTTCCACCCGTAGGAGCGGATCGCGGGACCGGTGGAGAAGACGCCCAGCTTGTTGGCGGGCTCCGGCTCCTCGTCGAAGTGCTGCTTGTAGGCGAGCCAGACGACGATCGCACCGATGATCGCTCCGAGGAGCTCCCCGGCCGTGGCCATCAGGAACATCGTGAAGCTGATCTTGCCGGCGACCAGGAGACCGATTCCGACGGCGGGGTTGAGGATCGCACCGGAGTATGCGGAGACGATGACACCGGCGAAGACCGCGAGGCCCCACCCCCAGTTGACCATCAGGAAGCCGCCGCCGAAGCCCTTGTTCTTCGCCAGGGCGACGTTCGCGACCACACCACATCCGAGCAGCACCAGCATCGCTGTGCCGACGAGCTCGGAGAGGAAGTAAAGACCGAGATTGACGTCAGTCATGTCTTCATTGACCTTTCTTCTGTGTCAGGGCCCCTCTGCCCTGACACGTTTTGGGAGATACGCCGCGAGGAGGGCGACGGTCGGAGCTCCCGTCAGCCGCGGGTGCGGGACGGGATATCGAGTCCATGTCTTTCGTTCAGGAGCACGCGTGTCTGCTCGAGCTCGGCGTCGTGACGCGCGCGGTCCCATCCGAGAAGCGGAGCGAGCGCATCCGCGATCTCGTCGAGGACCTCGGCATTCGCGCCGCCCGTGAAGGCGATGCTGGTACGGCGGAGGACCACGTCCTCGAGCCGGGTCACCAGCTCGTTGTTCACCATCCACTCGAGCTCACGGGTGGAGAGGTCACCGTCGGCGAGCGGTGCATCGCTGCCCTGCTCGACGTATTCCCACACCTCGGCGGCACGCGTTCCGTACCGGGTGAGCAGATGGTCGGCGCGCACGCCGGCTCCGGGAAGGTTCTCCTGGATCCAGATGCGCTTGGCCTTCTCGGTGCGCGGGAATTCCCGTCCGCCGCCGATCGCGCGTCCTGCCGTGGACACCGTCCGCGTGCGATCGATCAGGCCGAGGACCACGTCGGAGAGAGTCTCGCCGAGCGCGCGGAACGTCGTCCACTTGCCGCCCACGAGGCTCACGAGGGGAACCTGTCCTTCGTCGTCGACCTCGATGCGGTAGTCGCGGGAGACGAAGCCGGGCGCCGTGTCCTCATGGCGTGGCAGCGGGCGGATTCCGGAGAACTTGTAGACGATCTGCTCGCGCGAGACGGGGATGGTCGGGAACACGTGGTGGATCAGGTCGAAGAAGTAGTCGACCTCTTCCTCGGTGCACACGGGCACCTCGCGCGGGTCGGCGTCGATGTCGGTGGTCCCCACCAGCACCCGGCCCTTGAGCGGGTAGATGAGCACGATGCGGCCGTCGGAGTGCTCGAAGAAGATCTCACGCCCGCGTGTGGCCTCGAGGAGCTCGGGGTGGTCGAGCACGATGTGCGAGCCCTTGGTGCCGCCCATGAAGCGGCTGTCGAGGCCGAGCGCGTCGTTCGTCAGGTCGGTCCACGGGCCGGAGGTGTTCACGACGACGTCAGCCTTCACCGAGAACTCCGTGCCGCTCTCGCGGTCTCGCAGCAGCACCTGGTCCCCGTCGCGACCGATGGCCTCGACGTAGTTGAGTGCGTGAGCGCCGGGGTGTGCGGCGCGGCCGTCCTGGAGCACGTCGAGTGCGAGCCGCTCCGGATCGTGCATCGAGGCGTCGTAATACGTCGCCGTGTACTTGATGTTCTTGTCGAGCGACGGGAGTTCCGCGAGTGACTTCTTGCGTCCGAGGAAACGGTGGCGCGGAACGGTGCCGCCATCGCGCGAGAAGGTGTCGTAGATCGTGAGCCCGACCTTGATGAGAAACGCTCCGCGCTCCTGCGGCTTGCCGCTCTTGTGCGTGAGAAAGCGGAGGGGAGCGGAGAGGATGCCCGAGAACGTCGAGTAGATCGGGATCGTGGTCTGCAGCGGCTTGACGTAGTGCGGCGCGATCTTGAGGAGGCCGTTGCGTTCCTCCACGGACTCGCGCACCAGGCGGAACTCACCGTTCTCGAGGTAGCGGATACCACCGTGGATCATGTGGCTCGACGCGGACGATGCGCCGGAGGCGAAGTCCCCGCGCTCCACGAGCACGACGTCGACGCCCTGCAGTGCCAGGTCCCGGAACGTGGAGATGCCGTTGATCCCACCGCCGATGACGAGGACGCTCGTGCGTCCTGATTCGCGGACGGCGCGGACCTCCGCGCGCTCCGCGGACGAGTGTGTCGAATCGATCATCGTCGATCCTCTCTTCCTTGCTTGCACCCAGCATCGACCTGCGCGACAGGCGCGCGCAAGCCCACTGCACATATGTGCAAGGATCGAGGGCGAGGAGGAAGCCATGGTCGCTCCCGGAGCGCAATCCCGCGACAGCAAGCTGATCGCGGCGCTCACCGCCGCGCAGCTCTACTACATGCAGGACAAGACGATGGAGGTCATCGCGCAAGAGCTGCACACCTCGCGGTCGTCGGTATCCCGCCTGCTGAGCTTCGCGAGAGAGAGCGGGCTCGTCGACATCCGGATCAACTCGCCGCTCGAACGACTCGGCATGCTCGAACAGCGCATCCGCGACCGTCATCGTGTGGCGGCACATGTCGTCCCGATGCCGGAGATCCTCAGCGAAGTCGAGCGACTGGAGCGGGTGGCGCTCACCGCTGGGCGGCTGCTCTCGCAGTTCGTGGACTCGAACATGATCATCGGTGTCGCCTGGGGCTCGACCATCAGCGCGGTCAGCCGTGGTCTCACCCAGAAGGAGACGCACAACACGACTTTCGTGCAGCTCAACGGCGCGGGGAACACCCAGACGACGGGGGTCGAGTACTCGAGCGACATCCTGCAGCGCTTCGGCAGCGCATTCGGCGCCCAGGTGCAGCAGTTCCCCGTGCCCGCGTTCTTCGACGATCCGGCGACGCGCGAGGCCATGTGGCGCGAACGCAGCACCCGGCGCGTGCTCGACCTGCAGGCGAAGATGGATGTGGCCGTGTTCAGCCTGGGTTCTCCCGCTGCCGAGGTTCCCAGCCGTGTCTATGTCGGCGGCTACCTCGGGCGCGATGACTATCGCAGTCTGCGCGAGGACCAGGCGATCGGCGATGTGGCGACCGTGTTCTTCCGTGCGGACGGGTCGTGGCGGGACATCCGTGTGAATGCCAGGGCGACAGGCCCGGGTCTCGATCGGCTGCGCCGAGTTCCCCGTCGCATCTGCGTGGTGTCCGGTATCCCGAAGCTCGTGAGCCTGCGGGCTGCGCTGGCGGCCGGCCTCGTCACCGACGTGGTGCTGGACGAGGGACTCGCCAGGCGTCTGATCGAGGACTGAGATCCGGCAGCTGTTAGAGCTCCTCCGTCGACGCCTCCGGACCCGACCGGAACTCGCGGATCAGATGCTGCACCACGGCAGTCAGATCTCCTCCTGCGGCGTCTGCGACCGCGAGCTGACGCGCGTAGCTGGCGCCGCCGTCGAGGATCGTCGTGATTCCGCCGAACTCGCGCACGCACCCCAGTTCCACCGCGATCGGTGCGAGCAGCTCGATCGTCTCCGCGAGGTGTTCCCGCACCGGCCGCTGCGTGCCGTCCGCGTCGACGATCACCCGTGCATCCAACCCGTAGCGCGCCGCCCGCCATTTGTTCTCGCGATGGAACCACGCGGGGAGATCGGGAAGTGCTCGGCCTTCGTCGAGCTGTCGCGAGAAGTGCTCGACGAGCACCTGCACGAGCGCGGCGACGGATGCCAGCTCGGGCAGCGTCGACAGGCCATCGCAGGCGCGGATCTCGATGGTGCCCCAGCGAGGAGCGGGACGGATGTCCCAGCGCACCTCGGTCGCATCCGCCATCACCCCCGTGCGCACCATGTCGTCGAGGTAGGACTCGTACTGCGACCAGTCGTGAAGGGGCCACGGGAGTCCGGCCGTGGGGAGCTGCTGGAACACCAGTGCCCGGTTGGACGCGTACCCCGTGCGCTCTCCCGCCCAGAACGGACTCGACGCGGCAAGCGACTGCAGATGGGGAAGGTATCCCGCGAGCGCATTGATGATGGGGAAGACCTTGCGGTGGTCCTCGACCCCGATGTGCACATGGATGCCCCAGATCATCATGTTGCGGCCCCACCACTGGGTGCGCTCGATCAGCGTGTGGTAGCGGGACTTGTCCGTGACCTGCTGGTCGTACCACTGGGCGAACGGGTGGCTTCCTGCCGAGAGCAATTCGATTCCGGCGGGGTCGGTGGCGGAGCGTACGGCGGTGATCGCGTTGGCGATGTCATCGACCGCGTGGGCCACGGAGTCGCCGATGCCGCTCGTGACCTCGATCGTGTTCGTGAGGAGCTCGCCGGTGACGGTGTGGCGCTCCTCGGCGCTCTCGGCCTCGAGTGCGGACAGCAGCTCGGGGGCGCGTCCGACGAGGTCACCACTCACGGGATCCGCGAGCATGATCTCCCATTCCAGACCTACGGTGGAGCGGGCGGATGAGGCGAACTCGAGCTTCACCCGCACAGTCTGGCACGCAGTGCGCGCGACACGACAACCGTGGTTTCCCCACGTTTCGCGCCGGGCGCGTGCATCTGGCAGAATAGAGGGTCGGACCACCTGCTCGACCCTCTATCCGGCAGGTGTCCACACTCATTTGAGCTTCCGCCGGGTGTGCACCCCACTCTCCAGGCGACCGGTTCGTTTCCTTCCACACAATTCAGGAGAATCGTGGCTGTCAAGATTCGTCTCAAGCGCCTGGGCAAGATCCGTGCGCCGTACTACCGCATCGTCGTTGCTGACTCGAAGACCAAGCGTGATGGTCGCGTGATCGAAGAGATCGGCAAGTACCACCCCACCGAGGAGCCCTCGTTCATCGAGGTCAACTCCGAGCGTGCTCAGTACTGGCTCTCCGTCGGCGCGCAGCCGACCGAGCAGGTCGCCGCCATCCTCAAGATCACGGGTGACTGGGGCAAGTTCAAGGGCGACAAGGACGCGAAGTCCACCCTCAAGGTCGCAGAGCCGAAGGCTCCGTTCGAGATCGACGCGTCCAAGAAGTCGGTCGTCAAGCCCAAGGTCGAGAAGAAGGTGGAGGCTCCCGCTGAGGAGGCTCCCGCCGCTGCCGACGCGGAGGCCGCTGAGGCCCCCGCCGCCGACGCAGAGTAATTCGTCGTGCTCGCCGCCGCGCTCGAACACATCGTCAAGGGGATCGTCGATCACCCCGAGGATGTCCGCATCAACGAATCCACGTCGCCTCGGGGCGATCTTCTCGAGGTGCGCGTGCACCCGGATGACCGTGGACGCGTGATCGGGCGCGGCGGCCGCACCGCGAAGGCCCTTCGCACACTCGTCAGCGCTCTCGCTGACGGGCGTCGGGTCCGCGTCGATGTCGCGGACGACTGACGTGGTGTCGAAGGACCGCAATCAGGGCAAGAACCAGCTTCGAGTCGGACGCCTCGTCAAGGCGCACGGTCTCAAGGGTGGACTCAAGCTCGAGTTGTACACAGACAACCCCGAGGGCCGTTTCGTCCGCGGTGCCGTCTTCACGTTGCAGGTGCCTGAGGCATCTCCGTGGCATGGCAAGGAGATCGCGGTCCGCGAGTACCGCGTGATGAACGGCAACCCTGTCGTCTTCTTCGAGGACGTCGAGGACCGAGACGGTGCCGACAGCCTCGTGAAGGCGATCCTCTGGATCGACCAGAACGTCGATGAGGTCGAGGACGACGCCTGGTTCGACCACCAGCTCGTCGGTCTCGATGTCGTCCGCGACGATGCCGTGGTCGGCCGGGTCGTGCGAGTCGAGCATTTCCCGGCGCAGGACCTGCTGATCGTCAAGTCAGGCGATCGTGAAGTGATGGTGCCGTTCGTCTCGGCGATCGTCCCCACGGTCGACGTCGCTGCCGGACGACTCATCGTGACGCCGCCGCCCGGGCTCTTCGAAGAGCTCCCGGACGCGGTCTCCGGGGCCTCCTCGGACTCGAACGCCGACGCGTCCGAGTGACCGCTGATACGGTTCCTCCGTGCGCATCGACGTCCTCTCCATCTTCCCGTCGTACTTCGACGGTCTGACCCTCTCTCTCCTCGGAAAGGCGCAGGAGGCGGGCATCCTCGACCTTCGGGTCCGTGACCTGCGCGACTGGGCCTTCGACCGGCACCACAAGGTCGACGACACGCCATTCGGCGGGGGTGCGGGCATGGTCATGAAGCCCGAGCCATGGGCGCTTGCTCTCGACGAGATCGCCGCCGGGCCGGAGGGCACCTCGCGTCCGACCATCATCTTCCCGTCGCCGGCGGGAGAGGTCTTCACCCAGACGACAGCGCGGGATCTGGCGACCAGGGAGCACCTGGTCTTCGGCTGCGGGCGCTATGAGGGCATCGACGAACGCGTCTTCGAGTACGCCGGCGAGCTCGGCGAAGTGCGACTGATCAGCCTCGGCGACTACGTCCTCAACGGGGGAGAGGTCGCGACCATGGCGATGATCGAGGCCATCGGCCGTCTCATTCCCGGAGTCGTCGGCAACCCCGAGAGCCTGGTCGAGGAGTCTCACGAGGACGGCCTCCTCGAATACCCGTCCTACACGAAGCCGGCATCCTGGCGTGATCGTCCCGTCCCGGACGTCCTGCTGAGCGGCAACCACGGTGCGATCGCCGCGTGGCGTCGTGAGCAGCAGATCGAACGTACACGGCTGCGCCGTCCGGACCTGCTCGCTGCGGACGATCACCACCAGTCCTGAGCGCGGCGCGATCGGCTCAGAGCATCCGCTCCGCGCCGCGTTCGATCTCGAACACGACACCGTGCGGGTGCCGCAACGCCAGTGCGTCGGCAGTGCTCAGACCGCGCAGCTGGGCGCGGAGCATCCTGCCGATCATCTCGTGGCTGATGAGCAGCGGCACCCCGCTCGATGCCCACCCGCAGCTGCTGAGGGCCTTTCGTGCCCGCACCCGTGCCTCGGCATAGCTCTCGCCGCCGGGGAACGCCCATCCGAAGCGGTTGGCGGCGCGTTCCTCCCTCGCGGTGGGATGCGACTCGTCGATCTGCTCCCAGGTCTGTCCCGCCAGCTCGCCGTGGTCGAGTTCAGCGAGCTCCGGTACCTCGATGACGTCTGCGCCGAGCCGATCCGCGATGATGAGGGCGGTCTGCATCGCACGGCCGAGGGGACTCGAGCAGATCGTCTGGATGTCGGCGCCTGAGAGTCGTGCGGCGATCGCCGCAGCCTGTGCCTCGCCTTCCTTCGTGAGAGGCGAGTCGAGCTGGCCTTGCAGTCGATGTTCGAGACTCCACTCGGTCTGACCATGCCGAGCCAGGAACAGCCGTTCCGGCACATGGCGGTCCTGCGGAATCATGGACTCAGAATGGCATACCCGAGTCCGCGGTGTCGCGCGTGATTCCGTGCGCGCGACGCGTCAGTCGACGCCGAGGAACGAGCGGTCGGTCAGGATGATCGGGCCGTCTTCGGTGATCGCGATCGTGTGCTCGGAATGCGCGCCACGAGAGCCGTCGGCGCTGCGCAGGGTCCAGCCGTCAGGGTCGGTCACCAACTCGTCGGTCGTGGCGAGGAACCACGGCTCGAGGGCGAGGACCAGCCCGGCTCGAAGCGGGAAGCCGCGCCCGGCACGTCCGTCGTTCGCCACATGTGGATCTCCGTGCATCGTGCGTCCGACGCCGTGACCGCCGAAGTCGGTGTTGATGGAATACCCCTCACCGTGCGCGACCGCGGCGATGGCAGCGGAGATGTCACCGATACGGTTGCCGACGGTCGACGTCTCGATCGCCGCGACCAGGGCGCGCTCGGTGGTGTCGATGAGGCGGAGGTCCTCGTCGCGCGCAGTGCCGACGACGAACGAGACCGCGGAATCGGCGACCCAGCCGTCGACGGACACGGCGAAGTCGAGCGTCACGAGGTCTCCATCGCGCAAGGCGTAGTCGTGGGGGAGGCCATGCAGAACGGCGTCGTTCACCGAGGTGCAGATGACTTTGCCGAAGGGGCTCGCCCCGAACGACGGGTGGTAGTCGATGTAGCAGGACTCCGCTCCGGCCTTGCGGATCATGTCGTGCGCACGGCGATCGATCGAGAGGAGGTTGGTCCCGACCTTCGTCTCGTCGCGCAGCGTCGCCAGTGTCTCCGCCACGAAGCGGCCGGCAGCGCGCATCTCGTCGATCTCGGCAGGGGTGCGCAGTTCGATCATCGGGTGTCCTCTCGTCCCTTCCATTCTCCCTGATCGAACGGTTCCGGTTCCCCGGATGCTCTCAGCGAACACCGGGACCGACAGGGCAGCGGCGTCGTACGATTTGAGCATGTGGCTGCGACAGGCGTTCTTCCGCTGGCTTCTTCCGGCGGCGTTCCTGCTGCCACTCTGGCTCCTGATCGGGTGGGGAGTCTTCCAGGGCGGATGGGCGATCTTCTGGGTGCTCCTGATCGCGATGCCGTCCGTCTTCCTCGGACAGCTCCTGCTCACGCTGCTCACGCGTTCTCGGCCATCCGTCCGCATCGAGCGGGCCGTGTCGTGGTGGGATGTCGCCGGCTTCACCGTGTGGCATGGCCTGACGATCGCCGTCGGCTTCTTCATCGATGGAGCGTTCCCCTGGGTGCTCACCGGCGCGATCGCCGCCGGCATCGGCCTCGTGTGGCTCCAGCTGTGGCAACTCTGGAACGAGGCGAAGGGCGGCGGCACCCGGTTGCGCGAGACGATCACGTGGTCGACGATCCCCACGGCCGACGAATCGGCACCTCCGACGCGGGCGCACGAGGTCATCGTCGTACGGGAGACCGAAGCCCGAGACTGACGCCGCGGTTTTGGTCGGAGTCAGCATCCGTGGCAGAATGGTTCCTTGTGCTGTGACCGGCTCTGCCACAGGGGAGCCCGCGGATGCATCTGCTCCGTACAGTTCACTCCTTTTCTTGTTCCTTTGAATTCATGCATGCGACCTGTGGCGGGTGCAGAGAGAGACGATCATGCAGATCCTCGACGCCGTCGACGCGGCTTCCCTCCGTTCGGACATCCCGGACTTCTTCCCCGGTGACACCGTCAAGGTGCACGTCAACATCACCGAGGGCAGCCGCTCTCGTATCCAGGTCTTCCAGGGCGTCGTCATCGGCCGCCAGGGCGACAGCGTGCGCGAGACCTTCACGGTCCGCAAGATCAGCTTCCAGGTGGGCGTCGAGCGCACCTTCCCGGTGCACTCCCCGGTGATCGACCACATCGAGGTCGTCACCCGCGGTGACGTGCGTCGTGCGAAGCTCTACTACCTCCGCCAGCTCCGTGGCAAGAAGGCGAAGATCAAGGAGAAGCGCGACCGCTGACGCGCAGGTTCTCCACAGCACCCCAGGACACGATGTCCTGGGGTGCTGTGTTCTCTCCCCGGTGTGCGAACCTTGATACGGTCGCGCCAAAGCGGTGAACGACTCAAGAAGGAACCTGATGACTGAATCTCCCGCCGCGCGCACCTCCGGACGACGACGTGGGTTCCTGGTCTTCCTCCGGGACGTGCTCGTGATCGTGCTGATCGCGGCGCTCGTGTCCTTCGTGGTCAAGACGTTCGTCGTCCGCTCGTTCTACATCCCCTCCGCGTCGATGGAGCGCACGCTTCTCGTGAAGGACCGGATCCTGGTCGACGAGCTGACGCCAAGATGGACCCCGTACGAGCGCGGGGACGTCGTCGTGTTCAAGGATCCCGGCGGCTGGCTCGATCCGCAGCCGCAGACGCCTGCACAGCCCCCACTCGTCCAAGCTGTCGACTGGGTGCTGAACTTCGTCGGGATCTCGGCCACCGATTCGCAGGACCACCTCGTCAAGCGTGTGATCGGACTGCCAGGAGACCATGTCGTGTGCTGCAACGCGCTGGGGCAGATCACGATCAATGGCGCCCCGATCGACGAGCTCAGCTATCTCAACCTGCCAGAGGGCGATACCTCCGCGTCCAACGAACCCTTCGATGTCGTGGTTCCGGAGGATTCGGTGTGGCTCCTCGGCGACAACCGGGATCGCTCTCGGGACTCCCGAGCTCATCAAGATCTGCCCAGTGGCGGGTTCGTGCCCATCGGCAACATCGTCGGCAAGGCGTTCCTCACCACCTGGCCGTTTGATCGGATGGGCCCGATCGATAGTCACCACGACATCTTCAACGGAGTTCCGGACCCGGAATGACCGTCATCACGCCGAAACTGACTCTGGAGCGTCGGCTCCTGGGGGAGTGCGAGCTGATCATCTCCCTCGATGAGGTCGGCCGAGGTGCTCTCGCCGGCCCCGTCGCCGTCGGCGCGGCCGTGATGGATGCGGCAGGGGCGCGGCGCCGCGTTCCCGAGGGTCTTCGGGATTCCAAACTCGTCACCGAGAGACGCAGGCCAGAAGTCGCCGCGCGTGCCGCTGCCTGGGTCCGCGCTTCCGCCGTGGGCTGGGCGAGCGCGGAGGAGATCGACGAGGTCGGCATCATGACGGCTCTGGGTCTCGCCGCCTCGCGGGCTGTTCTGGCCGTCGCCGAGACCGGTGTGGCGATGGACGGAGCGATGGTGCTGCTCGACGGGAATCACGACTACGTGTCGAGGGTGCATCCGGTGCCATTGCGCGTTCGCCCCGTCGTGAAGGCCGACCGTGACTGCGCGTCGGTGTCGGCGGCGTCCGTGATCGCGAAGGTCGCTCGAGACGGGTACATGGCCGAGCTCCACGACGCTCACCCGGCGTATCAGTGGAACCGGAACAAGGGTTACGCGAGCCCAGAGCATAGCGACGCCATCCGGAGCAATGGACTTTCGTCGTTCCACCGTGCCTCGTGGGCGATCGCCGACGCTCCGACACTCTTCTGAGGTCTGACGACGGAGTCAGTGCATCGACGATGCCGCGCGGCACGGCGCGCGACTCTAGGATGGACTTCATCATGGATGAGGAAGCCTTCGACGATTACGACCGCGAGCTCGAGTTGGCACTGTTCCGGGAATACCGGGATGTGGTGTCGCAGTTCCAGTACGTCGTCGAGACCGAACGCCGGTTCTACCTGGCGAATGAGGTCAACGTCGTCCGCCGCGACACCGAGCACGACTTCTACTTCGAGATCTCGATGAGCGACGTGTGGGTGTGGGACATCTATCGCGCCGATCGCTTCGTGAAGGCCGTCCGTGTGCTCACGTTCAAGGACGTCAACGTCGAGGAACTGCAGCGCCGTGAGTTCGAGCTGCCGCAGGAGCTGTCTCTCGACGGAGAGTGAGTCCTCGCCTGCGGGTGACGGGGTGATGTTTCTCCACGTCTGAGCAGATTTCTGACCTTTCCCCAATGCCCGGGTGACCACCGCGCTGGGCCGCCTTACACGTCGACCGGCGCACAATGCTGGGGTCATGGCAGCGAAGGACGAACTCGGAAGAGCAGGCGAAGACCGGGCAGCGCAGCACCTCGTGGACAGCGGCTACACGCTGCTCGCACGCAACTGGCGCTGCGCACAAGGCGAGATCGACATCATCGCCATGCGGGGCGATCATCTCGCGATCGTCGAGGTGAAGACACGGCGTACAGCGAACTACGGTCACCCCTTCGAAGCGGTCGATAGACGGAAGCGACGGCGGCTCTGGCAACTGGCGAACGCCTGGCTCAGCGAGAACCCGGAGACTGCCCGCGGTCGTGTCGTACGGCTCGACGCGATCGGCATCATCGGGCCCGACCCTGCACGCGGATCTCTCGAGCACCTCATGGACCTCGCATGAGCACGGCGCGGACGTGGGCCGTCGCCCTCAACGGAGTCGATGGTCACATCGTCGAGGTCGAGGCCGACATGTCGAATCAGACGCCGGAGTTCAGGATCATCGGGCTCCCGGACAAGTCGTTGGGCGAAGCGGTGCAGCGGGTGCACAATGCCTGCAAGAATGCCGGTCTCGATCTGCCCCGGCGACGACTCACGGTGAATCTGTCACCTGCGAGTCTCCCGAAGCACGGGGCCGGGTTCGACCTGGCGATCGCGACAGCGTCGCTCGCAGCGGGTGGTGCGATCGACCCGCGTTCGATCGCCGGTGTCGTCCATATCGGTGAACTCGGACTCGACGGCCGGATCCGCCCGGTGCCGGGGGTGCTCCCCGCGGTCTTCGCTGCGGCACGGGCGGGGTTCGCCACCGTCGTGGTTCCGCGGGGAAGCGAGTCTGAAGCGAGACTCGTGCCGGGCGTCGAAGTACGAGCGGCTGCGTCACTCGCCGAAGTCGCTGTGTGGCATGGCGCCGATGTCGAGGTTCCTGACGTCGAAGCCGTTGTCGCCGCTTCCGTGCCGCTGCCAAGCTCCGGTCCAGTCGATCTCTCTGAGGTCGTCGGACAGGAGGACGCTGTGGACGCGCTCATCGTCGCTGCGGCAGGGGGACACCACCTGCTGCTCAGCGGTCCGCCAGGAGCGGGAAAGACGATGCTTGCGACGAGGCTGCCCGGGATCATGCCGGCGCTCGACGACCGCGACGCGCTCGAAGTCGCGTCGATCCGTTCCCTGAGCGGAGAGCCGGTGGCAGTGCTCGACAGGCTGCCCCCACTCGAGGCGCCGCATCACAGCGCCTCCGTCGCCGCACTCGTAGGTGGAGGGTCACGCGCGGCACGGCCCGGTGCCATCGCACGCGCACACGCCGGCGTGTTGTTTCTCGATGAGGCGGCGGAGTTCTCGCGTGTCGCCCTCGACGCACTTCGGCAGCCGCTGGAGTCCGGCGTGATCGAAGTCCATCGGGCCGGGTTCACGGCGAAGTTCCCCGCCAGGTTCCAGCTGCTGCTCGCGATGAATCCGTGTCCGTGCGGAAACCATGGGGTCCGCGGCACGGAGTGCGTCTGTCCGCCGGCGTCGATCAGGCGGTACTCGACACGATTGTCCGGGCCGCTCCGGGATCGTGTCGATATCGACCTCCAGGTGGCGCGGGTCGCTGCGTCGCGCGCGACTGGAGAGGTGGCGACAGGCACGACGACCGCGCAGGCACGGAACCGTGTCACGGCGGCGCGGGAGCGCGCCGCCGTGCGGTGGCACCGAACTCCGTGGCGCCGCAACGCCGACGTGCCGGGCACCTGGCTGCGTCAAGGAGCGCTGCGCCTTCCTCCGGCCACCCGCTCGCCGCTCGATCGGGCGCTGGAACGCGGCGTGCTCACCTTGCGAGGCTATGACCGGGTGCTCCGCGTCGCGTGGACCATGGCGGATCTGGCAGAGCTCGACCGCCCGGGAACCGACGAGATCGGTCGAGCCCTGCACTTGAGAAGAGGCTTGCCGAGATGATCGATGCACTGCTCAGCGACGCGGAGAGCGTCGCCGCGATGCGCCGCGTGCACCCTGCGGGGGCACTCGAAGATGCCCTTGCCCGTGCGGCCTGGACGGTCATCGCGGAACCGGGAGATGCCGTGGCGGGTGTTCTGGTCGAGACGCTTGGTGCAGTCGACGCCCTGGCGCTGGCGGTCGGGGCCGCAGACTCGCTCTCGTCCACGGGTGGCGACTCTACGCTCGCGTCGCGGGAGCTGGCCGCCGCCCGAGCTCGATGGTGCCCGCGCGCCGACCTCGTGTCGGTACGCCGAGCGCTGACGAGTGCTCGCGATATCGGCGCGAGCCTGGTCATCCCCGGGGACGAGTTCTGGCCGGAGTCCCTCGGGGATCTGGGTCCGGGGGTGCCCAACGCCCTATGGGTACGCGGACGTCTCGAACTTCTGCGGTGGGCGCCGCGAGTGTCGATCGTCGGAGCACGTGCCAGCAGCGGCTACGGCGAACACGTGGCTGCAGACCTCTCCGGCGATCTCGCCTCGGCCGGGGCTGTGATCGTGTCCGGTGGTGCGTACGGCATCGACGGGGCTGCGCACCGTGCGGCGCTCGGGGTGGGTGGTGCGACGATCGCCTTCCTCGCAGGCGGGGTGGATCGCGCTTATCCGGCAGGGCATCAGACGCTGCTGAGCCGGATAGTGACGGAGGGGGCGGTGGTGAGCGAACCGCCGTGCGGCACGTCGCCGACGAAATGGCGCTTTCTCGCCAGGAACCGCCTGATCGCCGCACTCGGGCAGGCGACGGTGGTGGTGGAAGCCGGCTGGCGAAGCGGGTCCCTGAACACGGCGGGCCATGCGGCCAGCCTGGGGCGCCCTCTCGGCGCGGTCCCTGGACCGGTGACGTCGGCGTCGTCGGCGGGATGTCATCGCTTGCTGAGGGAGTACGACGCGCAGTGCGTCACGTCAGCTCAGGAGGTACGGGAGCTCTGGGGAGAGGCCTATCCTCCGCGGGCAGAGGACGAAAGGCGCGATCCGGAGCGAACCCGCCTCCTCGAGGTGATGAGCCCGAAGTCGGGTGCGAATCCGGATGAACTCGGGCGCCGATCCGGATTGTCGCTTCATCGCGTGCGCGCGTTGCTCGGACTCTTGCAACTGGAAGGAGCGGTTGAGTTCGGAGCGACAGGATGGCGGCGCACAGCCTCAGGCGCGATATGACCGACAATCGCTGCGAGCGGCGAGGCGCGGACTGTCGCAGGGCGATCCCCGGCAGGCTGGGGGCATGGATCTCGCGGAGGCAGCCGAAGCCTTCGCCGACCACCTGCTCCGGGTGCGTCGGTTGTCTCCGGCGACCGTCAAGGCCTACCGCTCCGATCTCCGAGATCTCGCGGCTGCGGTCGGCAACGTTCCGCTCGACGCCATCGATCTCGAGATGCTCAGAGACTGGCTGTGGCGGGCGACTCAGCGGGGCGATGCGCGATCGACGTTGGCCCGACGGTCAGCAGCGGCTCGGTCGTTCTTCACGTGGGTGCAGGAGCAGGGGCTGATCGTCCATGACCCGAGCCTTCGCCTGATCGCGCCGAAGAAGGGCCGCACGCTCCCCACCGTCGCGTCTCGTGATGCCATGTCGGCCCTGCTCGACGAGCATCGTCGGGCCGCGGAGGAGGGGGACCCGATCGCGCTCCGAGATCATGCGATCCTCGAGCTGCTGTACGGCTCAGGGATCCGTGTGTCGGAACTGTGCGGCCTCGACATCGACGACCTGGACCTCGATCGCTGCACAGCTCGCGTCCTCGGCAAAGGTGCGAAGGAACGTGTCGTGCCGTTCGGAACGCCCGCCCGCAACGCCCTCGCCGCATACCTGCGTCGGGGACGGCCGACCTTGGTGGCGAAGGCGCGTGCCTTCACGTCCGCGGCGATCCTGGGAAGCCGCGGCGGGCGGATCGGTCCGCGAAGCGTCTACGAGCTGGTCGCGAGGGTGCTGTCGCCGATCGTCGGCGCAGAGACCGTCGGCCCTCATGCTCTACGGCACACGGCGGCGACGCACCTCCTCGATGGGGGTGCGGATCTCCGAGCGGTGCAGGAGCTCCTCGGCCACGCGAGCCTCGGAACCACGCAGATCTACACCCACGTCTCCACCGAGCGACTGACCGCCACCTACCGGCTCGCACATCCCCGAGCCTGAGCAGACGGGAAACGACGCAGCTCGAGCTCACTCGCAGCAGGGGAGGAGCACGGCACGAGGGACATCGCCGAACAGCAGCATCGGGTTGATGTAGTCGCCCTCCCGTCGAACCCCCACGTGGAGGCCTCCTGCAGCCGTGTGTCCGCCGACGTCAACGCTCCCGATCTCCTGGCCGGCGATCACGGCCTCGCCCGGGATGAGCGACGACTCCACGGGCTCGAAGGTGGAAGTGAGGCCGCCGGGATGCTCAATCGTCACCAGCGGGCGATCCACGACAGTGCCGCGGAAGGCCACCACACCGTCAGCGGGTGCCGTGACGGCGGCACCGAGGGATGTTCCGAGGTCGATGCCACGATGCCCGGCACCATACGCGTGGGCGGGTGCACGATACGGCGCCAGTACGGCATGCGGTCCGGAGAGCGGCCACCGCCAGCGAGGCAAGGCGCTCGTCTCGGAGGCGGAGGCCGGACTGAGGGCCGTGACGATCAGGGCCAAGGCCAGGACGGTGCTGAGTATCGATCGTGAAGGCGTGCGCATCACGGCAGTCTGGTAGGCCGCTCGGGAAGGGGTGAACGGAAGTGGAGCGGAGTTCACGTATCCGGAAGAACTCCATGGAATGACGGGTCGTGCAGGGCGAGTGCAGGCGGAGTGATCCTGTATGCTGGGGGAGCACCCCGAACTCGGGGTGACTACGCGTGCCCAAAGTGAGTCATCTCACGGCATCCACTCCCACAGGTCCTTCTCTCTGAGCAGGCGGGTGTGAGCCGGGCACCAGGGAGTCCGGTCATCCGATCGGCTTGTACAACCTCAACGGCGCAGAAACGCGCCAGAACCAGGAGACGACCATGGCTGTGGTCACCATCCGCCAGCTGCTCGACAGCGGCGTGCACTTCGGACACCAGACCCGTCGGTGGAACCCGAAGGTCAAGCGCTTCATCCTCACGGAGCGCAGCGGTATCCACATCATCGACCTTCAGCAGTCGCTGGGCTACATCGACAAGGCTTACGACTTCGTCAAGGAGACTGTCGCCCACGGCGGCACGATCCTCTTCGTCGGCACGAAGAAGCAGGCGCAGGAGATCCTCGCCGAGCAGGCGACCCGCGTGGGCCAGCCCTTCGTCAACCAGCGCTGGCTCGGCGGACTCCTCACGAACTTCCAGACGATCTCCAAGCGTCTGGCCCGTATGAAGGAGCTCGAGGAGCTCGACTACGAGACCCCGGCGAACAGCGGCTTCACGAAGAAGGAGCTGCTTCTCAAGAAGCGCGAGCTCGACAAGCTGCACAAGTCGCTCGGTGGTATCCGCAACCTCACGAAGACGCCGTCCGCCATCTGGGTCGTCGACGCCAAGCGTGAGCACCTTGCGATCGACGAGGCCAAGAAGCTCGGTATCCCCGTCATCGGCATCCTCGACACGAACGCCGACCCGGACGACTTCCAGTACCCGATCCCCGGCAACGACGACGCGATCCGCTCCGTCTCGCTGCTGACCCGCATCATCGCCGACGCCGCGGCCGAGGGCCTGCAGCAGAAGCACAACCCGGAGACGGGTGACGCGGAGCCGCTCGCCGACTGGGAGAAGGAGCTTCTCGAGACCCCGGTCCAGGAGTCCGCTGACGCTGCGGAGATCGTGACCGCAGACGATGCTGCTGCTGTCGTCGAGACGCCTGCTGCCGATGAGACCGCTGCCGATGCAGCCGGTGCCGAGGCACACGACGAGGCGATCGCCGCCGCTTCCGGTGAGGAGACCGCTGAGGTCGCCGCCGCCGAGGCCGCAGACGCCAAGTAATCCCCTCGTACACACATACATAACGAAGCAAGGAGCCACCACACATGGCCAACTTCACCATCGCCGACCTCAAGGCGCTGCGTGAGCAGCTCGGCACGGGAATGGTCGACACCAAGAAGGCGCTCGAGGAGGCCGACGGAGACGTCGAGAAGGCCACCGAGATCCTGCGTCTGAAGGGTGCGAAGGGCAACGCGAAGCGCGCTGACCGGTCCACCAGCGAGGGACTCGTCGTCGCTCGCGAGCAGGACGGTGCTGTGACGCTGATCGAGCTCGCCTGCGAGACCGACTTCGTCGCGAAGAACGAGCGCTTCATCGCGCTGGCCGACAAGGTCGCCGATGCCGCGGCAGCGGTCAAGGCCGACTCGGTCGAGGCAGCTCTCGCTGCCTCCGCCGGCGACAAGAGCGTCGAGCAGGTCATCTCCGAGGAAGCCGCGATCATCGGCGAGAAGGTCGAGCTGCGCCAGGTGCGCACGATCGTCGGCGACAAGGTCGAGGTGTACCTGCACCGCACGAGCAAGGACCTGCCGCCGCAGATCGGTGTCGTCGTTGCCTACTCGGGCGAGGACGCGGAGACCGCTCGCAGCATCGCGCAGCACATCTCGTTCGCCAACCCGACGTACCTCTCCCGCGAGGACGTCCCGGCCGACGCCGTCGAGAAGGAGCGTGAGATCGTCACCGAGATCTCGCGCAACGAGGGCAAGCCGGAAGCGGCTCTCCCGAAGATCGTCGAGGGTCGTGTGTCCGCGTTCATCAAGCAGGTCTCCCTGCTCGAGCAGGACTACGCCAAGGACAACAAGCTCTCTGTCGCCCAGGTGGCGAAGGACGCCGGTATCACCGTGACGGACTTCGCGCGCTTCAAGGTCGGCGCGTAGCACTGTCGAAGGGGTTCGGATCGCAGAGATCCGAACCCCTTCTTCATGCCCACAAGGCACTATCTTGAATCGGGACGAGAGGACACCCACCCATGACTGAACGCACCGGACGCCGCCGCGTCCTTCTCAAGCTCTCCGGCGAAGCCTTCGGCGCAGGACAGCTGGGTGTGAGCCCCGACGTCGTATCCCAGATCGCGCGAGACATCGCTGCTGCGGTCGACCGGGTCGAGGTGGCCATCGTCGTCGGCGGTGGCAACTTCTTCCGTGGTGCGGAATTGAGCCAGCGCGGCATGGATCGCGGACGTGCCGATTACATGGGCATGCTGGGTACCGTGATGAACGCTCTGGCACTCCAGGACTTCCTCGAGCAGGCTGGTGCCGCGACCCGCGTGCAGTCCGCGATCTCGATGACCCAGGTCGCCGAGCCTTACATTCCGCGTCGTGCCGAGCGTCACCTCGAGAAGGGGCGCGTCGTGATCTTCGGCGCCGGCGCGGGCCTGCCCTACTTCTCGACCGACACCGTGGCGGCGCAGCGTGCGCTGGAGATCGGCGCGGATGAAGTCCTCGTCGCGAAGAACGGTGTGGACGCGATCTACACGGCCGACCCGAACAAGCACGCCGACGCCGAGCGCATCGAGCGGGTGACCTACCGTGATGCCCTGCAGCGCGGACTGAAGGTCGTCGACTCGACGGCGTTCAGCCTCTGCATGGACAACAGCATGGACATGCGCGTGTTCGGCATGGAGCCGGCAGGCAATGTGACCCGGGCGCTGCTCGGCGAGCCGATCGGAACCCTCGTCACCGCTTGAGCGTGGGACACGGCGGAGAAGGCTTCGCCCGATAGAATTTGCAGAACACCCCGACGATAGGAGTCACCGTGATCGCGGACGTCCTCGCTGAAACCACCACCCGCATGAACCGGGCGGTCGAAGCTGCCAAGGAGGACTTCTCCACGGTGCGCACCGGTCGTGCCAACCCGCAGATGTTCCAGAAGGTGCTCGTCGACTACTACGGAACACCGACCCCGATCGCGCAGCTCGCGTCGCTGGCGAACCAGGAGGCTCGTACCCTCATCATCACGCCGTACGACAAGTCGGCGCTGAAGGCCATCGAGCAGGCGATCCGCGACATGCCGAACCTCGGTGCGAACCCCACGAACGACGGCAACCTCGTCCGGGTGACGATGCCGGAGCTCACGGCCGAGCGCCGCAAGGAGTACGTCAAGCTCGTCAAGACCAAGGCGGAAGACGCCAAGGTGCATGTGCGCGGGATCCGCCGCAAGGCGAAGGACGAGCTCGATGCACTCAAGTCCGAGCTCGGCGAGGACGAGATCGCCCGTGGCGAGAAGGAGCTCGACGGTCTGACGCGTCAGCACGTCGACCTCATCGACGACGCGCTGAAGCGCAAAGAGGCCGAACTCCTCGAGGTGTAGGCGGGATGTCTGACGAAACGCGAGATGCCGAGGACGACAAGCCGTTGACGCGTCGTGACGCGACCGATGGCTCGCCGTCCGGAGGCGTCCCGCTCGTCGACGCGGCGTTCCCGTCGTTCGACGCGGACGCGGTTCCCCCGCGGCCCCCGCTTCCTGTGCCGTCGGGCGGTGGTGCTGTGCACGCGGATGACCCGCTGGACACGGCCGATCACAACGCGATCCGCGAGCAGTGGCGTGCGGCCCGAGACGAGCTCGGCAGTCATGTCTCGCACGCACGCGACCAGCTCGATCAGGCGAACGAGCGGATCAAGCAGCGCACCGGTCGCGACCTGGTGCTCGCGATCCTCATCGGTCTTGCTTTCGGGGCGGCACTGCTCGGCTCGCTCCTGTTCATCAAGGCGCTCTTCGTGCCGTTCGCTCTCGCGGCAGCACTGCTCGGCGTGTACGAGCTCTCCCGCGCGCTGCGCGCCTCGGGTCGGCGCATCGACGTCGTCCCGCAGTTGATCGCGGCCGCTGTCCTGGTGCTCTCGGCCTACTTCCTCGAGCCGTGGCTGTGTTGGGTCGTCCTGTTCGTCTCTGTTGCGTTCGTCATCGTCTGGCGGCTGATCGGGCAGATGATCGCGCGGGATGGCCGTACGTATGGCGATGTGCTCGCGGATGCCGTCATCAGCGGATTCGTCCAGGTGTACGTTCCGTTCCTGGCCGGTGTCGCCCTCATCCTGCTCCGGCAGGAAGGCGGGCAGTGGTGGGTCCTGGGCTTCATCGCGATCGCGGTCGCGGCGGACACCGGCGCCTACGCGGCAGGGCTGGCATTCGGGCGCCATCCGATGGCTCCGAAGATCAGCCCCAAGAAGACCTGGGAAGGCTTCGGCGGCGCGGTCGCGGCATCGCTCATCGCCGGTGTGCTCTTGGCGATATACCTCCTCGAGTTGCCCTGGTGGGCTGGTCTGATCTTCGGTGCGTCGATCCTGTTGTCCGCGACCCTTGGCGATCTCGGCGAATCCATGCTCAAGCGGGATCTCGGCATCAAGGACATGAGCTCCTGGTTGCCCGGGCACGGCGGACTGCTCGATCGTCTTGACAGCATCCTGCCGTCGACGATCCCCGCTCTCTGCCTCTACTTCCTCCTCTCTCCCTGGGTGGTGCTGTGATGAATGACAACTCGCTCGAAGAACAGGCCGTGCAGACGCCGCCTGCCTTCGCACTGACGACCGGCCGCACGCGGGGCTATCACCGTGCCGCGGTCGATGCCTTCCTCGCCTCCGCACGGCGTGAATTCGAGACCGGAGGCGAGGGGCTCAACGCGGATGATGTGCGCACCGCGTCCTTCCCGCTGGTCAAGGGCGGTTACGTCGTCGCCGATGTGGACGCAGCGCTGGGGCGCGTGGAAGACGCCTTCGCCGCGCGCGAGCGCGAGAGCGTGGTGCGTACGCAGGGTGCAGGTGCATGGGTCGAGAAGGCTCGTTCGGATGCGCAGGAGATCCTCGATCACCTCGCACGACCGCGTCGTCACCGCTTCGCTCGTACCGGTGTGCTCACGTTCGGCTACCGCATCGATGAGGTCGATCATGTCTCGACGCGGATCGTGCGCTACCTCCGTGATGGGGATGCGCTGACGGCTGAGCAGCTGCGTTCGGCAGCCTTCCGGATGCAGCGCGGGGGCTACCGTGAAGAGCAGGTCGATGCCCTTCTGGATGCGACGATCGACGTCATTCTCGCCGTCCGCTGACGTTCTGATGGTCGACTCAGACTCGATTGCGTAGACTGTCCTTCATCGTGAGCTCCCGAAACGACATGAATCTCGAACGAAACGATCTCTCGCTGATGCCCGCAGCGAGAGGATCTTCAGCGCGCACCGGCGCGCGGCGATGGTCTCGCCGTCGTGGTGTGGTCGGAGTGTTCAGTGCTCTCGCGGTGGTCGGGTTCGCCGGTGCGCTGGTCGCTCCGACGGGTGTGGCACTTGCTGAGCCGGTCAAGGCCGAGGCTCCGGACTCGGTGTATTCGCTCGCTCTCGCCGACACGCAGAATCTCACCGTGACTGTCAACGGCGCGGCGATCACCCCTGTCGAGCGCGGCACCTTCGAGGTGTACGTCAAGCCCAAGCCGCCGCCCCCGCCCGTCGTCGCCTCGACCGGTTCCAGTGGGTCGTCCGCACCGCGCGCAGCGCTCGCCCCGTACACCGGTGGCGGTGCTCCTGCCGAGTGGATGGCGGCCGCAGGCATCGCCGAGAGCGACTGGCAGTTCGTGAACTACATCGTCTCCCGCGAGAGCGGCTGGAACCCGAACGCCACGAACAGGTCGTCGGGTGCGTGCGGGCTCGTCCAGGCGCTGCCGTGCAGCAAGGTTCCGGGCAACGGGTACAACCCGGTGGACAACCTGCGCTGGGGGACCGGGTACGCGACCGGCCGCTACGGCAGCTGGGAAGGCGCGTACAACTTCTGGACCAAAAACCACTGGTGGTGAGCAGGCACGATGCCACGCTCACGTAGACGGCCTTCGGCGCGCCCTGATCACGAGGATTCGTTCGATCGCCTCCTCGCCGGGTGGAAGAGATCCGAAACGCGCCGCGGCGTGGAATGGACCGTACAACCGGTGTCCGGCGCTCAGGCGCAGAAGGAGTACGTCTGCCCCGGCTGTGGGCGCGGGATCGATGCGGGAACCGCTCACCTCGTCGCCTGGCGGGCAGATGGCGTTCTCGGTGACAGCGCCGACCTGGCTGCGCGCCGCCACTGGCACACACACTGTTGGAGGATCGCGTGAGCATGGAGATTCGAGGGCCGCTGGAGTTGCCGGCTCGCCGTGAGGAGATCGAGCTGACCACGGCGGACGGGCTGACCCTCGTCGGCGAGCTCGCTCAGCCGGAGACGGCTCCGCCTGTTGCAACACTCGTGACGCTGCATCCGCTGCCCACGGCGGGCGGCTTCATGGATTCGCACATCATCCGCAAGGCGGCGGCGCGACTGCCCGCGCTCGCTGACCTCGCCGTGCTGCGCTTCAACACGCGCGGCACCACCTCGCCCCGAGGCACGAGTGACGGCGCGTTCGACGGAGGTGCCGCCGAACAGTTCGACGTGGCCGCTGCGATGGAGTTCACCCGGGAACGGGGCCTCCCGCGGCCGTGGCTGCTCGGGTGGTCGTTCGGCACCGAGCTCGCCCTGAAGTACGGCCGCGAGCACGACATCGAAGGCATCATCCTGTTGTCGCCGCCGCTGCATCGGGCGACCGATGGCGAGGTCGCGGCGTGGGCGGCGACCGACCGTCCTGTCGTGGTGCTGGTCCCGGAACTCGACGACTACCTGCGCCCCGACGAGGCACGCAAGAGGTTCGCGGCCATCCCGCATGCGCAGCTGATCGCTGTCGAGGGCGGCAAGCACCTGTGGGTCGGCGAGACGCAGACGCGGCGCGTGCTCACGGAGATCGTCGCGGCCGTGAATCCCGCCGCGCTCCCGCTGGCGACGCACTGGCCCGTCGACTGAGCGGTCGGAGCGCGCGTCAGAGCTCGTTCATCCGGGGGATGAGGACCTGCCGGTAGAGGATCAGGATGCTCGCGGCGACCGGGATGGCGATGAGGGCCCCCAGCAGGCCGAGCAGGCTGCCACCGGCCAGGGCCGCGACCACCACGACCGCCCCGGGGACGGAGACCGCGCGGCTCATGATGCGCGGCGAGATCACGTACGCCTCGATCTGCATGTAGATGAGGTAGTAGATCGCCGCGGCGATCGCGACGCCCGGAGATCCGAGCCCGGGGATGAGGCACACGAGGACGATGATGGTCGACCCGGTCAGGGTGCCGACGAGGGGGATGAGCGAGAAGAAGAAGGCGACGATCGCGAGGACGGCGGGGAACGGTGCTCCGATGATCGAGAGGTAGATCGCGCTCAGGACGCCGTTGATCACGCCCTGCGAGACCTGCCCCATCACGTAGTACCCCACGGAGTCGGTGATCTGCTCGGCGAGGTCGATGAAGCGGTCGCGCTTCGACGCAGGGGCGAGCTGGTAGACCGCGCGCTTCAGCGACGGCGTCGATGCCGTGAGATAGATCGTCAGGATCAGCACGATGAAGGCCCCGAAGAGTCCGCTGAGCACGGCACCGCCGGCGACCAGGAATCCCTGGCCGATGGATCCACCGATCTGCGCGAGGTTCGTGGTGAGCCAGTCCTCGACGTAGCTGAAGACGTCATCGACCTTCAGGTTCGGGAACGTCTCGATCATCCATTCCCGGAGATCGTCGATGGCGGTACCCCGCTGCACGATGGCGGTGATCTGGGCGATCAGCTGGGAGATCTGATCGACCAGGATCGGAAGCACCATCAGGACGATGCCCGCGAAAGCCGCGAGCACGGCGAGGATCGTCGCCAGCACGGCGAGCCAGCGGGGGAGTCGCCGACGCTCCAGGAACGACACGAGCGGATCGAGGCCCAGGCTCAGGAACAGCGCGGTGCCCAGATAGAGCAGCACCGTGGAGAGCGTCTGCACGCTGCTGATCAGCAGGATGCCCAATCCCACGCCGAGCGTCGCCACCAGGGCGGTGCGGAAGGGATTGTGGATCTTCATCTAGCGGCTCCTCGGGATGGATGCAGCAAGGCTATCGAGCGGGTCGGTCGCGCTCGGGGCGACGTGCCGATCCAGGGCATACTGCAGCCGCTCGTGGGCAACACACAGCTGATTTCGCTAGTCTGAAATGTCGAGTGTTGCGTCGTCGGCAGATGTCGGCGATGCGTGAGGAGACTATTCGTGCGTTTCGTATGGGCCGTGGTGGCCTTCGTGCTGGCCGCGGTGCTGATCGGGGCGGGGATCGCTCAGCGAACCATCTTCCAGGGTCCCGCCTCCCAGCAGACGCAGGTCGAGATCAAGGATGCGGCACCGTTCGTGCTCCTTGATGGCGACGTGCTTCGGATGAACCCGGGTGCGCAGACGCTGATCGTCCGCGGTGAGGGCGAGATCTTCGGCAGCTACGGCCGCACCGCAGACATGGAAGCGTGGCTCGCCGACTCCGACTACAACCGCGTCACCGTGAACGACGAAGGCGCTCTCTCCGTCAAGCACGTCACCGCACCGGAAGCGGCGGATGAGCCGAGCGACGGAGCGGGCACCGACGCCGCGACCCCGGACGAGGGTGCGGGCGACACGCCCTCGGACGCGACCGGACGCGACCCGCGCGGGTCGGACCTCTGGCTCGACTCATTCACCGATGACAACGTGCTCATCTCCAACAAGATGCAGCTCCCCGAGGGCAACAGCCTCCTGATCGCGTACGACGGCACCAAGGACGCGCCGGACAACATCGTCGTCTCGTGGCCCCTCGACAACTCTGCTCCGCTGACGGGTCCGCTCATCGTGGGCGGCGGACTCGTGCTGCTGATCGGCCTCATCCTCTATGTGCTCGCGATCCGGCACCAGCGTCGTGGACGTGGGCCTCGTCGCAAGGGACCGGGGCCGCTTCCCGCCACCGAGCCGATCGATGTCGCGGTGCTCCCGCCGGCGGAGCGCGCCGCGCTCGAAACACCCGAATCCGCGGACTCCGATTCGGCGGCCTCGCCGGCGCAGAAGCCGAGCGAAGAGATCGAGGATGCGGAGATCGTGGACGAGGGCACGGAGCCTGAGGGGAAGACATCGATGAGGGCAGCGCGGGCGGTTCGTCGTCGGCGCCTGCTGGTGATTCCGGCCCTCGGTCTCACGGCACTCCTCGCCGCCGGCTGCTCCGCCGACTCCTGGCCGCAGTTCGACGCGGGAACCCCGACGCCGTCGCCGAGCCCGACCGTCATCGCGCCCGAGAACCAGAAGCCGCCGGCCGTCACCGACGAGCAGGCGAAGCGCATCCTGAAGAACATCTCGGACACGCTGGTGGATGCCGATGCGGCACTCGACCTCGATCTCGCCTCGACCCGACTGGATGGCGCGGCTCTCGCCGCACGGACGACCGAGTACGCGGTGCGCTCGAAGCTGACGGACACCGCGCCTCCCGCCGCCATCCCGACGGATGACGTCGAGGTGGTCCTTCCCGAGGCGACCGACCGGTGGCCGCGCACGGTTCTCGTGCTCTCGAAGAGCGCAGGGGATGACTCGGTCCCGCCCGTTCTCCTCACGATGACGCAGGCCGACCCGTGGTCGAACTACAAGGTCACAACCATGGCCGAGATGGCAGCCGATGCCGTGTTCCCCGAGGTCGCGGCGACCTGGCTCGGAACGTCGCTCGTGCCCGCCGACTCGCCGTTCCTGAGCATGCAGCCGGCCAACCTGGCCGCCGCCGTCGCTGACGTCGTCGATCAGGGGGAGAAGAGCGAGTACTACGGCCAGTTCGACCCTCTCGCCCAGGAGTTCGCCACGTCGGTCACGGCGAGCCGTGAGAAGCTCGTGCAGGGGCTGGCGGCCGCCGGCGCGGCCGAGACGTCGAAGGCCGCCTTCCAGATGACGCCGACGGATGCCGCGCCCGTATCCATGACGACGCTCGACAGTGGTGCGATCGTCGCGGTATCCGTGAACGACACGCAGACCGTGACGCCCACCTCGGACGATGTCGTGATCCGGTTCGGTGACAACGCCGCGGCCAAGGCTCTCACGGATGCGACAGAATCGGCCAAGGGCGTCGAGACCACATACGAGTTCCAACTGTTCTTCTCGGTTCCTGCTCAGGGGTCGACGGAGCAGATCAGGCTCCTGGCGGCCCGCCAGGACCTCGTGTCCGTGAAGGTGATCAAGTGAGCGAAATCTCTCCCGCCGCCCTGCGCGGCGCCGTGGACCTGTCGAGCCTCCGCAACCGCCCGGCGCCCACGGCCGAAGGCGCACCGGCCCCGCGCATCCAGGATGTCGTCGTCGATGCGACGGACGAGACGTTCGGACAGATCCTCGAGATCTCCCGCACGGTTCCGGTCGTCGTCGATCTGTGGGCCGAGTGGTGCGGTCCGTGCAAGCAGCTGAGCCCCATCATCGAGCGGGTGACGCGCGAGCTCGGCGGCCGCGTCCTGTTGGCGAAGGTCGACGTCGACGCCAACCCTCAGCTCGCGCAGAGCTTCCGCGCGCAGTCGATCCCCATGGTCGTCGCGCTGATCGCCGGGCAGCCGGTGCCGATGTTCACGGGTGCCGTGCCGGAGCAGCAGGTGCGCGAGGTCTTCGCGCAACTGCTCCAGGTGGCGGCGCAGAACGGTGTCACCGGTGCGTTGGCGGTCGGCGACGGCACAGACGCGCCGGAGACCCCGGCCGCCGAGCCGGAGCTTCCGCCGCTGCACGCGGAGGCGTTCGCAGCGATCGAGGCCGGCGACTACGCGACCGCGATCCAGGCGTACGAGAAGGCACTCGCCGAGAACCCCCGCGATGAGGATGCTCGCGCCGGCCTGGGGCAGGTGCGGTTGCTCGACCGTGTGCAGGGCCTGGATCTTCAGGCCGCGCGGGCTGCTGCCGCCGAGGGCCCCCTGGATGTGCAGGCGCAGTTCGACGTCGCCGATCTCGACATCTCAGGCGGCCATGTCGAGGATGCGTTCGGGCGCCTCCTGGACTTGTTCGCGACGCTGCCGGCCGACCAGCGCACTCCCGTCCGTGAGCGCCTGCTCGAGCTGTTCGGCCTGATCGGTGCGGGTGATCCTCGGGTCGTCGCAGCGCGCAACCGGCTCTCGTCGCTGTTGTTCTAGCGCGTCGCGGCTCGGGTCACGGCCTCGGCCGCAGGCTCACCCGTGGTTGACCGTGGGGACGTGCGGGTCCGTCTGATGGCGCAGCCACAGCGTGGACAGCGCCGGAAGCGTGATGGTCGCGGTCGGTGCGCCGCCTTCCGCGGGCCGTGCGATGACCATGCCCAGGTTGCCTGATCCCCGGCCGCCGTAGGCCGCGGCATCCGTGTTGAGGACCTCCTGCCAGACGCCTTCCCTGGGCAGCGCGAGCTGGTATCCAGTCCGTTCCACGCCCGCGAAGTTGCTGACGACGACGAGCCGCCCGCCGTGGGCATCCCGCCGCTCGAATGCGATCACGTTCGGATCCCAACTCGGCGCACCGAGCCGGCTGAACGACGACCCGTCGTTGTCCCGCTCCCACAGCGGCGCCTGCGCACGGTACGTGCGGTTCACGCTCCCGACGAAGTCCTGCAGCTGCGCGTGGGACGGCTGATCCAACAACCACCAGTCGAGTTCACGACTCTCCGACCATTCCGCGAGCTGACCGAACTCCTGCCCCATGAACAGCAGCTTCTTGCCCGGGTGCCCCCACATATAGGCCAGGTACGCGCGGACGTTCGCCAGCTTGTGCCAGTGATCGCCCGGCATCTTCGCAAGAAGACTGCCCTTGCCGTGCACCACCTCGTCGTGGCTGATCGGCAGCAGATAGTTCTCGCCGAACGCGTACACGAACGAGAACGTCATCTCGCCCTCGTGATGTGCGCGATACATCGGGTCACGCGCGATGTACTGGAGCGAGTCGTTCATCCAGCCCATGTTCCACTTGAAACCGAAGCCGAGGCCGGCGTGACTAGTGGGAGAGGTGACGCCGGGGAAGCTGGTGGACTCCTCGGCGATCATCATGATTCCCGGGTGCAGACGGTAGGCGGTGGCGTTCACCTCCTGCAGGAAGCGAATGGCCTCGAGGTTCTCGCGGCCACCGTGGATGTTCGGCTCCCACGCGCCGTCCTCCCGGGAGTAGTCGAGGTAGAGCATCGATGCGACGGCATCCACACGCAGGCCGTCGACGTGGAACTCGCGGAGCCAGTACAGCGCGTTGGCGACGAGGAACCCCCGCACCTCGGGGCGACCGTAGTCGAAGATGAGCGTGCCCCAGTCCTGGTGCTCGCCACGGCGCGGATCCGGATGCTCGTACAGTGCCTGGCCGTCGAAGCGGGCGAGCGCGAACGCGTCCTTCGGGAAGTGTCCTGGAACCCAGTCCATGATGACGCCGATACCCGCCTGGTGCAGGCGATCGATCAGATATCGCAGGTCGTCCGGGCTGCCGAAGCGACTCGTGGGAGCGTAGTAGCCGCTCACCTGGTAGCCCCAGGAACCACCGAACGGATGCTCCGCGAGAGGCATGAACTCCACGTGCGTGAAGCCGGTCGCGGAGACGTGCTCGATCAGAGGGTCGGCGAGGTCGCGGTAACCGAGGCCGCCGCGCCACGATCCGACGTGGATCTCGTACACCGAGAGCGGCTGAGCGACCGCGTGGGTCGCGGCGCGGCGGGTCATCCATGCGCCGTCCGACCAGGTGTACGACGACGATGTGACGACCGACGCCGTGTCCGGCGGCACCTCGGCGGCGAGCGCCATCGGATCGGCCTTGAGGAGCCACTCTCCGTCCCTCGCGCGGATCTGGTACTTGTACCTGGCGCCGACCGGGAGCTCCGGGACGAACAGCTCCCAGACACCACTGACGCCCATCGAGCGCATCGCGTGGGTCTCGCCGTTCCAGTCGTTGTGATCGCCGACCAGACGCACCGCGCTCGCGTTCGGCGCCCAGACCGCGAAGGCCACGCCGTCCTCGCCTTCGAGAGTGCGCGGATGGGCACCCAGAGCCTCCCAGAGCCGCTCATGACGGCCTTCCGCGATCAGGTGCAGGTCCAGCTCACCCAGGGTCGGGTGGTGGCGGTACGGGTCGCCGGCGATCGTCTCCTCGTGATCTCCATAGCGGGTCGCGATGCGGTAGGGGAGCGGGGGGCCGACGTGCTGCGCCTCCCAGAGGCCGTGCGCCACATGGCTGAGCACGAGACGGCTCCCATCGCCGAACACGGCGGCGACCTCGGAGGCGAGCGGGCGACGGACGCGGATGACGGTGACCGTGCGGCCGGCGGCATCCTTGCTCGCGTGTGGTCCGAGGACGGAATGCGGATCGTGGTGGGTGGCGGAGGAGATCGCCTCCCACTCGGTGGATGCGGTGACGTCTTCCGTGTAGCTCATGATCGCTCCCTCACCTTCAGGATGTGCACCGGCTCGGTGAAGGCATCGAGTCGCACGTAGTTGTGGTCGCTCCAGGTCCACACGGCACCCGTCAGCAGATCCTCCACCTCGAAGGATTCGCCGAGGGGGATGCCCCACCGTGTGGTGTCGAGGTGCACGGTTGTCTCGCGAACGGAGTGGGGATCGACGTTGGCGACCACGATGATCGTGTCGGGACGGCCGGTGCCCGTGAACGCGGCGGCGAGGTGCTTGCTGTACACGAGGACCGCGTCGTCGTCGCTCCAGTGCACCGAGAAGTTGCGGAGCTGCCGGAGTGCGGGATGCGCGGCGCGGATGGTGTTGAGGCGGCGCAGGAGGGGAGCGAGGGATTCACCGCGCGCCTCGGCACCGTGCCAGTCCCGGAACTTGTACTCGTACTTCTCGTTGTCGATGTTCTCTTCCGACCCCGGCCGCGCGACGTTCTCGAACAGCTCGTACCCGGCGTAGACCCCGTACACCGGTCCTGCCGTCGCCGCGATGCACGCCCGGATGCGGTACGCGGCCCTGCCGCCGAACTGCAGGTACTCCGTGAGGATGTCGTGCGTGTTCACGAACAGGTTGGGACGCATGTAGACCGCGGTGTCGTGTGAGATGGAGGTGAGGAACTCCTCGAGCTCGGCCTTGGTGTTGCGCCAGGTGAAGTAGCTGTAGCTCTGCTGGAAGCCCACGGCGGCGAGCGCGCGCATCACGGCGGGACGGGTGAAGGCCTCGGCGAGGAAGAGCACGTCGGGGTCTGCGGCGTTGACGGTGCGGATGAGCCATTCCCAGAACTGGAGGGGCTTGGTGTGCGGGTTGTCGACGCGGAAGATTTTCACGCCCTGGGCGACCCAGTGCTGCACGACGCGGAGCATCTCGGCGGCGATGCCCTCAGGATCGTTGTCGAAGTTCAGGGGGTAGATGTCCTGGTACTTCTTGGGCGGGTTCTCCGCGTACGCGATGGTCCCGTCGGGAAGGGTCGTGAACCACTCCGGGTGATCGCGGACCCATGGGTGGTCCGGCGAGGCCTGGAGCGCGAGGTCGAGGGCGACTTCGAGCCCCTCCTTCTGCGCGGCGCGAATGAACGCGCGGAAGTCCTGGGCCGTGCCGAGGTCGGGGTGGAGGGCGTCGTGTCCCCCTTCGGCGGCTCCGATCGCGTAGGGCGAGCCGGGGTCGCCGTCCTCTGCGGTGAGCGTGTTGTTGCGTCCCTTGCGGTTCGTCGTTCCGATCGGGTGGACGGGTACGAGGTAGATCACGTCGAATCCCATCGCCGCGACATCCGGAAGCCTCTTCGCCGCGGTGCGGAACGTGCCGCTCTTGACCGTGCCGTCCTTCATGCGCTTCGCACCTTCGGAACGGGGGAAGAACTCGTACCAGGCGCCCACGCCCGCGGCGACCCGGTCCACGTGCAGGACGTGGTCGTCGGTCGCTGATCGGAGCGTCGCGATCGGGCGATCGCGGAAGATCTGGGCAAGACCCGCATCCGTCGCGAGGGCGGAGGTGGTCGCGGCATCGCCCTCGGCGAGCGCGGCCGCATCGGTGAGCAGACGCTTCCGCTGCGCGGCCGGCCGATCCTTCTCCGCGGCGGCCCCCGTGAGGAGCTCCGCACCGAGGGCGGCCATCACGGGGATGTCGACACCGGCGGCGACTTTGACCTCCGCGGCATGCGCCCACGTCGCGAAGTCGTCGGAGAAGGCCTCGAAGCGGTAGCGCCACACACCCTGCTCGTCGAGAGCGATGTCGGCCGTCCAGGTGTCGGTGCCGTCCGTCCGCGCACGGAGGCGATGCAGGGACTCCTCGCCGGACGGGGAGGTCAGGCGCACATGCACGCCGATGACATCGTGGCCTTCACGGAAGGAGACCACGCTGAAAGGCACGACCTCGCCGACGAAGGCTTTGGGGGTGAAGCCGCCGGGAACCGCAGGAGACGGATCCAGCAGAGGTATCCGTGTCGTCCGCAGCACGCCGGGGACGTCCGCGGAGGCCGCGGCGCGCGTCGGGATCTGAGCGGGGCTCCGGAGAGCCGAGGACCGAGTACCAGCACGTGCAGCCACATCCCGAATGTACCGTGCGGACGTGGTCGCGGGTAGCGCGCCGCGGGGTGCGTCGGGCGCGGTGGTCACTCGATGCGGAACAGCCTCATCGAGGTTCCCGAAACGGGCAGCACATCGCCCGGCGCGTACACCTCTTCCTCATCAGCGGGGCGCTCCTGCGCACTCGACCAGAGCGACACGAACCGGGTCGCATCCTCGATCTCCTCGGGCAGGCGCACATCGATCGGAGACTCGGTGCCGTGCACGATGAGCAGGATGCGGTTGTACGCCTCGGTGTCGGGTGTCGAGGCCGCGACGTACTGCAGGGTCCGGTTGCCGGGGTCGGCCCACTGGCCCTGCTCCATCGTCTCGCCGTTCTGGTCGTACCAGTCCATGACCGACGCGTTCGGGATGTGCTCGCCGAGTCTCGCGTAGCGGCTCGGTCGGAGAGCGGGGTTCTCCTGGCGGAGCCGGATCAGCCGCGAGACGTGCGCGCGGAGGTCGTCCTGCCAGGGTTCGAACTCCCACCCGAGCCAGGTCATCACCGAGTCCTGCGCGTACGCGTTGTTGTTGCCGCGCTGGGTGCGACCCACCTCATCACCGGCGGTCAGCATCGGGATACCCGCGGAGAGGAGCAGCGTGCCGAGCAGGTTGCGCATGGCTTTGCGGCGCGCCGCGAGGATCGTGGGGTCGTCGGTCGGGCCCTCGACGCCGTGGTTGAAGGCACGGTTCATGTCGGCGCCGTCACGGTTCTGCTCGCCGTTGGCCTCGTTGTGCTTGACGTCGTAGGACACCAGGTCGTGCAGGGTGAAGCCGTCGTGCGCGGTGACGAAGTTCACGCTGGCGAGCGGGCCACGGTCCTCGCTGAAGGTGTTCGAGGAGCCGGCGAGACGGGTGGCGAAGCCGCCGATGCCGACCGGAGCCGTTGCACGCCGGGCGTAGTCGATGTCGCTCAGCCAGAAGTTGCGCACGCGATCGCGATAGCGGTCGTTCCATTCGTGCCAGCCCGTGGGGAAGTTCCCCGTCTGCCAGCCGCCGAGGCCGACGTCCCACGGCTCGGCGATGAGCTTGGTGTCGGCGAGGATCGGGTCGTTCGAGATCGCCGTCAGGAGCGGATGCTCCGGTGTGTAGGTGTGCGCGCCGTCACGAGCGATCGCGGTGGCGAGGTCGAAGCGGAAACCGTCGATCTGCATCTCCTGCGCCCAGTACCGCAGGGAATCCAGCACGAGTCGTGCGCCGGCATCGGTCGCCGTGTTCAGCGTGTTCCCGCATCCCGTCGTGTCGATGTAGACGCCCGATTCGTCCTGGCGGTAGTAGTTCGCGTTGTCGATGCCGCGGAGGCTCGAGCGCGGGCCGCCGATGCCCTCTTCGGAGGTGTGGTTGTAGACGACGTCGAGGATCACCTCGAGCCCGGCCTCGTGCAGCAGCCGGACCATGCCCTTGAACTCGGCGAGCACCGCCTCCGGGCCCTCCTTGCGCGCATCCTCGGTGGCATATGCGGTGTGCGGCGTGAAGAAGTTGAGGGTGTTGTATCCCCAGTAGTTCGTCAGCCCCCGCTCCAGCAGCCGTGGTTCCGGAACGAAGGCGTGCACGGGCAGAAGCTCGATCGAGGTGATCCCCAGCCCGTGGAAGTACTCGATCATCGCGGGATGGGCGAGACCCGCGTAGGTGCCGTGGAGCGCCGGCGGCACGTCGGGATGGCGCTTCGTCAGCCCCTTGAGATGACCCTCGTAGATGACGGTGCGATCGAGCGGCACCCGAGGCTTCTGCGAGTCGCCCCAGTCGAAGCCGTCGACGATGACCACCGAGCGCCACTCCTCGTAGCCGTCGCCCTGGGCGAGACCGCGCGCATACGGGTCGAGCAGGAGGGTCTCCGGATTGAAGGTGTTGCCGGGCCCGTGCGGGCCGCCGACACGCACCGCATAGCGGACGCCGGGCTGCAGCAGCTCCGTGGTGACCTCCCAGATGCCGCCGGGAAGGCGGTCGAGCGGCACTTCGTCGGTGGCCCAATCGAGGTCGGTGGCGTCGAAGATGACGAGCTCGACAGAGGAGGCGTTCTGCGACCACACGCGCAGGGTGCCGACGTCGTCGTGCAGACGGACGCCGAGGTTGTCGAGGGTGGAGCCGCCGGGCACGGCGAAGTCTCGGGACACGGGCATGAGTACACCCTAGGCGCGTTGTGTTGCAGTCTCATGTCAATGAGTACCGGGTTCCATCCCGGCGCCCCGTCGGCGCGGATTCGCGAGAGAATCGAAGGATGCGGCACTACCTCGACCACGCGGCGACGACGCCCCTGCGCCCGGAGGCACGTGCGGCCTGGCTGACCGCGTCGGAGACGATCGGGAACGCCTCGTCGACGCACGGATCCGGTCAGGATGCCCGCCGCCTCCTCGAGGAATCACGGGAACGCGTCGCGGCGGTGCTCGACGCCGAGCCGATCGAGATCGTGTTCACCTCGGGCGGCACGGAATCGATCAATCTCGCGTTGCAGGGCTTATGGCATGCCCGTCGAGACGGCGCTGCCGCGGTCGTGCTGCCGGATGGCGAGCATCACGCCACCATGGACACGGTGTCGGCACTCGTCGCGGCCGGCGCCGACATCCGGACGGTTCCGCTCAGTCCGCTCGCCCGGATCGAGCCGTCGGCGTTCGCCGCCCAACTTCCGGGCGCGGCCGTAGCGACCGCCCTCATCGCGAACAACGAAGCCGGCACGATCAACGACGCGGCGGCGATCGCCGGTGCCTCCGCGTCCGCCGAGGTTCCCCTCCATCTCGATGCGGTCGCCGCGCTCGGCCATGTGCCGCTGTCGTTCCGGGCACTCCGTGGCGGTGCGGCGCCCGGGGTCGGGCTCGTCGCGATGAGTCTCGCCGGGCACAAGATCGCAGCTCCCGTCGGCATCGGCGTGCTCGTCGCCGCCCGCACCGCGCGTCTCTCCGCGCTGCTGCACGGCGGCGGCCAACAGCGCGGTCTTCGGGCTGGGACCCAGGACATCGCGGGGGCGGCGGCGTTCGCCACGGCCCTCGAGCTCGCCGAGTCGGAGCGTGAGACGGAGGACGTGCGCCTGACCGTCTTGCGCGATCGTCTTGTCCGCGGGATCCGTTCCGCCGTGCCCACCGCCGAACTCCTCGGCGATCCGGAGCGGCGTCTGCCCGGGAACGCTCACGTGTTGTTCCCCGACGCGGTCGGCGAGAGCCTGCTGTTCCTCCTCGACGTCGCGGGCGTATCCGCCTCGACGGGCTCCGCGTGCCAAGCGGGGGTCGCCGAGCCGTCGCATGTCGTGATGGCGATGGGGCGCAGTGAACGAGATGCCCGGAGCGTGCTGCGGTTCTCGCTGGGGCGGACGTCCGACGAGGCCGATGTGGACGCGGTCCTCTCCGTGATCGGTGACGCCTATGCCCGCGCATCCGGCGCCGGTACAGGCGCGCGCTCGTAGACTGGGTGACATGCGGATTCTTGCGGCCATGAGCGGTGGTGTCGACTCCGCCGTCGCGGCTGCGAGAGCCGTGGAGGCGGGGCACGACGTGGTCGGTGTGCATCTGGCGCTCTCCCGCGCCGGAGGAACCCTGCGCACCGGCAGCCGCGGATGCTGCACGATCGAGGACGCCCTCGACGCCCGCCGCGCCGCAGATCTGCTCGGCATCCCCTTCTACGTCTGGGACTTCTCGGAGCGCTTCCGCGACGACGTGATCGAGGACTTCATCTCGGAGTACCAGGCAGGGCGGACGCCGAACCCCTGCATGCGGTGCAACGAGAAGATCAAGTTCGCCGCCCTTCTGGAGCGTGCGATCGAACTGGGCTTCGATGCGGTCTGCACGGGCCATTACGCGACGCTGATCGACGGTCCGCAGGGGCTGGAGCTGCACCGGGCATCCGACAACGCCAAGGATCAGTCGTACGTCCTCGGTGTGCTGAACGCCGAGCAGCTGGCGCACACCTACTTCCCGCTGGGGACGACGCCCACGAAGGCCATTGTGCGTGCCGAGGCGGAGGCCCGTGGACTGAGCGTGGCGCAGAAGCCGGACAGTCATGACATCTGCTTCATCCCGGACGGCGACACGCGGGGCTGGCTCGCGGAGAAGGTCGGCACGGCCACGGGCGAGATCGTCGATCGCAGCGGCGACGTCGTGGGCTCCCACGAGGGCGCGCACGCGTTCACCGTCGGGCAGCGGCGCGGCCTCAAGCTCGGTGTCCCGGCGGCGGATGGAAAGCCGCGATTCGTGCTCGAGGTCCGTCCGGTGTCGAACACCGTCGTCGTCGGACCGAAAGAGGCGCTCGCGATCGCCGAGATCGCGGGGGAGCGGCACAGCTGGGCCGGGGCGGCTCCTGTCGAGCAGGCCTTCGACTGCCACGTGCAGATCCGTGCGCACGCGGAGCCGGTCGCCGCGCATGCGCTCGTGACGGGAGAGGGCGTCCGTGTCGTCCCCGAGGTCCCGCTCGACGGCGTCGCACCGGGGCAGACCGCCGTGCTGTACATCGGCACGCGCGTGCTCGGGCAGTTCACGATCGATACCACCGTGTCGGCCGTCCCCGTCGACGCCTGAGGTCCCAGACGATGTCGGTGCCCGCTCGTAGACTGGCGGGGTGCCGGAGAACATCTCGTTGGAAGACGCCCGAACCGAAGCCGAGGAGCTGACCACGCGCATCCTCGACGCGAAGGATGCCTATTACGGCCGAGACACCTCGATCGTCGACGATTTCACCTACGACGGATGGATGCATCGGCTCGAGGAGCTCGAGCGGCTGCATCCCGAGCTGCAGGGCCAGGACTCGCCGACGCAGATGGTCGGGGCGGCCGAGACGACGGGGCTCGCGACCATCGAGCACGCCGAGCGGATGCTCAGCCTCGACAACGTCTTCTCGCTCGACGAGCTGCGGGAGTGGGCGGCGAAGACCCAGGCTTCGGCGGGTCGACCGGTCGCATGGCTGACGGAGCTGAAGATCGACGGCCTCGCCATCAACCTGCGCTACGAGAACGGTGTGCTCACGTCGGCGGCAACGCGCGGCGACGGACGCGTCGGGGAGATCGTCACGGAGAACGCGCTGCGTCTTCCGGAGATCCCGTACCGGCTCAGCGGAGAGGGGCACCCGGAGATCGTCGAGGTCCGCGGCGAGGTGTTCATCCCCGTGGCGGCGTTCGAGCGGCTCAACGCCGCGCAGGCCGCCTTCCGAGACCGCGCCTACGCCGATGCGTTCGAGCGCTGGGAGTCGCGCGGCGGGGTCAAGAAGCCGTTCGACGAGGAGAAGGCCCGTACCGCGGCTGCCCGTCGCTTCCCGTCATTCGCGAATCCCCGCAACGCGGCGAGTGGGGGTCTGCGACAGCAGATCGACAAGAAGAACGGACTCGAACTCGAAGCCGGGCTGCTGCGCATCGAGTCGCTGGCCCTCTACGTGCACGGAGTCGGTGCGTGGTCCCATCCGCCGGTGGCCGCACAGAGCGAGGTCTACGATCTGCTCGCCGAATGGGGACTTCCGACGAGTCCGCACACCAAGGTGTGCCGCACGATCGACGAGGTGGTCGCGTTCGTCGAGTACTTCGGAGAGCACCGCCATAACATCGAGCATGAGCTCGACGGGATCGTGGTGAAGGTCGACGAGCTCGAGCTGCACGACGAGCTCGGCGCCACCAGCCGTGCGCCGCGCTGGGCGATCGCCTACAAGTATCCGCCGGAGGAGGTGCAGACGAAGCTCCTCGACATCGTCGTGTCGGTCGGTCGCACGGGCCGTGCGACGCCGTTCGCCGTCATGGCCCCGGCGCACGTGGCCGGTTCCGTGGTGCGGCAGGCGACACTGCACAACAAAGACGTGGTGAAGGCCAAGGGCGTGCTCATCGGCGACACCGTCGTGCTCCGCAAGGCCGGCGATGTGATCCCCGAAGTCCTCGGACCGGTGGTCGACAAGCGCGACGGCACCGAGCGGGAGTTCGTGATGCCGGTCGACTGCCCGGAGTGCGGCACACCGCTGCGGGCGATGAAGGAGGGCGACATCGACCTCCGCTGCCCGAACGCGCGTTCCTGTCCCGCGCAGGTCCGCGGCCGCGTCGAGCACATCGGGTCGCGCGGCGCGCTCGACGTCGAAGCCCTGGGCGAGGTCACCGCCGCCGCGCTGACGCAGCCGACATCGCCGTCCGTTCCTCCGCTCGAGACCGAGGCGGGTCTGTTCGCTCTCACTCTCGAGCAGCTGGTGCCGATCGAGCTGTTCGTGCGCGATGCCGAGACCGGTTTGCCGAAGGAGGACGACGACGGGATCGTCAAGACCCGTGCACCGTTCCGCCGCAATCCGACGGCGGCCGAGAAGAAGGCCGGGATCGAGGGGCCTCAACCGTCGTCGCAGGCGCTCACACTGCTCGCCGAGTTGGAGAAGGCCAAGGCCAAAGAGCTGTGGCGGCTTCTCGTGTCGCTGAACATCCGGCACGTCGGCCCCGTCGCCGCGCGGGCACTCGCACAGTGGTTCGGGTCCCTGGATGCGATCCAGGGGGCCACGCGCGACGAGCTCGCGGCTGTCGAAGGCGTGGGCGGCATCATCGCCGACTCACTGCTCGCCTGGTTCGAGGTCGACTGGCACCAGGAGATCGTGCAGCAGTGGAGCGACGCGGGCGTGCAGTGGGCGACGCCCGGACACCCGGGCCCGGGCGCGGCTGTCGCGGCCGGTGGAGTGCTGGAGGGCCTCACCGTGGTGGCGACCGGCTCCCTCGACGGCTACACACGCGACGGTGCTCAGGAAGCCATCATCAACGCTGGCGGGAAGGCTGCATCCAGCGTGTCGAAGAAGACGGACTTCGTGGCGGCGGGTCCCGGTGCGGGGTCGAAGCTCGCGAAGGCCGAAGAACTCGGTGTCCGTATCCTCGACGCCGCACAGTTCCACATCCTGGTCACGGAAGGACCGGACGCGCTGCCTGCGGTGGGCGAGAGTTCCTGACACCTCGCGACGACCACGGGAGCGACAGAGGGGCGGGCGGCCGAAACCGCTCCGCCCCTCTGCGTTCGTCAGTTCTTGTGACGCGGCTTGCGGAACGGCTTCTCGTCACGACTGTCGCGCGAGGGCCGCTCGTCGCGGCTGTCGCGGGCTGACCGCTGGTAGCGGTCGCCGCGTCCGCCACCGTCGCGCGGACTGCTCGTGCGGCGTGCGCCGCCGGGGCCGCGGTCCGGCTTGATCTCGATCAGGCGACCGGAGATGCGCGTATCGCGGAGCTTGTCGAGCACGGACCGATCCATGTTCGCCGGGAGCTCGACGATCGAGAAGTCCGGACGGATGTTGATGGCGCCGAAGTCGTCGCGCCCGAGGCCGCCCTCGTTGGCGAGCGCCCCGACGATCTGACGCGGTTCCACGCGGTGGCGTCGCCCCACCTCGATGCGGTAGGCGGTGTAATCGCCGCGGCTGCGACGCTCGCGCGGCTCCCGGGTCTCCCGCTCCGAACGCTCGCGTGGCGGGCGGTTGTCGGCCGCGACGGCCTTGGCCAGGGGATCGTCCGCGGGGTCGAGCAGCAACGGCTTGCTGCCTTGCGAGACCACTGCGAGGGCCGCGGCGACGTCGCCCTCCGGTACATCGTGATGACGGACGTAGTGGTCGATGATGTCGCGGAACGCGTCGATCCGTGCGGTCTCGGACAGCGCAGCCGTGATCGCGTCGTCGAAGCGCGTCAGGCGTGTGGTGTTCACGTCCTCGGTGCTGGGCAGCTGCATCTGCGTGGGCTGCTGACGGGTCGCCTTCTCGATGTGCTTGAGGAGGTAGCGCTCGCGCGGGGTGATGAAGCTGATGGCATCGCCGGAGCGGCCGGCGCGGCCGGTGCGACCGATGCGGTGCACGTACGACTCGGTGTCGGTGGGGATGTCGAAGTTGACGACGTGGCTGATGCGCTCGACGTCGAGGCCGCGGGCGGCGACGTCGGTCGCGACGAGGATGTCGAGCTTGCCGTCCTTGAGCTGGTTGACGCTCCGCTCGCGCTGCACCTGCGGCACGTCGCCGTTGATCGCGGCAGCAGAGTATCCGCGCGCACGCAGCTTCTCGGCAAGGGTCTCGGTCTCGTTCTTGGTGCGGACGAACACGATCATTCCGTCGAAGTTCTCTACTTCGAGGATGCGGGTGAGGGCGTCGACCTTCTGTGCGTACGACACAACGAGGTAGCGCTGCGTGATGTTCGTGCCCGTGGCGGTCTTCGACTTGATGCTGATCTCTTCCGGATCCCGCAGGTACTGCTGCGCGAGCCGTCGGATCTGCGGCGGCATCGTCGCGGAGAACAGGGCGACCTGCTTCTCCTCCGGCGTCTGCGCGAGGATCTGCTCCACGTCTTCCGCGAAGCCCATCTTCAGCATCTCGTCGGCCTCGTCGAGCACGAGGTACTGCAGCTGCGAGAGGTCGAGCGTGCCCTTCGCGAGGTGGTCCATGATGCGGCCGGGGGTGCCGACGATCACGTGGACGCCACGACGCAGCGCCGACAGCTGCACACCGTAGCCCTGCCCGCCGTAGACGGGGAGGACGTGCACGCCCTTCATCCTGGACGCGTAGGACTCGAAGGCCTCGCAGACCTGGAGCGCGAGCTCGCGGGTCGGGGCGAGCACGAGGGCCTGCGGAGTCTTCTGCGAGATGTCGAGTCGCTCCAGCACGGGCAGCGCGAACGCGGCGGTCTTGCCGGTTCCGGTCTGCGCCATGCCGACGACGTCGCGTCCGGAGAGAAGCGTCGGGATGGTGGCCGCCTGGATGGGCGACGGGGTCTCGTAGCCGAGGTCCTTGATGGCTTTGAGGACGGGCCCGGTGATGCCGAGCTCCTCGAATCCGGGGGTCGCGGGGGAGTCCTCGGGGGCGTCGGTCAGCACTGCATCTTCAGGGGTCACTTCCCAAGGGTAGCGCGAGCCGGCATTCTGCGCGTGTGAGGTCGTCCTCACGCGCCCGTCGTGAGCGCGACGAGCTTCTCCTTCACCTGGCGACGGAGCACCTTTCCGATGAGGGACTTGGGGAGTTCGTCGACCACGAAGATCCGGCGGGGCACCTTGTACGGGGTGAGGATGCTGCGAGCGAACTCGCGGATCGCTTCGACGTCGACATCGGTGCCGGCGTCCACGACGATCGCCGCGACGACCTCTTCGCCGGAGTGCTCGCTCGGCAGGCCGACGACGGCGGCATCCACGACCTGAGGGTGCTGCCGCAGCGCGTTCTCCACCTCGGTGGGCGCGACGTTGAATCCGCCGGTGATGATCAGTTCCTTGATGCGATCGACGATGCGCACGAAGCCCGCCTCGTCGATGGTGACGATGTCTCCTGTGCGATACCAGCCGTCGACGAAGACGGACTCCGTCTCCTCAGGCTTGCCGTAGTACCCGGAGAACACCTGCGGTCCGCGGACCACCAGCTCGCCGGCAGAGCCCTGGGGTACGTCCTCGCTCGGATTCTCCGGGTCGACGACACGGCATTCGGTGCCGGGCAGCGGCAGCCCGACTGTTCCCGGTACGCGGTTGTCGGCGACGGGGTTGGCCATCAGCACAGGGGAGCACTCGCTGAGCCCGTAGCCCTCGACGAGGTAGCCGTTGGTGGCTTTCTCGAACGGGACGACCAGCTCGTGGGGAAGGGCCATCGCCCCGGAGATGGCGACTTCGATCCCGTCGAGGGAGACGCCCTTCTGCTTCGCCGCGGCGAGCAGGCGGTCTGCGATCGGTGGCACGAGCGGCAGGAACGTGGCGGGGTGCTTCTTGACGACGTCGAGCACGAGGTCGGGGTCGAACTTGGGGAAGAGCACGAGGCGCGCCCCCATCGACATCGCGAACGTGAGGCAGAGCGTGAGCCCGTAGGCGTGGAACATCGGCAGCACGGCGTAGACGACGCAGCCCTTGCCGCGCTGGATCGACGGCACCCATGCCCGGGCCTGTGCGGCGTTCGCGAGCAGGTTGCGGTGGGTGAGCGAGGCGCCCTTGGGCGTACCAGTGGTGCCGGAGGTGTACTGGATGATCGCCAGGTCATCCGTGCTCGGGCGTGGGTGCGAGTTCGGGATCGGGTCGGAGCCGAGCAGCGAGTCCCAGGCGACCGTGCCGCGCACCTTCTCGGTGAGAGCAGCACGGGATTCGCGCGCCTTCGCGACGGGAAGACGCAGAGCGATGCGCGTCAAGAACGGCATCGCACGCGTCACATCGACCGAGATCAGGTTCGTCACAGCGAGGTCGGCTGGGAAATCCTGGACCGTGGACACGACCTTGTTCCAGACGATCGCGTGCTTCGCGCCGTGGTCCTCGAACTGCTTGCGGAGCTCCCGCGGCGTGTAGAGGGGGTTGTGCTCGACCACGACGGCGCCGAGGCGGAGGACGGCGTAGAACGCGATGATGTGCTGCGGGCAGTTCGGCAGCACGATCGCGACCGGGTCTCCTGCGCGGACGCCGAGGTCGCGCAGGCCGGATGCCGCACGGTCGATCGCGGATTGCAGCTGTGCGTAGGTGGTCTCGCGCCCGAAGAACTGCAACGCCGGGGCATCGGGGTAGTCCCGCGCAGATGCGGCGACGATGTCGATCAGCGAGCCTTCGACCGCGGGAAGGTCTTCCGGGACTCCGGCGGCGTAGCTGGCGATCCATGGGCGAGGGGGCAGGAACGTGCTCACCCGCCCAGCATAGGGCGGGGCTGGGGCGGGGAGGGGGAGTGCGGGGTCCGCAACTAGACTGGGGTGGTGTCTGAAATCACCCCCGAACTCGTGCGCCATCTCGGTGTGCTCGCACGCATCCAGCTGAACGACGACGAGGTGTCGCGGCTCACGGGCCAGCTCGGCGCGATCGTCGACAACATTGCGAAGGTGTCAGAGGTCGCGACTGCTGATGTCGTCGCGACGAGCCACCCGATCCCGCTGAGCAACGTCTTCCGCCCCGACGTGGTCGGGCAGACGCTTACGCACGAGCAGGTGCTGCAGAATGCTCCGGATGCTGCCGACGGCCGCTTCCGCGTCACCGCGATCCTGGGAGAAGAGCAGTGAGCGACATCATCCGACTCGATGCAGCGGACCTCGCTGCCAAGCTCGCTGCCGGGGAGGTGTCGAGCGTCGAGGCGACGCAGGCGCATCTCGACCGGATCGCCGCCGTCGATGGCGACGTCCACGCATTCCTGCACGTCAACGAGGGGGCGCTCGAGGCCGCTGCAGCGATCGACGCGCGTCGTGCCGCCGGCGAGACGCTCGGCCCGCTGGCGGGCGTGCCGCTGGCGATCAAGGACGTGCTCGTCACGACCGACCAGCCGACCACCAGTGGTTCGCGCATCCTCGAGGGCTACCGCTCGCCGTACGACGCCACCGTCGTCGCGCGTTCGCGGGCAGCCGGAATGATCCCGCTCGGCAAGACCAACATGGACGAGTTCGCCATGGGGTCCTCTACCGAGCACTCGGCATACGGCCCCACGCGCAACCCCTGGGACCTCGACCGCATCCCGGGCGGCTCGGGCGGTGGCTCGGCCGCGGCCGTCGCCGCTTTCGAAGCGCCGCTCGCGCTCGGGTCCGACACGGGGGGCTCGATCCGTCAGCCCGCACACGTCACCGGCACGGTGGGTGTGAAGCCGACGTACGGCGGTGTCAGCCGCTACGGGGCGATCGCCCTCGCCTCCAGCCTCGACCAGGTCGGTCCGGTGTCGCGCACGGTGCTCGATTCCGGTCTCCTGCACGATGCGATCGGCGGGCACGACCCCAAGGACTCGACGTCGCTGCGCGATGCCTGGCCCTCCTTCGCCGACGCCGCTCGTGTGGGCGCGCGCGGCGACGTTCTCAAGGGGCTCAAGGTCGGCGTCATCCGAGAACTCCCCGACAGCGGCTTCCAGCCCGGTGTCGCGGCATCGTTCCGCAGCGCGTTGGCGCTCATGGAGGCGCAGGGTGCCGAGATCGTCGAGATCGGCGCCCCGCACTTCGAGTACGGCGTCGCGGCCTACTATCTGATCCTCCCCGCGGAGGCCTCCAGCAACCTCGCGAAGTTCGATTCCGTGCGGTTCGGTCTGCGGGTCACGCCCGAGGGCAACCCGACGGTCGAGGACGTGATGTCCGCCACGCGCGACGCCGGCTTCGGCGATGAGGTCAAGCGCCGCATCATCCTCGGCACGTACGCGCTGTCGGCCGGATACTACGACGCCTACTACGGCAGCGCACAGAAGGTCCGCACGCTCATCCAGCAGGATTTCGCGAAGGCCTTCGCTGAGGTCGATGTCATCGCGACGCCTTCGGCGCCGACCACCGCGTTCAAGCTCGGCGAGAAGATCGACGACCCGCTGCAGATGTACCTCAACGACATCACCACGATTCCGGTGAACCTCGCCGGCGTCCCCGGCATCTCCATCCCGAGCGGTCTGGCGGATGACGATGGGCTGCCCGTGGGTATCCAGTTCATCGCGCCGGCCCGGGAGGACGCCCGTCTCTACAAGGTCGGAGCCGCGCTCGAGACGCTGCTCGTGGACTCGTGGGGTGCGCCGCTGCTCACCCGTGCACCGCAGCTCGCAGGAGGGAACCGCTGATGGCCGCCGCCAAGCTCATGGACTTCGACAAAGCGCTCGAGCTGTTCGAGCCGGTCCTCGGTTTCGAGGTGCACGTCGAGCTCAACACCAACACGAAGATGTTCTCGGATGCGCCGAACCCGGCGAACGAGGCGTATCACGCGGCGGAGCCGAACACGCTGATCGCGCCGGTCGACCTCGGCCTGCCGGGCTCGCTGCCCGTGGTGAACGAGACCGCGATCCGCTCGTCGATCAGCCTCGGACTCGCGCTCGGCTGCTCGATCGCCGAGTCGAGCCGGTTCGCCCGGAAGAACTACTTCTACCCGGACCTCGGCAAGAACTACCAGATCTCGCAGTACGACGAGCCGATCGCGTACGAGGGGTCCGTGGAGGTCGAGCTCGAGGATGGGACCCTCATCACGATCCCGATCGAGCGCGCCCACATGGAGGAGGACGCCGGAAAGCTCACCCACATGGGTGGGGCGACCGGACGCATCCAGGGTGCGGAGTACTCGCTTGTCGACTACAACCGCGCCGGGGTCCCGCTGGTCGAGATCGTGACGAAGACCATCTTCGGCACGGACCACCGCGCACCGGAGGTGGCGAAGGCGTACGTGCAGGCGATCCGCGACATCGTTCGTGGACTCGGCATCTCCGAGGCACGACTGGAGCGCGGAAACCTGCGGTGCGACGCCAACGTCTCGCTGCGTCCCCGCGGTCAGGAGAAGCTGGGCACCCGCACGGAGACGAAGAACGTGAACTCCATGCGCTCCGTCGAGCGTGCCGTGCGATACGAGATCCAGCGTCAGGCGCAGATCCTCGCCGACGGCGGCACGATCATCCAGGAGACGCGGCACTGGCATGAGGATACGGGCACGACGTCGCCCGGACGCCCGAAGTCGGATGCGGACGACTACCGGTACTTCCCTGAGCCCGACCTTCTTCCCGTCGAGCCTGCGGCCGAGCTGATCGACGAGCTGCGGGCGGCACTGCCCGAGCAGCCCGTCGCCCGTCGCCGTCGCCTGATGACGGAGTGGGGGTTCACCGACCTGGAGTTCCAGGACGTGCGCAACGGCGGTCTGCTCGAGGTCGTCGAGGCGACGATCGCGGCCGGTGCGACTCCGGCCACGGCCCGCAAGTGGTGGACGGGTGAGATCACCCGTCTCGCGAACGCACAGGAGAAGGACGCCACCGAGCTCGTGAGCCCGGAGAACGTCGCCGCCCTGCAGCAGCTCGTCGAGGCGGGAACCCTCACCGACAAGCTCGCCCGTCAGGTGCTCGAAGGCGTGATCGCCGGTGAGGGCACTCCGCAGGAGGTCGTCGATGCGCGCGGACTCGCGGTGGTGTCGGACGACGGTGCGCTGATCGCCGCCATCGACGAGGCTCTCGCCGCTCAGCCCGACGTCATGGCCAAGATCAAGGACGGCAAGGTCCAGGCCGCCGGAGCCGTGATTGGTGCTGTCATGAAGGCGATGAAGGGCCAGGCCGACGCGGCCCGTGTCCGTGAACTCATTCTCGAGCGCGCTGCGCAGTAGCGTGCTGACCCGGGCCTCATGTCCGAGGCCCGGGGGAGAATGGTCGCATGGGACACGGTGACGGCAGGGGGCGAATCGTCTCGTCCGCCGATGCCGATGACACCGGCACGCGCATCCTGCATGTCGACATGGATGCGTTCTACGCCGCGGTCGAAGTACTCGACGATCCGTCGTTGCGCGGGCTCCCACTGATCATCGGAGCGCCCGACGGACGATCGGTCGTCTCCAGCGCGTCCTATGAGGCTCGTCGCTATGGCGTGCGGGCCGCGATGCCGGTCTCGCAAGCACTGCGCCTGTGCCCTTCCGCGCGCATCGTGCCGCCGCACTTCCATCGGTACCAGGAGGTCTCCCGGCAGGTGATGGCGATCTTCGAATCCATCACCCCGCTTGTCGAGCCGCTGTCCGTCGACGAGGCGTTCCTCGATGTGCAGGGCGTACGTCGGCTGTGGGGGAGCCCGGCGCGCATCGCCGAGCTGATCCGCGAGCGTGTGCTCGACGAGGTCGGCATCACCTGCAGCGTGGGTGTCGCGGCGACGAAGCATGTCGCGAAGATGGCCTCGACGATCGCGAAGCCCGACGGGTTGCTCGTGGTCGCTGCGCCCGACACACTCGACTTCCTCGCAGCGCGGCCCATCCGCGCCCTGTGGGGAGTCGGACCGAAGGCAGCGGAGTCGCTGGAAGCGCGTGGCATCCGCTCTGTGCAGGATGTGCGCGACGCTCCGCAGGAGATGCTCGACCGCGCGGTCGGATCGGCTCTCGGCGCTCGCATCGCCCAGCTCGCTCGCGGAGAGGATGCCCGGGCCGTCGACACCGAGCGCGTGGAGAAGAGCATCGGGCACGAGGAGACCTTCGATCAGGACATCCTCGACCGCCCGTTCCTCCGCGCCGAGCTCCTGCGGCTCGCGGATCGCGTCGCTGCGCGCCTCCGTCGTGCGGAGTGGGAGACGTCGACGGTGGCGATCAAGATCCGCTTCGACGACTTCCGCACGCTGAGCAGGTCACAGACCCTGAGTGAGCCGACGGCTGTCGGACAGCGCATCGGGGAAGCGGCGCAGACCCTGTTCGAGCAGATCGATCGTCGTGACCCGGTGCGTCTGGTCGGTGTGCGTGCCGAGAATCTGCGCCCGGCGGGCGGGGGAGGCTTCGCGCTGTGGGACGACGACGAGCACTGGCGCAAGGTCGAGGGCGCGATGGACGAGGCCGTCGCGCGCTTCGGTTCGGCGACCATCAGTCGCGCCCGGCACATCGGTCGCGGCGACGGTCGTGGCGCGGCCCAGCACCCGAAAGCTCACGGTCTGGATTGATCCCACGCGCACCGGGTTCCTCGGCTACCGTGGGGGTATGCCGAACATCGCACTGGAACTCGGAAAGCAAGCAGCCTCCTTCGGCGTGAAGAGCGCATACGGAGAACCTCAGGACGTCGACGGCATCAGCATCACGCCCGTCGCGTTCACCTACTCCGGCTTCGGCGGGGGCAGTGGGGACGGCGCCGAGGGCGGTGGTGGCGGGGGTGTCTCCGTCCCGGTCGGCGTCTACGTGCGCCGCGAGGAAGGGCTGCGATTCGAGCCCAACATCGTGACGCTTCTCGTCGTGGCAGTGCCTTTCGTCTGGGTTGCCGGACGAGCGCTCACCCGCATCATCCGTGCCCTCAAGAAGTGACGACCCTGTCGCGGCGGCGCTGGAGCATGCCGCGACACTGATCGAGCAGGATGTGCGGGCGGTGGCGGCAGCCAACCCTGTCGTCTTGATCGATGGCGGCAGCGGGGCGGGCAAGTCGTCTCTCGCTGCGTTGCTCGTACGGCGCTGGCCGGTGCTCGGTCACGTGCAGCTGATCGCGCTGGATTCGCTCTATCCGGGGTGGGATGGCCTCGACGAAGGCGCGTCACGCGCACTGGAGTGGATTCTGAAGCCGCATGGGCGCGGCTACCTTGGCACCTGGCGCCGGTGGGACTGGGAAGCGCAGACGGAGGCGGAGAGTCACGCCGTCGATCCTTCCCTCGGCGTGATCGTCGAGGGAAGCGGGATCCTCCGAGCCTCGACCGCCGGCCTCGCGGATGTGCGGATCTGGGTCGAGTCCGCGGAATCGTCGCGGAAGGCGCGCGCTCTCGCACGGGACGGAGAGACGTATCGGCCGCACTGGGACCGGTGGGCGGCTCAGGAGCGCCGCCACGTCGAGCGTGATGACCCGCGCGCGCTTGCGACGCGTATCGTCGAGATCCCTTAACGGATCAGACCGGTTCCGGCCTCATCCGCTGCCTGGATGAGCAGCTCCAGGCGATACCCGAGCCAGTCGTAGACGTCGTGGCTTCCGTTGACACCGGAGTCCTCGTCGGACACGATCCCGAGTCGTGTGGCGATCACGAGTCGAAGAGCCGTGAGAGTGCGGAGCCATGCATCGACGAGCTCGACCGGGACGACGAGTTCTTTCGGGGACAGCGTTCCGCCGGCGAACGACTCGCTGTCGTGATCGAGATCGCCGAGCGATGCGCGCACGCGGCGGGCGTCGGAGAGTCGACGGTCGAGGAGATCGTCGCGCGTCGCGTCGGCGAAGTCGCCCGCGGCATCGGCGTCATCCGGATACGGGTTCGGTGTCAGTCGGGCGATGGCCGGATCGGCGAGATCACGGGAAGCACCGATGAGTTCCAGGAATTCGTCGACGAGCTGCGCGAGGTGGTGCTCCTCGATCGCGGTGATGGCGACGACGATCGCATCTACGGTCACTGCGGAGCCTTCCGAACCGTTGCCCACAGGCCGAAGTCGTGCATCGCCTGCGCATGGACTTCCATGGTCTCGCGGGGTCCGGTGGACACGATCGCGTGACCGTCGTGGTGCACGGCGAGCATGAGTGCGGTGGCGCGTTCGACGGAGTACCCGAAGTACGTGCGGAAGACCCGCACCACGTAGCTCATCAGGTTGACGGGATCGTTCCACACCAGGACCTGCCAGGGTTCGAGCGGCGCAGCGCTCAGATCCACCGATTCCACGAGGTCCGGAACGGCGCTCGGCGTGCTCATGCCCAACCCATCTCGTGCAGCTGGGCATCGTCGATGCCGTAGAAGTGTGCGATCTCATGGACGAGCGTGGTGTGGATCTCATCCCTCAGCTCCTCCTCGGTGGTGCACTCAGCCAGGTGGGGTTCGCGGAACAGCACGATGCGATCGGGAAGCTCACCCATCCCGTACTGCGTGCGTTCGGTCAGGGCCAGACCGTCGTAGAGGCCGAGCAGGTCGAGGCTGCCGTCCTCCGGGCGGTCCTCGACGACGAACACGACATTCTCCAGTCCCTCGACCATGTCGTCGGGAAGCTGGTCGAGCTCGTCGATCACGAGCTCTTCGAAGGCGGCGGCATCCATGTCCATCCTCATCAGCCTACGGGCGTGGACCGGTTCAGTGCAGGAGAAGGAGGAGAGCGGCGACCGCGATGAAGAGCACGCCGAACACCGTGTTCAGGATGCGCTGTCCGCGCGCAGTGCGGGTGAGGCGACGGAACGGTCGCGCAGCGGCGGCGAAGAAGCCCCACATCACGATCACGTCGACGACGATGACGGTCGCGATCAACGTGAGGTACTGGGGGATCGGCGGCTGGTCGAGCCGGATGAACTGGGGGATGAAGGCCAGGAAGAACACGATGGCCTTGGGGTTCAACAGGTTCACCCAGAATCCGCGTCGGATCATCGACCAGTGACTCTCACGGGAGTCGATGGGCTGTGGGGCGTCATCCACGACAACGGCCGGCTTCGAGAGGAGAAGGCGAACGCCGAGGAACACCAGGTACGCGGCGCCGGCGTAGCGGATCGCATTGAACAGGAACTCCGACCGTGACACCAGCAGGCCGACGCCGGCGGCGACGATCGCGACGTGGACCACCAGGGCGATCTGCTGGCCGACGATTCCCCAGATAGATCGTCGCCACCCCTGGTTCATCGCGTTCGACATCGTGTTGATCGCGCCGGCACCGGGGGTGAAGCTGATCACGACGGAGGCGGTGAACAGAGAGAACCAGACCGCGAGTGACACCAGCTCAGTCTAGAGCGTCGGTGCACGCGCCCCCGTTGATCGCCAGGATGCGAAGAAGGCCCGAATCATTTGATTCGGGCCTTCTTCTGGAGGGTGAGTAACGGGACTCGAACCCGCGACATCCGGCACCACAAGCCAGCGCTCTACCAGCTGAGCTATACCCACCATGTGCCCACCGGAGCGGGCAACCATACGAGTCTATTACATGTTCGGAGTGAACTCTGACACGGTGCGCGTCGCGATCTCGCGTGCCTCATCGCTCGAAGGTCCGGGTTCGTCGACGAACACGGCTTCCCGGTAGTAGCGGAGCTCTCTGATTGACTCGAGGATGTCGGCAAGCGCACGGTGTCCGCCGTCCTTGGACGGCGCCTGGAAGAAGACACGCGGATACCAACGGCGCGACAGTTCCTTGATGCTGGATACGTCGACGTTGCGGTAGTGCAGCCACTGATCGACCTGCGGCATGTACTTGGCGAGGAACATCCTGTCGGTGCCGATCGTGTTGCCGGCCAGGGGAGCCTTCCGCTCCAACGGTACGAAGCGCTGGATGTAGGCGAGAGTCTGCGCCTCGGCCTCCTCGAGCGACAGGCCGCCGGGAATCTCCTCGATCAGACCGGAGGTCTCGTGCATCTTCGTGACGAAGTCGTTCATGTGCGCCAGGGCTGCGTCACTGGGGCGGATCACCACCTGGAACCCCTCGTCGATGGGACGGAGCTCGAAGTCGGTGATGACGACGGCGATCTCGACGAGCTCGTCGACTGCCAGATCGAGTCCCGTCATCTCGCAGTCGATCCATACGAGACGATCATTTTCCGACGCGTTTACCATGCCGCCATACTATCGACGGCTCCGACATCACCTTCCGGCCTGCGACGAGGAAGGATGCGGGGAGCGCGGTACGGTAGTCATGTGCGCCTCCGTAGCTCAGGGGATAGAGCAGGAGCCTTCTAATCTCTTGGTCGCAGGTTCGAATCCTGCCGGGGGCACTTCATCCGATCGCCACCAGCCGACCGTGGTTCAGGCATAGCGAAGCACGGCGATCGCGTCGTCGACGCGCCAGAACTCGCCCACGACACGGAATGTGCCCGTCGCGAGATGGAGCCGTTCGGCGCGATAGCGGAGACCGAGCGGGTCGGCGACGATGCGCAGGTGTCCGAGGACGTGCTCTCGCTGATCCTGCACGCGCCAGAGATGGTCGGCGGCGCGCACGAGGTGCTCTCGTGAGGAGGAGAGGCGAGGAGGCGCAAAGGGGACTTCGGGGAGGGCGGTGGTGACGTGGTCGGACATCGGTACTCCTTTCGTTCTTCGAAGGTATGACCGACCACCGACATTGAGACTGGACTCCGCCACGCCGTCCCATCTGGGCTTCTTCTCCACAGATTCCCTCCTTCGTCTCGTATCCACGGAATGAAGGATTCGTGTGCCGCGACGTCGGTCGAATCACCCACGCTTGTGGGACCCGGCGAAAGGACCGGCTGACGAGAGGACACGACATGATCGACACGCTGACCATTGTGGGAAGGGTCGCGACCGACCCGATCCAGGTGCAGACCGGGGGCGGGGTCTCTGTGACCAACTTCCGACTCGCCAGCACCCACCGACGCTTCGATCAGGCGTCACAGGCGTGGGTCGACGCGGGAACGAACTGGTTCTCGGTCGCTGCGTTCCGCCAGTTGGGTGAACACGTGAAGGCGTCGTTGCGCACCGGAGACAGTGTGATCGTCACCGGACGCCTCAAGATCCGGAACTGGGAGAGCAACGGCAAGCAGGGGACGAGCGTCGACATCGATGCGGAAGCGATCGGACACGACCTGCGGTGGGGCACGACGGCCTATCGACCGCAGGCGCGCACGACGCCTACGGAGGGGTCGACGGCTCGACCTCCGGCAGACCAGCAGTCGCCCGCGGCCGGGCTCGAAGACCGCGTGTCGATGCCGGGGGCGTCCGACCCCGAGCCCCTTGATGTCTCCTGGGCGCAGCCCGAGTCGCTCGCGAGTGCGACGGCGTAGGAGTTGCCCTTGTCGAGGGCGTCGGTCGCCTTGGGGGAAGTCAGGCGAGGCGACGTAGACTCAGCACGTGCTTCGTCGATCGCTCCTGTCCCCGGCGCGTGCGGCCGGCGTCCTCGCGGCCTCCGTTGCGGCCGTCCTCTTGTTCTCCGCGTGCACGCCGAGTCCCACTCCCTCCGTCTCTCCGTCGGCCTCCAGCACGCCGTCGCCCGAGCAGACGAGTCCAGCGGCGCCGCAGCTGGTTCCCGACGGCACCGCCGAGGACAATCTGCCTCTGTTCACGGCGGTCGCGGACGCCGTGTGGGCCACCGACCAGCGGGGCGCAGGGCGAGCGTACATCGACGCTCTGATCGGGGCAGGATTCGACCGTGGGGCAATGCAGGTGACGCAAGACCAGTCGACGGTCGGCAACCCTGCGGAGAGCATGCAGTTCTCAGTGCGTTGGGGCGAGAGCGAATGCCTGGTGGGTCAGGTGGGTCCGTCCACCGGCCAGGTGGTGACCGCGGTGATGCCACAGCTCGCTGAGGGGCGCTGCCTGATCGGGACCACACGCCCGATCGACTGGTGACGACGGCTCGCTGCTCGCAGTATCGCGTTGCCGCTGCCTCGTCCGTGCGACTCCAGGCGGCCGGTAGGCTGGAGTGTCGATCTTCGACGCCAACAGAAGGAGCGGTTTTCGGTGGCTGAGTACATCTACTCGATGGTTCGTGCGCGCAAGGCAGTGGGCGAGAAGCTCATCCTCGATGACGTGACCATGGCTTTCCTCCCCGGAGCCAAGATCGGCATGGTCGGTCCGAACGGCGCGGGAAAGTCGACGATCCTCAAGATCATGGCCGGTCTCGACACTCCCTCCAACGGCGAGGCGAAGCTCTCCCCGGGGTACAGCGTCGGAATCCTGATGCAGGAACCGGAGCTCGATGAGTCGAAGACCGTGCTCGAGAACATCCAGGACGGCATCGCCATCAAGGCGAAGCTCGACCGTTTCAACGAGATCTCCGCGCTCATGGCCGACCCCGAGGCGGACTTCGACGCGCTCCTCGCCGAGATGGGCACGCTTCAGGAGGAGATCGACGCCGCCGACGGCTGGGACCTCGACTCGCAGCTGGATCAGGCGATGGACGCCCTCCGCACCCCGCCGGGCGATGCCGCGATCGCACCGCTCTCGGGCGGTGAGAAGCGTCGCGTGGCCCTCGCGAAGCTTCTCCTGCAGAAGCCCGACCTCCTGCTCCTCGACGAGCCCACCAACCACCTCGACGCCGAGAGCGTGCTGTGGTTGGAGCAGCACCTTCAGGCCTACAAGGGCGCGGTGATCGCGATCACCCACGACCGGTACTTCCTCGACCATGTCGCCGAATGGATCGCCGAGGTCGACCGCGGCCGGCTCATCGGGTATGAGGGCAACTACTCGACCTACCTCGAGAAGAAGGGCGAGCGCCTCGAGATCCAGGGCAAGAAGGATGCGAAGCTCGCCAAGCGCCTCAAGGAGGAGCTGGAGTGGGTGCGATCGAGCGCCAAGGGACGCCAGACCAAGTCGAAGGCCCGCCTCGCCCGCTACGAGGAGATGGCGTCCGAGGCTGAGCGGACCAGGAAGCTCGACTTCGAAGAGATCCAGATCCCCGCGGGTCCGCGTCTCGGAAGCATCGTGATCGAGGCCAAGAACCTGAAGAAGGGCTTCGACGGGCGGTCGCTCATCGACGGTCTGAGCTTCAGCCTTCCGCCGAACGGCATCGTGGGTGTGATCGGTCCGAACGGTGTCGGAAAGACGACGCTGTTCAAGACGATCGTGGGCCTCGAGCCGCTCGACGGCGGAGACCTGAAGGTCGGCGAGACGGTCAAGATCAGTTACGTCGACCAGTCGCGCTCCAACATCGACCCGGACAAGACGCTGTGGGAGGTCGTGTCCGATGGCCTCGACTTCATCACGGTCGGCAAGACCGAGATCCCCTCACGCGCGTACGTCTCGAAGTTCGGCTTCAAGGGCCCCGACCAGCAGAAGAAGGCCGGCGTCCTCTCGGGTGGTGAGCGCAACCGTCTGAACCTGGCGCTGACCCTCAAGGAGGGTGGCAACCTGCTCCTCCTCGACGAGCCGACCAACGACCTCGACGTCGAGACGCTGAGTTCGCTCGAGAACGCGCTCCTCGAGTTCCCGGGCTGCGCCGTGGTCATCACCCACGACCGGTGGTTCCTCGACCGCATCGCGACGCACATCCTCGCCTACGAAGGCACTGATGAGAAGCCCGACCAGTGGTATTGGTTCGAGGGCAACTTCGAGGCCTACGAGGAGAACAAGATTGAACGCCTCGGACCGGATGCGGCGAAGCCGCACCGCTCCACGCACCGCAAGCTGACGCGCGACTGACGCCGTGATGTCCGATTCGCCGGGTCCACGGCTGCACATCCCGATCCACCTCCGCTGGGGCGATCTGGATGCGTTCAACCACGTCAACAACACCTCGATGCTGAAGCTCCTCGAGGAGGCTCGTGTCAGAGCGTTCTGGCGTGCAGGACCCGGCGAATCGGCACCGTCGACGGCCGTGCTCGATTCCGGTCTCGACGAGGGCATCCTGACCCTCATCGCCCGTCAGGAGATCGAGTACCTCGCGCCCGTGCCCTACCAGCGTCGTCCCCTCGAGGTGCAGATGTGGTTCGGCAAGCTCGGTGGTTCGAGCGTCGAGGTCTGCTACGAGGTGCACAACGACCCCGCCGCGCAGCCCCGCCAGCTCTACGCGCGCTCGACCGCCATCATCGTGCTCGTCGATGCCCAGACCGGGCGACCGACGCGTCTCACCCAGGAGATGCGCGACGTCTGGGAGCCGTTCGTCGGTCCGTCGATCGAGTACAGCCACCGCTGACGCCCGCACCGCTCAGAGAACGGCGCCGGCTCGTCGTCAAAGAGCGGACTCAGCTCCGCTCGTCGGGAACGCGGATCATGATCTCCTGCGCGACGCTCGCGACGAGAGCGCCTTCGCGGGTGTAGATCCGGCCGGAGGCGAGCCCACGACCACCGCGGGCATTCGGCGACTCCTGCACGTAGAGCAACCAATCATCCACGCGCGCGGGTCGATGCCACCACATGGCGTGGTCGAGACTCGCGACCTTGAGCCCACGCAGCCCCCAGTACACGCCGTGCGCGCGCAGGATCGACTCCTGGATCGTCATGTCGCTCAAGTACGCGAGCGCGGCACGATGCAGCCGCAGATCGTCGGGGAGCGGCGCACGCAGCCGCATCCACACCGCCTGGCGCGGTACCCGCGCATCATCGCTCGGCAGATAGAGCGGCGAATCGACGTGCCTGATGTCGGCGGCCCGCTCGCTGAGCATCCGTGCAGTGCCGTCAGGGAGGCCGTCGACGCGCGCCTCATCCGGGGCGAGCTCCTCCGGTGCGGGGATCCCCTCAGGCATCGCCTCCGCGTGCTCCACGCCCGGGTCCTCGTCCTGGAACGAGGCGATCATCGAGAAGATCGGCACGCCGTTCTGATACGCCTGGGTGCGGCGCGTCGAGAACGACCGCCCGTCGTGGATGCGATCGACGGCGATCGTGATGCCCTGACTGGCGTCGCCAGGGCGGAGGAAGTACCCGTGCATCGAATGCACTGCGCGATCCTCGGGAAGAGTGCGCTCCGCAGCCAGGAGAGCCTGCGCGAGCACCTGACCGCCGTAGATTCGACCGGTGGGCATGGGATGCGAGGATCCGGTGAAGATGTCCTCGGTCGTCCTGGCCTGAGTCGAGTCGAGATCGAGGACCTCCAGCAGTCGTTCGACGGTCTGGATGGCGTGGTCGTTCGCGCTCATGGGTTCCTCTCTGCGACCGCAGCCGCCGCTCCGTTGGTAGTTTAGAACGCGTGCCGCATCACCTTCTCCTCGCCGACCCGGACACTGCGAAGGACGTGCTCACCTTCGTGGGCCGAGCAACGAGGATCACCGATGACGGTGTCCGACTCCAGGCGGCGCGCGGTGTCCTGGCGCTGACGACTGCCGTCCTCGCACCGCACGGCCTGTTCGATCAGACACCGACGATCCTCGCGATGCGCATCGTTCACGCCGACCCCGAGCTCGAGTGCGACCTCGTCGTGGATCAGCTCACGGCGACGGACGAAGCGCAGCGCCTGCAGCTTCCGGACAGCGGTCTCTCGCCGGCGTGGGCGGGCGTCGCGCCTCCCCGCAGCGGGTGGGAGCCGAGCGCGACGCTTGCGGCTTCGACGATCGCGCAGCGCGCGCAGTGGGGGATCTCGGCGGTGGCTCGCGGCGCCACCCCCGGCACGGGCGAAGAAGCCGTCCGTGCTCTGCGTGCCGCGATCTGGGGCGAACCAGACGACGACCTCGATGGGCTTCCCCGTGGTGTCGCCTTCGCCGCTGACGCGATGGGATTCATCTCCGGGGAAGAGCAGGTGGCGGTGACACGGTCCGGTCGCTGGACTCGGCTCGCGTTCCGCCGCGGTCACGTGCTCGCCCGCGGCCCCGTGGCATCGGGCCTCACGAGCGTGCGCGATACCGGCTCCGCAGGCTGAGCGGAGCCGCTCCCGACGGTCAGCGGGTCGTGGCTGCTGCCGCCCGCCCGGCCGCTCGTCCGGAGAAGAGACAGCCGCCGAGGAAGGTGCCTTCGAGCGCTCGATATCCGTGCACGCCACCACCTCCGAAGCCGCTCGCCTCTCCCGCGGCATAGAGCCCGGGGATCACAACCCCGTCCGCGTTGAGGGCGCGTCCGTCGAGGTCGGTGTTGATGCCGCCGAGCGACTTCCTCGTCAGAACATGCAGCTTCACCGCCACGAGCGGTCCTGCCGCAGGATCCTGCAGACGGTGCGGGGCCGCGGTCCGGATGAGCTTGTCGCCCCGGTAGCTGCGCATCGATCGGAGCATCCCGATCTGAGCATCCTTCGTGAAGTCGTTGTCCATCTCACGGTCGCGTGCGATCACCTCACGACGCACGTTGTCGATGTCGAGGAGCTCACCGCCGGAGTGCTTCTGCATCTGATCGAGCAGTGACTCGAGGTCGTTCTCGACGATGAAGTCCTCGCCCTCGTCGAGGAAGGATTGCACGGGACCCGTCGGCCCCTTCGCGAGGCGTGACTTGAGCAGCAGCCCGACGTCCTTGCCGGTGAGATCGGGGTTCTGCTCGCTTCCGGAGAGGGCGAACTCCTTCTCCACGATCTGCCGCGACGTGACGAACCAGGAGTGGTCGTGCCCGGTGGTACGGAGGTGCTCCAGCGTCCCCAGAGTGTCGAAACCCGGGAAGAGCGGCACCGGAAGTCGCTTCCCGGTCGCGTCGAGCCAGAGCGACGAAGGCCCGGGCAGGATGCGGATGCCGTGGGACGGCCACACCGGGTCCCAGTTCGTGATGCCCTCGACGTAGTGCCACATCCGGTCGCCGTTGATCAGCCGGGCGCCTGCGGCCTCGCTCACGCCGTGCATCGAGCCATCCACGTACGCAGGAACCCCGGTGAGCATGTGCTTCGGCGGGGTGCCGAGGCGCGACGGCCAGGCGGCGCGCACGAGCTCATGGTTGCCGCCGATGCCTCCCGAGGACACGATCGTCGCGGTCGCCGAGATCTCGAACTCTCCGATGACGTCGCGGGAGGACTGCACCCCGCGCGCCGCCCCGCTCGTGTCGAGGATGCTGCCCCGGGCTCCCGTGACGGTGCCGTCCGTCACGGTCAGCGCGGTGACGCGGTGTCGGGGGAGGACGGTGAGGCGGCCCTCACGCTCGCCCTGCTCGACCGCGGCCGCGAACGGTGCGACGATGCCCGGACCCGTACCCCAGGTGATGTGGAAGCGCGGGACCGAGTTGCCGGGTCCGATCGCGCCGTATCCGCCTCGTTCCGCCCATCCGACCACGGGGAAGAAACCGACCCCGCGCTCACGTAGCCAGGAGCGTTTCTCACCGGCGGCGAACTGGAGGTACGCCTCGGCCCAGCGCCGCGGCCACTCATCCTCCGGACGATCGAAGCCGGCGTTGCCGAACCAGTCCTGCGTGGCGAGCTCCAGCGAGTCCCTGATCCCGAGTCGTCGCTGTTCCGGGGAGTCGATGAAGAACAGCCCCCCGAACGACCACCATGCCTGACCGCCGAGGTTCGTGCGAGGCTCCTGATCTAACAGGATGACTCGGTTGCCGGCATCGAGCGCTTCTGCGGCGGCGACCAGACCGGCCAACCCCCATCCGATCACCAGGACATCTGCGGACAGGGGTTTTATCGTCATGAGTTCTCCGTTGATTCCTGACGTGTGCGGGTCTCGATGGTGGGGCGACCACCGGGCGCGGTGCCGATCCCCGAAGGCTCGAATGTGTTCACCATGGCATAGGCGGCGCGCTCCAGGTAGTCCCAGAGCGTCGATTCGTGCAGGGGAGACAACTGGGCCTCGTCCACGGCGATCCTCATGTGACGAAGCCAACGATCGCGCGCGTCCGCGTCGATGTGGAAGGGCATGTGCCGCATCCGGAGGCGCGGGTGGCCGCGGGTCTCACCGTACGTGGTCGGACCACCCCAGTACTGCTCCAGGAACATGCGGAGGCGATCCTCCGCCGGTCCGAGATCCTCCTCGGGGTACATCGGCTTCATGACGGGGTCGAGTGCGACCTCGCGATAGAACACGGAGACGATCTTCGCGAAGGTCTCGTGACCGCCGATCTCGTCGTAGAACGTCACTTCTGAGGGCTCCCGTCGTCATCGTTCGTCTTCTTGCGACGCCAGATCCCGCGGTCCGGGATCACCGGGACGCCGGTGACGGCGTTGGGTCGGGTCTTCGGCGGGTTGGCGCCGCGGACGCGCCGGGCTCCGTCGAGTCCGGTCGGGACGACCTCCGCCATGCTCGGGACGCCGATCTCCTTCTCGAGGAGCGCGGCACGCAGACGGCGACGCAACTCCTGCGCCACGTCGTCCTTGGCATTGGCGCGGGCCTTGATCACGATGCGGACCACGAGCGCGTCGCCCCCGATGGACTCCAGGCCCCACAGCTCGGGCTTCTCGACGATGCGGGTGCGCCACTTCGGGTCCTTCGCGAGTCCCTGAGCGGTCTCGAGCATGATGTGCTCGACCTGTTCGAGATCGGAGTCGGCGGGCACACCCAGATCGATGATCGAGCGCGCCCAGCCCTGCGACATGTTGCCGATGCGGGTGACCTCGCCGTTGCGCACGTACCAGAGCGTGCCGTTGACATCACGCACCTGGGTGATGCGCACGCTGACGTACTCGACCACACCGCTCGCGAGACCGAGGTCGACCACGTCGCCGATGCCGATCTGGTCTTCCGCGACCAGGAACATACCGTTCAGCACGTCCTTGACGATGTTCTGCGCGCCGAAGCCGAGGCCGGCGCCCACCGCTGCGGTGAGCAGCGTGAGCGATCCGAGGAGGCTCGAGTCGAGGGCGTTGACGATCAGGACGATCGCGATGACCACGAGCATCACGTTCACGATGTTCTGCAGGATCGTTCCGAGCGTGCGCGTGCGCTGCACCAGTCGCATGTCGGCCAGGGGCGAGCGTTCCAGGGCCTGCGTGTCGTCGACCGAGGCTTTGCTCTTCGCACTGTCCACGATGCGATGCACGACGCGTCGGATGACCAGGCGCAGGATGAGCCCGATCACGACGCAGCTCGCGATGATGAGCGCGACCGCGAGGACCTTCATGCCGGCCAGGCCGAGCCAGGTGAGAAGGTCGGTCACCCATTCGGGGAGCGGGGTCTCCACGGGATCAACGGGAACATCGAGAGGGAGGATCATCACCCCCGATCCTAGCGATCGGGCCTCTGCGCGGGCTGGAAGCGCCGCAGGCAGAGGCCCGATCGGGAGTGTCGCGTGCTCAGTCCTCGGCGTCGCGGGCCTGCGCGGCGAGGGCGCGCTCGACGTCCGCAAGGTTCTCGAGCACGAGGCGGCGCAGCGCCGGAGCAGCATCCTGGTGGGCGGAGAGCCACCCGCGCGTCGCGTCACGCAGCGCGACGTCTGCGAGAGCGGTCGGGAACAGACCGACGATCAGGTACTGCGCGATCTGGTACGTGCGCGTCTCCCAGACAGGGAGGAGCATGTCGAAGTACTGCGGAACGAACTCGGCGAGCACCGCGGCGCCGGCCGGGTGCACGAATCCGAGCGCTGCCGAGCGCACGATCGTGTTCGGGGCGTCGTCGCGCTCGACGAGCGAGGCCCACGCCGCCTTCTTGGAGGCCGCGTCGGGAAGCGACGCCCGGGCCTGCGCCGCGAACTCACCACCCTTGGCGGTGTTGTCGGCAGCGAGTGCGGCATCGATCGTGGCCGCGTCGGTCGCGCCGATCGTGGCGAGTCCGACGAGGAGCTGCCAGTTCAGGTCCGCATCGATCTCGAGCCCGGGAAGGGTGTCCTCACCGGAGCGGAGTCGACCGATGATCCCGGCGTGCTCCGGTGTGACCAGTGCACTCGCGAACGCGGTCACGAACTGCAGCTGGCTGTCGCTGCCCGGCTCCGCCGCCTCGGCGAGTGCCCACAGCCCGTCGGCGACCTTGAGGCGGGCCGCCTGTCGATCGGCGGGTGCGACGTACAGCGTCGCCGCGGTCCGTAGCTGCGCGAGCGTCGTGCGCACGGTCGTCGACTCGGTCTCGCGACCGATGTTCCCCAGCACGAGGTCGAGGTACGCCGACGCGGCGGTCTCGGCGTCGCGGGTCTGATCCCACGCAGCTCCCCACACCAGCGAGCGGGCGAGCGGGTCGTGGATGTCTGCGAGGTGAGCGATCGCGGTCGCGAGGGACTTCTCGTCGAGACGGATCTTCGCGTAGGCGAGGTCGTTGTCGTTGAGGAGCACGAGGTCAGGGCGGGGGAGGCCCTGGAGCTCCGGGACCTCGGTGCGGTCGCCGTCGACGTCGACCTCGAGGTAGTGCGACCGCGTCAGCGAGCCGTCGGTCAGCGTGTAGAAGCCGATTCCGAGGCGGTGCGGCCGGATGGTCGGGTAGTCGGCCGGGGCCGTCTGGGTGATGGCGAAGCGCGAGATCGTGCCGTCGTGGCTCTCCGCGATGACCGGCTCGAGAGTGTTGACGCCCGCGGTCTCCAGCCACTTCTTCGACCAAGTGCTGAGGTCACGGCCGCTCGTGGCCTCGAGCTCCGAGAGCAGGTCGCTCAGCTCGGTGTTGCCCCAGGAGTGCTTCTGGAAGTACTGCGACACCCCGGCGAAGAACGCCTCGATGCCGACCCAGGCGGCGAGCTGCTTGAGCACCGAGCCGCCCTTGGCGTAGGTGATGCCGTCGAAGTTCACCTGGACGTCTTCGAGGTCGTTGATCTCGGCGACGATCGGGTGGGTGGAGGGGAGCTGATCCTGGCGGTAGGCCCAGGTCTTCTCCATCGCGTTGAACGTGGTCCACGCCTCGGTCCACTCGGTGGCCTCGGCGGTGGCGATGGTCGACGCCCACTCGGCGAACGACTCGTTCAACCACAGGTCGTTCCACCACTTCATGGTCACGAGGTCGCCGAACCACATGTGCGCGAGCTCGTGCAGGATCGTGACGACGCGACGCTCCTTGACGGCATCGGTCACCTTGCTGCGGAACACGTACGTCTCGGTGAAGGTGACCGCTCCGGCGTTCTCCATCGCCCCGGCATTGAACTCCGGGACGAAGAGCTGGTCGTACTTCGCGAACGGGTAGGGCACGCCGAACTTCGACTCGAAGTACGCGAAGCCCTCCCGGGTCTTGTCGAAGATGTAGTCGGCGTCGAGGTGCTGCCACAGGCTCTTGCGGCCGTACACCCCGAGCGGCACGACGCGACCGGACGCGCTCGTCAGCTCCGAGAACGTGGACTCGTAGGGGCCTGCGACGAGAGCCGTGATGTACGAGGAGATGCGCGGGGTCGGCTCGAAGCCCCAGGTGGCGGTGACATCGTCGTCGTGCACGATGGGCTCGGGCGTGGGGGAGTTCGAGATGACCTTCCACGCGGCCGGCGCCGTGACGGTGAACTGGAACGTCGCCTTGAGATCGGGCTGCTCGAACACGGCGAACACGCGACGCGAGTCGGGCACCTCGAACTGCGAGTACAGGTACACCTCGCCGTCGACGGGATCGACGAAGCGGTGCAGGCCCTCGCCCGTGTTGGTGTAGAGGCAGTCGGCGTCGACGACGAGCACGTTCTCCGCCTGCAGCCCGGTCAGTGCGATCCGGGAGTCTGCGAAGACCTCGTTCGGGTCGAGCTGCTCGCCGTTGAGTGAGATCTCCCGAACGTCGCGAGCGATGAGATCGATGAAGGTGAAGCCCTCCGGCGTCGCGGTGAAGCGCACCACGCTGCGGGAGCCGAAGATCTCGGCGCCCTTGGTGAGGTCGAGGGCGACTTCATAGGACTGCGTGTCGATGACGTCGCGACGCTCCTGCGCTTCGACACGGGTGAGGTTCTCTCCAGGCACAGCTGTACTCCCAGGGGTGAGGGGATGTCACCGAGGCTGGGCGCAGTTGGCGCCGACGGCAACCCTGACAGCCTACGCCAGAGAGGAAGTCGACCTCACGCCGTCGATGTCGACGAATGTGACGGCGACCGACGGACGCCCGATCGTCACCGAGGTGGAAGGATGGAGGGGTGACTGCGATCGAGCCGAATGTCGTTCCCTTTGCCTCGCCTGCTGCTTCCGGGGGTGCGCCCTATGTGACCACCCCGGTCGCCTACGATGCGATCCTCCTCGCCGGGTTCGGCGGACCGGAGGGACAGGAGGATGTGATCCCGTTCCTGCGGAACGTCACCCGTGGCCGCGGTATCCCCGATGAGCGCCTCGAGGAGGTCGCGCACCACTACCGGCACTTCGGGGGTGTGAGCCCGATCAACGGGCAGAACCGCGTACTGAAGGAAGCGCTCGAGAACGCTCTCGCCGAGCGGGGCATCGACCTTCCCGTGTACTGGGGCAACCGCAACTGGAGCCCGTATCTCGAAGAGGTCGTCACGGAGGCGTCCGCGCAGGGCCACAACACACTGCTCGCCTTCGCCACCAGCGCCTACAGCTCCTTCTCCAGCTGCCGCCAGTACCGGGAGGACTTCGCGCGCATTCTCGAGGAGACCGGGCTGGGCGAGACCGTCACGATCGACAAGATCCGTCCGTTCTACGATCACCCCGGCTTCGTCGAGGCGTTCGAGAGCGGCGTGCGTGCCGCGATCGAGGGCTTCCTCGCCGAGGGCATCGCGGCCTCCGACATCGAGATCCTCTTCTCGACCCACAGCATCCCGACCGCCGATGCGGAGCGCTCCGGTGCCCGCGACATCGACTGGGGTGAGGGAGGTGCCTACGCCGCACAGCACCTCGCCGTGGCCGCCTGGGTCATGGATCGCGTGCGCGAATCCGTCCCCGCGGCGGCCGACGTCTCGTGGGAGCTCGTCTACCAGTCGCGCTCCGGGCCCGCTTCGCAGCCCTGGCTCGAGCCGGACGTGTGCGAGGTGATCGGGGAGCTTCCCGACCGGGGACGCAAGGCCGTGGCCGTTGTCCCGGTCGGGTTCATGAGCGACCACATGGAGGTTCTGTGGGACCTCGACACCGAGGCCGCGGAGGCCGCGGAGGAGGCGGGACTCGCCTTCACGCGGACGCCCACGCCCGGTGTGTCGCCGTCGTTCGTGGCCGGCATCGTCGATCTGATCGAAGAGCGCCTGCAGGGACGCCCCAACGAGGAGCGCCCGCATGTCACCGCGCTCCCCGGTGGATTCGACGTCTGCCGTCCCGGATGCTGCGAGAACATCCGCGCGGGCTTCAAGCCCGCGGCCGCCGGCATCGCTCCGTGACATCACGATGAACGGCGCGCGCTTCTAGGATGGGAGCCATGCGCATCCACATCGCCACCGACCACGCGGGACTCGACTTCTCCACGCAACTGCAGGGCCACCTGCGTGACGCGGGACATGAGGTCGTCGATCACGGGCCGATCGAGTACGACGCGGTCGACGATTACCCTGCGTTCTGCATCCGAGCGGCGCAGGCCGTCGTCGCCGACCAGCGGGCGGGTGTCGAAGCGCTCGGAATCGTGTTCGGCGGCTCCGGGAACGGCGAGCAGATCGCCGCGAACAAGGTCGAAGGCGTTCGTGCGGCGTTGGTCTGGAACCTGTCGACCGCGGAGCTCGCCCGTGAACACAACGATGCCAACGTGATCTCCATCGGAGCACGGCAGCACACCTACGACGAGGTGACGTCGTTGATCGACCGCTTCATCGCGACGCCGTTCTCCGGCGATGAGCGTCACGTACGTCGTATCGGCCAGATCGCGGACTTCGAGCGCGACGGCTCGCTGCTGCCGGATCCCCGGGCCTGACATGCCCGAGGGCCATTCCGTTCATCGGATCGCACGGCAGTTCGATCGCAACTTCATCGGCAAGACCCTGAGCGCTTCCAGCCCGCAGGGCCGGTTCGCCGAGGGTGCGGCGGTGCTCGACGGTCGAGCAGCCGTGAGCGTGCAGGCCGTGGGGAAGCAGATGTTCCTCGAGACGGAGGGTGACCTCTGGCTTCGCGTGCATCTGGGGCTCTACGGGGCCTGGGACTTCGCCGGCGAGATCCTGGTCGATCCGACCATCGCCTCGGCGAACGGGCGGATGGGGCAGACCAATCAGCGCGGCACGGTCCTCGACGAGCCGATCCTGGACGACGCGGGGGAGAACTCCCTGGCGTCGATCGGCGCGCCGCGGCGCACGCGCGTGCATGTGCGCATGTCGGAGCAGACGAAGGGTCTCGCCGACGAGGGGATGGAGTGGCCGCCGCCTGTCGTCGGCCAGGTGCGCCTCCGGTTGATGACCGACATCACCGCGGCTGATCTGCGTGGGCCCACGGCCTGTGTGCTGCAGACACCTGAGGAGATGCTGGCGACGGTCGCGAAACTCGGACCCGACCCGCTCGTGGGAGACCCGGTCGAGAACGAGGAGCGCTTCGTTCGGGCGGTGCGGAAGAAGCCGACGGTGATCGCCCTGCTCCTGATGGACCAGGCGGTCGTGAGCGGCATCGGCAACGTCTATCGTGCCGAGATGCTGTTCCGACAGCGTCTGAACCCCCACACGCCGGGCCGGGACGTGCCCGAAGACGTCGTCCGCGCGCTCTGGCACGACTGGGTCCGACTGCTGGCTGTGGGCGTCGAAACCGGTCAGATGATGACGATGGACGGTCTGACCGGGGAGGATTACCGCGCGGCGATGGCCAATCGCGACGATCGCCATTGGGTGTATCACCGCGCCGGACTGCCGTGTCGCATCTGTGGCACCGAGATCGCGCTCGAGGAGATCGGCGCCCGCAAGCTCTACTGGTGTCCGCGCTGTCAGGCGTGAGCGCGCGGCGACCGGCAGCCGCCGTCCTAGGCTGATCCCATGCGACAGAATCCCAGTTTCACGCTGGCCGACGTGCCCGAGATGCGCCGCGTGATCGACGCGAATCCGTGGGCGACGATCATGAGTGCCGGCGACGACGGGCTCGTCGCGTCGCACTATGCGGTGCTGCTCGACGAGGCCCGCGACGATCTCACGATCGTCGGGCACGTCGGACGGCCGGACGATCTCATCCACGGCATGGGCGATCGCGAGATGCTCGTCGTGTTCCAAGGCCCGCACGGCTACGTCTCTCCCGGGTGGTACGGCGATGTCCCGGCGGTGCCGACGTGGAACTACACGGCAGTGCACCTCGCGGGCGTGCCGGAGATCCTGAGCGCAGAGGAGAACCTCGTCGTGCTGGATCGACTGGTCGCACGATTCGAGTCGCACATGTCGGAGCCCAGGCTCATGTGGGAGCGCCCGAACGACCCCGCCTACGTGGAGCGCCTCGCATCGGGGACGGTCGGTTTCCGACTGACGCCCACGCGTGTTGTGGCGAAGCGCAAGCTCAGCCAGAACAAGCCCGCCGAGACGCTCGAGACCGTCATCGCCGAGCTCGACGGAGACGGTCCGTACGCGAACCCCGCGCTGGCGGCAGAGATGCGGCGGGCACAGAACGCACGCACAGGAGGACGGCGTTGATCCAACGCGAAACCGGAATCGACGCCGTCAGAGCCGTGCGCATCGCGGGCCCGGGACGCGAGTTCCTGATCGATGACGAGCCCGTCGACATCCTCCTCGCGGACGGCCGCATCGCCGACATCGCGCCGACCGGTGCGCTGTCACTCCGGGGCGAAGTCCTCGACGCGGACGGCGACTGGGCGATCCCGGGGCTGTGGGACAACCACGTCCACACCGTGCAGTGGGCTCTCGCGGCGGAACGTGTTCCCCTCGGGAGCGCGGATTCCGCGGTCGCCGCCGCGCGAACAATGGGTGAGGCTCCGATCCTTCCGGACGGTCGACGCGTCGGCAGCGGCTACCGTGACGCCCTCTGGCCGGACCGGCCGACGCTCGACCTTCTGGACAGCGCCACCGGGACGGTGCCGACCTACCTGATCAACGCCGATGTGCACAGCGTGTGGCTGAACTCCGCCGCGCTCGCCCGCGAGGGCTTCCGTGCGGACGACGGTGTCCTGCGCGAACAGGACGCATTCGAGATCTCTCGGCGTCTGAACGCGGTGGATCCGGCCCACAGCGACCGGGCGGTGATCCGCGCGGGGGAGGCGGCAGCGGCGCGCGGCATCACCGGGCTGGTCGACTTCGACATGGCCTGGAACGCCGAGTCGTGGCCGCGCCGCGTTGCCACGGGCTTTTCCTCGCACCGCGTCGAGTTCGCGGTGTACCCGTTCGATCTCGACCGTGCCATCGCCGAAGGACTGCGCACCGGGGAGCCCTTCGCGGCGGATGCGGCGGGCGGTGCGCTCGTGCATGTCGGATCGCTGAAGGTGATCACCGACGGATCACTGGGTACGAGGACAGCCGCCTGCTCGCATGCGTATCCCGGCGACCCGGACAACTACGGCATGTTGACCGTTCCCTCCGACGAGCTCGTCGACCTGCTCACACGCGCGACAGGCGCCGGGCTGGCGGCGGCGGTGCACGCGATCGGGGATCGGGCGCTCACGTCGGCACTCGATGCTTTCACGACCACCGGGGCCACCGGATCGATCGAGCACGCACAGCTCGTCCGCCATGCCGACCTCGCGCGCTTCGCCCGGCTCGGTGTGATCGCGAGCGTCCAGCCGCAGCACGCCCTCGACGATCGCGACCTCGTGGAGCATCACTGGGCAGGTCAAACCGCGATCGAGTATCCGCTCGCCGCGCTGCGGGATGCGGGTGCCGAACTCCGCTTCGGTTCCGACGCTCCCGTCGCGCCGCTCGACCCCTGGCATGCCATCGCGGCCGCGGTGCTGCGGACAGACGACGATCGGTCACCGTGGCACCCGGAGGAGAGGCTCAGCGTGGAACAGGCTCTCCAGGCGAGCGTGCGGACGTCGCTTCGCCCGGGGTCTCCCGCCGACATCGTGGTGTGCGGCCCGGATCCGCTCGCGGCAGACGGCGACGTCCTTCGGCGGATGCCGGTTTCCGCGACACTTCTGGGCGGACGTCTCACCCATATCGCCTAGCTCAGGTACGACGAAGGGCCGGTGCTCCGATGGTGGAGAACCGGCCCTTCGACTGTGGTGGTCAGGCGGCGATGTGCGAGACCAGGAACCAGCGGTCCTTCTCGAGACCGCGCTGGATCTCGATCGCGACGTCCTGGCTGGTCAGGTCGACCTCGTCGAGTCCCTCGACGGCGGCCTTGACGTCGACCAGGATCGCGTCGATGTCGGCGATCACGGCGCGGATCAGCTCGTCCGACTGGGTGAAGCCCGCCGGGACGGTGGTCGCGCCGGCCTTCTCCGCGACGGCGCTCACGCGGGCGTCGATAGGAAGCCCCAGCGCGACGATGCGCTCGGCGGCGGTGTCGGCGAAGTCACCGGCGTGCGCGACGATCGTGTCGAGAAGCTCGTGGACGCCGACGAAGTTGGCTCCGCGAACGTGCCAGTGCGCCTGCTTGCCGTTGACGGTGAGCGCCTGGAGACCGAGGACGACAGGGGAGAGGAACTGGGCCGCCCCTGCAGCCACGGTCGGGTCGATGGCGGTGGTGGAAACGGTCTGTGCCTTGCTCATCTTGTTCTCCTCCGGATCGGATTCTCGTATCTGATGAAGACAACGCTACTCCGGCTCAGACATTCCGCAAGCAAGCTGAGGCTCGGCTCACTTCCGCGTGATTCCGCGGCAGCAAGGGTAGTCTCGCCTCATGAGCATCGCCTCCGGAGCATCCGTCCTCGCCCTCCCGAACAAGGCCCCGTCGATCGATGCAACCGCTTTCGTGGCAGATGGCGCGCGCATCGTCGGAGACGTCTCCCTCGCTGCCGGTTCCAGCGTCTGGTACAACGCGGTGCTCCGTGGGGACTCCGCGGCCATCGTCGTCGGCCCGGGGTCCAACGTGCAGGACAACGTCTCGGTCCATGTCGATTCCGGACACCCCGTGGTCATCGGCGCGAAGGTCTCGATCGGCCACAATGCCGTCGTGCATGGCTGCACAGTCGGCGACGGCAGCCTGATCGGCATGGGGGCGGTGATCCTCAGCGGGGCCGTGATCGGCCCGGGATGCCTGATCGCCGGGGGAGCGGTCGTGCTCGGCGGGGCGGAGATCCCTGCGGGTTCCCTGGTCGCCGGCGTCCCCGCGAAGGTCAGACGCTCGCTCAGCGAGGACGAGCGGGCGGGACTGATCCGCAACGCGGACATCTACCTCGGACACCTCCAGACGCACGCCGCTGCGACGGCGGTCTGAACACATCCACCGATAGGCTGGGGTACGTACGGGGCGGTGGCCAAGCTGGTTAAGGCAGTGGGCTCATAACCCAACGATCGCGGGTTCAAGTCCCGCCCGCCCTACTCGCTCGATGAACGCTTCAACTCCCTGATCAGCCCGGCGAAGTCCGGATAGATCGCGGCGGCATCCAGGCCGGCGGTCTCTTCGAGATGGGTCCGTAGTGCCGTCTTGAAACCTGCCGGGAGATGGATCGTCACGAACGGCACGTATCCGCGCAGATCCGAGGGGATGCCCTCGACTTCGTCGGGATGCCGCTCGAACGGCACGGGAACCCCGAGGAATGACGTCGCGTTCGCGATCTCCGTGGTGTTCCAATCCTGTCCGAAGTACTCGGAGTACAGTTCGGCCACCGGGGTCGTGACGATGCTGGAGGCCCCCAGCAGGAAGCCCGCTCGTTGCGCGCGCATCCGCTCATTGCCCGCCGCCGGCGGGAACCAGGGCCACATCGAGGTGCCCGTGCCCCAGTCGAACTCGCGTCTGATCGACTCGGTCGTCCAGTCGTGCCAGAACAGCTCCGCGCTGTCGGTCATCAGGTCACGGCCATTCTGATCGAGCGCCCAGACGACGACGCGCGCGGGGGCGGACTCCAACTGCTCGTCGGATTCGACGGCGAACCAGCTCGCCACGTTCGGGTCACGACTCACATCGAGAAGGCGGGTCGGTGCGCCGTTGTGCTGCAGGCGGGACAGGAATCCCATCGCGGGAGCGGTGGGAATCCCCCAGCGGGCGGCGGACGCGAAAGCGCGCTTCTCGTATCCGACCAGGTTCTCCTCAGTGGCGGGGACCTTCTCGTTCTCTCGCAGGTGACGATGCAACGAACTCTGCACCGCCCACTCCGCATTCTGCTGGCCGCGCCACACCAGCCGGTACCCGCTGTAGTTCGATTGGATGGTCGCGACGACCCGCAGATACTCCTCGACGGTCCGCACTGTGACCGCGTGCTTCCCGAAGAACGCCTGTGGGCTGTTCCGCCTCCGGGCTGTGGGCGGCGCGGGCTTCTGCTCCTCGTCCAACTCGACGTCGGGGTAGAGCTTCGGATCGGAGGAGGCATTCGCGGCCGCGTTCGCCGAGAAGTCGAGGAGCTCCCGGAAAGTGCTCTGCGCGCGAGAACCGGTCTCCATGGCGCGCTCCCACTCGGCGGGCAGCACCGTGGCGCCTCTCGCCAACTGCTCCTGGATCTCCGAGGGATACTGCGCTGCGATGCGGCGGAGCACATGCTCGATGGCTGGCGAGTCGCGTCTTCCACCGCGCGGGTTGGTGCGCGCCGCAGCGGCCGCTGCACGATCGGAGAGAAGGCGGAGCGAGTCGTCGACCGACTTCGATGGCCTGCTCCGACCGCGACCGCGCGATTGCCCGTCCCTGTCTTCCGTCACGGC
>NZ_JBBCPF010000002.1:0-509282 GCF_037150835.1 Microbacterium sp. LB12 | reverse complement strand
CGACGACGTCGTCGGTGACCGACACCCCCGCCCACGACAGGAGCGCCGAGAGCACGGCGATCAGGGCGATCAGATAGACGAACATGATCGTCGGATCCGGCACCTTGTTGCCGACCTTCTCGATCCAGTTCAGGAACCCCTTGCTCTCGGCATCCGGGGCGCTCAACGACTTCTCAGCGGCCATAGCCCCATGATCGTGTCGGGTGAGAACGTCCTGCAAGCGCACCCCCTAGAACTAGGGGGGTCGCCGGGAATCCTGGCCGCGCCCTATCGTGGGGCCGTGGACCCGATCATCGCGACACTCGTCATCCTGCTGTGCGCGGTGATCGCCTTCGTGTCCAACCGGATCCCGCTCGGCGTCGTCGCCGTCGGGGTCTCGGTGGCCCTCTACCTCACCGGCGTGCTCGGGCTGAACTCGGCGCTCGCGGGCTTCGGCGACCCGACCGTGCTGTTCATCGCCTCGCTGTTCGTGGTGAGCGAGGCGCTGGAGTCCACGGGCATCGTCGCGTGGGCAGGTCAGGAGGTGGTCACCCGCTCCGGCACGAGCCGGTCGCGGCTGCTGCTCACGATCGGCCTCCTGACCGCGGTGATGACCGCCGTGATCAGCGTGAACGGCGCGGTGGCCTCGCTGCTCCCGCTGGTGGTCGTGGTCGCCGCACGTGCCGGCATCCGCCCCTCGCAGATGCTGATGCCGCTCGCCTTCTCCGCCCACGCCGGCTCGATGCTCGCCCTCACCGGCACTCCCGTGAATATCATCGTGTCCGAGGTCGCCGCCGACAACGGCGCCCGGCCCTTCGGGTTCTTCGAGTTCGCGCTGGCCGGCCTCCCTCTGGTGGTCGGCACCCTTGCGATCGTCCTGCTCCTCGGCAACCGCCTGCTCCCGGAGCGCACACCGACGTCGGCGCCGATCGACCTCGAGCGCCTGGCCGCCACATTGCGCAGCGACTACGCCCTCTCCTCCGACCGTGCGCTGGTCTCCGCCTCGCGCGGCGTCGCGGAGGTGGTCGTGCCGCCACGCTCGACCCTGATCGGACTGCACGTCTTCCCCGGCATGTGCACCCCGTCGGGCGACCTCGTGGTGCTCGGGGTCCGCCGCGGGCGAGAGGCGCTCGACGAGTCGGGCACCGACCTGCAAGCGGGCGACGCCCTGCTCCTCGACGGATCGTGGGAAGACCTGCACCGGCACACGTCCAAGCGCGAGGAAGTGCTGGTCGTCGATGCTCCGCGCACGCTGCGCCGCTCGGTCCCCCTCGGCGTCGGCGCCAAACGGACGGCCGTCATCCTCCTCGCGATGATCGTGCTGCTCGCCACCGGCATCGTGCCGGCCGCGATCGCCGGCCTCCTCGCCGCCGGTGCCCTCATCCTCACCCGGGTCGTCTCGATCACGCAGGCGTATCGGGCGATCTCGTGGACGACGGTGATCCTCGTCGCCGGCATGATCCCGCTCTCGACCGCGTTCCAGGAGACCGGTGCCGCGCAGCTGATCGCCGACGGGCTGCGCTCGTTCCTCGGCGATGCGGGACCGCACGCCGCCGTCGCCGTGATCGTGCTGATCACCCTGGTGCTGGGGCAGCTCATCAGCAACACCGCGACCGTGCTGATCGTGGCCCCGGTGGCTGTCGCCCTCGCCGGCGCGATGGACGTCTCGGTGCTGCCGTTCCTGATGGCGCTCACGGTCGCCGGAGCCGCGGCGTTCCTCACGCCGGTCGCGACCCCCGCCAACCTCATGGTGATGGAACCCGGCGGCTACCGCTTCGGCGACTATGCGCGGTTCGGGTGGCCGCTGATCATCCTGTTCTTCGCGGTGGCCGTGTTCTACGTCCCGCTGATCTGGTCGTTCTGACGCGACCGTCAGCGCCCCTGCAGCACCAGACCGTCTTCGACCGCCCGACGGAACAGGTCGACCTTGGTGGGCGCCGCGCGGTCGACCGCGGCGTACTTCGCCCGGATGCGGCGGATGTGGTCGAGCACGGTCTCCCGCGACAGGAACAGCGTCTGCGCGACCCGCTCCGCCGTCTCGCCCGAAGCGTAGAGCGAGAGCACCTCGGACTCCCTCCTGCTGAGATGAGCCGCCACGAACTGATGGTCGGAGTCGAGCGCGGCCGCCCACGCCGCCGTGGCCAACACGTGCCCCTGCGCCGCGCATCGTACGGCCGCGGTGATGGCCTCCGGCGCGTCGAAGGTGCTGATCATGCCGGCTGCTCCCGCACGCGCGGCCTCGCGGAGGCGCTGCGGTCGATCACCCGACGTGAACGCGATGACGCTCGCACCGAGAGGCTCCAGGGTGCGCAGATTCTCGGCCGGTGTGGAACCGTCGGGGAGCGCGAGGTCGAGCAGGATCACATCGAGTCGTCGGGCCTGGGTCGCCACCGATGCCGCGGTGTCTCCCCTTGCGGCGACGCGGATGCCTCCGCCGCGGTCGAGGATCGTGGCGACGCCGAGCAGCATCGCCGGATGGCCTTCCACGATCCCCACGAGAATGGGCATTCGGCACTCCCGCCTTCGGTGCTCCCGCTGATGCGATGAGCCTACAACCGCGGGACGGGGGATCAGCTCAAGCCGGAGTAGGCGTGCAGGCCCTTGAAGAACACGTTCACGATCGTGAAGTTGAAGATCACGGCCGAGAATCCGACGATCGCGAGCCACGCCGAGGGGTTTCCCCGCCAGCCACGGGTCGCGCGAGCGTGGATGTAGCCGGCGTAGATGACCCAGATCACGAAGGTCCAGGTCTCCTTCACGTCGAAGCCCCAGAAGCGGCTCCAGGCGTAGTAGGCCCAGATCGAACCCGCGATGAGCGTGAACGTCCAGAGGATGAAGCCGATGATCGTGAACATGTACGCCAGGCTCTCCAGGCGCACCGACCCGGGGAACGTGCGGAGGAAGCCGGGGCCGGTCTTCGCCGCACCCTCACCGATCAGGCGTTCGCGGCGCGATTGCATGAGCTGGATCACCGAGAGGGCGAACGCGAGTGCGAAGAAGGCCGTCGCGAGCGAGGCCACGAAGACGTGGATGATGAGCCACACGCTCTTCAGCGGGTCCATGAGCGGGGAGACCTCGACGTAGAAGTTCGTCGCTCCGAGCCCGAGCAGCACCACGACCAGGCCGGTGATGAACGTGCCGAGGAACCGCAGATCGATGCGCGTGAGCACGATCAGGTAGACCGCGATGATGAGCAGCGTGCCGATCATCGCGAACTCGTAGAGGTTGGCCCAGGGCACGCGTCCCGCGGCGATACCGCGGGTGACGGTGGCGGCCAGGTGGAACACGAACCCGAGCACGGTGAGCGAGGTGCCGATCCGTGCCATCACGAAGCGCTGCGGAGCCGCGGGCGCATCCGCTCCGGCAGAGGAGGCGGTGACGCTCCCTCCTCCGGCACCGACGAGCACCGACTCCCGCACGGTCTGCGCGTCGGCCGTCGCCTGCGAGCGCCGAGCCAGATCGAAGGCGTAGGCCACGAAGGCCGCGGCGTAGATCGCTACCGCGGTCCAGAGCAGGACCGGCGAGATCACGTTGAGCTCGAGCATGGTGTCAGTCTACTTTCCGGGTGTCGTCTGCCGGGGTGGACTCCGGCTCTGCGGAGTCGTCCGCGGTGTCGTCGGGGCGGGCGGTCGTGCCGCCGGCGGTGTCGAGCAGGCGGGCGTGGCCGGCGACGAGGTCGTCCACGGCGACGGCGAGCGTGGGGTCCTCGCCACGGGCGAGCGCGGCGTACTCCAGCGCGATCTCGCCGTCGTGCGCCGTGGCCTTGACCCACACGCGGCGCCGCGGCACGAACAGCGCGATCATGAGGCCGCCGAGGGCCAACAGCGCGAAGCCGAGCACCCAGACGCCGGACTCGTCGCGGTGGATCTGCAGCGAGGCGAACCGCTTCACCGACTTCGAGGCGTCCGTCGCGCCCGCCGGGGACTCGTCCTCGAAGGTCACCGACCCGAGGCCGTTCGGCAGCTGCGCGGTCTGCCCCGGGGTGAGCTCGATCGACTTCACGTCGGTGGTGCGACCCGTGAGCTTGGTCATGCCCGTGGTGTCGAGCACGTAGACCGAGCGCGGCACGCCCTCGTTGATCCCGAGGTCGCCGGTGTACACGTCGAGTGTGAGCGTCGGGTTCGTGAGGTCGCCGTAGGCGGAGAAGAACGCCCCGGTGTCGAGCACGCCGGTCGTCGGGTAGAAGAACCCGACCAGGCCGACCTGCTCGGCCAGGCCATCCGGCACCTTCAGCACCCCGAGGGAGGTCATGTTGTTGTCCTGCGGGAGGAACGGCGTGCTGCTGCGGTAGACGATCTTGCCGTCGGGATCGCGCACGGTCACCGTGGGGGCGTAGCCGTTGCCCAACAGGAAGACATCGTCATCGGCGACCGCGAGCGGCTCGTTCACCTTGACCGAACCCGTGCGCTCCGCACCATCCTCCTGCACCGTGACGTTGGCGGAGAAGTTGCCGGCCTGGCCGGAGCCCGGCTCGCCGAACGGCTGATAGGTCACGTCGAACGAGTCGAGGCGCATCGAGTACGGCGCGAAGGCGTCATCTCCGACGAAGCGGCCACGGTTCATGGAGTCGTAGTCGAGGAGCGTGTTGGCGAAGGTCTCCCCCTCGACCAGCACGCGCTGACCGGTGTACGAGAAGCCGCCGCCGATGCCGACCGTGATCAACACGCCCACGAGCGCGAGGTGGAAGAGCAGGTTGCCGGTCTCGCGCCAGTAGCCGCGCTCCGCCGAGACCGAGAACGTGCGGCCGCGGTCGTAGCGCTCCACGCGGTAGCCGAGCGCCTTGAGCTGCTTCGTCGCGACGTCGATCGACGCGGAGGCCTCGGCTTCGGCATCCCCGGTCCTGGTGCCGGAGTCGGCGGACGGGTCGCGCGTGACCGCACGGTAGTCCTCGAGCCGCTGCAGTCGGGCGGGGGTGCGCGGCGGACGGGCACGCAGCGCCTTGGCATGGTGCTTGATGCGCGGGATCACACAGCCGACGAGCGAGATGAACAGCAGCAGGTAGATCGCCGAGAACCACGGGGACAGGTAGACGTCGAACATCTTCAGGCCGTCGAGCACGGGGAAGAGGTCGGGGTTGTCGCGCTCCCACTGGGTCACGCCGTTCGGGTCGGCCATCCGCTGCGGGAAGATCGAGCCCGGGATCGCGGCGACGGCCAGCACGAGCAGCAGGATCAGGGCCGTGCGCATCGAGGTGAGCTGGCGCCACCCCCACCGCAGCCAGCCGATGACGCCGAGCCGCGGCTGGGTGATCGAGTCGTCGCCGTCGACGTGGTCGGACGGACGGAGCGGATCGCTGGAGTCGCTGTTCACGGCACCCTTGTTCTTCGTGGTGGTCTGCGCGGGACGGTCAGAGCGGGAGGACGACACTGCCGATCACCGCCGTCAGCCGGGACATGATGTCGGTCCACAGGCCCGTGACCATGAGGACGCCCAGCAGGATCAGCATCACGCCGCCGATGATGTTGACGACGCGGATGTGACGACGCAGGAACCCGATCGCCTTCGTCGCCCAGCCGAAGCCGAGCGCGACGAGCAGGAACGGGATGCCGAGGCCGAGCGAGTACGCCAGCCCGAGGAACCCGGCCCGCACGGGGTCGCCGGCGTTGAAGGAGAGGGCGATGATCGCGGCGAGCGTGGGCCCCATGCAGGGCGCCCAGCCGATGCCGAGCGCGATGCCGAGAAGAGGTGCCCCGACGATGCCGGCCTTCGAGTCGACGTGGAAGCGGAACTCCTTCTGCGCGAAGCCGAAGAGCCCGAGGAACACCAGCCCCATCGCGATGATCACGACGCCGAGGATGCGGGTGATCAGGTCGCCCCACTGCAGCAGGAACACCCCGACCGTGCCGCCGAGGACGGTGTAGAGGACGAACACGATCGTGAAGCCGAGGATGAACAGCAGCACGCCCAGCACGAGCCGGGCGCGGGTCGCGGTGTCGGTCGTCTGCGTCGCCTGGCCCGAGCCAGCGGGTGCCGACGACGCCCGGCGCGGAGCGACCGCCCCGCCGAGGAAGCCGAGGTAGCCGGGCACGAGCGGCAGCACGCACGGGGAGAGGAACGAGACGAGTCCGGCGAGCATCGCGACCGGAAGCGCGATCCAGAGGGCACCCGATCCGATGATCTCTCCGGGATTCACGAGTCTCCCTGGACGCTCACGAGTCCTCCGCGAGCGCGTCCTTGACGAGCGTGGAGAGGATCGAGGTGCCGTCGATGGGTCCGATGATCTTCGCGGCGACCCGGCCCTGCTTGTCGAGCACGAGGGTGGTCGGGGTCGCGGCGATCGGCACGACCTTCGCGAAGGCGAGCTTGGCCTCGGCGGTGTCGACGTCGATCAGGCTCGGGTATGTCACGTCGAACTCGTCGGCGAAGGCGATCGCGGTGTCGGCCTGGTCACGGGTGTTGATGCCGATGAACGACACGTCGTCGTCGCTGTACTTCTGCCAGACGGCTTCCAGATCGGCCGCTTCGAGGCGGCACGGTGCGCAGCCGGCGTACCAGAAGTTGACGACGGTGACCTTGCCGGCGAGGTCGGCGCTGTCGAACTTCTCGCCGTCCTCGGTCACTCCGCCGAACTGCACGGGCTCGCCGCGATCGGCGACCGGGATCTCGACGATGGCGCCGTCGGCAGCGACGTAGCCGGTGTTCTCGCCGCTCAGGAAGGATTCACTGACCGCATCCGGAGCGCAGGCGCTCAGACCGATGGCGAGCACCGCAGCGAGCGCGGCACCGACCGCACGACGCGAACGCCGGATGCGGGAGGAGCGGCCGCTGCGGATCGAGAGAACCGTCGAGGCGAGTGGCACGACTCCGAGTTTACGCAGAGCTTCCTATGCATGGGCCGGGTGCAGCGGCCCTCCGAAGCGCGCTCCGGGCGGGTCAGAGACGCGCCAGGACGTCGTCGACGCCGGCGCGGAATCGGGGGCACGTGGCGATGTCGTGCGCACGGCAGCGCATCGCATGCTCGGTCATCTCGCGCGACCGGCGCATGTCCTCCATGCGCCGATCGAGGTCGTCCAGGTGGTCCTGCAGCACCTGGTGCCGCCCGGCGCTCCCGCCGTCCAGCATCACGGCGATCTGCTCGAGCGTCATTCCCGCGGCCTTGCTGCGCTGGATTCCGGCGATGCGCACGACCTCGTCCTCGCCGTATCGACGCCGTCCGGCAGAGTCCCGCGGCGGCCGCAGCAGCCCGACCGACTCCCAGTGCCGCAGCACATTGGTGGGCAGATCGAAGCGCGCGGCGACCTCGCCGACGGACCACGGATGATCGGAACTTGACTTCATGTTGACATGAACTCACACACTGGGCCGGAAGACAAGATCTCCATCGGAAGGATCCTCATGTACGACGCGATCGTGATCGGCGCAGGACCGGCAGGACTGCAGGCCGCGCTGACCCTCGGACGGATGCACCGCTCCACACTGCTCCTGGATTCCGGCGAGTATCGCAACGGCACCGTCCTGCACATGCACAACATGATCGGCGAGGACGGCACCCCGCCCGCCGAACTGCGATCGAAGGCCCGGAGCGAGCTCGCCGCCTACGACGACGTGGACATCCGCGACGCCGCCGTCACGAGCATCCACGGTGCGGCGGACGCGTTCGAGGTGCAGCTCGCCGACGGATCGCAGGTCGAGGGCCGTCGGATCGTGCTCGCCACCGGCATCGCCGACGACCTGCCGAGCATTCCCGGCCTGTCGGACCTCTGGGGCACGGTCGCGTTCAGCTGCCCGTTCTGCGACGGACACGAGCATGCCGGCAAGGCGATCGGCATCCTCGGCGTCGCCCCGCGGGCGGAGCACCTGATCGGCCTGCTCGGCAGGATCGTCGGCGACATCACCGTCTTCCCGGTGGACGAGGCGTTCTCGGACGACGAGCGTCTGCTGCTCGAAGCGCGGGGAGTGCGGGTGAGCGCCGTGCCGGTCGCATCCGTCGAGAAGGACGGCACCGGAGTGCGGATCCGCACGTCCGCAGACGAGTCCCTCGTGGACGGCGTCTTCGTCGCCGCCGGAGCCATGCGGCAGCGCTCTTCCCTCGCGGCGGACCTCGGACTGCGCATGCTCGAATCCGGATCGATCGAGATCGACGACTTCGGCCGCACCTCGCTCGACGGGGTCTTCGCCGCGGGCGATCTCGCCCACCGCGCGAGCCTGCCGGGGCCGATGGCGTCGGTGCTGTTCGCGGCCGCGGCCGGTCAGCTCGCGGCGATCGGCATCATCCAGTCACTCGCCTGAGCGCGCTCAGACCGCCCCGACGTCTACGGCACCACCGGTGGCGGCGGGTTCCGCGTAGTCCACCTCGCGCCACACGTCGCCGACGCGCTCGAACGAGGTGACGCTGGACAGGGCGCATCGGCGGGTGCGCGGGTCGTGCCGCAAGGGCAGGCCCGCCACCCGCAGATGCGTGATCCAGATCGGCGCCTGATGCGACACCATCACCACGTCGCCGTCGGGCGCGGCATCCCACGCCTCCCCCATCACGCCGAGCATCCGCTCCGCGATGGATGAGTACGGCTCGCCCCAGCTGGGCAGCGACGGCTGACGCAGGTGCCACCAGTTCAGCGGGTTCATCAGGGAGCGGCGCATCTGCGTCCCCTCGAACACGTTCGTCGGCTCGATCAGGCGGATGTCGATCTCCGGCACGAGGGCGAACCGCTCCGCGAACGGCTCCGCCGACTCCTGCGCGCGCTCCAACGGTGAGGCGTACAGCGCGACGACCGGGCGATCGAGTGAGGCGACATGATCCGCCGCGGCGGCGGCCATCCCCCGGCCCGCGTCGCTCAGGTGGTAGTCGGGCAGCCGACCGTAGAGCACGCGAGCCGGATTGTGCACCTCACCGTGTCGGACCAGGTGCAACCGGGACGCCGTCATGTCACGCCTTGCTGTAGCGCGAGTCCCCGAAACCGAGGATCAGGTACCCGATGTAGGGGAACAGGAACAGCAGGAAGAAGGAGAACACCCCGCCCTTGCCGAAGCGCGCGCCGAGCTTGAAGGCCACGATGATCGCGAGGATGAGGTTCACGATCGGGATCAGGTAGAGCAGGGCGAACCACCCGGACATCCCGGCGATCTTCACCAGGAAGACGAGGTTCACGATCGGGATGATCGCGAGGATTCCGGGGTAGCCCGCCTTCGTGAAGACCTTCCACAGTCCGACCGCGACGAGGATGTAGAAGATGAGCGCGATGAAGCCGGTGGTGCCGGAGAAGATCGACGCGTAGAGATCGGTGATGCCGTTGTTGTCCACGGTGCACTCTTTCTGTGAGAAGGCTGTGTCGTGGCGATCCTACTGATATGCCGGCCCGGGTCCCGCCAACCGGGCCGAAGCGGCTCCGCCCGCCCCCGTAGAATGGGCGGGTTCATCATTTCCCAGATCAGAAGGAATCCTCCGTGCTTCGCACCCACTCGGCAGGCTCGCTGCGAGCCGAGCACATCGGTCAGACCGTCACCCTCTCCGGGTGGGTCGATCGCCGTCGTGACCACGGAGGAGTCGCTTTCATCGATCTGCGGGATGCCTCGGGCATCGCCCAGGTCGTCATCCGCGACGAGGAGATCGCCCACCCGCTGCGCAACGAATTCGTGCTGAAGGTCACCGGCGAGGTGTCGCTGCGGCCCGAGGGCAACGCGAACCCGAACCTGCCCACCGGCGAGGTCGAGCTCATCGCGACCGACGTCGAGGTGCTGAACGAGTCGGCACCGCTCCCGTTCCAGGTATCCACGGCACTGGCCGACACCGAGACGATCGGCGAGGAAGCACGCCTCAAGTACCGCTACCTCGATCTGCGCCGTCCGGCTCCGGCGTCGGCCCTGCGCCTGCGCTCCAACGTCTACAAGGCGATCCGCGACGTGCTGCACGCCGAAGACTTCACCGAGGTCGAGACGCCCACCCTCACCCGTTCCACGCCGGAAGGCGCCCGCGACTTCCTGGTGCCGGCCCGCCTGAGCCCCGGCAGCTGGTACGCCCTGCCGCAGTCGCCGCAGTTGTTCAAGCAGCTGCTCATGGTCGGCGGCGTGGAGAAGTACTTCCAGATCGCCCGCTGCTACCGCGACGAGGACTTCCGCGCCGACCGTCAGCCGGAGTTCACGCAGCTCGACATCGAGATGAGCTTCGTCGACCAGGAAGACGTCATCACCCTCATGGAGTCGCTCATCGTGGCGATGTGGGCGACGATCGGCGTCGAGGTCGCGACCCCGCTGCCGCGCATGACGTACGCCGACGCCATGGCGAAGTACGGCTCCGACAAGCCCGACCTGCGCTTCGGGCTCGAGCTCGTCGAGGCTACCGAGTACTTCAAGGACACCCCGTTCCGCGTGTTCCAGGCCGAGTACGTCGGTGCCGTGCGCATGCCGGGCGGGGCGAGCCAGCCGCGCAAGCAGCTCGACGCCTGGCAGGACTGGGCCAAGCAGCGTGGCGCCCGCGGTCTCGCCTACGTGCTGTTCAACGAAGACGGAACCCTCGGCGGCCCCGCTGCCAAGAACCTGTCCGAGGCCGAGCAGGCCGGACTCGCCGCGCTCGTCGGCGCCGAAGCCGGAGACTGCGTGTTCTTCGCGGCCGGTGCCACGAAGGAGAGCCGTGCACTGCTCGGTGCCGCACGCGTCGAGATCGGTCGCCGCCTCGGCTACCTGAACCCGGATGAGTTCGCCTTCACGTGGGTCGTCGACGCCCCGATGTTCGAGCCTGCTGCCGACGCCGTCGCCTCGGGCGATGTGGCCGTCGGCGCCGGCGCCTGGACCGCCGTGCACCATGCGTTCACGGGCCCGAAGCCGGAGTTCCAGGACACGTTCGACACCGACCCCGGATCGGCCCTCGCCTACGCATACGACATCGTGTGCAACGGCTCGGAGCTGGGCGGCGGCTCGATCCGCATCCACCGCGAAGACGTGCAGAAGCGCGTGTTCGAGGTCATGGGCATCAGCGACGAGCAGGCCGATGAGCAGTTCGGATTCCTGCTTGACGCGTTCAAGTTCGGCGCCCCGCCCCACGGCGGGATCGCGCTCGGCATGGACCGTGTGCTGCAGCACCTCACCAAGACCGAATCGATCCGCGAGGTCATCGCGTTCCCGAAGTCCGGCAACGGCTTCGACCCGCTGACCGCGGCTCCGGCACCGATCACCGACGCGCAGCGCGCCGAGGCCGGCGTCGACTACGAGCCCGAGGACGACGAGGCCTGACGCCCTCAGCGCAGGGCGGCGAGCGCCGGCACGATGTTCTCGTTCCACACGTCGACACCGAGCTTCGCGATCAGGGCGATCACGACCACGAGGAACACCACGCGGATGAAGGTCGTCCCCCGGGAGATCGCCATCCGCGAGCCCAGGTAGCTGCCCGCGACGTTGGCGACCGCGAGGATGCCGCCCAGTAGCCACAGCACGGCGCCGTGCGGGATGAACAGCATCAGCGCGCCGGCGTTCGTGGCCAGGTTGACGATCTTCGCCTTCGCGCTCGCCTGCAGGAAGTCGTACCCGAGCAGCGCCACGAGCGTGATGACGAGGAACGTGCCCGTGCCGGGCCCGATCATCCCGTCGTAGAAGCCGATCCCGAGACCGGCGACGCCCGCCATGATGTGGTGCTTGTGTCCGTGGAACCGCAGCCGGGTCGCGGCGCCCATCTGCGGTCGGAACGCGGTGAACAGCGCCACCGCGAGCAGGGCGATCACGATGATGGGCTTGAAGGCGGCAGGCGGCAGCACGGTCGCGACGGCAGCGCCCCCGAAAGACCCGATCAACGCGATGATCGCCATCGGGAGTGCCGTGCGGAGATCGGGTTTCGCGCGGCGATAGTAGGTGACGCTGCTGGTCGCGGTGCCGAACACCGATGCCAGCTTGTTCGTGGCGAGCGCCTGCACCGGGGAGATGCCGGGGATGAGCAGCAGCGCCGGCAACTGGAGCAGTCCGCCTCCGCCGACGACCGCATCGATCCAGCCGGCGCAGAAGGCCGCGATGACCACGAGCAGGAGCATCCCCCAGGTGAGCTGTTCCAGTCCGAGCACCGCGCCGATATCCACCTCGCCATGATTCCAGACAGTCACCGCGGCTCCGGCATTCTCCGTGCGCGCTGGCAGACTGATGCCATGCTCGACGCCCTCCCTCTGCCCCACCCGTTCGAATCACGCCTCGGGAGTGCGCTGCTCCGGCGGGCGACCTCCGCCGACACCGATGCCGTGATCGCTCTGCTCGCCGACGACCCGATCAGCGCTGCGCGCGGTGATGTGGCATCCGTGGAGGACCGCCCCGCGTATGCCGCGGCACTGCGCGAGATCCTGGCGGAACCGTCGAACGACCTGCTCGTCGTGGAACTCGACGGCGCACTCGTCGGCACCCTCCAGCTCACCTCGATCCCGGGGATGGCCCGCCGCGGCGCACGGCGCCTGCTCGTGGAGGCGGTCCGCGTGCGCAGCTCCCTGCGCTCCTCGGGCATCGGATCCGCGGTGATGCGCTGGGTGGGCGAGGTCGCGGCCCCCGCCGTGGGCGCGACGATGGTGCAGCTCACGTCCGATGCCGCGCGCACCGACGCGCACCGCTTCTACGAGCGGCTGGGCTACGTCGGCTCGCACCGCGGCTTCAAGTACACGGTCTCCCCCGGCTGAGCCGCCCGCGGCCTCCGTCCGGCCATCACCTCGCCACCGTTCGTTCACCTGAGCCGCGACGACTGTCCACCTGGGCCTCATAGTGTCCTCTCGCAACCCGACACCGGCTCACAGCGCCGGACACCGAGAGGACACTCATGGCTCGCTTCACCCGCCGCGCGCGCATCGGCGCCGGCATCGCCCTGGCCACCACGGCCGCACTCGCCCTGACCGCCTGCTCCGGCGCGGCCGACGCCGGTACCGGCTCGGGCGACTCCAGCGTGGAGGCGTCCGCGGCGACCTCCGTCGCCGACTTCGGCACGTTCGCCGACCTCGAGGCTGCGGCCAAGGCCGAGGGATCGCTCAACGTCATCGCGCTCCCCCGCGACTGGGCGAACTACGGCGAGATCCTCGATCTGTTCGCCGAGAAGTACCCGGAGATCACGATCAACGAGGCCTCCCCCGACGTCTCGAGCGCCGAGGAGATCCAGGCCGCGAAGACCAACGAGGGCCTCGACACCGCCCCCGACGTGTTCGACATCGGCCTCACGGTCGCCCTGCAGAACACCGATGTCTTCGCGCCGTACAAGGTGCAGACGTGGGATGACATCCCCGACGCGCTGAAGGAGCCCACCGGCCTCTTCGTCGGCGACTACGGCGGGTACATGTCGATCGGCTACGACTCGTCGAAGTTCCCGGCCCCGGCCGAGCTGAGCGACCTGCTCTCCGCCGACTACAAGGGTGCCGTCGCGATCAACGGCGACCCGAACCAGGCCGGTGCGGCCTTCGCCGCCGTGGGCATGGCCACCGTGCAGTCCGATGGCACGCTCGATGACTTCCAGCCCGGAATCGACTTCTTCTCCGAGCTGCAGAAGGCCGGCAACCTGCTCAAGGTCGACGTGACCACCGCGACGATCGCGAGCGGCGAGACCCCCGTCGTGTTCGACTGGGACTACCTGAACGCGTCGCACACGGCAGACAACAAGGACTGGAAGGTCGTCGTGTTCGACGGCGTCGGCTACGCCGGCTACTACAACCAGGCCATCAACGCCGACGCCCCGCACCCGGCGGCTGCCCGCCTGTGGCAGGAGTTCCTCTACAGCGACGAGGTGCAGAACCTGTGGCTGAAGGGTGGTGCTCGTCCGGTGCGCATGGAGGCCATGACCGACGCGGGCACGATCGACGCCGACCTGGCTGCCGCCCTCCCCGAGGCTCCGGCCGAGACCGTGGTCCCGACCGAGGAGCAGTCGACGAACGCCGGCACGCTGCTCGGCGAGAAGTGGGCTGCGGCGGTCCAGTGACGACCCTCACCGCAACGGGTGCGGATGCCACGGCATCCGCACCCGCCTCCCCCGCCGGGTCCTCGCGTGATGCGAGGGCCCGGCGGTCCGCTCCGTCCCTGGCCTGGTTGGGGCTCGTCCCCTTCGCCGCCTACGTGGTGCTGTTCCTCGCCGTTCCGACGGTCCTGTCGATCGGCTCCGGCTTCTTCACGAAGGACGGCTCGTTCACCTGGGCGAACCTGTCGGCGCTCACCGACCCGGTGGTGCTGAACACCTTCGCCAACTCCGCCGGGCTCTCGCTGCTCACCGCCGTGGTGGGCGCGATCGTCGGCGCGCTCGTCTGTTACGCGCTGCTCGGCATGGATCCCGAGGGGCGGACGCGCTCCGCCGTCGATGCCGCAGCCGGTGTGCTGGCGCAGTTCGGTGGCGTCATGCTGGCGTTCGCGTTCATCGCCACGATCGGCATCCAGGGCGTCATCACCGTGTTCCTGAAGGACACGTTCGGCGTCAACATCTTCGAGAACGGCACCTGGCTGTACGAGCTGCCGGGGCTCATCCTCCCCTATTTCTACTTCCAGATCCCCCTCATGGTCATCACGTTCATGCCGGCCCTGGCCGCGCTCAAGCCGCAGTGGGCCGAGGCCAACCTCACGCTCGGCGGCACGAGGACGAGCTTCTGGCTGCGCATCGGCATCCCGGTGCTCGCGCCCTCTTTCCTCGCCAGCCTGCTGCTGCTGTTCGCGAACGCGTTCTCGTCGTACGCCACGGCTGCCGCCCTGGCCAGTCAAGGCGCGCAGATCGTGCCGCTGCAGATCCGCACGGCACTCACCAGCGAGACGGTGCTCGGCCGCGAGAACCTCGCCGGGGCACTCGCGCTGGGCATGATCGTGATCGTCGGGATCGTGATGGCCCTGTACACCCTGGTGCAGCGACGGGCTGCGAGGTGGCAGTCGTGAACCGGCTCGGTCCCTCTCTCGCTACCCGCTGGGTCATCGGCGTCCTGGTCGGCGCGTTCTTCGCGGTCCCCCTGATCTCGACGTTCCTGTTCACACTGCGCGATCCCGACGGCGGGCTGTCGTTCGCCCGCTGGACGGCCCTGTTCGACCCGGCGGCCGCGGCCACGCTCAAGCCCATCTGGACCGGCCTCGGCAACTCGCTGATCCTCGCGGTCGTCACGGTCGCGATCGTGCTGCTGCTACTCGCGCCGACCATGATCCTGGTGAACCTGCGCTTCCCGAAGCTCAAGCCCGCATTCGAGTTCGCGGTGCTGCTACCCATCTCGATCCCGGCGATCGTGCTCGTGGTGGGACTCGCGCCGATCTACCTGCAGATCGGGCGGACGTTCGGCACCGGCACCTGGACTCTCGCATTCGCCTACGGGATCACGGTGCTGCCGTTCGCGTTCCGCTCGATCCAGGCGTCGATCGACGCGGCCGACCTCCGCACGCTCTCCGAGGCGGCGCGGTCGCTCGGCGCGAGCTGGCCGACCGTCGTCCTGAAGGTGCTCGCCCCGAACCTGCGGCAAGGTCTGCTGGCGGCGTCGCTCATCTCGATCGCCGTGGTGCTCGGGGAGTTCACGATCGCCTCGCTCCTGAACCGCCAGGTGTTCCAGACCGCCATGGTCGTGGTCAACAAACAGGATCCCTACGCCCCGGCGATCTTCACCCTGCTGGCGCTGCTGTTCGTCTTCCTCCTGCTCCTCGTCATCGGCCGCGTCGCCCGCGGCACCGGAAAGGCCCGCTCATGACCCTCGATCACGCGCTTCCGCGCACCAAGGACAATCTGCTGCTCGCGACGGCGGGCGAGGGCACCCGTGTCGAACTGCAAGGCATCGTGAAGAGCTACGGCGGCAACCGCGTGCTGCACGGTGTCGATCTCGACATCGCGCCCGGCGAGTTCGTCTCGCTCCTCGGCCCGTCCGGGTGCGGCAAGACGACGCTCCTGCGTGTGCTCGCCGGCCTCGAGGGTGCGGATGAGGGGGCCGTCCTCCTGGGCGGCGGAGATGTCTCCCGGGTGCCCACGAACAAGCGCGACATCGGGATGGTCTTCCAGTCCTACTCGCTCTTCCCGCATCTGCGCGTCGCCGAGAACACCGCCTTCGGCTTGCGCCGCCGCGGCGTCGGCAAGGCGGAGGCGGCGAAGCGCGCGGTCGACGCGCTGGCGCTGGTCGGCCTCGCCGACTTCGCCGACCGTTACCCGCACCAGCTGTCGGGTGGCCAGCAGCAGCGCGTGGCGCTCGCACGTGCGCTCGTGACCGAGCCCAAGGTGCTGCTCCTGGACGAGCCGCTCTCGGCGCTCGATGCGAAGGTGCGCGTGCAGCTGCGCGATGAGATCCGCCGCATCCAGCTGCGCCTGGGCATCACGACGGTGTTCGTCACGCACGATCAAGAGGAGGCGCTGGCCGTCTCGGACAGGATCGCCGTGATGGATGCCGGTCGTATCGAGCAGATCGGCTCGCCGGAGCAGCTCTACACCACGCCTTCGACGGCCGGTGTCGCCGCGTTCGTGGGGCTGTCGAGCGTGGTCTCGGGCGTTGCCGACGGAGACCACGTCGTGGTGTGGGGGCAGCGGCTGCCGCTGCAGTCACCGGCGGACGGCCCTGTCGACGTGTTCCTGCGACCGGAGAACGTGTACTTCGCTTCCGAGTCCGACGCCGCAGCGGATGCGCTCGTCGAGGAGAGCACGTTCCTCGGCAGCATGCGTCGCACGCTGGTGCGTACCGAGTCCGGCGAGCTCGTGCGCGTGCAGCACGCGCCGGGCACGCACCCCGCGTTCGGTGATCGGGTGCGCATCGCCGTGGCTCCCGAGCCGGTCGCGGTACACCCGCGCGGCTGAGGCGCACCCTCCTCGCATGACGAGAACGCCCTGCCGCCGTCACGGGCAGCAGGGCGTTCTCGCGCGCCGGTAGGTTCAGACCACGATCTGCGTCGAGACGCTCGCCAGCCGATGACGCGCGAGCGCGAGGTTCGCCTTCGCGCGGTCGAGCACGAGATAGACGAAGAGCCCCTCGGTGCCCTCCCCACCGAGCACGTTGATGAGGTGGTACTGCTCGTCGAGGGTGATCAGGATGTCGTCGATGGTGCTGTGCAGCCCCAGATCCTTCATCGTCTGCAGCTTCGCCCGCACCACGTTCGAGTTGCCGGCCGCGGCGATGCCGAGATCGAAAGCAGGGTGACCGCCCTGTGCGAGCGCCATGCCGGATGCGGAGTCCACGATCGCGACGCCCACCGCTCCGTCGATCGTCAGCAGCTCCTGTACCGACTGTTCCACCTGTGCCATTGATGCTCCTTCGTTGTCTGTGCCGGGACGGCTGAGTTCGTTGTCTGCGCCGGCACGGCTGAGCGATGACCCTCGCTCAGGGTTCGGCACCACGGGGACGCGGACTTCCGCGTCCCTCTCGCCGAGTTCAGGGCTCTCCGGGGTCGATTCCTCGATCCGAGGTTGCAGCACCGATGCCCGGACCGACACGGGCAGCGAGGTCGGCAGTGCCGAGGGCAGCGGCGGCGAGGAGAAGAGGTCCTCGAATCTGCGCAGCGCATCATCCTCGTGCTCCGACTGCGAGCTGCGCCCATCGACTTCCCGCCGGCGACGACCGAAGACAGCCATCGACTCCCCCTTGCATCACGAACGCGTCAGCGCACCGATCCCTCATGAGTCGACGCGGACGATCCCCAGAAAGTGCGTCGAGCACCCCAGCACTCGACAGGTAAAACAATACCCGTTACTCCTGGTCGGCACGATGCAGACGGCGCGGACCACTCGTTGTATATCGGTGCGGATCCACCGCGTGCGGATTCCGGGATGCGGATCCTCTTCCCTCCGATATATGGGTCGGGATAGCTTGATGCGCGTGGGGCGCTGCCCCTCGACCACGACAGAGAGAGGATGCCTCATGGCAGGCAAGTTCGAGCTGTACACCGATAAGTCCGGCGAGTACCGGTTCCGTCTGAAGGCCGGCAACGGGGAGGCCATCGCGGTCAGCGAGGGCTACTCGTCGAAGTCCGCCGCGCTGAACGGCATCGACTCTGTGCGCCGCAACGCCGCCGATGCGGAGGTCGTCGAGGCGGACTGAGCCCGACACCCCCGACTTCACGCCAAGACCCCCTGCCGCAACGGATTGCAGCAGGGGGTCTCGTCGTGGAAAAGATCTCAGATCAGAGCACGCGCGACAGGAAATCCTTCGTGCGCGGGTGCTGGGGGTTGCCGAGGACCTCCCGCGGATCGCCCTCTTCGACGATGTGCCCGCCGTCCATGAAGATCAGCCGCGAACCCACTTCCCGCGCGAATCCCATCTCGTGCGTGACGACCAGCATCGTCATGCCCTCGTCGGCCAACGAGCGCATCACCTGCAACACCTCGCCCACCAGCTCGGGGTCGAGCGCCGAGGTCGGCTCGTCGAACAGCATCATGTCCGGGTTCATGCACAGCGCGCGGGCGATCGCCACACGCTGCTGCTGTCCGCCGGAGAGGTGACCCGGGAAAGCGGTCGCCTTCTCATCCAGGCCGACCCGCTCGAGCATCGCGTGCGCGATCAGCTCGGCTTCCTTCTTCGAGCGCTTCTTCACCCGCTGCTGCGCGATCGTGAGGTTGCCCAGCACGTCGAGGTGCGGGAACAGGTTGAAGCTCTGGAACACCATGCCGATGCGCGTGCGCACCCGATCGATGTCGACGTCCGGATCGGTGATGTCGATGCCCTCGATGAGCACCTTCCCCGCCGTCGGCTCCTCGAGCAGGTTGACCGATCGCAGCAGGGTCGACTTCCCCGACCCCGACGGTCCGATCACGCAGACGACCTCGCCCTTGGTGACGGTGAGGTCGATGCCCTTGAGCACCTCGTTCTCGCCGAAGGACTTCACGAGACCCTGCACGTCGATCGCCGGGGCGTTGACGTCAATCAGTTCGGTGATCATCGCTGCCTCGCCATCCGTCGCTCCAGCCACGCACTGAACCGCGTGAGCGGGATCGTCACGATCAGGTACAGGATCGCCGCCATGATGAGCGGCGTTCCGTTCGCGTTCTGCGTGCTCGCGTCACGCGCGAAGTTCGTCAGCTCCTTCGACCAGATGAACGATCCGGCGACGAAGAGCAGCGAGGTGTCCTTCAGCAGCAGGACGAACTCGTTCGTCAGCGGCGGGATGATGATCCGGAACCCCTGCGGGACGATGATCCAGAACGTCGTCTTCATGGGCGACATCCCGAGCGAGCGCGCCGCTTCGGTCTGCCCCTTCGGGACCGCCTGGATGCCGGCGCGGATCGTCTCGGCCATGTAGGCCGAGGCGACCAGGATGAGGCCGATGAGACCGAGGACCACCGGTCCACCGAGCTTCGTCGCCGGCACTCCCAGACCGATCGGCAGGATGAACGCGATCGCGAAGATCGTGAGGATCGCGGGGAGCCCGCGAAACAGCTCGATCCAACACGTCGCGATCCATCGGAACGGCCCGATCGCCGACAGCTTCATGAGCGCCAGCAGGACGCCGAGAAGCAGGCCTCCGACGAACGCCACCGCCGTGAACCACAGGGTGTTCACGAGTGCCGTGGTGATGATGCCCGGAAGCATCTTGGCTGCGACCTCGGGGTTGAAGTACAGCTCCGCGATCCGCGCCCAGTCAGTGCTGAAGATCACCCAGAGGGCGATCGCGATCAGCACTGCGTAGACGGAGTATCGATACAGCTTGCTCTTGGTCGTGCGCCTCAACGCCATCGTCAAGGTCCTCCCGATCTACTGACGCCGCCGATTACTTCGCGGTGAAGTACTCGTCGTAGATCTTCTGGTAGTCGCCGTTGTCGCGCAGCTCCTTGAGCGCCCCGTTGACCGCATCGAGCAGCGCATCCTTCTCGCCCTTCGCGAAAGCGAAGCCGTAGGACTCGTTCGTCTCGTAGGTCTCGACGATCTTGTAGGCGGAGTCGGCCTTCTCGTGCTCGAGGTTCACCGGCTGGTCCTGCAGGATGGCGTCGATCTGCCCGGCCTGCATCGCCGGCCACAGCTCGCCGTCCGAGGGGTACTGCACGAGCTGAGCGCCCTTGGCGTGCTCACCGGCATAGGTCTCACCGGTGGTGCCCTGCTGCACGCCGACGTTCTTGCCGTCGAGGTCGTTGATCGACTTGATGCCCGAGTCGGTGCGCACGAGGAGCGACTGCAGCGAGTCGTAGTACGGGTCGGAGAAGTCGATGTTCGCCTTGCGCTCGTCCGTGATCGTCATGGCCGAGGCGCCGACGTCGCACTGTCCGGCGGCGAGCGTGGTGCCGGACTGCAGCGCGTCGAAGCCCACGTCCTGCACCGAGAGCTTGAGGCCGATCTTCTCGGCGATCGCTCCGAGGAGCTCGATGTCGAAGCCCGAGTAGCCGGTCTCCGTGCTCGGGTCCTCGACCTCGAAAGGCGGGTAGGGCACGTCGGAGCAGACGGTCAGCGTTCCCGCCTCGACCAGTCCGTACTCGTTGTCGGCGGCCGGGGCGCCGCTGTCACCCGCACCGGTCGAACCGGTCGCGCAGCCGGCGAGGGCGAGAGTGGCGGTCGCCACGAGGGCGAGGCCGGCAAGTATGTGGCGACGAGGCATGTGAGCTCCTGTGAGACGAGGGCAAGGCCCAGGCGGGTAGGAGATCATCTAAACATGCGGCTTGTCACGTGACCAATGACATCGGCCTCAGGCGTATCACGTTTATGTTGCAAGTGCGCGCCACAGGACCGTGGAAACGGAGTCTCGATGTCGATGGAACGGCGTCTCAGACCTCGAAGTCGACGGCGACGCGCGAAGCCACGACCGAGCGCACGTATGCGACGACTTCTTCGTGCGCGGGGTGCACCTGGTACTGCTCCAGCGCCGCGATGGAGGCGACGTCGGCGACGAGCGTCACGTCCCAGTTCGCGTCCGGGTAGGCCATGTTCGCTCCGGCAGAGATCGACAGCAGCTGGGGCACCACGCCGTCGAGAGCGTTCAGCCGACGGGCGATCTCGGCGGCCTGAGCGCCACGCTCGGCAGCATCCTCGGCGGCGAGCTTCCAGGTCACGACATGGCGAATCGTCATTTCGACTCCTTCTGCAGGGTGGATTCGTCGGCGCGGATGGCGTCCTCGAGCGCCTCGCGCAGCCGATCAGGGGAGAGGCGCCAGTGCGCGTGCAGCTCGCCGTCGATCAGAACGACCGGGATCTTCTCCCACCACAGCTCGTAGAGCGCGGGGTCCTCCTGGATGGACGCCTCGACGATCTCGATCCGCTCCGCCGCAGCATCCGGCAGCTCGGCGACGACGGCGTCGATGATCTCGGAGGCCACATCGCACAGGTGGCAGTCGGGCTTCCCGATCAGGGTCAGCGTGGTCACGCCGACGGCACCTCGACCGCGCGTCCCTGCGAGATCCACTCCCCGGTGCCGCCCTCGACGTTGGTCGCGTCGAAGCCGCGGCTCTCGAGCGCCTCGACGACGCGGGCCGAACGACCGCCCGCCTGGCAGATGACGTCGAAGGCCTCCGCCGGAAGCTCGTCGAGTCGATTGCCGATCTCTGACATGGGGATGTTGACGGCCCCCGGCACGTGTCCGGCCGCGAACTCGTCCACTTCCCGCACGTCGATGAGGGGCGTGCCGGTGCGCTCGGCGAGTTCGGTGACGGTGATCGACTTCATGACGTCCTCTCGGCGGTCTGGCTATGCGGGCAGAGACACAAAGCGCCCGTCCGGAGACAGGCGCTCGGTGTCTGGCCGCTTACTTCTTGTTGCGGCGCTGGTGGCGAGTCTTGCGAAGCAGCTTGCGGTGCTTCTTCTTCGCCATGCGCTTGCGGCGCTTCTTGATGACAGAACCCACGGAAACCTCACTAAGTCAGTGGCTGGGTGTCTCCGAAATCGGACACCCGGGTACGGGCACGGAAAATGCCTCGGGTCAGTCTAGCAAACCCGGCGGCCTCGGCTGTCACACCCTTCGAGCGCCCCAACGCTCGAGGAGAAGCCGACAGCCGACGTCAGCCGACGTCGGCGATAGGGCGCTGCAGCGCGTCGGCCACAGCGGTCTCGGGCACGCGATAGCTGCGTCCGAAACGGACCGCAGGCAGTTCACCGCTATGCACCAGTCGATACACGGTCATCTTGGACACGCGCATCAGTTCAGCAACCTCAGCAACCGTGAGGAATCGGACGTCAGGAACCTCGGGCATCCCACGTACCCCTTTCTCGATGTGCACACTCTATGGGGTAGCTGGGACGCGTGTAAACCCGAGTGACTCGTGTGATCAGTGGGATGCAGGCACCGTTGCGAACGCGCGAACCGGGAACGTGCCGAACCCGCGAACCGCGGGCGGTGCCGCGGTGAACCGCGCACCTCTCGCCGGCACCGCATCGAGATTCGTCAGGTGCTCGACCACGTGCACCCCGCCGGCGAGCAGGATGCTGTGCGCCGGCCGCTCTCCGCCGCTCTCGGTGTCGTCGATGTTGAGGGAGTCGATGCCGACAAGCTGCACGTCGGCGTCGACCAGGAATGCCGCAGCATCTGCGGTGAGGAAGGGCGCGCCGATCGCGTACTCCGGTTTCCCGAAGTGCCGGCTCCATCCGGTGTCGAGGAGCACGGCGGCACCGCGGAGGTCGCGATCCGCGAGCGTGGTCGCGGCGATGCCTCGACGCTCGGGCGTCCACGCATCGCGCAGGTGGAACACCTCCGCGGGCAGGCCGACCAGGGTGCCCAGATCCAGGGACGCCAGGTCGCCGCCGTCGGCGTACCGATGGAACGGCGCGTCGAGATAGGTGCCGGTGTTCCCGATCATGGTGATGACGTCCATCGCGAACTCGGTCCCCGGTGCATAGCGCTCACGGGAATCGGCTCGGGTGAGGAACGGCGTGATGGTCGGCGCGGGGAGTCCCGGATAGGTCACCAGGCCGGCCTCGATCGGATGGCTGAGATCGATCACCGCCTCCGCTTCAGCCTCGGCGACCACCGCCACGCCCCTGCTGCCGCGATGCGGTTCCTCGACGATCCCCAGGTCGCGGAGTTCCACGGCGCTCACCAGCGCCAGCCCGAGGTGCCGCACGAGAAGGGCACCGATCTCCGCATCGCCCATCCCGTCACGCGGCAGGTCGAGCCGGAAGCCGTCGCCGCGGATGCCCCCGCCATTGGCGAAGGCGATCGAGAAGTCGAAGTGCGCTCTGTACTCAGCGGTCATCCCCACATCATGACCCGTGCCGACGACATCCGGAGCGGATCAGCCGGACTTCTTCGTCCGCGCCACGCGCTCCCTCGCCTCGCGGAGCGTCTGTCGTTCGATCTTCTGCGCCGCACGCAGCGCCTTCTCCGCTTCCCGCACCGCCTTCTGGGCTTCCTTGAGACGACGGTCGCCGGCGAGCTCGGCCGGGTCGATGTCGATCCACTCCGTCACGTCCGGATGCGAGTCGCCACGGTCGAGTCCGGCGATGTACGCGGCGATGCCGTCGAGGGTGCGTTCGACGGCGAAGCGGAACGGGTCGGCCGCGGAGAGGAAGACCTCGTCGTCGATCGCGCGCCGGAGGGCCGGGAACTCCTCGGCGGTGATCACACGATCGAACAGCGCCGCCTCCCGTGCGGCGACCTCGTCCGGAGTGAGCCCGGTCCCACGGGACTGCTCGGTGTACCCGGCCTGCACGATCCCGCACCAGCGCGCATGCCCGGTCACCGCGAGGGCAACGGCCATCCGCTCCTCGGCCGTCAGCGGCGTGTCCTCGAGCGTCGCGAGTCCCGCGTCGAGCCACGCGGAGCTGTTCGGTGTGATCGGCGAGCCCGTGATCGGCAGCGACAGCATCCACGGGTGGCGCAGGTACATGACCACCTGCTCCTGATAGAGCGCGAGCAGTCGTGCGCGCCAGCCCTCGACCTCGAGGTGGCTCGCGGGAGGAAGACCGGTGGCCTCCTCCTGCATGAGCAAGAGGAGATCGTCCTTCGCCGTCACGTAGCGGTACAGCGACATCGGCGTGAAACCGAGGCGGGACGCGACGGCCGCCATCGACACGGCTCCGATCCCCTCGGCGTCGGCCAGTTCGACGGCGGCGTCGACGATCTTCTCCACGCTCATCTCGCGCTTCGGTCCACGCTGCGGGTTCGCTGCCACACCCCAGGCGAGCGCGATCCCTCGTGGCAGCTCCGGCGGCTCGGTCTCGGTCATGCGCCCATCCTACTTCTGTTTATTAGCTAAACAGTGTGTTACCGTCATACGCAGTTGCGTCGCTCATACACAGTTTTTGACATACACAGAAGGGATCCCCTGATGGACACAGCCATCGAGGTGCACGGACTGCGCAAGGCCTTCCGCGGCACGACCGTCGTCGACGGACTCAGCTTCACCGTTGCCCGCGGCGAGGTCTTCGCCCTGCTCGGACCGAACGGCGCGGGCAAGACCACCACGATCAACATCCTCACCACCCTCGCCGCGGCCGACGCCGGTTCGGCGACCGTCGCGGGCCGGGACGTGCGGACCGAGGCGACCGAGGTCCAGAGACGGATCAGCCTCACGGGCCAGTCGTCCGCCGTCGACGATGCGCTGACCGCGACCGAGAACATCGTCATGTTCGCCCGGCTCGCCGGCCTCGGACGCGCCGCGGCAAGACGTCGCGCCTCGGACCTCATCGCCCAGTTCGAGCTCACCGACGCGGCCTCCCGCCTGGTGCGCACATTCTCGGGAGGCATGCGTCGCCGCCTCGACCTCGCGCTCAGCTTCGTCGTCACCCCCGAGGTGCTGTTCCTGGACGAGCCGACCACCGGCCTCGACACCCGCAGTCGTCGCGCCCTGTGGGACATCATCCGCATGCTCGCGAAAGCGGGGACCACGGTGTTCCTCACCACGCAGTACCTGGAGGAGGCCGACCAGCTCGCCGACCGCATCGCCGTCCTCCACGACGGTCGGATCGCGGCGCTCGGCACACCGGCTGTGCTGAAGGCACGCATCGGCGGCGACACCGTCGAACTGCACGACGCCCGCGGCGCGCTCCTCAGAGAAGTGCCCACCGACGGCACCGTCGCCGATCTCCGCCGCGCGCTCGACCTGCTCGACGAAGACGGAGCCGACGGCGTCGTCACCCTGCGCCGCCCCACACTCGATGACGTCTTCTTCGCCGTCACCGCACCCGCAGACCGCACCCGCACCGTGAAGGAGCTCGCATGAACATCGCCATCGCCGCACCACGCATCGCGGCATCCCCCGTGCCGTCGCCCACGCCTCGCCCGCGCCTGCGCGGCATCGCCGCCGAGGCGGTGTTCGTGGGCCGCAGCCTGCGCCACTCGCTCCGCGACGGCGAATCGCTCCTCATGGCGATCATGCTTCCCGTGATGCTCATGCTCATGTTCACGTGGGTCTTCGGCGGCGCGATCGACCCCTCCGGCGCCTACGTCGACTACGTGGTGCCGGGCATCATCCTCACGTGCGCCGGGTTCGGCGCCTCGGCGACCGCGGTGTATGTCGCGAACGACATGCGTGCCGGCATCATCGACCGGTTCCGCACCATGCCGCTGCGGGCAGGCGCCGTGCTGACCGGCCACGTGGTGGCGAGCGTGCTCCGGAATCTCATCGCCACGGCGATCGTGATCGGCGTCGGCGTGCTGGTGGGCTTCCGCCCGAGTGCGAACGTGTGGGAGTGGATCGCCCTCGCTGGACTGATCGCCCTCTACATCCTGGCGATCACCTACCTGTTCGCCGCGATCGGCCTCGCCGCCGGCAGCCCGGAAGGAGCGAACGGCTACGGGTTCGTGCTGCTGTTCCTCCCCTACCTCTCGAGCGCCTTCGTCCCGGTCGCGAGCATGCCCGACTGGCTCCAGCCCATCGCCGCGAACCAGCCGATCACGCCCATCGTCGAGACGATCCGCGGCCTGCTCACCGACGCACCGCTTCAGGGTGAGGCCTGGTGGGCCGTCGGGTGGTGCCTGGTCATCCTGCTGGCATCAGTCGTCTGGGGCGCAGTGCTGTTCCGTCGCAAGGCCGCGCGCCGGTGACCACGCCCGCAGTCACAGCCAGGGCATAGGCGTTCTCCGTCGCACGCCCAGGCGGGACTGTCATTCTCTGGAAGAGGATCTTTGGCGGCACCGCCGAGTCCACAGGGTCGTGGGGACCCGACCCTCGCCCCTGACGACAAGCCCCCCTGTCGTCAGGGGCGAGGCTGTTCCGGCCCCCGCCTGCCGAAGAGCGTCAGGCTCCCAGTCGCTTGAGGGCGGTGGCGACGACGTGCTTGGCCGACGCGGCCGCGCGACCGACGACCTCGGCCGCGTGCGCTGCGCTGTCGGGAAGCGGGGTCCCCGGGTAGGCGATGTCCGGCGCGCCGGCGCCGAAGGCGTCCACCAGGAACGGCACCAGCCAGTCGTCCACGACCTCGAGCGGTTCGACCGCGAGACTGTAGAAACGACGCTGGCCGTCTTCACGCACCGTCACGAGCTCTGCGTCGCGCAGCACCTTCAGATGCTTCGACACCGTGGGCTGGCTGATGCCCAGGTCGGCGACGATATGGCTGACGCTGGTGCCGGTCTCACCTTCGGTCGTGCGCCGCAGCAGGAGCTGGAGGATGTCTCGCCTCGTACCGTCTGCGATCACGTCGAAGATGTCCGTCATGAGTTCAGGGTAGTCGCCCCCGGCACGGAGTACCATGACGAAGGCTCGGCGACAGGCGCCGCGTGACCGCCGGGCGCGGCACGAGCAAGAACGAGAAAGGGGCCGCGATGTCGGGCATCGTTTCGGCGTCGTCGCCCCGACATCGATTCCAGAACGCGGCCGCCCGCGTGAAGCACCTGGTCACGTCCTCTCCGTCACGCTTCGCGATCGCCGTCTTCGCCTTGCTGATCCTCGTCTTCACGGCGCTGTTCTCCCTGCCGATCGCCTCGGCCAGCGGCACGGTCACCCCGCTGAGCGACGCGCTCTTCACCGCCGTGTCCACGATCTGCGTGACCGGCCTCGCCACGGTCGACATGGCCAACCACTGGTCGCCGTTCGGTCATGTGCTCGTGTTCGTCGGCGTGAACATCGGCGCTCTCGGAGTGCTCACCCTCGCCTCGCTCATGGGCATGCTCATCTCGAAGCGCCTCGGACTGCGCGCCAAGTTGATGGCGGCCGGCGACACGAACCCGCTCCGCGCGCACGGCGGCGTCGTGAACGAGAGTCAGACGGTCCGGCTCGGCGAAGTCGGACAGCTCCTGCGCACGGTCGCCATCTCGGCGCTCATCATCGAGGCATCCCTCGCCGTGCTGCTCTACCCGGCGCTGGTGATGGCCAAGGTCGATCCGATCGGAGCGCTCTGGGAGGCTCCGTACTTCGCGGCGATGGCCTTCACGAACACCGGCTTCGCGCCGAACGACGGCGGCGTCGCCGTGTTCGCCGACGACTACCTCGTGCTGTCCCTGCTCATGATCGGCGTGTTCCTCGGCAGCATCGGCTTCCCGGTCATCTACACGCTCGCCCGGCACGTCTGGCATGTGAAGCGCTGGTCGCTGCACACCAAGCTCACCCTCGTCACGACCGTGCTCCTGTTCATCGTGGGCGCCGCGGTCTTCGTCATCCTCGAGTTCGACAACCCGAAGACGTTCGGATCGATGGATGCCGCCGACACCACGTTCCAAGCGTTCTTCCTGTCCGCGATGACCCGCTCCGGCGGATTCAACGTGATCGACATGTCCGACCTGAACGGCTCCTCACTGCTCGCCGCGAGCATGCTGATGTTCGTCGGCGGCGGCTCGGCATCGACCGCCGGCGGCATCAAGGTCACCACCCTCGCCGTGCTCGCGATCGCGGTCTGGTCGGAGGCGAAGGGCCGCCCGTCGGTCGAGGCGTTCGGCCGCCGCATCCCCAGCGACGTGCAGCGCGTGGCCCTCAGCGTCGTGGCATGGGGAGCCACGATCGTCGCGCTGTCGACGATCGTGATCGCCCAGATCACGAAAGACAACATCAGCCATGTGCTGTTCGACGTGATCTCGGCGTTCGCCACCGTCGGGCTCTCGACCGGGCTCACCGCCGACCTCCCTGACGCCGGCTCCTACGTGCTCGCCGCCACGATCTTCATGGGGCGCGTTGGTACAGTGACTCTCGCCGCGGCAGTCGCCGCGACCTCGCGAACGCAGTACTACTCACTGCCCGTGGAAAGGCCGATCGTTGGTTGAAGTCCTCCGGGGCGACGCGCCCGTCCTCGTCATCGGCCTCGGCCGATTCGGCGCCGCCTGTGCCGGGGAACTCGACCGCCTCGACCGCGAAGTGCTCGCGATCGACGACAACCTCGAGCTCGTGCAGAAGTGGTCGGACCGGGTCACGCATACCGTCCAGGCCGACGCGAAGAACATCGACGCGCTCCGCCAGATCGGCGCGCAGGACTTCCAGGTCGCCGTCGTCGCGGTCGGATCCTCGATCGAGGCCTCGGTGCTGATCACCGCCAACCTCGTCGATCTCAAGGTGCCGCAGATCTGGGCCAAGGCCGTCTCGCAGTCGCACGGCAAGATCCTCGCCCGTGTCGGAGCGAACCACGTCATCTACCCGGAGCGTGAAGCCGGCGAGCGCGTGGCGCACCTGGTGAGCGGACGGATGCTCGACTTCATCCGCTTCGACGACGACTTCGTGCTGGCCAAGATGTACCCGCCGAAGTTCATCCGCGGCGTGGGCCTGAACGAATCCGGCGTGCGGTCGAAGTACAAGGTCACCGTGGTCGGCGTGAAGAGCCCCGGCAAGCCGTTCCGCTACGCCGAGGCGAACACCATCGTCACGAACCACGACCTCATCATCGTCTCCGGCACCAACAGCGACATCGAGCGCTTCGCCGGGCTCGACCGCTGACCGGACGGCATCCGGAATCTCACGCCTCCCCCTCGCGGTGGATGCCCCGGCACGCGTCTCCGTGATGGGATGGGTGCCATGACCGACCCCACAGCGGCCCCTCCTGTCCTCGCCCTTCGCGGCCTCCGCAAGCAGTTCGGGCAGAAGGTCGCCGTCGACGACCTCTCGCTCAACGTGCCGGCCGGTTCGATGCTCGGGCTGCTCGGCCCGAACGGCGCGGGCAAGACCACGACCCTCGCCATGGCCACAGGGCTGCTGCGCCCGGATGCCGGGGCGGCGTGGGTGCTCGGTGCGGACGTGTGGCAGAACCCGGCCGAGGCCAAGGCACGCATGGGCGTGCTGCCCGACGGCATCCGCATGCTCGACCGGCTCACCGGCGCGGAGCTGCTGCGCTACACCGGGCTGCTGCGCGGCATGCCGGAGGCGGAGGTCGTCTCCCGCAGCGGCGACCTGCTCGATGCGCTCGGCCTCGCCGACGCCCGGGACACGCTCGTCGTGGACTACTCCGCGGGTATGCGCAAGAAGATCGGCCTCGCCTGCGCGCTCATCCACGCGCCCCGTCTGCTGATCCTCGACGAGCCCCTCGAGGCCGTCGACCCGGTCTCCGGCGAGACGATCCGGCAGATCCTCCGGTCGTTCGTGCAAGGCGGCGGCACGGTCGTGCTGTCGAGCCACGTCATGGAGCTCGTCGAATCGCTGTGCGATCGGGTCGCCATCGTGGCAGAAGGACGCCTGCTCGCCCACGGACCGCTCGACGAGGTGCGAGCAGGTGTCTCGCTGCAGCAGCGTTTCCTGACGCTCGTGGGGGCGCACGACCTCGGAACGGAGACGCTCGCGTGGTTGCGCTCCTCGTAAGCCTGCGCTGGCGGCAGCTCCGTCACCAGCTCTCTCGCAATCCGTGGATGATCGTCACGCTGATCATCACCGGAATGGTCGCGCTCGGCCTTCTCGCCGGGTTGGCGGCAGGACTCGTCGCCCTCCGCTTCCTCGCGCCGGACGCCGCGGTGACTGCGATCGTGGTGGCCGGAGCCGTGCTGGTGCTCGGCTGGTGGGTCGGCTCGATCTTCGTCAGCGCCGACGACTCCCTCGCCCCCGAACGCTTCTCACTGCTCCCCGTGACAGCCCGCGCCCTGCTGCCGGGCCTCGTGGTCGCTGGCACGACGACGATCGGCGGCCTCGGCACGACGATCGCGCTCGTGCTGATGCTGCTCGGCTGGTCGGTGAGCCTTCCCGCACTGTTGACGGCCCTGATCATGATCCCGGTCGCGATCGTCACATGCGTGCTCGGCGCCCGCGTGGTGAGCGGTCTGCTCGCGCAGTGGCTCGCGCGGCGCAGCACCCGTGACCTCGTGGTGACGGTCGGTGTGGTGCTGCTCGCATCCTCCGGACTTCTGCTCAACCTCGGAATCGGAGCGCTCGCCTCCGTGACCGATGCCGGTGGCGCGTTCACCGCGATCGTGGATGTCGTGGCCTGGACGCCCATCGCCGCCGTCTTCGGAGTGCCGGCAGCCGTCGCCCAAGGCGCGTACCTCACGGCGGCACTGCGACTGCTCGTCGCCCTCGCCACGGTGCTCGTGCTGTGGTTCGCGGCGCAGCGGCTGCTGGCGGCACGTCTCGTCGCCCCCATCCAGAGCAGCGGCGGAGGACGAGTGCGCTCGGGCGGCGTGCTCGACCGGATGCTGCCGGCCACTCCGGCCGGAGCGATCGCCGCGCGCACCCTGCGGTACTTCCGCCGCGACCCTCGACAGCTCGTCAACATCGTGATGCTCCTGCTGCTCCCGGCACTCTTCATCGGGCTCATGCTCCTGAACAGCCTCGGCGAGGAGAGCATCGACCTCGGGCCAGGGATCGTGCTGATCCCCGCGATCAATGCGCTCCTCGCGGGCAGCATCGTGCAGATGGCGATCGCCTACGACAACGATGCGATCGCCCTGCACATGCTCACGGGCGTGAGCGGTGCCGCCGACCGCGTCGGACGACTCCTCGGATTCGGAATCATCGCCATCCCGGTCACGGCCGCACTGTGCGTCGCCACCTCGCTGCTTGCCGGGCGCCCCGATCTGATCCCCGCCAGCTTGGGCGCCGCCCTCGGTCTCACGGCGATCTCGGCCGGCGCGGGCGCCTGGGTGGGCAGCTTCCTCCCCGGACGCGCTCCTGCGCCGGAGGCGAGTCCGTTCGGGCGCGGTTCCTCCGGCGGGGTGCAGTCGCTGCTCGCGATGGTGATCATGTCGCCGATCACCCTGGCGCTGGGCGCTCCGGCACTCGGATTCGCGATCGCCTCGATCTGGACACCGGCGCTCGGCTGGGTCAGCCTGGCGTGCGGCGTGATCTTCGGCGGGCTCGCCCTCGGGGGTGGAGTCGCACTCGGCGGGAAGACGCTGGAGCGGCGCTGGCCCGAGGTGCTGATCGAGGTGTCCAGCGAGAGCTGAGCGGACTCAGGGACGCCTAGCTGTTCTGCACCACGAAAAGACGGTAACCTGTAACGTCTTAGTCGGGGGCGGGGGCGGCGATGGAGAATCTCAGCGATGATCTGTGCACGAAGGGCGCGGCGAGCGTCCCGTGCCCATGAGACTGTTTCGCGACAGCCCCGAGCTCGCGAAGGTCTGCGCCGCGCAGGCAATGAACAGCTTCGGGTCTTCCATGTCGCCTATCGCTCTCGCCTTCACAATGCTCGGGCGCGACGACGGGCTTGTGGGTCTTGCCACCATCCTCTGCGCGACCGCTCTCGGACCAGCGGTCGTCATCCTCTTCGGAGGCGTCGCCGCTGACCGCGGCAACAGAGCGCGCCTCATCGTTGTCTCTCGACTGATCTCCGGCGCGATTCAAGTGCTCATCGGCGTCCTCGTCCTCCTTGGCATCACCGCGCCGTGGTTGCTGAGCATCCTGAGTTTCGCGATGTCGTCGTTGGCTGCATACACGATCCCGGCCTCGCGGGCGATGGTCCGAGATCTGGTGGGCCCCACGTCACTGCAGCGAGGAACAGCCCTGATGAGTCTGTGCGTCGACACCGCGCGCCTGCTCGGCCCCGGTCTCGCCGCGGTTCTGCTGCTCATCGCTCCCCACGGCATCGTTCTCCTGATCGATGCGGCCACGTTCTTCGTCTCAGCACTGCTCATGCTCGGAGTGCGCCTCGCACCACTTCCTGGAAAGCGCGCGGGCACTCTGACCGAGTTGCTCGCCGGACTGAGGTACTCAGCGACACAGCGTTGGCTGTTGACGACTGCGCTCTGCGGGATGGTCGTGAACGGCGCCTGGATGGCCGGCTATCAGTTGATCAGCCCCGCTCTCTCGAACCGCGTGTACGGAGGAGCAACGTTCTGGGGCATCTGCGGGGTCAGCTACACCGCGGGGCTCCTTGCGGGCGGCTTCGCCGCTCTCCATATCCGGGCCCGTAATCCGGTCGTCGCCTCGGTCGCAGCATCCGCAGGGCTTTCGCTTCCCCTTTTCGCCCTCGGGAGCCACCTTCACGAGAGCCTTGTGATCGTCGCGATCTTCACTGCGACAGGTCTCCTCGCGCTCGCCATGTCCTGGTGGTCAGCCGGTGTTCCTGAGCATGTCGGGCAAAGTCAGCTCGCGCGAGCATTCTCGTTCAACTCCGCGATGGAGCTCGGAGGGGTCCCGATCGCCTATGCCGCTGCCGGTCTCGCGACGGCGGCGACGACGTTCGCTCCCCAGGCTCTTGCGCTGCTCGCCGGCAACATCATCCTGATCGCGAGCGCCGCCAACCTCATTCTGCTGAGAACGATCGCAAGGCCGACTCCGCTCGCCTGCTCAGCCCTGCAGACGCCGCATGTCGGTTCCTAGGCGTCGATGTCGAGCACGACCTCGACGACATCGTCGACGCCCACGCCCTCGCGATCCTGGAGGAGCTTCTTGATCGGCACGATGTAACCGCCGTCCTTCGGCCAGAGCGCCGTCGTCACCGTGGTGGAACCGATCGTGACCGACGCCGGGATCATCCCCCACCCGTAGGTCACCACGGAGGCGACGTCGTGGATCATCTCGCTCTCGACGGGCGGCACGGTGACGAAATGGAACGGCGCAGGTCCGCGCCAGAACCAGATCTCGCCCTCGATCCGCAGTCGCACGGCTCAGGCTCCGGCGGCGAGTTCCTTCGCCCGGGCGAGGGCGGCGTCGGCGGCATCGGCGAAGGTGCGGTCGAGGTGCGCATCCTGCAGCACGGCGATCGCACGCTCGGTCGTGCCCTTCGGACTCGTCACGCGACGGCGCAGCTCGGTCGGCTCCTCCCCCGAGGCCTCGAGCAGCGCCGTCGCGCCGATGAATGTCTGTTCCACCATGAGCCGGGCATCGGCATCGCTGAAGCCCATGCCGATCGCGGCCTTCGTGAACTCCTCGATCAACAGATACACGTAGGCCGGGCCCGAGCCCGAGATGGTGGACAGCGCGTCGATCTGCGACTCGGGCACCTCCACGACCGCACCGACCGTCTCGAAGAGTCGACGGACCAGCGCCAGATCGTCACCCGTGGCCGCGGCACCCACCGCAAGACCCGTGACACCCTTGCGCACGGTCGACGGCGTGTTGGGCATCGAGCGGATGACACGCGCATCGGGACCGAGGACATCGGCGAACGTCTGCAGCGTGACGCCGGCCGCGACGCTCACCACGATCGTGTCGGCCGCGAGATGCGGGGCGATCTCGCGGAGCAGATCCGGCACCATCGCCGGCTTCACGCCGACCAGCACGATGCGCGCGCCCGCGACGGCCTCGGCATTGCCGTCGGGCCGCTCGGCGAGTGCGATGCTCGTCACGCCGTCGAGATCGGCGAACGCGTCCGCCTTCTCGGCCGTGCGGTTCGTCGCCGTGATCCCGCCATCGACCCGGATTCCGGAGGCGACCACCCCACGGAGGATCGCACCCCCCATCGAGCCGGCACCGAGGAACGCGAGCGAGGGAAGCGAATCAGCCATGTCGTCATCCTACGGCGGGCACACCGACATCCTCGGGCGGGCGGTTCTAGACTCGTGGCATGAGTGCATCCGGAGGCAACAAGGCCATCGTCGCGGCGTTCCTGGCGAACATGGGCATCGCGCTCGCGAAGCTCCTCGCCTGGGCTCTCTCCGGATCCGCCTCGATGCTCGCGGAAGCCATCCACTCCGTCGCCGACTCGGGCAACCAGCTGCTGCTGATGCTCGGTGGGCGCAAGGCGCGGCGCGAAGCCGACCGCGCGCACCCGTTCGGCTACGGCCGCGAACGGTACGTCTACGCGTTCGTCGTCTCGATCATCCTCTTCTCCGTCGGTGGTCTCTTCGCGATCTACGAAGGCGTCGAGAAGCTCACCAACCCGCACGAGCTCGACAAGACCTGGTGGTGGCTGCCCCTCGTCGTGCTCGTCGTCGCGATCGGCCTGGAGTCGTTCTCCTTGCGCACCGCCGTGCGCGAGAGCAACCTCGTGCGCGAGAAGGGCCAGTCCTGGGTGTCGTTCGTGCGCCGGTCGAAAGCGCCCGAGCTTCCCGTCGTGCTGCTCGAAGACGTCGGGGCCCTGACCGGTCTCACCTTCGCGCTGCTCGGTGTCGGGCTCACCCTCATCACCGGAAACCCCCTCTTCGACGCGCTCGGCACCGTGATGATCGGTGTGCTTCTCGTCCTGATCGCGATCGTGCTGGGTGTGGAGACCAAGAGCCTCCTGGTCGGCGAGGGCGCGACCCAGGCCGACTACGACCGCATCGTCGACGCGATCAACGCCGGCACCGAGATCGAGAAGATCATCCACATGAAGACGCTCTACCTCGGCCCCGATGAGCTGATGGTCGCCGCGAAGATCGCCCTCAACGCCGATAAGCCGCTCCGAGAAGCGGCCGACGACATCAACGCGATCGAGGCGCGCATCCGCGAGGCCGTGCCCGTGGCGCGCGTCGTCTACATCGAGCCGGATGTCTACCGTCCCGCGATCGACCCCGAGCCCTCGACCGACGTCTTCGTGCTCAAGTCCTCCGACTGACCACCGGGGCGTGCATCAACGTCGCTGCTGGAAGAAGTCGCGCAGCAGCGCGATGGACGCCTCCTCCTGAACTCCGCCGATCACCTCGGCGCGATAGGGCAGCCGCCGGTCGCGCAGCACGTCGTACATCGAGCCGGCAGCGCCCGCCTTCTCGTCCCAGGCGCCGAACACCACGCGACCGATGCGAGCCTGCAGGATCGCGCCAGCGCACATCACACACGGTTCGAGCGTCACCACGAGCGTGTGCCCCTCGAGGTTCCACGAGCCGAGGGACGCGGCGGCTCGTCGCAGCGCCTCGATCTCGGCGTGACCCGTCGGATCGTGTGTGGCCTCGCGCGTATTGCGCCCCTCGGCCACCGGCTGCCCGTCGGCATCGAGGATCACCGCGCCGACAGGGATCTCGGAGGCGGCGGACGCCTCGGCGGCGAGCACGAGCGCACGCTGCATGGCGAGGTCGTCGGCGGCGGTCATGCGTCGAGCCTACGGCAGCCGCCGAGCGCGGCCACGGTGCCGATGTCGTACCGGGAGGCACGGCGCATTACCCTGTATCCATGCGTGTTCACGTGGCAGACCACCCCCTCATCACCCACAAGCTCTCGGTGCTGCGCGACGCGCGCACGCCGTCGCCCGTGTTCCGGCAGCTCACGGAGGAACTCGTCACGCTGCTCGCGTACGAGGCGACCCGCAACGTGAAGGTCAGCCCGGTCGAGATCACGACCCCGGTCACCACGACCATGGGCGTGAAGATCTCGGAGCCCCGCCCGATCGTGGTGCCGATCCTGCGCGCCGGGCTCGGAATGCTCGAAGGACTCGTGAAGCTGCTCCCGACGGCCGAGGTCGGCTTCCTCGGCATGGTGCGCGACGAGACCACGTTCGAGCCCACCACCTACGCCGAGCGCCTTCCTGACGACCTCAGCGACCGCCAGTGCTTCGCGATCGACCCGATGCTCGCGACGGGCGGCTCGCTCGCCGCCGCGATCCAGTTCCTGTTCGACCGCGGCGCGAAGGACGTCACCGCGATCTGCCTGCTCGGCACCCCCGAGGGCGTCGCCGCGATCGAGGCGATGGTCGGCGACCGCGACGTGACGCTCGTTCTCGGAGCACTCGACGAACGCCTCAACGAGAAGGGCTACATCGTGCCCGGACTCGGTGACGCGGGCGATCGGCTGTACGGAACGGTCTGATCCGTACCGCGCGCCGCGGTGGGCTCAACTCACCCGCGGTGGCGCTCGTCGTGCCGCAGCATCGCCTTCCCTGCGCGGTCAGTCCGCGGCACCCACGAGGCGCGCGAAGGCGCTGAGTCGCGCCACACCCTCCGGCGTGTAGGGCAGATCGTCGAGCAAAGCCGGCGAGTGGATCAGGTACGCGACGACCTGTGCGCGCGAGATCGCCACGTTGAGCCGGTTCTGCAGCAGCAGGAACTCCGGCCCGCGCGGCGCATCCCGCCCGCTGGATGCCGCGAGCGAGGTGATCGAGACCACGGCCTCCTTGCCCTGGAAGTTGTCGACCGTGCCCACCGGGACATCCGGGAACCCCGCCGCGGCGAGCGCATCGAGCACCAACTGACGTTGGGCGTTGTACGGCGTGACGACGATGATGTCGGACTCCGCGAGGGGCCTCGTCGACGCTGCCGCGTCGTTGTCTGTGAACATGCGCCCGAGCAGATCGGCCACGAGCCGCACGACCTCGGCGGCCTCCTCGGGCGACTGAGTGGCGTTGCCCCGATGACGCAGTGGCACGACATGCAGCCCCGGCTCGACGCCGTCCAGCATGCGCCGTTCGGTACCGGGAGCCGATGCGAGCTGCCCGGCGTAGGCCAGCTTCGACACGGGAGCCGCGACGAACGGATGCATGCGCCACGAGTGCGACAGGAAGTAGCCGTACTCGGGTCGCACGACCGGGTCGCCGTCCATCACCCACCCCAGGGCGGATGTATCGACCGGTTCCGGATGCGCGCCCTGACTCACCTGCGGGAGCTGCTGCGGGTCGCCGAGGAGCAGCAGCCGCTTCGCCCCCGCGGCGACCGCGATGGTGGAAGCCAGTGAGAACTGCCCCGCCTCATCGATCACGAGCAGATCGAGTCCGCCGCGATCGACCCGCTGCGTATTGCTGAAGTCCCATGCGGTGCCGCCGACCACCGCGCCCTCGCCGGCGTGCTCGCCGAGGAACGCCGCCATTCCGTTCTTCGGGATGACCGTGTACGGCGGGTCTATCTCGGGATCCTTCGGCGCCTTGGCGACCTGGGACGGGGAGACGCCGTCGGCGACGACCCGTGCCAGGAGCGTCTCGATGATCGCGTGCGACTGCGCCACCACGCCGACCTTGAAGCCGTGCTCGTTCACGAGGCGCGCGATCACCCGTGATCCCGTATAGGTCTTGCCCGTCCCCGGAGGACCCTGCACCGCGAGGTAGCTGCGGTCGAGATCGAGGATGCCCCGCGTGATCGCGTCGATCGTGTCGTCAGCAGCGGCCGGGAGCCCGCGTCCCGACAGCGTGCGCGGCGGTACGCGACGCAGGATGTCGGTCGCGGCATCCGCAGGGAAGTCGGGAGCGGCACCGTGCACGGAGTCCGCCCACTCGTCGATCGCTCCTTGCAGCGACACCACACGCGGCGGCGCAGCGGGGGTCAGGGCGAGCGGCAGTTCGTCCCACGTCTGGCCCTGCACGGCGGACTCGGTCACGAGGTAGCCGTCGTCGAGCACCTCGCTGACCGTGACGGTGTGCGGCACGTGCACGGCCCGGGACGGTGCCTCGGTGTCGAACGGCGCGGGCACCTCGTAGAGCGCGAACGGCTGCGACCCCACGCCGAGGGTGGTCCCCGGCGAGACCTCCCCCCGAATCTCGACGTCGCGGGACATCACCCGACGCCCCTCGCCGATGCTCCACTCCCGGCGCACGGCCGAGCGGGGGCGATCCACGCGCACCACATCGCGCGTGGAGTCCCACATCGTGACCGGCTCGCGCAGTCGCTGGAAGTGCGACACCCAGAAGCTCTTCGCCTCGCGCGGGAAGTAGTCGATCGCCGCCGCCGCGATCCGATGCACCTGCCCATCACCGCCGGCTTCGACGGCACGCTCGGCGTCGGCGAGCAGCGCGACCGATCGGGGCGACGGCTCGTAGATGATGTCGTCGGCATCGTCGGGAGGCGCGGGCGTGACGCCCTTCTGCCTCGCGATGTCGATCAGCCAGTTGCGCAGCCGCCGCGTCGACACGCAGTCGTAGCGGTTGTAGTCGGCGAGGTCGGCCAGTACCGCATCCGCCTCGGTCTGCTCCCCTGCCGCCGCGAGCTCGCGCGCGGCGACGTACTGCACGATCGAGTCGTCGCCCTTCTGCACGTCGCTCGTGCGCACGTCTTCGCCCATGTAGAGCGGCTCGAGCTTCTTGATCGAATAGGAGCGCGACCCGACCCGCACCGTGCGCAGCACCAGTGGGTACAGGTCGACGAACACGCCCTCGCGCAGCAGCCGATCGACCTCCCCCTCGCGCACGCCGTGCCGAGCGGCCATCGCCACCAGGTGCGAGGTCTCATACGGTGCGTAGTGGTAGATGTGCATGCCCGGATGCACGGCCCTGCGGGCGTGCACGAAGTCGAGGAAGGTCTCGAGCGCCCGCTTCTCGTCGGCGAAGGTGTGCGCCCACAGCGCCGAATACTGATCGGCGTTGTCGACCCAGCCGAAGAGGTAGTCGATCCCCCAGTGCGCCTCGCCGTCGGGCGCAGGTTCGGTGTAGAGCGGGTCTCCCTCGAAGTCGAAGAAGATGTCGCCGTGACTCGGAAGGGGAAGCGTGTGGATCGCCGCCGCATAGTGCACGTCGTAGGTCGGCGTCCCCTCCTCGTCGGCACGCAGCTGGAGTCGGGCCTGGGCGCGGAGGTTCTCGAACGTGTCGGCGTTCATGCATTCCGGAGCGTCGGGTGCGACGGCGAGGGCATCGATCGTCTCGACACCGGCCGCCCGCAGTCGAGCTCGCTGCACCGGTCGCATCCGGGCGACCATGAGCAGGTCGCGATGAGCGATCACCTGCTCCTCGCAGGTCGCACAGCGACCGCAGGCGACGATCTGCAGATCGCCGCGATCGTCGCCCCACGCGAGCGGCGCACCGGATGCTCCCTCGTCGATCCGGCGATCGGCGATGAGCGCGCGCAGGCGTGCACGCCGGACCTGGAACAGCGGGAGGAGATCGTCCACGATGTGGGTGCTGAGCGTGCCGTCGCCGAGGATCAGGTCGACCTCGTCGGAGCGCGGGATGCCGAGGCGATCGAGCTGGTCGACGTATGCCGCGAGCTGCATGAGCGCCGTGACCCGTGATTTCCGGGCCAGCTTCGAGTCCTGCACGCGCCACCGACCGTCGTCGTCCTTGCGCAGGAAGTCGGCGAACCCGACGAACTCCTCGGTCGCGAAAGCGGCCTGGAACACCACGAGCACGTCGGACCGCAGCGCGGCGATGGTCTCGTCGACGGCGGCAGCCAGGGCCTCGGCGTCGATCGAGGAGACCTTCTCGATCTGATGGACCTTCTGCTCACCGAGATCGTGCACGTAGCGGGCGAGCACGTTCTGCTCGTGCACGTCGCCGAGTTCGGCCGCGCGCCGCAGCGTCGCGTCTTCCGGCTCCTCGACGGCGGGCACCCGCCCGAGTTTCGCGTCGATCGCCCGACACCACGCGAACTCGCATTCCGCGGCCGCCTTGAGGTCGCTCGCGCTCCAGATGACGCGCTGCGCCTGAGTGTCGATCCGCACGATGCTCCCGTTCTGTCGGATGCTTCGACACTATCCGCGGCATCCGACACGGGCGAAGCGGAGCCTCCGCGCGTGCGGTCAGCGCCACCACTCGTCGTCGGGCGTCACCGGCAGGTGTCGCTTGTGCTGCGTCGCCAGGTACCGCGCCTCGATGCGCCCGGCGACCTCGGGATCGACCCGGCGTCCTTCGAGGAAGTCGTCGATCTGCTCGTAGGTGAGCCCGAGCTCGTCTTCATCGGCGCGGCCCGGCTGGCCGTCGAGGAGGTCGGCGGTCGGCACCTTGAAGGTGAGGCGGTCCGGTGCGTCGAGCACCTGCAGCAGCGCGCGCCCCTGCCGCTTGCTGAGTCCGGACAGCGGGAGGATGTCGGCCGCACCATCGCCGAACTTCGTGTAGAAGCCGGTCACGGCCTCCGCCGCATGATCGGTGCCGATCACCAGCATCCCGTCGTGTCCTGCCAGGGCGTACTGCGTGACCATGCGCACGCGGGCCTTGATGTTCCCGCGGTTGAAGTCGCTGATGTCGCTCGTGACGGCGAACTCGATGTCCTCCTCGACACCGTCCACACCGTTCTGGATGTTGACCTCGACCGACGAATCCGCCGCGATGAACGAGAGCGCGGCCTCGGCATCGTCGGCGTCGTGCTGCACGCGATAGGGCAGGCGTACGGCCAGGAACCGTGCGTCACCGCCCTCGGCTCGTACGCGCTCGACCGCGAGCTGGGCCAGTCGCCCGGCGAGCGTCGAATCCTGTCCGCCCGAGATGCCCAGCACGAAGCCGTTCGCCCCGGTCGCGCGGAGGTAATCGGCGAGGAAGCCCACGCGACGTTCCACTTCGGCTTCCGGATCGATCTCGGACCTCACACCGAGGTCCGCGGAGATCTGCTGCTGCAACGACATGTGGTCCTCCGGTCTTGTCCTCGAATCAGTATCGCTCCTTCGTGTTACGCGCGGGTGACGCCACCTCGTTCGCATCCTCCTGCCAGGTCGGACCTGAGAGAATGGGGCAGTGAAACTCCTCGTCGCCGCTCTCGCATCCGAACTGTCCGCCTTCCCCGAGGAGCTCGAGGGCTTCGACCGCCTCGTCACCGGGCCCGGCAAGCTGCAGGCGACCTACGGCCTGACCCGCGCTCTGGACGCTCGCGTCTACGACGAGATCGTCGTGGTCGGCACGGCCGGCGCGATCGACCCCGAACTCGAAGCCACGGTGCACGAGGTCGGCACCGCCTTCCAGCACGACGTGACCGACCTGGACGGCGTCGCCGGGCAGCACGTCTCCCTCCCGGCGCGGGTCGCCACCGGCCGCGAGGGCGTGCTGATCGCGACGGGTGACCACTTCGTGGAGGATGCCGAGGTCACCGCCGTGATCCGCCCCTCCGGTGCCGCCCTCGTCGACATGGAGACCTACGCCTACATCTGGGTCGCCGCGCAGTTCGACGTGCCGATCCGCGTGTTCCGTGCCGTCTCGGACCAGGCGGAAGACGGAGCGCTCACCGACTGGCGCGAGGCCGTCGCGAAGTGCAGCGTGCAGCTGCGCGACTTCATCCGCAGCGAGTACGGCGTCTGACGCAGCGGCACCTCAGCCGACGGCGCGTCAGCGCGTTTCGATCAGGCTGGGTCCGTTCGGCTGCGCTCGCACCGTGAGCTGTGCGGGGATCTGCTCCTGCATGGCCTCGACGTGACTGATCACGCCGACCGTGCGGCCACCCTGCCGCAGCTCGTCCAGCGTGCGCATCGCGACGTCGAGGGTATCTCCGTCGAGCGACCCGAACCCCTCGTCGATGAACAGTGTGTCGAGTCGGATGCCCCCGGCGCGTGCTGTCACGACTTCGGCGAGCCCGAGCGCGAGCGCGAGTGAGGTCAGGAACGTCTCGCCGCCGGACAACGACTGCGGCGGTCGGGTCTGCCCGGTGAAGGCGTCGAACACCACGATGCCGAGCCCCGACGCCGCACCGCGGGCAGCAAGGGCGTCGGAGTGCTCGAGCTGGTAGCGGCCGGTCGACATGTCATGCAGTCGACGGTTGGCCGCGTCGACGATCTCTTCGAGCTCAGCGGCGAGGACGAAGGTCTCCAGCGTCATCTTGCGCGTGTTCGCTCCGCGTCCGGCGATCGTGTCGGCGAGGTTCTGCAGCACCTCGAACTCGGCGGCGTCGGTCGCGGTGCGGGCGTGCTCCGTCGCCGCGGATTCGATCAGCCCCGCCAGCCGTTCAGCGGTGCCCGTCGCCCGGGCCGCCTCGTCGACCGCAGTCGTCCAGGCTGCGCGGGCGGTCGATGACGCGTGTTCCGTCGGAGCCAGGTCGATCGGGTCTTCGGGGAGCGTGCGCAGCTCGAGATCGAACAGGATGGCCCGTTCCTTCTCGCGCTGCACCGCGTGCTGTGCGATCCGGGCATCGAGAGACTCCTGCTCCGACGCGGAGCGCAGCGCCCGCTCGACGGCAGCGGCGTCCTCGAACGGAGAATCGGCGAGCGCCGTGTCTCGCTCCGCATCCGCCTCGGCGAGGGCCTGCGTGCGGCGGGTGCGCTCCGCGATCGAGGCAGCGAGGGCGCGCGCGGCAACGATCTTCCCCGCCGTGTCCGCCATGCGTGCGGCGACCGTGTCGAAGCCGTCCCGCGCCTCGGCGATCAGCTCCTGCGCTTCGACGCTGCGCTGGCGCAACAGTGCCAGCTGTTCTTTCGCGTGGCCGAGGGCCACCGCCTCTTCGAGCCGCTCTGCTTCGAGCAAGGAGACCCGGGCGCCGAGCTCGGTCAGCTGCGCATCGAGGGATTCTCGTCGCTCAGCGGCAGCGAGGCTGTCGGTGAGTGCCGTGTCGGCCTCGCTATGCGCCTGCTCTGCTTGGTCGATTGTCTGCCCGTCGGCGAGGGCGGTGGCCGCGGCGAGCTCGGCGCGAATGGCCGAGGAGGCTGCGGAGAGTTCACGCTCGCGCTGGGCGGCGACGTCTCGGGCGGCTTCGGCGGCTTCGATGTCGTCGGATGAGACCGGGTCGGAGTGCGTGGCGGGGGCCGGATGCTCGTGCGAGCCGCAGACCGGACAGGGGTCTCCTGTGCTCAGCGTCGAGGCCAGCTCCCCCGCCATGCCGTCGGTGCGCCGTTGTCGCAGCCCCGCGAGTGCCGTCTGCGCGGCGGCGTGCACCGCGGTGGCGTCCGTGAGATCGACCTCTGCGGCGGCCAGTGCCGCCTGCAACCGCTCGCTCTCGTGCGCCGCCGTGCGACGTGCGGCTGCCACGTCTCGCGCGGCCCGCAGGTCGTGTGCCCGGTCGGCGAGCCGTCGGGCCTCGTCACGTTCCGCGGTCAGGGCGGCGGTGGCCGCAGGGAGGGACGAACGCTCCTCGTCCCCCTTCTCGATGCGCGCAGTCGCGGCGCTCACCGCCAGCTCTGCGGCGTGCACCTCGGCCTCGAGCGTCGGCGCCTGCTCCTCGAGCTCACGGGCGCGCTCCCAGGCACCGCTCTCCCGTGTCTGCTCCGCGGCCCAGGCGTCGAGATCGCCGCCGACCTCGACGCCGTAGGCTTCCCACCCCTCACGTGCTCGCGCTTCGTCCGCTGCGGCTTCGTCGAGGGCGGTCCGTGCGCGCGCGGCAGCGCTGATCGTCGACCGCAGAGCCTCGGCGGAACGCGCGGCCGCGAGCTCGGCGCGTGCGGCGTCGATCAGAGGGAGCTCGGATTCCATGAGCGCGAGCGCCGACCGCGCCCGGTCGCGCTCCCGCTGAGCAAGCTTCTCCTCACGCGTGCGTGCGAGCACATCGTCGGCATCCGCCGAGCGCTTCTCGGCCTCCGACCGCTCCGAGACCTTGCGCTCAGCACGGTAATCGGCGCGGGCCTGCGCGCGTCGCAGTGCGTCCAACCTGTCGTCCACCGAGAGCGGCGGCGATGGTTGCGCCGCGGTCGCGTCGGCATCTCCCGGTTCCCCCACCAGCTCTTCGGCGATCGTGAGTCGCTCCGCCTCCTCGGCCCGTGCGCGCACTGTGGCGAGCCGGGTGCCGAGCACCTGCTCCGCCTCTCGACGACGCTCATCGAACCGCGCCTGCACATCTTCGAAACGCTGAGTCCCGAACAGTCTGCGCAGGAGCGCCTGACGGTCCCGGCTCCCGGCGAGCAGGAACTCCGAGAAGCGATTCTGGGCGAGCAGGATCACCTGGAGGAACTGCTCGCGGGTGAGCTGCAGGATCTCGTCGAGCTCGTTCCCGACATCGACCGCGCGGGCCGCACGTCCGACCCAGCCCGCGTCGGTCCACTCGTCGAGCGCCACGGCCGCCGCCTGCTTGGTCATGCCGCCACCGCGCTTGGCCGGCCGCAGATACTCGGGCGACCGCGTCACACGGAACCTCCCGGCAGGCGTGCTGAACTCCACGACCACCTCGGAGGGGTCGTCCGGCTCGCAATGATCGCTGCGAAGCCGTTTCTCGCCGCCGTCGTACCGCGGGACCCCGCCATAGAGCCCGAAGCACACGGCATCGAGGATGCTGGACTTGCCTGCGCCCGTGCGACCGGCGATCAGGAAGATCCCGTCGTCGGCGAATGCATCGAAGTCGACGGTCTGCCGCGCGCGGAACGGGCCGAACCCCTCGACCTCCAGACGATGAAGACGCATCTAGACGAGCGCCTCGGCGCGCACGCGATCATCGAGCACCGAGCGGATCAGCGCCTGTTCGGCCGCGGTCGCGCCCTGGCCGGCCCGTACGTGCTCCAGGAACGCCTCGATGCGGTCGGCATCGGTCACCGCGGCACGCAGGCGCTGCACGTAGGAGGTGTCTTCGCTCCCCGCGACGGTCTCGGGCTGGTGTTGGACCATGGCGCAGTGCGGGTAGGCCTCGCGCAGTCGACGCATCGGCTCGGCCTGCGGTACAGCGTCGGTGTAGATCGCGCACACCCAATCGTCGGCGTGCTCGGCGACGGACTCGGCGGAGAGGATCTCGGCGAGTGTCCCGGTGAGCGTGACGAGCCGACGGGGCACCGGCAGCTCGAGCCACTCGACCGTCGCGAGCCCCTCGGCATCGAGTTCGACGAGCCATGAGCCACGCGGCTTGTGCTGCTCGCCGAAGCTGTAGTGCAGGGGCGCACCGGCGTAGCGCACGCGTTCGCTGAGCTGCTGCCGACCGTGGATGTGACCGAGCGCCACGTAGTCGGGCCCATCGAAGACGCTCAACGGCACGACGTCGAGGCCGCCCTGACGCACCTCGCGCTCGAGTCCGGCGGTGGCGTCGACTCCGGCGGCGAAGCAGTGCGCGATCGCGACCGCACGCCCGGCGTGCGCGGCCATGCCCCCGCGCACCAGCTCCATCGCGTGCGCCATCGTCTGCGCCTGCGTGCGGAGCTGCCGCCCGGAGCTGTCGCCCTCGGGCCAGTGCTGGCGCACGATCGCGGGCTCGAGGTACGGAATCCCGAAGAAGTGCACGGGACCGTCGGTGTCGGACACCGTCACAGGCACGCCGACCGCGAGCGGATCGGTCAGCACGTGGATGCCGTCGCGCAGCAGCCGTGCCTGGAATCCGAGGCGCGCGGCGGAGTCGTGGTTGCCACTCGTCACGATGACCCGCGCACCCGTCTCGTGCAGGGACACCAGCGCGTCTCCGAGCAGCGTGTACGCGGCAGCCGACGGGGTCGCCGAGTCGAAGACGTCGCCCGCGACGATCACCACATCGACGTCGTTCCGGCGAACCTGCTCGGTGAGCGCTCCGAGGACCTCGGTCAGGGCGTCCATGGTCGAGTTGCCGTGGAACGTCCTCCCGATGTGCCAGTCGGAGGTGTGCAGGATTCGCATGTTCACACCGTACGAACCCCCTCCGACATTGCGTCCGAGGCGTGCCGCAGCGGGCCCGGACGGTACCCGGAGGAAGGAGCGGAAGGTCCCCTGACCCACCCTCGTCTCGACGATCGGCACGTGGTGATGCGTGGTGCGCTGTGCGCGGTCACCTGTGCGGCGTGCGGGGCTGCGCGATGCGATATCCGGGCTGCCCTCCGCCCAACAGGAGCCGGAATTTCCCCTCCGGCTTGGGGTTGTGCCCGCCTCGTCGCGACTACCGACTCCCGCTCTCCTCCAGATCGTTCGACCAGTTCGCCTGCTGGATCCGGTTGTCCAGCTCGCGCAGCTCCTGCGCGACGGCATCCGCCCTCGTCCGCAGGTCCGTGACGGGGAGCGCCGAGACGTGACGCAGCTCCGACCGCATCTGCCGCAGGAACTGGTCGCTCGCACCGGATGCCGCGGCAGCCGCATCCGTCAGCACCGAGTGCCGCAGCCGCAGCACGTCCCGCGCCGCGAGAGCATCCGTCATCGTCCCGTCCGCACCGAGCACCAGCCGGGAGTTGGTCGCATTGATGCGGCGGATCAGGTCTCGCAGCTCGATCAGCGCTGAGTCCGCCTCGACGATCAGCGCCGCGGCGTCCTCGGCCGGCTCCTCGCCCTCCTGGTACCGGGCGTTCGCGACGATGCGCGCCCGCAGCTGCTCGATGCGGCGCTGCAGATCGGCACGTGCGGTGAGGGCTTCGGCGAGTCTCATGACCTCATCCTGGCAGGACGGGCACGTAACAGAACGTCATACAGCGGAGAGGTCAGCGTGTGCGCAGCAGACGCGCGTGCTCGGGGTGAGCCGCGAACCAGTCCGAGACGTACCAGCACACGGCGTCGACCTTGCGGTCACCGCGCTCCTCGATGTCGGCCACCGCACCCTCGACGACCTTCCCCGCATACCCGTTCCCGCGGAAAGTCGGGATCGTGAAGGCCCTGGTGAGGGCGATCGTGTGCCCGTCGTCCCGATAGTCGAGCACGCTCACGAGCTTGCCGTCGCGCATGAGCGTGTACCGGGACGCGTCCTTCTCGTCGGTCAGGATGAAGCCGCCGACGGTGTGCGAGATCGTCATTCGGTCCACGTTACGCCTGCGCGACGCGCCCGGGCGTTTTGACATGGGCGGTCATGATCGGACATAATCCCCCCATGACCACCAACGCAAGCCCTTTGTCCGCCCAGGAGGCGAACAGGACTGCCGGGATGATGATGCCCGGTCGCGTTGGCATGTGTTGCCGAATGTGTCGCTGAACGAACAGCCACCCCGCCTGACCTGATCCCTCGCCATCTGCGAGGACGGTGTCTCCGAGCATCCACCCTTGCTCGCTTCCCGGCTCCGCCGGTCATTCATGCAACGCATCAGAGCCCCGCTCGATTCGGGCTCACGTCCTGAGGACTTCATCATCATGTCGAACACCGCACTTCTCGAGCGTCCCGCCACCGCCGTCCGCACGCAGCCGGAGACCGCAGCGCCCCTCTCCACCGCCGGAGCCGACCTTCCCGCCGTCCGCTCGCCGCGCGGCTTCGCCCTCTACGTCGGACTCGACGAGATCAAGGCAGCCGAAGCCGGCGTCAGCCTCCCGCTTCTCGTCGACGCACTGCGCCGCACCCTCGCCGAGCTGGCGCCGGGTGCCGAGACGCATGCCACGGTCGCCCTCGCCCCGCACGGGTCCGGTGGACGCGACCTCGACGTCGTCCGCCTCGCCCTGCAGGAGCCGGGAGCGATCGCCCGCACGAAGGCCGCCGCGGAAGAGGACACGGTGGACGCGGACCGCGGCGTGACCGTCGACATCTCCCGCAAGCGCGTTCTCATCGACGGCGAGTCCGCCGCATTCACGTACAAGGAGTTCGAGCTGCTGCAGTACCTCGTGCTCCGCGAGGGCCGCACCATCGAGCGCAGCGAACTCGTCTCGGCCCTCTGGCAGGCCCAGGACGACGAGACGCCCGGCGAGCGCACGATCGACGTGCACGTGCGTCGTCTGCGCGCGAAGCTCGGCCGCTACGAGGACATCGTCCGCACGGTGCGCGGCATCGGCTACCGCTTCGACCGGCACGCCGACGTCGTCATCCGCTACGGCCACGGCACCCCCTCGCCCGACCGCTTCTGAGCGGCCGCAGGTCCGTGTCAGGACCTGCGCGTAGGGTGGGCGCATGACCCTGACAGCGCACTCCGCCGCGGCCGATGCCGCCCGCGCGGGCGCTGCAAGGGAGATGGCGTACCGCCCCCTGCACGACCTCGATCTCCACCGCACGGTCGGAATCCTGCGCCGCGGAGGCACCGATCCGACGACCGTGATCGACGGTGCCGTCATCTGGCGGGCGATGCGCACCCCGCTCGGGCCGGCGACCCTCGCGCTGCGCATGACCGGTGGTGAGGTGAGAGCCACGGCATGGGGTCCCGGATCCGACGCCGCCCTCGAACGCGTGCCCGCCCTGTGCGGAGCGCGCGACGAACACACCGACTTCGACGCCTCGCGGCATCCGCTCGTCGCCGACTCCGCCCGACGCCACCCGGGACTGCGGCTCACCCGCACCGACGAGGTCTTCGACGCCCTCGCCGGCGCGATCATCGAGCAGAAGGTCACCGGCATGCAGGCGTTCGGCGCATGGCGCTGGCTCGTATCCCGTTTCGGCGAGCGCGCCCCCGGGCCGACTCCGCGGCCCATGTTCGTCACACCGACCGCCGAGCAGTGGCTCCGCATCCCCTCGTGGGCGTGGCATCGCGCCGGGGTGGAGCCGTCGCAATCGCGCACCATCGTGCGTGCAGCCGAACGCGGCGACCGCATCGCCCGCGCCGTGCACACGGCGATCACCGGAGACGATCGCGACCGCGTGCTCACGAGCCTCCCGGGCGTCGGCGCCTGGACATCTGCGGAGACACGAGCCCGTGCCCTCGGCGATACGGATGCCGTGAGCGTCGGCGACTACCACCTCGCCCATGAGGTCGGCTTCGCGCTCACCGGCAAGCGCACCGACGATGCCGGGATGCTCGAGCTCCTCGCGCCGTGGGCGGGGCAGCGACAGCGAGTCATCCGATTGATCCGTGCGAGCGGAGTGCAGGAGCCGCGTCGCGGCCCTCGTCTCGCGCCGGAGAACCATCGCGACCGCTGAGCACGCCCTCTAAGCTGAGGCCATGTCCCGTCTCGCGCTGCGCATCTCCATCACCGTCGGCCTGCTGATCGTCGGTGTCGTGATCGGACTGATCTTCCAGAACGTCTGGCTCGGCGTGCTGCTCGCGGCGATCGTGTGGCTGGGCTGGTTCCTCGGCTACGAATCACGCCGGGGCAACAACGCCGGCGTCAACGACGAGGACCACGGCATCGAGCTCTGAGCCGGACCAGGCCGACAGCAGGGCTCAGTAGTACACGGCGAGCGGTCCCGACGGCCCGTCGACCACCCGCACCGGGGTATCGAAGACCCGGCTGAGCACGTCGTCGGTCATGATCGCGTCCGGCGAGCCGAACTCGACCACCGCACCGTCCTTCATCGCGCAGATGTGGTCGGCGTAATGCCCTGCGAAGTTGATGTCATGCAGCACGATCACGATCGTGCGTCCGAGCTCCTCCGCAGCCCTCCGCAGATGCTTCATCATCTGCACCGCGTGACGCATGTCGAGGTTGTTCAGCGGCTCGTCCAGCAGCACGAACTCGGTGTCCTGCGCGAGCACCATCGCGACATAGGCGCGCTGGCGCTGGCCGCCGGACAGCTCATCCAGATAGCGCCCCTCCAGCGCGCCGAGGTCGAGGAAGTCGATCGCCTGACTGATGATCTCCTCATCCGCCCGGTTCAGGCGCCCCTTCGAGTGCGGGAAGCGCCCGAAGCCGACCAACTGGCGCACCGTGAGCCGCGTGACGAAATGGTTCTCCTGGCGCAGGATCGACACCACCTTCGCGAGGTCCTTCGACTTCGTGGAGGCCACGTCGAGTCCGGCGATCTCGATCGCGCCGGCGTCCATGCCGCTCAGACGCCCGATCATCGTGAGAAGTGTCGACTTGCCCGCGCCATTGGGGCCGATCAGTGCGGTGATGCCACCGGCGGGGATCTCGAGGTCGACGGGGCCGATCGCGACCTCGCTGCTGTAGTCCCGGCGGACGCCGTCGAGTGCGATCACAGTCTGCCCTTTCTGAGGATGACGATGAGGAACACGGTGCCGCCGACCAGCTCGATCAGGATCGACACCATGCCCTGCGCATAGAAGACGTTCCTCATCACGAAGTACGCGCCGGCGAGGATCGTGAAGGCGGTGAGCACCGCGACCGGGAAGATCAGCCGATGATCGTGCGTGTCCGCGAACTGGTAGGCGAGCGTCGCCACCAGGAACCCGAGGAACGTCATCGGGCCGACCAGTGCGGTCGAGGTCGCCATGAGCACGGCGACGAGGAACAACACGATGAACAGCTCGCGGCGATGGTCGAGCCCGAGCGACCGCGCCGCGTCGGGGCCGAGGGCCATCAGATTGAGTCGACGGGCGCGGAGCCACAGCAGCGCGGATGCCGCGACCACGAGCGGTATCGCCAGCGGGAGGTACGAGGCGTCGGCGTTCGACACGTTGCCGAAGAGGCGTGCGGCGAGCACGTCGAACTCACTGGGAGTGAGCAGCCGCTGCATGAACGTCGCGACAGCACCGAGTCCACCGCCGATCACGATGCCTACGAGGAGCATGATCTGCAGGTTGCCGTACCGCCCCGAGAGCAGCCATCCGTACAGCGCGACCGCGAGACCGACCATGATCGCCACCTGGATCGCGAACTGGCCGATGCCCTGGATGGCCACGAGCCCGGCGACTCCGAACAGGTACACGGTCGAGGTCTGCACCACGCGGTACAGCGACTCGAAGCCCATGATCGACGGTGTGATGATGCGGTTGTTGGTGACCGTCTGGAAGCTCACGGTGGCCACCGCCTGTGCGACCGCGACGAGCGCCATGACCGTGACATCGGTCGCGCGGTGCTGGGCGATACGCCAGAACCCGGCCGAGCCGACGGGCATCGGATTGCCCCAGGCGAGCAGGCCGAAGCCCGCGCCGACCGCGAGGACGAGGAGGAGGCCGAGCACGATCAGGTAACGGCGTCGTGCACGCGGGCTCGTGAAGGATCCCGCCGAGCGCATCGGGCCGGCGGTCGTGACGCCGTGCATCACACCACTAGCCACGTCGACGCTGCCTCAGCAGGAGGAGCACGAAGACCACCGCGCCGACGACGCCGAGGATCAGCGACACCGGCACCTCGAACGGCATGATGATCGTGCGCCCGATGATGTCGCACACCGTGACGATCGCGATGCCGAGCAGGCACACCCAGGGCAGGTTGCTGCGCAGGTCGTCACCGCGCACCATCGACACGAGGTTCGGCACGATGAGCCCGAGGAAGGGGAGGTTGCCGACGACGACCGTGACGACGCCCGTGGTGACGGCGATCAGCACCGTGCCGAGCAGGATGATGCGGTTGTAGTTCACCCCGACGTTCGTGGCGACTTCTTCGCCGAGGCCGGCGATGGTCAACCGGTCGGCGACGATGAAGACGATCACCCCGATGAGCGCGACGATCCACAGCATCTCGTACTGGCCGCGCATGACCGAGGTGAAGCTCCCCGCGAACCAGACCCCGATGATCTGGAGGGAGTTGGTGACGAGTGCGAGATAGGTCGAGAGCGCGCCGACGACCGCTCCCAGCATGATGCCGACGATCGGGACGATCAGCGACGACTTGAGCGCGACGCGACGGAGGAACGCGAAGAAGACCATGGTGCCGACGAACGCCGCGAGGACGGCGCCGGCCATGCGCAGCGGGAGCGACGGCTGCGGGACGAGGATCATGACGGCGAGCAGTCCGAGTCCTGCCCACTCGGTGGTCCCGGTGGTGGTCGGCTCGACGAAACGGTTCTGTGTGAGCAGCTGCATCACGAGCCCGGCCATCGCCATGGAGGCGCCGGCGAGCACGAGAGCGATCGTGCGGGGGATGCGCGTGATCTGGAACATCTGCGCGCCATCTTCGGCGCCGGCGATGTCGTACACCCCGGTGAACAGCGAGATGACGAGGAGCACGGCGACGACGAGCACGCCGATGAGCAGCTTCACGTCGAACAGCCGCCCGGCATGGCGAGGCGGCGAGGCGATACCTGTGGAGACCATGATGACGGAGCGGCGGCACCCGGTGCGCCCGGATGCCGCCGCCGGACCTTCAGTTCTTCGCGCTCTTCTCGAGGGCGTCGGCGAGGTCGTTGAGGAACGTGGTGTACGTCTGGATGCCCTCGTTGAGGTAGGTGTCGGTCGGCATGTAGACGAGCTGCTTCTCCTTCACGGCGGTGACGCCGGCAAGCGCCTCCGAGCTCTCCAGGATCTCCGCGGCCTGCACGTAGTCGGGGGTGTCCGCGGCGAACACGGCGTCGCGGTCGAGCACGAGGATCCAGTCGGGGTTGGACGCGGCGATCGCCTCGACGGAGATCTCGTCGCCCTGGTGGTCGTCGGTGGCGTCATCGACCTCGAGCGCCGGAGTGAGGCCCAGGATGTCGTAGATCGGTCCGAGCGAGCGACCCACGGTCGGCGCGAGGTAGCCGATCTCGCCGCCCGAGGTGTTCACGGCCATGACGGTGTCGGCGGTGTCGTAGGCGGCCTTGGCTCGCTCGACGGCGGCATCGAAGTCGTCGACGAGCTTCTTCGCCTCGTCCTGCTTGCCGAAGATCTCGCCGAGAGCGGTGACCTGGCGCTTCAGCTCGGCATCGAAGGGCTCACCCTCACGGGGTTCGAGGTCGATGATCGTGGCGTCGGGGACGAGGTCGGCGATGGCGGTGTTGTGCTGGGTGAACCGCTGGCCGCTGATGATGAGGTCGGGCTCGACGGCGACGACGGCCTCGAGGTTCGGCTCGCTGTGCAGTCCGATGTCGACGATGGAGTCGTCCTTCACGTACGACACGGTGTCCGGCATGAGGGCGACGGCGCCGGCGGAGAGCTCGACACCCCAGTCGGAGAGCGTCTGGAAGGTGCGGTTGTCGAGCGCGACGACGGACGTGGGAGGGGTCGCGATCTCCTTCGTGCCGGTGTTGTCCTCGATCGTGACGGTGGCGGCGGCGGGTTCGGTCTTGTCCGGTTCCGCCGTGGCGCCGGAGGCGCAGCCGGCGAGGGCGAGCAGGCCGACGAGCGCTGCGCTCGTGGCGGTGAGGGTTCTGGGCACGGACATGGAGAGACTCCTGTTCTGCGGAATGGTCGCGCACACAAGGGCGCCGGGCTGCCGGAGTGAGGATGCCCTCACCTCGGCCAGTTTAGGTTAGCCTTACTTTATGAGCGATACGAAATCCGGCTTCTCCCTCGAACGTCGCGGCCTCGAGCTGCGCTTCCGCAATGTCACGCTCACCGCGCGGGAGTGGCTCGCCCCCGATTTCGTGCGCGTGCGGCTGAGCGGCACCGACCTGGCCGGCTTCGATTCCCCCGGCTCCGACGACCACATGCGGTTGTTCTTCCCCGTCGGGCCCACGGAGTCCGTCGAGGAGCTGCGCGCCTCCCCGAGCCGCGAGTACACGCCGCTCGCCTGGGGCGACGACTGGCTCGACGTCGAGTTCGCCGTGCACGGCGACCAGGGCATCGCCGCACCCTGGGCCGCGACCGCCCCGCTCGGCTCCCCGATCGGGGTGGGCGGCCCCCGCGGATCGGCGGTGCTGGAGGGCGAACCCGGGTCGTGGCTGCTGGTCGGCGACGAGACGGCCATCCCCGCGATCCGTCGTTTCGCGGCGCTGATCCCCGAGGGCACCCCGGCACGTATCGTGATCGAGACCGTGAACGAGGGCCGGGAGTTCGACATCGAGGCGCCGGTTGAGATCGAGTGGCTGCACCGCGGCGATGCCCCCTCCGGCTCCTCCCTCATCGCGTTCCTCGACGACCTGACTGCCGAAGATGCCGTGGGCGTCGATCCGTTCGTCTTCATCGCCGCCGAGCAGGCGATCGTCAAGCCCGGCCGCGCACTGCTCGAACGCTGGGGCGTCGACACCGCGAACGCCGTCGTGAAGGGCTACTGGAAACGCGGCGAGGCCGAGTACCACGCGCCGCACTAGTGCGACGTCGGCGGCCCCTGGAAGACTGACCGCATGGCACTCCTCGATCACCTGGGCATCACCGTCGACGACCTCGAGCGCAGCCGCGCGCAGTTCCACCCCGTGCTGACAGCTTTGGGCTACCAGAGCGGCGGCGAGAACGACCACTCGATCTCCTGGAACAACGGCGACGAGACCGAGATCATCCTCTACACGTGGGACGAGGAGTCGGCCCCGCACCGGCACGGACGCATCGGCTGGCAGCACATCGCCTTCGCCGTGCCCACCCGCGACGAGGTCGACCGCCTGCACGCGGTGGCGATGGACGCCGGGTGGACCGCCGTCCGCGACCCCAAGGAGTACCCGCGGTACTCCGCGCGCTACTACGCCTCGTTTGTCGAGGACGCCGACGGCATCCGCGTCGAGTTCATGTACAACCCGCCCCGCGAGGCGGCTTGACTCCCGGGCGTGTCGCACCCTAAGGTCGTAAAGCTGTGCCGATCGGCGCAGCATTTCAGCCGAGGAGACGACGGATGACCGCGCAGCGGAACCTTCCCATCGGAGCGGCATTGCAGTTTCAGCAGAAGCGCAATGACCGCTACGAGTCGTACCCTCCGGCACGCGCCGTGTGACAGCATCCGCTCTCGCCACGCCCCGTACCGACAGGTCCGGGGCTTTTTTCATGAGCACCCGCACCTGTGACTGGACACCATCACAAGGAAAGGAATCATGGAGAGGCTCTCCGCACGGCTGCTGTCGTGGGCATCGCTGATCGACGAGAAGACACTCGCGCAGGCGCACACCACCGCACGCATGCCGTTCATCCACCCGCACCTGGCACTGATGCCGGATGCACACCTCGGCAAGGGGGCGACGGTCGGCTCCGTCATCCCCACGCTCGGCGCGATCATCCCCGCCGCCGTCGGTGTCGACATCGGCTGCGGCATGATCGCCGTCCGCACCCAGTTCACGAAGGGGGACCTCGACGGCCGCGACCTCGCCGACCTCCGGGGCCAGATCGAACGGGCGATCCCGCTGTCCGCAGGACGGTACAACCGCAAGGTCGTCACGACGGCCGAGCCGCGGATCGCCGCGCTCGAGGCGCTGGCCGAGAAGAACGGGTTCGACCCTGCGCAGTACGCCGGGAACTGGCGCCTGCAGCTGGGCACGCTCGGCTCGGGCAACCACTTCATCGAGGTGTCGGTCGACGAGCTCGACCGGGTCTGGCTGTTCCTGCACTCGGGCTCCCGGGGCGTCGGCAACAGGATCGCGGGTCACCACATCGCGGTTGCTCAGCGGCTGTGCACGCAGTGGTGGATCGACCTCCCCGACCCCGACCTGGCCTACCTGGTCGAGGGCACTCCGGAATTCACCCGGTACATCCGGGAACTGCGGTGGGCCCAGCACTTCGCCCTGCTGAACCGGGAGGAGATGATGGACCGGGTCGCACGGCAGGTGTCCGAGTTCCTCGGCACCACGGTCGACGAGCAGGAGCGCATCAACTGCCACCACAACTTCACCGAATCCGAGAAGCACTACGGCAAGCAGGTGTGGGTATCGCGGAAGGGTGCCATCCAGGCCGACGCCGGACGACCGGGACTCATCCCCGGCTCGATGGGCACCGCCTCGTACGTGGTGGAGGGACTCGGCGACCCGCAGTCGCTGAACTCCTCCCCGCACGGTGCCGGACGGGAGTACTCTCGGTCTGCCGCACGACGCACTTTCACGCACGACCAGCTGCGGGCGGCGATGTCGGGCATCGAGTTCCGTGACACGGACGCCTTCATCGACGAGATCCCGCAGGCGTACAAGCCGATCGACCAGGTGATGGCGGATGCCGCGAGCCTCGTGTCCATCCGGCACACGCTGCGACAGCTCGTCAACGTGAAGGGCGACTGAGCAGAGTCCGGGCGGCGAGAGATCGCCGCCCGGACTCCGATTCGCGCGAGCGTTCCTCCACACCGGGGCGTGAGCGATCCCATTCCACCGACCCCGCGGGCAAGGTCCGAGGCGGAACCAGGATGCTGGCAGGCTGAGGGCTCCGATGCGACGATGAGGAGATGGAACACGTGGACACGGCACAGATCTGGACGATGATCGGCGCGTTCACGGCCCTGATGTTCGGAACGCTGACCGTGATTTCCACGATGTTCGTCCGTGTCCTGCGCAGTGAGATCGGCGGACTCCGGGGCGAGATGAACGGACGCTTCGACGCGGTCAACGCGCGCATCGACGGTGAGATCGGCGGACTCCGGGGCGAGATGAACGGACTCCGCGGTGAGATCGGCGGACTCCGCGGTGAGATGAACGCCCGATTCGACACCATGAACCACCGCATCGACGGCCTCGACCGCGGCGTGCAGGCGCTCGTGACGCGGACCTTCGGCCTCGAGCGCGACTCGTGAGGCGATCGCCCACGCGTCAGATCGCCGGCGCGGCCTCCGTCTCGACCGACCGGTCGGTGAACGCGGTCTTCGGGACGAACACGAGGATCACGGCCGCAGCGAGTGCCGTCACACCGCAGACGATCCACACCGTGAAGTAGCCGGCGAGCGAGCCCGCCGTTCCCTCGGCGCCACCGGCCGCGCTCGTCACACCGTGCAACAAGGCGATGCCGAACACGCACGAAGCGATCGCACCCCCGACCGTCTTCACGGAGTTCGTGAGTCCCGTCGCGACACCGGTCTGCGTCGAAGGAGCGGCCGAAGCCGCAGCGGCCGGCAGGGCCGCGACCAGTGCACCCGACCCGAGCCCCACGATCACCATGTTCGTGATGACCTGCGTGTACGCGTCGTGGAACGGCAGGAACAGCAGGAACCCGATGCCGACGAGCACGGAGGCCCCCATCAACGTCACTCGCGGCGTGACCCACCGGGCGACCGTCGGGAACAGGAGCGCACCCGTGATCATGGCGATCAGATAGACGCCGATGATCAGCGAGGTGGCGAACCCGGTGGTGCCCAGGCCGTAGCCGTACACCGACGGATCGGTGCGGGCGAACGTCGACAGGGGAGCCTGCGCACCGAGCACACTGACGCCGAAGAGTCCGGCGGTGAGGAAGACGGGACCGAGTGCGGGCGAGCGGAACATGCGCACATCGATGAGCGGATCCGCGCAGCGCAGCTCCCAGAGCACGAACGGGATCACGAGCAGCACACCGAGGACCACGACCGCCCAGGACCACGGGTTCACCAGACCACCCTCGAGGCGCAGCAGGCTGAGCCCACCGGTGAAGCAGACCAGCGCCAGCGAGATCAGCACGAGACCGACCGTGTCGAAGATGCCGCCGGTCGGCTCGGGCGACTCCTTGACCCCGAACAGGATCACGAAGAAGCACACCACGATGAGCACGGCCGGGACCAGCAGCACGATCGTCAGCGGCAGCACGTCGATGAGCGCGCCACCGACGAGGGCGCCGATGATCGCGCCACCCTCCAAGGCGGCGACCAGGAGACCGGCGGCCTTGGCCGTGATCGACGACCGCCCCTCCATCCGTCGCGAGCGCGACCAGATCAGTGCGATCTCGAGCGGGAGCCAGACCACGTAGAAGCCCATCAGCGCCCACGCCGCGAGAAACACCGGGAAGGAGTCGGTGAACGGCAGCACCAGGGCCGCCGCCGCGGTGACGGCGGTGGAGATGAGCAGCATCCGCTTGTGACCGACCATGTCGCCGAGCTTCGCGAAAGCCGGCACGACGAGGGCCGAGAGCATCAGCTGCGTGCCCTCGAGCCAGTTCACATCGGCGTCGTGGATGCCCAGGTGGCGGGCGATGTCGCTGAGCATCGGCGTGTAGTAGCCCTGGAGCACGCCGCTCGTGAACTCGACGAAGGCGAGGAAGCCGACGACGACGGCGAGGGTGCCCAGTGTGCGGGTGCGCGTCATCGCGTCTCCTGCTTCTCGTGCGGTCTCTCCCCCACGAAGCGGGAGACGGGTGAGATCACCCTAGCCGTTCGAGGAGGGTGCGATGGAATCGCTCCCCACGCTCCAGCGCGGCGATCTCGACGCTCTCGTCGACACCATGGATCGATGCCCGCTGGGCGTTCGACATGTCCAGCGGAGCGAAACGGTACACCGCCGGCGAGAAGCGGTGGAAGTGGCGCGAGTCGGTCGCCGCCATCATCACGTAGGGGACCGCGGGCACACCGGGGTGCGACACGGCGAGCGCCTCGGCGAGCAGGGCGAACTGGGCGTTGTCGGTCGGCGACTCCGGCGACGGTTCGCTGGCCTCAACGACCTCGACGGTGACGAGTGGATCGCGGATGCGACGGCGCACCCGGAACACAGTCCGCTGCGTCGTCTCCCCCAGCGCGATCCGGATGTTGACGGTCGCGGACGCCTGCGACGGCAGCACATTCGCCGCCGTGCCGCCGGACTGCATCGTGGGCGCGACCGTCGTGCGCACCAACGCCGCCGGCTCGCCGCCGAGCGCCGCGAAGACCTGCGCGGTCAACAGCGGCGCCGAGCCCAGCAGCCGCAACAGGTGGCGAGCCGGACCCGGCGTCTGCGCGGCGAGCTGCGACAGCATCCGCAGGATCGCCTTCGAGGCGCGAGGCCGGAAGGACGTCGGGCCGAGACGGTCGACCGCCCGCGCGATGCGTCGCACGGCGGTGAGCGACGGCGGCGCCGAGGCATGACCGCCGTCGCCGCGCGCCGACAGCTTCAGCGTCATGACGCCCTTCTCGCCGACGCCGATCATCGCGGCGCGGCCGGGTACGAACGGAAGCGGCGCGTCGACCACAGCGCCTCCCTCGTCGACGACGAGCCACGGCACGACGCCGCGGGCACCCAGCACCCGGGCGATCTCCTCGGCCGCCTTCCCGTACGTCTCCTCGTTCCCACCGAACGAGAGGTACACGTCGCGCGGGGGAACGAATCCGTCGGCGAGCAGATTCTCGACAGCCTCGAGCACCACGATCAGCGGCCCCTTGTCGTCGAGCGCACCGCGCCCGTACACCGAGCCGTCGGCGATCACTCCGGCGAACGGCGGGTGCGTCCAGGCATCGCTCTCGTCGACGGGCACGACGTCGTAGTGCGCCATCAGCACGACCGGCCCATCGGATGCCTGACCACTCCCCGCCCAGTGGAACAGCAGCCCGAAGTCGGTGTGACGTTCGAGTCGCAGCTTCTCGTGCACCAAAGGGTAGAGCTCGACGATCAGCGCCACGAACTCCTCGAACGGCGCGGGCCCACGCTCGTCGAGCTCGGCGGATACCGTCGGGATGCGAATCATCTGCGAAAGCCGCTCGGCGATGCCGGGGCGCACGGTCGTGGGGGTCACAGTCGTCATCGTACCGAACGGAGGAGCCTCGGCCCGGGTCGCATGGCTAGGCGTACGGCCACACCACCGTCATCCGCGCAGGCTGCCCCTCGTCCCACGGGAGCACGTGCCAGATCTCGCGGGGAGGACCCACCCTGGTCGCGCCGCGGTCGTCGATCCATTCGCACCCGCGGTCATACGCGGCCAGGATCGCGGGGAAGGCGGTGTCCTCGCCCTCGACGAGCACTTCCACGACGGCACCGCCGGTCAGCCGCTGACTGCGGATGGCGTCGGGTGTGCCTCCGACGATGCGATCGACCGGAAGACACACCTCGATCGGTCCGTCGCTCTCCGGCGTGATCGGGGCGTGGAAGATGCCGAAGGGATCGCCGGTGACGGTGAGGCCTCGCTCGGCGGCGACCGCGCACAGCGTCTCGTAGGCGTCGCGGATGCTCCGGTCGAGGTCGCCGACGTAGGTCGTCACGAGTGTGCTCAGCACGGATTGCTCTGGTCGGATGGTGGAGGTGGGGGCGGTGGTGTTCATGGTGGATCCTCGGAAGTGGCCGCGCGCCTGATCCAGGAGCGTGGCGGTCGACGCTGCCGACGACCGGACCTGCGCCTGGAACGCATCCAAGACGGCGAGCGCGTCGCCATCGGACGACACGAGCACCTCCTGGATCGCATCGAGACTCATGCCCGCCGTGCGCAGCAGGGAGATGAGCCGTCCCACCCTCGCCTGCTCGACCCGATAGAAGCGGTACCCGTTGTCGGGGTCGACCGCGGCCGGCACCAGGAGTCCGCGCTTCTCGTACAGGCGCAGGGCCTTGGGAGAGAGCAACGCGGCCTCGGAGAACGGGCCGATGCTGAGGAGGTCGGTGGGGTGGCTCACAGTCTCACGATGCTCTCTGCCCTCGGGACAAGGTCAAGCGCAGCCGAACCAGCGTCACGATCACCCCCATTGCGTGAGCTTCTCCGGGTTGCGCATGGCGAGGACCTCGGCGATTCGCCCATCCCTCACGACGAACGAGAACACGGCATCTGCCGTGCCATCGAGTGTGGCGAGCACGACGAGACCGTCGGCGGCGGGTACCAGCGTCACCTGCGCGTCCGGGTTCTTGTCGGCAATGCCCCGGAGGAACCGGGCGACGCGGTCGGCCCCGCGGACCGGTCGCAGCGCGGCGGACTTCTTCCCGCCGCCATCGGAGACGAGCACCACATCGGGGTCGAGAAGCGCGATCAGGCGGTCGAGCTCACCGGTCGCCGCGGCGTCGAGGAACGCCCGCGCGACCGCGTCGTGCTGCTCCCGACTGGCGATGCCCGCCCGTCGTTCCCGCGTGCGGCGGCGACCCTGCGAGGCGAGCTGTCGAACCGCCTCCGGACTCCGGCCGACCGTCTCGGCGATCTCGGCGAACGGCACGCCGAAGACATCGTGCAGCACGAACGCCACGCGTTCGGCGGGGGTCAGCGATTCCAGCACCACCAGGAGCGCCATGCCGACCGTGTCGTCGAGGGTCACCCGATCGAGCGGATCCAGGGACGCCGAGGCGGCGAAGGGCGAGTCGCGCGGCAGAGGCTCCGGGAGCCACGGTCCGACGTAGTGCTCGCGGCGGGCCCGCGCCGACCCCAGCATGTCCAGACAGATGCGTCCGGCGACGCGGGTCAGCCATGCAGCCGGGTTCAGGATGTCGGCCCGCTCATGCTGGGGCATCCGATACCACCGCACGTACGTCTCCTGCACCGCGTCTTCGGCATCGGCAACGGTGCCGAGCATGCGGTAAGCGAGGGCGAGCAGCGAGCGCCGTTCGGCTTCCCGCACATCGAGGTCATCCATCGCCTCCATCCTCCACCCCGATCGCGCACCCGTTCGCATCGGTGTCGCGCCGGACCTCACGTTTCGGTGCCCTCCGTCGTCGAAGAAGGAGAAGGATGAACCGAGACGAGGGAGCACGCATGAGAATCGCAGTCGCAGGGGGAACGGGAGTCGTCGGCCGGCACACGGTCGAGGCCGTGCGAGCGGCCGGGAACGATGTCGTCGTGCTCAGTCGATCCCAGGGCGTCGACCTGGTGACCGCTCGGGGGCTGGACGCGGCACTCGAGGGCGTGGACGCCGTGATCGATGTCGCGAGCGTGGAGACTCTCAAGGCGAGTACGGCGATCGAGTTCTTCACGGCGGCGACAGGGAATCTCATCGCCGCGGCAGCGGATGCGGGAGTCGCGCACGTCGTGCTGTTGTCGATCGTGGGTATCGACCGCATCCCCTACGACTACTACGCGGGCAAGATCGCGCAGGAGAAGGTGATCGAGGCCTCGAGAGTGCCGTGGACGATCCTGCGGGCGACGCAGTTCCACGAGTTCGCGGGGCAGATGTTCGAGCGCGCGAAGCTCGGTCCGTTGCACGTCGCCCCGAACGCGCGCACCCAGCCGGTGGCGGCGCGCGAGATCGGAGCACGGCTGGCCGACCTCGCCGCGAGCGAACCGCAGGGGCGCGTGCGCGATCTGGCCGGCCCGCGCGAGGAGCAGCTGGCCGACATGGTCCGAGCGTTCGCGCGCCGCGAGGGCTACCGCGGATGGGTTCCCGCGGTGAACGTGCCGGGGCCGCAGATGGCTGGGATGCGGGCAGGTCTCGCACTCCCCGGCCCCGACGCCGACCTCGGGACACAGACCTTCACGGAGTGGCTCTCGACCCGGTAGCAGTGCACTCTCCTCCTCCACAGACACCTCTGAATTGGGGTCATCCCCATTCGCCGCACGCGGCCTCGTGCCCTTGGCAGGATGGAATCATCCGACGAGAATGAGAGTGTGATCAGTGTGACCGAAGCACAGACCTGGACGATGATCGCCTCCTCCATGGCCATGATGCTCGGCACTCTCACCATCGTCTCGACGCTCTTTGTCCGCGTGCTCCGCGCCGAGATCGGCGGTGTGGAGGCCAAGATCGGTGGAGTGAGGACCGAGATCGGCGGGGTGGGTGCCAAGATCGTGGGCGTCCACGCTCAGATCGAGGGCGTCCACGCCAGGATCGGTGCGGTGGAGACCGAAGTCGGCGGACTGCGGCGCGAGATGATCCACCGGTTCGAGGCCGTGGATGCACGATTCGACGCGGTGAACACCCGGATCGACGCGGTCGACTCCCGCATCGACGGGCTCGATCGCGACGTGCAGGCCCTGGTGAAGCACACGTTCGGGCTCGACCGCGGCTGACCCCGGGGGAACACGTCGACCCCGGGGATGGTTGTCTCTCGGGGAACGTGATGGATCCGAGGAGGTGCGCGTGGAGCTGACCCTGGTGTCGTCGTCGTTCTGCGGCGCGTGCGCGCGCACCCGCGCGGTGCTCGCCGACGCCGCGCGATGGCTCCCGGATGCCACCCTCACCGAGATCGACGTGGCACAGGATCCGGATGCTGCCGAGATGCTCGACATCGATGCCACGCCCACCGTGATCATCCGCGATGCGAGCGGCGCCGAGGTGTTCCGTGCGGTAGGAGTGCCCACCGTCCCGCAGGTGCTCACCGCCGCAGTCCGAGCGCTCCCGGCCTGAGGCCGCTGCCCCTCTTGCGGGCACCCGTCGCACGGCGCAGACTGAGCGTCAGCGGTGCCGGCCGCGACACCGTCCACACGATCACGGAGTCCTCATGCCTGCACTCAACCCCTATCTCTCCTTCCGCACCGAAGCCCGCGAAGCGATGGAGTTCTATCAGAGCGTCCTCGGCGGCGAGCTCGACATCAGCGTGTTCGGCGACTTTCCCGACATGGTGCAGGATCCGAGCCAGAAGAACCTCGTCATGCACGCGCAGCTGACCACACCGGAAGGGCTCGTGCTGATGGCATCGGACACCCCGGACGGCATGACCTACGAGAAGCCACAGGGGATATCGGTGTCGCTCAGCGGCAACACCCAGCAGGCCACGCAGGCCGCATGGGACAAGCTGTCCCAGGGAGCGACCGTGACCATGCCGCTCGACGTTCCCCCGTGGGGCGGGACGTTCGGCATGCTCGTCGACCGGTTCGGTATCGCCTGGATGCTGCACGGCGACCCGGAGTGACGCGCCCGCGAATCAGCGGGGCAGCACGGCGCGACACGCGAGATGCAGCGCGAGTCGAGCCTCGGGATCGCTCATGTCGATGCCGAGCAGCTCCTGCACGCGGCGGATGCGCACGGCGACCGTGTTGCGGTGGAGGCCGAGTGCGGTCGCGGTCGCGGCGATCCCTGACTCGTGATCGAGGTACGCCGACAGCGTGGTGAGGAGCTCCCCTCCGCCCTCCTGCAGCGGAGCGAGCAGGGACTCCGCAGCTGGCACGAACGTGTCGTTGCCCGTCCATGCGAGCAGGAGCTGTTCCAAGCCGAGGCTGTCGACACGCACGAACCACCCGGTGGCGGATCGGGCGGCGGCGATGCGTGCGGCGTCGCCCGCTTCATCGAGCGTCGTCGCCAATCCCTCGGCCCCGCCCTGCAGCGAGCCGACGCCGGTCGCGATCGCGAAGTCCCGCATCGCGCCGAGATGCAGCTCGCGCAGCGCCGCGACCGCCCGTTCGACGTGATCCGGACCCGGCGCCTCGGGGAACGACAGCCACCCGCTGATGCCCCGTCCCGCCGTCGTCGCGTGTGCCTCGGCATCGATCGCGACCAGGCCACCGCTGATCGAGCGCAGGAGCGAGAAGGGGTCGACCCGGCCACGGGCGACCATGCGGAAGCCGATGTGATGCCCACCCGTCCGCCACCCGCGCTCCGCCATCCGCCGCGCCACCTCGGCGTCGGCGGCACCGCGCAGGTCGATGAAATCCCGGAGCAGTCCGGAGGACGCGGCGACATCGTTGACCGCCGCGACCTCGTCGATGAGGATCCGCGCGGCCACGGCTGGCATCGCAACCTCGGCGGCCACCGTGAGCGACTGCAGCTGCGCCTCGCCGAGCCCCTGACCGAAGAGCACGAGACGCAGACCGCTGCGCCCGGGGCTGTCGACGCGCACGGAGGCGGCCGCCCCCTCTCCCACGCGGGCGCCGTCGATCCACGACTCGAATCCGATCGCCGCGTGCAGTTCCGGAGTCAGGTGCCCGCCCGCCTCTTGGAGCACTCCGCTGGCGTCGACGAGGGCGACGCCAGCACCGAGGTTCGCCGCGAGGTGTCCGAGCAGATCGCCGAGATCGTCGGCGGCGTACTCGAACGACTGTGCCACCTTGCGCACGCGATTGAGGGTCAGCGCATCGCGCGCCTCGATGAGCATCCAGCACGCCTTCGCCAGCTGGACAGGACGCGTCACGTCGAGCAGCGTCAGACCGATGCGGTCGGCGAGCCGGAACGCACCCGCGTCGACAGCGCCGGCACCGGGCAGCGCGAGGCCCGTGAACCCGCGGTCGCGGACCCGCCGGAGCATCGCGTCCTGCTGCCAGGTCGTCGGTGGCGCACCGGTGGTGAGGATCGCGAGGCGTCCGTCGCCGTCGGTCGGCAGGTCGCTCTCGCCGGCCTCGATCGTCACCCCCTCCCATCCGACGTCCGCGGGACCGGCGACCAGGTGCAGGCCGCCGTTCTCGGCGTGGGCGAGGAGTGCGCTCAGGGGCAGCCGCTCGCTCATGCGGCGTCCAGATCGTCGAGCCCGTAGGCGGACGGTACGACGCGTGCGCGTCGCTCGGGGCGGGCGTTCCACCACTCCGGGGCGGGCAGTGCGATGACCGCCACGTTCCGGGCGAGTCCCAGGTCGGTCACCTCGAGGATCTCGCGGGACACCGCATCGACCACCACGATGATGGTCGGCGCCGAGGCCATGAGCCGCCCGTCCGTGAGCACAGCCAGCGTCTCGGATCTCGTGATCACGCGGTGCACCGAACCATCCTGTCCCGCGATCTCGACAGCGTTCACGTGCGCGTCGGCCGTGGAGGTCGTCACCGACGCGATCCGCCCCTCGGCGAGCAGTTCACCGCCGAGCGCCTGTGCGAGCACCGGCAGCGGTGCCGCAGCCGAAGCCAGGAAGGCACGTCCCAGTTCGAGCGCCCGGGCGAGGTGTCCTTCGATCGCATGCTCGCGGAGGTCGCCGACCGTGAACCCGGCCAGCACGACGCATCCGACCCCGCCCGCCTGGATCACCGCGGAGCGCACGACCCGCTCCGCGTCGATCGCCCTGGTGGCCTCGACCAGCGCGACGCCGCCGGCGCCCGTCTCGCACGCGAACACCAGACCCGGCACGCGGTCGACGAACAGCGACATCTGGTCGAGCCCCGGCACGGCGCGGCCCGTGCAGTCGGCATCGATGACCGTGTGCGTGGCGGCGAGCGTCAGCGGGGAGAGCCCGTTCATGCCGCCGCCCTCCAGCGAGCAGACAGCGGGAACGGGATGCCCCAGCCATCGCTCGACGGCGGCGAGCAGGGCAGCGAACGGTTCCGCCCCCGGCATCCGCTCCCCCAGCAGCATGGTCGACCCGACGAAGGCGACACCGAGGCACGGGGTCGTCGGGTCGAGCGAGGCGACCGGGGCGACGTCGATCGGCCACTGATCGGCGCTCCCTAGCATGAGCTCCAGCATCGTCGTCGCGCCGCCGCCGCCCGACCCGAGCAGCGCGTACCCGCGGGCGAGCGCCTCCAGGTCGTCCCGCGCGAGCTCCATGGGAACCAGCCTATGGCGCGGCCAGCTCCTCGACCGGGACGAACGCCTCGGTCAGCCCGAACGCGGACGGCCCGAAGGCGGCGAGCGCGTCGGGGGTGCGCATCATCTCCGGAGTGGAGATGCCCAACACCCGCACGCGCTGCCCGTAGCGGAGCCCTTCGGTGGTGATCGGCTCGGCGGTCTCATGGTCGACCACGCAGATCAGATCCGGCACGATCGCCATGAGCACGCCTCGGCGGTGGGCGACGAGGTTCTCGTTCTGGAACGCGATCTCGAAGGTGTCGCCCTCGTCGGCACCGAGCGGGGCGATCACGGCGCGGCCCTTCGCGAAGCCCTCGGTCGTGCGCCGTTCGACGTCGATGACCTTGCCCACGCAGAGCTCGCGGAGGTGCGGGTACAGCGTGGTCGAGAGCGTCTGTGCGATCGCCTCGAACGGCGAGCGGTGCTCTTCCCGAGCGCGCCGGATGGCGCGTCCCAGCGCGAGCGCCATGGAGATCGTGCGGGGAACGGCCGTGCGTCGCACGTCGGCACCGGTCATGGCATACTCCGCGATGTGGCCGACGCCGCCGAGACGGATCGTGATGCCGCGGGCGAGCCATTCCATCTGCCGGTCGTCGTCTCCCGTGTCGATCACGACCTTCTCGCCGCGTTCTCCGGCGAGCGCGAGCGGTGACCCGTGCACGCCGTACACCGCGAAGGTCTCCATCGACAGCTCGGGGAAGGCACGGCCCATGCCGTCGGCGTCCACCACCGGAAGCCCGGTCTCGGCAGCCACGATGAGGGGGATCATCGAGTTGATGCCGCCGCACTCGATCGGCATCGTGGCGTCGGCCTTCCGCCCGAGGTGCTCTTCGAGGGTGCGCAGGGCGAGGGTGGGCTCGGTGCCGGCGGGGATCTTCTCGACCATCACGGTGGGCGCGCCCATCTGCGCTGTCGGGATCACGAACAGGTCGTCCGCGAGCTCGTCGGGGTCGAGGATCGTGATGCTCCCGTCCCCCAGCACCCGCTCGACCAGCATCTTGCCGATGTACGGGTCGCCGCCCCCGCCGGTGCCGAGCAGGGTCGCGCCGCGGGCGAGGTCGGGGAGGTCGGCGGCGGTGAGCTGCCAGCTCATGCCGCGGCCTCGGTCGCCACGGGAGCGGAGATGCTGCCGTCGAAGCGGTGCGCCGGCATGTCGTAGCCGAAGTAGCCGGGGCCGACCATCGCGAGCGCCGCCGCGGAGTGCCAGCGTTCGTCGGCGGGAGCGGCGATGACCCGCACCCGCTGTCCGTAGCGCAGGCCTTCCGTGGTGATCGGCTCGCCTGATTCGCCGTCGAGCACCATGATCAGGTCGGGCGTGGTCGCGAGGACCGCACCATCGGCCTCGGCCACCAGATGCTCGTTCTGGAACTGCAGGGTCAGCGTCGTCCCACCCTCGCCGTCGATGCGGGCACGTCCGCGCGCGAAGCCCGTCGTGGTGGCCCGGTGCACGTCGACGACCTTGCCGTCGAACAGCTCACGTCCGCCCAGCAGCGCGACGACCGCGTCGACCGGGTCGGTCTTCGCGTCGCGCGCGGTGGCGATCTGCTGCCCGATCTCGATGCAGCGGGACAGGGAGCCGGAGACGAGCGACTCGCGCGCGGCGGAGCCGGACATCGAGAAGCCGGAGATCATGACCGAGCAGCCCATCTCGACGCACGCGACCCGGGCGATGCGCTCGGTCCAGGAGTTGTCGGCGGTCTGCAGCACACCGGTGTTGCCCTTCTCGTCACTGAAGGCGAGGGGTGAGGCGGTCACGCCGTACAGGGTCGGGAGCACCATCTGCAGTTCGGGGAATGCTCGCCCCATGCCGTCGGCGTCGAGCAGGGGCAGCCCGAGCGCGGCGGCGGCGGCGATCGGAATGGTCGAGTTGACTCCGCCGACCTCTGCGCAGGCGATGTGCGTGACCGGGCGGCCCAGGTGGATGCCCAGCGCCTTGACCGGCTCGATGACCTCGTCGAGGCTCGGCAGCTTCTCGACCATGACGGTCGGGGCACCCATCATCGCGACGGTCAGCACCAAGGCGTCGTCAGGAAGCTCGTCCAGGCTGACGACCGTGACGTCTCCGGCGGTCAGCGCCTGCCGGGCGAGGAGTGCGCCGATGTAGGGGTCTCCTCCGCCGCCGGTGCCGAGCACCGCGGCACCGCGGGCGAGACCGTCGATGTGCGCGGGAGTGATGATCCAGCTCATGTCACGCCCCCATGTCGAGGTCGCCGACCGCCTTGACGCGGATGCGCGTCGCGTTGCCGGGGAGGTACGGGATCGGCACCTCGTCGAAGTCGATGATCGACACGGTCGAGGGCTTGGCGCCCGCCGCGATCGCCTTGTCCACGGCCTCTGCACGCACCTCGGCCAGAGTCTCCTCACGACGCCCGGGCTCGATCGCGTAGACCTTGTCGATCTCGCCGCCGACCTGCGCGATCGATGCGCCGATCGCGTTCGCGACCGCGTAGTTCTCGGGGCGGTGCACCCTGCCGAACAGGGGCAGCTCGTCGGGGAGAAGGATGGATCCGCCGCCGACCGCGACCACCGCGATGGGTTCGGGCGAGGTGCGCATGCGGTCGACGGCCTCGGACACGCGCTCGGCGATGCGGGCCAGCACCCGCTCCACGAACGCGGGGTCGAGGTGGGCGACCTTGCTGGCATCGCCGACCTGCGCACGCCCGGCAGCCACTGCGATGTCGGTGGCGGTCAGGGTCGAACCGCCGAAGACCAATGCCTCCGTGGTGAGCTTGTATCCGACCGACGCCGGCCCGACCTCGGCGGTCTCCTCGTCGACGATGCTGCCGCCGCCGATGCCGAGCGAGAGCACGTCGGGCATCCGGAAGTTCGTGCGGATGCCGGCGACCTTGACCTCGTTCGCCGTCTCCCGCGGGAATCCGTTGATCAGCAGGCCGATGTCGGCGGTCGTGCCCCCCACGTCGATCACGGCGCAGTCGTCGAGCCCGCTGGTCGCCGCGGCACCGCGCATCGAGTTGGTCGGGCCCGACGCGAACGTGGCGACCGGGTAACGGCGCACGTACTCCTCGTCCATGAGCGTGCCGTCGTTCTGGCTGAGGAAGATCGGCGCCTCGATGCCCTGCGCGCGCACGGCCGAGGTGAGCCCGTCGACGATCTCGGATGCGAGTTCGCGCAGTGCCGCGTTGATGATCGTCGCGTTCTCGCGCTCCAGCAGGCCGATGCGTCCGATCTCGTGTGACAGCGAGATGGCGGCATCCTCACCCAGCACCTCGGCGACGATCTCCGCCGCCCGCACCTCGAGGTCGTGGTTGACGGGGCTGAAGACCGACGAGATGGCGACCGAGCGGATGCCGTGCGCCTTCATGTCCTCAGCGTGTGCGCGGATCTCGTCCGGGTCGAGCGGCGAGATCGGCCGCCCGTCGAACTCGTAGCCGCCGTGCGCGAGGTAACTGCGCGCCTGCGTCGCATCCACGAGCACGTCGGGCCAGTCGATCAGCGGCGGCAGCGCCCGGGTCGCGGGGAGTCCGAGGCGGAGGGCGGCGACAGGGGCGAGCCGGCTGGCCTGCACGAGCGCGTTGATGAAGTGCGTCGTGCCGATCATGACGGCATCGATGTCGGCGCCCTCGAAGGCGTGTCCGGCCCGAAGGTCCTCGATCGCCTGGATGATGCCGCTGGTGACGTCGGGCGTGGTCGAGTGCTTCACCCCCGCCAGAGTGCGGGTGCCGTCCATGAGGACTGCGTCGGTGTTCGTGCCGCCGACGTCGATGCCGATGTGCATGATTCTCGCTTTCCTGTCGTTCTTGTCTGTCTCGGGCCGGTCAGGCCGTGGCTGCTTCTTCGACCGGGGTCGCCTGCCGCGTGGTAGCGACGCCGACGCCGCGCACCCAGCCGAGCTTGCCCGCCACGATGTACAGCACCATGGAGAGGAAGAGGCTGATCAGCGACGGGATGCCCCATGTCACGAAGTAGCCGACGAGCGCGGAGACCAGCCACACGACGATCGTGGCGGGCACGATGCGCGGTGCGCTCGCGGGCAGGGTGCCCGCCTCGCGCGTGGCGTCGAGGTCGGGGCGCCAGCGCCGCACGATGTAGTACTCCGCGACCATGATTCCGGCGATCGGCGGGAATGCGACGCTCAGCACGATCAGGAACTCGGTGAACTGGCCGAGGATGCCCACCGCCGCGAGCACGGACCCGACGACGCCCAGCACGATCGTCGTGGTGACGCGGTGCAGGTTCTTCCCGAACGCCGTGGAGATGAAGTTCACCAGGCCGAGCGTGGAGGAGTAGAGGTTCCAGTCGTTGATCTTCAGCGTGCCGGTGAGCACGATGAACAGGCCGATGAAGCCCACCGAGGAGGTGACGATCGCGACGATGTCTCCCGAGGCCGCCGCGTGGGCGAGGAGCACGCCGGCGAGGCCGATCACGAACTCTCCGAGCGAGACGCCGACGACGGTCTGCTTGATGACGTCGGCACGCGACCGGTTGAAGCGGGTCATGTCGCCGGTGATGATCGCGCCGACGATGAGGCCACCCGCGACGATGCCGGTCCCGGCCCAGACGCTCATGGTGGGTCCGGGAGCCGGTCCGGTGAGCAGCTCGCCGATGTCGTGGCGGGTGAGCTCGGAGATGACCGACCAGCCGACGAGGATGAGGAACAGCGGAACCGTGATGTTGGCGAGCCACTGCATGCCGACGAAGCCGAATGCCACGATCGCGGTGACGGCGAGGCCGAAGATGAGGCTCCACGCCCATACCGGCAGCGCGCCGGGCATGAGGGCGTCGAGCGACTGCGCCGAGATCGCGGACTGGATGCCGAACCAGCCGATGAGGCTGATGCCGATCGCGAGTCCGACCAGCGAGGCGCCGATCTCGCCGAAGCCGGTCCAGCGGGCGAGGAGGGCGGTGTTGAGGCCTTCGCGCTGGCCGATGAAGCCGACCACGCACATGATCACCTCGAGGATGAGCGAGCCGAACAGGAAGGCGAGGACGGCCTCGCCGAACGTCATGCTGTAGCCGAGGGTCGCGCCGAGGAGGAACTGCGAGAGGGCCGAGACCTGCCCGAATCGCTGCACTGCGATTCCGAACCAGGGTTTGCGGGCCTCGGGAGTCACTCGGGAGAGCGCGAAGTCGTCTGGGTGCGCCGTGCGTGCCATGAGGATCCTTCGGGAGGAGGAGGGAACGGGTTGTGCGCCACAGTAGCGACGCCGCTTCCCCACCCGACATGTGCATTACGCACGAGTATCACTCATGGATGTGCAGATCGCACACCGCACCCCGACGCGCTCAGCGCAGCGCGTTCGTCTCGATGAAGGAGCGGAGCGCCCGCTCGTCGTCGGCCATCTCGGTCACGTGCTGCGGAGCGTCGAGCATCTCCTGCAGCTCGGGCGCATAGCCCAGCTCCACGCCGATCGCCTCGTGGATCGTCTCGGCGAACTTCTCCGGCTTCGCGGTCTCCAGCACGAGCATCGGCACCCCGGGCTCCACGTACTCGCGGGCCACCTTGACACCGTCGGCCGTGTGCGGGTCGATCACCTCGCCCGTCGTCTCGTACACCGCGCGGATCGTCGCCAGCCGGTCCTCATGCGTCGAGGTGCCGCTGACGATGCCGAACTCCTCGAGGAAGCGCTCCTGCTCGGCCGAGAAGTCGAAGTATCCCCGCGCCTCCAGGTCGTCCCAGGCCCCCACGACGCGAGCCGGATCGCGGTCGACCAGCTCGAAGATGAAGCGCTCGAGGTTCGACGCCTTCGAGATGTCCATCGACGGGCTCGAGGTCGCGAGCGTCTGCGCGGCGCTGCGGGGACGGTAGACACCGGTGCGGAAGAACTCGTCCAGCACGTTGTTCTCGTTCGCAGCGAGCACGAGGCGGCGGATCGGCAGCCCCATCTGCTTCGCGAAGAAACCGGAGAGGATGTTACCGAAGTTGCCCGAGGGCACCGTGAACGACAGCTCGGTCCAGCCGCCCGCATCCGTCGCCCGCAGCCAGGCCCAGAAGTAATAGACGGTCTGCGCCGTGATGCGCGCGAGGTTGATCGAGTTGACCGCGCCCAGGTGCTGGGCCCGCTTGAAGTCGAGATCTCCGGCGAGCTTCTTCACGAGGTTCTGGCAGTCGTCGAAGACACCCTCGACCGCGATGTTGTGCACGTTCGCATCGTCGAGCGAGAACATCTGCGCGCGCTGGAACGCGCTCATGCGCCCCTGCGGCGACAGCATGAACACGGCCACGCGCTCCTTGCCGCGCAGGGCGTGCTCGGCGGCCGATCCGGTGTCGCCCGAGGTGGCGCCGAGGATGTTGAGCACCTGGTCGTTGCGCTCCAGCGTGTACTCGAGCACCTGCCCGAGGAACTGCATCGCCATGTCCTTGAACGCGAGCGTCGGGCCCTCGGAGAGCCCAACCAGCGTCAGATCGTCGTCGATCGCGCGCAACGGCACGACACCGTCGGGGAAGTCGGCGTATGCGGCGGTCGTCATCCGCGCCAGGTCGGCACGCGGGATGTCGGTGGCGAACAGGCCCAGCACCTCGGTCGCGAGCTGCGGGTAGGTGAGCGCCCGCCAACGTTCGAGCGTCTCGCCGTCCACGCTCGGCATGGACTCGGGCACCGCCAGTCCGCCGTCGGGCGCGAGGCCCTCCAACAGCGTCTCGCTGAACGACTGCGGCTGCATGCCGCCGCGGGTGGAGATGAACTGCACGTTGGCTCCTCGGCTCGGGACTCGGCACGTCCATTCTCGCAGGGTGTTCCGCGGCGCGACGACGCGATGACGGACGCGGTCAGAACAGCGCCGTCGGCAGCGCGCCTTCGAGCTCCAGCAGCCGCCGCTTGGTCTCCAGCCCTTGCCCGGGGTCGCCGCCGGAGTACCCGCCGAGCCCGTCGCCTGCGACCACACGATGACAGGGGACGATGATCGGGATCGGATTCGCACCCATGATCGACCCGATGCCGCGCGCCGGCACCTCCGTCCCGCTCAGCGCCGCCAGCTCGCCGTACGTGACGGGCTTGCCGTAGTCGACCTGTTCGTGGAGTGCCGTGAGCACCGCGTGCGTCGCCGGAGTCTGCGAGCCGAGGTCGATCGGAAGGTCGAAGACCCGCAGGTCGCCGTCGAAGTAGGCGCGCAGCTGCGCGAGCGCCTCGACGAGGAGCGGATCGGCGTTCGGGCCGGACGGGATGACGCTGCCTTCCGGCGGGGTGGATCGCCACGTGACGCGCGTGATCGCCGCACCGTCGCTGACCACGCCGATGACGCCGACCGGGGTCGCGAGCGTTCCGAAGGCGTGCATGCGTCGAGGCTACCTCCGCGCACGGACAGAGGCCCGAACCACCGACGGGTATGGCGCCACGACCCGCGAGGGACGAACCTGGGCACAACGACTCAGCGGAGTGCAGTGCCGTCTCCGCGACCACGGCCTCGACGCAAGGAGCACCCGATGACCACCGCCACCACCGTACTCGACCTCCCCGATGTCCGTCTCCACTACGAACTCCGCGGCGAAGGACCGCTGCTCGTCCTGATCGGCGCCCCCATGGACGCCGATGCGTTCGCCCCGTTCGCGGAGGAACTCGCGACCGACCACACCGTACTGACCTCCGATCCGCGAGGCGCCAAGCGGAGCATCCTGCACGATCGCTCGCGAGGGTCCAGCCCCGAACAGCGCGCCGACGATCTCGCCGCCCTCATCGCGCACGTCGACCTCGGGCCGGCGGTCGTGTTCGGGTCGAGCGGCGGCGCCGTGACGAGCCTGGCGCTCGTCCAGTCGCACGGCGACCTCGCGTCCACGGTCATCGCCCACGAGCCCCCGCTCCTCGAGCTACTCCCCGACCGCATCGAGCAGCGACGGATCACCGACGAGCTCACCACGGCAGCCCTCTCGGGCGACCGCGTCGGCGCGTGGCGACTGTTCTTCGCGCAGGCGAACATCCCGATGCCGGAGGAGATGCTCGTGCAATGGTTCGGCGGCGAGGTCGATCCGCAGCATCACGCCGACGAGCAGTTCTGGTTCCGCTATGAGCTGCCCGCCACCGTGCGGTGGGAGCCCGACATCGAAGCTCTGCGGGCGCGCGCGGGCGACCTCGTGCTCGGCATCGGCGAAGCCTCCGTCGATCAGCTCTGCGAGCGCACGACCACCGCTCTCGGCGTGCAACTCGGCATCGCCCCGACGCGGTTCCCGGGCGACCACACCGGATTCGTCGACCATCCCGCAGCATTCGCGGCGCGTCTGCGCGAGGTGCTCGCACGCTGAGCACGACGCGGCAGCGCCGTCACTCCCGCGCGACCTGACGCCACAGAGCGGCCCACTGGTCCGGCCCCAGCTCGCGCGGAAGACGACGTCCCTCGACCCGGGCAACCGCCACCGCGCGCCGCGCCCGAGGCATCGGGATACGGGCGGCGTCCGCCACGACTGCCGGGAGGCTCCCTCCTCGGCCGGTGAACATCGCCCGGACGAACGCCTCGTACGGGCGCCGCTCGGCCGACGCGATGAGCGGCGACCCGCGACGGGTGATCGCGAGCAGCCCGCCATCGACGCTGGGCTGCGGCGAGAAGCCCCAGGCCGGCACCCGACCTTCGAGGGAGAACTCGAACCACGGTGCCGACTGCGCGGTCATCATGGTGCCGCCGCCGACGCCGGCCCGCTTGCGCGCCACCTCCCATTGCGTCAGCAGCACCGCCTCGTTCCACCGTTCGCCGGAGAGCAGCCGTCGCAGGATTGGCGTCGTCACGTGGAACGGGATGTTGCCCACGACGACGTCGGCATCGAGCGCATGGCGCGTGGCATCGGCGATCTCCAGGCGCACTCCGCGGAGGGTCCTCCGCAGTCGGTGCACGCGGTGCTCGTCGATGTCGATCGCGGTGAGCGGTCTGCCGAGCTCCGCGAGGAGACGGGTCAGGGCACCGTCACCGCAGCCGAGTTCGAGGATCGGGCCGGAGGTGCGACGGACGAGGCCCTGGATGCGGGAGAGGGTGGGTCGATGGGTGAGGAAGTTCTGGCCGAGTTCGTGACGGCCGCCGTGGGATGAACGAGGCATGAGTGCGCTCCAGAAGAAGAATCGGAGCACCTCGGAGGAGGGGACGACGCGAGAGCGCGTCGAAGAGACTGCCCGTCCCGAGGTGCGATGACATCTCGGTGGACGGCGCGCGGAAGCGTGCGGAGAGCGAGCGCGCCGTCAGGAGCGGCGGTCGCGGAACACGAGAGTGCGCCCCATCACGGGCGCTGCGCATATTGTTCCCATGCGTGTCAGCTTAGCCAACGTCAGATCCAGCCGCGCTCCTCGGCGATCAGCACGGCCTGCTGCCGGGTACCCACCGACAGCTTGCCGAGGATGACCGAGATGTGGTTGCGCACCGTCCCCGGCGCGAGCGACAGCGCCCGCGCGATCTGCCCGGTGGTCTCGCCGCGGCGCCCGGCCCGCAGCACGTCGAGCTCTCGGTCGGTGAGCGGCGAACGCTCATCGCTCAGCGCGTCTGCGGCCACCTCGGGATCGACGTAGCGTGCCCCCGCGGCCACCCGACGGATCACCGCGGCCACCTCGTGCGCACCGCGGGACTTGGGCAGGAAGCCCGCCACGCCCGAGGCGAGAGCGCGACGCAACACCCCGGGCCGCGCATGCCGGGTCACCACGATGCAGCGGGTCGCGATCGCACGGTTCAGACGCTCCGACACCTGCACCCCGTCGAGGCCGGGCATCTCCAGGTCGAGCAGGCACACGTCCGGCTGCAGCCGCAGTGCCTCGGCCACGGCCTGCTCGCCGTCCTCGCACTCCGCGATGACCTCGATGTCGTCCTCCAACCGCAGCAGCGCGGCGAGCGCCGAACGGATCATGGCCTCGTCGTCGGCGAGCAGCACGCGGATCATCGCTGTTCCCCCTTCGAGGCGGGCACGGTCACCGTGACCGTGAACTCCTCGGCCGCCCGGCTGACCTCGAGCGTCCCGCGTGCCTCGTCGACGCGGCGCCGGATGCCGTCGAGACCCGAGCCCGCGGCATCCTCCTCCGTATCGCCGGCGATGTCGTTGGCGATCGTGTACCGCCATCCGCCGTCGACGTGCGCGAGCGCGAGCCGTGCGCGTCGACCGCCGCCGTGCCGGAGCACGTTGGTCGTGGTCTCGCGGATGACCGGACCGAGCGTCGACGCAGGAGCCGCATCGGCATCGACGGGGATCGTCGCCTCCACCTCCAGCCCGGCCGCGCGCAGCAGGTCGCGCGCGTTCGCGATCTCGTCGCCGAGCGGCACGGAACGGAAGCGCAGAGCGAGGTCGCGGGTGCCCTGACGCGCCTCGTCCACGCTCACCCGCGCGGCGCGGAGCTGTTCCATGCCGGCAGCCGCATCCTGCGGCATCAGCCGTTCGGCGAGCTCCAGCTGCAGCGCGACGACCTGGAGGTGATGACCCTGCAGATCGTGCACGTCGGTCGCGACGCGCAACCGCTCCTGGGTCGCGGCCAGTCGGGCTTCCGAGGCGCGTGCACGGTCGAGGGTGATCAGCACATCCCACCACCACAGCGAGCTGACGGTCATCGCCGGGAGCAGCACCGTGTACAGCACGGGGAGAAGGAGCGGGATCGCCTGTTCGGAGATCGCGACGCGGGTATCGACGACGGCGAGGCAGCCGAGCACGATGGTCGCCGCGATGACGACCTTGTAGCGCACGCCGCGGGGCCAGTTCAGCAGCACGAGCGCCTGCATGACCGGCATCACCCCGAGCAGCCAGCTGCCGACGACGATTCCCGCGGCGAGGCCGTAGGCGACCGCGACGAGCAACGGAACGACCAGACGCGCCCAGCGCACCCCGGGCTCCGCGTCCAGCCGATGGCGGTAGTCGAGGAGCAGCGGGATCGTGGAGGCCCACCAGATCAGGCCGCCGACGCCGACGATCAGGCCGACGACCCCGGTCAGATCGACCGCGAACGTGACGCCCGTCCATGCACCGACCAGCACCAGTTCGAAGATGAGTACGGCCGTCGCGGTGTACCACCAGGTCGCGGTCACGCCCCGCGACAGCTGGCGCGACCCCGGCGTCGGCTCCGGCGGGGCGAGGGGCTCGTGGGGGCTGTTCACCCCACCACGATACGGGCGTGACAGATGTCACCCCTGGCGCGTGCGATCCACCCGGAAAGCGGTGACACCCGGGCACTGCCGCGGCGAGGGCGGTCGCGCTGGACTGGAGTCATCGCAGCGGAGACCGCTGCACCGACACCCGGGAGCCGAACCATGAACCTCATCGACACCTTCCAGAACCTGGTCGCCCAGGTTCCGGATCTCGTGCAGCCCCTCATCGTCGCGCTCGCCGGCGCGGTGCCGTTCATCGAGGGTGAAGGCGCAGCGGGCATCGGCATCATCGGCGGCATCCCTCCGGTGATCGCCGCCGTGGCCGCCATCGTCGGCAACTTCGTGTGTGTCGCCGTGCTGGTGTTGGCCGGATCCGGCGCACGTCAGGCGATCATCAATCGCTCTCGGGCGAAGGAGGCGGTTGCGGTCGGCGCCGGCACGTCGACCATCGAGCCGGACGTCGAACCGGAGAGCGATCGCCGCGCAGCCCGCACACAGAAGTTCCAGCGTGCGTTCGAGCGCTATGGCGTCCCCGGAGTGAGCCTGCTGGGACCGCTCCTCCTGCCGACGCACTTCACCGCGACCATGCTCGCGGCGTCCGGCATCGGCAAGGCACGCATCCTGTTCTGGCAGGCCGTCGCGATCATCGGCTGGACCACGGTCGTGTCGGTGATCGTCGGCAGCGCGGTCTACGCGGTCCGCTGAGCACGACGGAGGCGGGGCGCGACGTGGGTCGCGCCCCCCTTCGCCTTGATTCATCCTGTTGTGAATTCATCAGAATCTGTACAGTTAGGATGTGACCACCGCTCTCGCCTCGCTCACCCACACGGCTGCCGTCGCCCGTCTCGGGCACGCCCTCTCCGACCCCACCCGGGCGGGCGTTCTGCTCGCACTGCGGGAATCGCCGCGCTACCCCGCCGACCTCGCCGATGCCCTCGGCGTCTCCCGCCAGGCCATGTCCAACCACCTGGCGTGCCTCCGCGGCTGCGGTCTCGTCGAGGCCGTGCCGGACGGCCGCCGCAGCAGCTACCGGCTGGCGGATCGGCACCTCGCGCCCGCCCTCGACATGCTCATGCGGGTGACGTTGATCGTCGAACCCGACTGCTGCTCGGGCGAAGGATGCACCTGCTGATGGCGACCACGACAGCGGCGTCCCGTCGCGACACCCTGCACCGGCGCATCCGCCTCATCGTCGGCATCACGATCGGCTACAACCTGATCGAGGCCGTCATCGCGATCGCAGCCGGATCGGTCGCCTCCTCGGCCGCGCTGGTGGGGTTCGGGCTCGATTCCACGATCGAGGTGCTGTCAGCGGCCGCGGTGGCCTGGCAGTTCACGCGTCGCGACCCGGAGCGGTGGGAGAAGCCGACTCTGCGCGTGATCGCCGTCGCGTTCTTCGCCCTCGCGGTCTACGTCACGGCGACCTCGGTGACGGCTCTGGTCACGGCGGACCGCCCGGAGCACAGCACGATCGGGATCGTCCTCACGGCGATCAGCGTCGCGATCATGCCGTTCCTCTCTTATGCGGAGCGGCGCGCGGGTCGGGAGCTCGGGTCGGCCACGGCGGTCGCGGATTCGAAGCAGACCCTCATCTGCACCTACCTCTCCGCGGCGGTCCTGATCGGCCTGGTCGCGAACTCCCTGCTGGGCTGGTGGTGGGCCGACGCGGTCGCCGGCCTCGTGATCGCGGCTTTCGCCGTGCGCGAGGGCGTCGAGGCGTGGAAGGGCGACGCGTGCGCGACCTCGGTCGGCATGCTCCTCGAAGACGAACACGACGAGCACACCCACTGACCCTTCACCCCTCTCCGCCGAACCACCCCCTTCTGCGCGAGCCACCCCGTTGCGGACGCGCGCACGGGGGTGGCTCGACCTCGAAGGGGCCGGGTCGACGAACGATCACCCGCAGGCGCGTAGGTTGTGGGGATGGATGCCACCACCGATCTCCGCGGTCGCACGATCCTCGTCACGGGCGCGAACGCCGGCATCGGGTACTGGTGCGCGGAACAGCTCGCCGCGCGCGGTGCCCGAGTGCTGCTCGGGTGCCGCTCCCCCGAGCGCGCCGAGGTCGCAGCCTTCGCGATCCGCGGCCGGGAGCCGCACGCCGACCTCCGAATCCTCCCGCTCGACCTCGGTTCGCTCGACAGCGTCGCGACCGCATCCGCCGCGGTGGACGAGAAGCTCGACGCCGTGATCTGCAACGCCGGGGTGAAGGCGGCCGATCCCGAGGCACGCACGGCCGACGACCTCGATCTCATGGTGGGGACGAACTTCCTCGGCCACTTCGCACTCGTGGCGCAGCTGGCTCCCCTCCTCACGCCGGACGCCCGCGTCGTCACGGTCGGCTCGATCGCGCACCGCTTCGCGCACCTCGATCCCACCCGCATCGACGCCGCGTGGCACGGCTCGTCGCTTCGGCAGTACGGGCGGTCGAAGGCGGCGCTGATGGCGTTCACGTTCGAGCTGTCGCGGCGCTGGTCCGATCCCGCCCGCTCTGCCGTGTGCGCGCATCCGGGATACGCGGTCGATCCGCTCACCCCATCGCGACCCGGGCACGCTCCGGTCTCCGGTCTCGTCCGCGCGCTCGCGGCACCGAGCCGCATCCTCGTGCAGGGCAAGGACGGCGGCGCGCGACCGATCGTGCACGCGGCCGTCGCTCCGGAGGTGAGGAATGGCGACTACTGGGGTCCCGGTGGCCCGCTCGAGTTCCGCGGGGCGCCGACCCGCGTCGCCGCATCGTACGACGTGCGCTCCCCCGCGACCGGCACGTCACTGTGGGAGGCGGCCGAGCGCCTCACCGGCGTGCCGTTCGCGGCCTGATCCGACGACGGATGTCGGACCCCCGCGGCACGATGAGACCATGATCACGCTGCTGTCGGCGCCCTCCAACCTCGGCCTCCGTCCCCCCGAGCCGAGGAGCGTACCCGGCGCGGCCAAGGCACCGGAGGCGCTGCGCGAGGCCGGGCTCTTCGCGAGATTCGCCACATTCGGCGCCACCGATTCCGGTGTCGTCCTCGCCGGGCACTATGTCGACGACGATGACACGAGGCCGCCCGGTCGGGTGCGGAACGAGACCACGCTGATCGACCATTCGCGGCTCTTGTCGGCACGCATCGACGCGGCACTCGACAGGGGCGATGCGCCCCTCGTGATCGGTGGAGACTGCTCCGTCCTGCTCGGCGCGGGGATCGCCACGGCACGACGAGGAGGCGTGGGACTCGTTCATGTCGACGGCCACACCGACTTCCGACACCCGGGCAACAGCGACGACTGTGCGAGCGTGGCCGGCGAGGCGCTCGCGGCGGCGGTCGGTCGGCATTGGCCGTCGATCGCGGACATCGATGGGCTCAGACCGTACTTCGCGGCCGAGCGGACCGCGCATGTCGGACACCGCGACGATGACGAGGAGCAGGACGAGGTGCGCGGCATCCTGGGCTCGGTCACTCCGGCCGCCGAGGTGCTGTCTCGCGGTGCTGCGGCGGTGGGCGCCGCATCGGCCGCTGTGGCCGGCGATGCGTATTGGCTCCAGGTCGATGTCGACGTGCTCGACCCGACCGTCATGCCGGCGGTCGACAGCCCGGACCCGGGCGGGATCGGCGCCGCAGACCTCACGGCACTGCTGCACGAGCTGGCGCCGCGCGCCATCGGGGCCTCGATCACGGTGTTCGATCCGGATCTCGACCCCGACGGCCGCTATGCCCGCCTGCTCGTCGACGTCCTCACGGACGGCCTCGCCGCGTTGGGCTCCCGAGCCCTGCGCACCTGACCAGGAATCCCCGCGGCATCAGGCTTCCGAATCCACGACGGCGTCCGGAGTGACGCGCACGCGCGAGATCCGTCGCCGGTCCAGTTCGGCCACCTGGATCGTCGCGCCCGGCACCTCGACCGTGTCGCCGACGACGGCCAGACGCCCCAGCTGCTCGGTCACGAATCCGGCGATGGTGTCCGACGAACCGCGGGGCATCGCGAGGCCGGTGACCTCCTCGAAGTCCTGGAGGTTGAGGCGCCCGTCGAGCCCCTCGTCCGCGGAGAAGAACACCTCGGCGTCGTACTCGTCGAAGATCTCGCCGACGACCTCTTCCACGAGGTCTTCCAGGGTGACGAGGCCGTCCGTGCCGCCGTACTCGTCGACGACGACGGCGATGTGGTGGCCCTCCGCGCGCATCCGGGTCAGGGTCGGCAGCACGCGCGCGGTCGAGGGGATGTACGGGATGTCGCGCATCAGTGCGCTGAGCGGACGTGCGGGATCGTCGGCCGCCGCCTCGAACAGGTCACGCACGTGCACGAATCCGGTGATGTCGTCGATCGAGGTCTTCGACACCGGGTAGCGCGAGAACGGCAGGTCGCGCACCTGCGCCAGCACCTCGCCCACGCTCGCCGACTCGTCGAGTGCGACGACCTCGGGGCGCGGTCGCATGACCTCGCTGACCTGTCGCCCGCGCAGGGAGAGCACGTCGTCGAGGATGCGTCGCTCATCGTCGGGCAGCCCCTGATGGCTGGCGACGATGTCGCGTACCTCTTCGTCGGTCATCTCGTCGCTCGTCTTGTGCGGGTCGCCGCCGAGCAGTCGGACCAGCGCATTCGTCGAGACGGAGAGGAGCCAGATCACCGGACGCATCACCACGGCGAAGCCGTTGAGGGCGGGCGCGATGGCGTACGCGAACTGCGCGTTGCGCTGGATCGCGAGTCGCTTGGGCACGAGTTCGCCGAGCACGAGCGACAGATAGGCGATCACGAGCGTGAGCACGATGGTCGCCAGCGTCAAGGCGAGCGCGGGGGCGACGCCCCACGATTCCAGCAGCGGCGCCACCGACGGTGCGATCGAGGTGGCACCGTAGGCGGCGGACGCGAATCCCGCCACGGTCACACCGATCTGCACGGCCGAGAGGAAGGTGTTCGGGTTGCGGGCGAGGACGGCGACCTTCGCGCCGCGGCGGCCGCGCTGCCCGATCGTGTTGATCTGGCTCTCACGCAGGGTGACCAGCGCCATCTCCGTGGCAGCGAAGACACCGCCGATCAGCACGAACGCGAAGACGAGGGCGATGTTCCAGAGCAGGTCGCCCATCAGCGGGCCACCTCCTCGGATGCGGGGTGAGCGCCCGGGGTGAACCGGGCGCTCGTACTGTCAGAGTCCGAAGAGTCAGAACAGCGCTGCGCGCTCAAGAGTGCTCCTTGTGATCGTTGGTGGGGGTGGTGTCGGTAGCGGGGGTGACGGCGGCGGGGTCGCGGCGCGTCTTGATGAGGCTCGCGGCGGTGGCCACGGCGATGGTCGCGGCGATGAACAGCAGCGAGAACCAGATCGGGATCTCGGGTGCCCATTCGACGCCGTGACCGCCGTTGATGAAGGGCAGCTCGTTGACGTGCAGCGCGTGCAGTACGAGCTTGACACCGATGAAGCCGAGGATGACCGCGAGGCCCTGCGCCAGGTAGACGAGGCGCTCGAGGAGGCCGCCGATGAGGAAGTACAGCTGGCGGAGACCCATGAGGGCGAAGGCGTTGGCGGTGAAAACGATGTACGCCTGGTCGGTGAGGCCGTAGATCGCGGGGATCGAGTCGACGGCGAACACCAGGTCGATGAAACCGATCGCGATGATCGTGAGCAGCATCGGGGTGACGAAGCGCTTGCCGTTCTTCACGACGGTGAGGCGGTCGCCGTTGTACTCGTCGCTGACGGGCAGGTGACGCCGCACGAAGGTCATGAACCTGCCGTTGGCGGGGTTGTTCTCGTGGTTGCTGAAGGCCTGACGGTAGGCGAGCACGAGGAGCAGCGCGCCGAACAGGTAGAAGATCCACGAGAAGTTCTCGATGAGCGTCGCCCCGACGGCGATGAAGATGCCACGCAGGATCAGGGCGATCACGATGCCGATCATCAGCACCTTCTGCTGGTAGATCTTCGGCACGGCGAAGCCGGTCATCACGATGAGGAACACGAAGAGGTTGTCGATCGACAGCGCCTTCTCGGTCAGATAGCCGGCGAAGTACTCGCCTCCGAACGTCCATCCGGAGAAGACGCCGATGCCGACCCCGAACAGCAGGGCGAGGCTGATGTAGAAGATCGACCAGCGCGCCGATTCGGCGATCGTCGGCTCGTGCGGGGTGCGCACGTGCGCGAAGAACTCGTAGACGAAGAACGCGATCGTGACGGCGATCGTGACGATCCAGACGAGGGGGGTGATATCCAAATGCGGACTCCAGACTCGGGGTACGACAGTACCGCCAAAGTCTTCTCCATTCCAGGACTGGAACCGGTGGTCCGGGATGCGACGCGCATCCGTAATGACGACCCCACCGTGTCGGAGTACTCCCCTTGGGAAACACCAGTATACGGGACGCGAGATCCCTCCCAGGGCATACCCAGAAAGCAAATACGATACTGTTCGAGGTAAAAGGTTACCTCTTGCGTTCAACGCGTGATGATCACTTACGGATCACACCGTGACCCGCGAGATCAGCGGAATCAGGAACGAAGAGCACATGGCACCCAGAACCCCCGACCACGACGGCACCGAGCGCGACAACAACGAAGTCGACAGCGCCGACGACTGGCAGCAGCTGATCCTCGGGGCGGGCGAGGCGCCCGCGGAGACGTCGGCGGACGCGAAGACCGTGGAGCTCTTCCAGCGTCCCTCGGATGCGGATGAGGACACCGTGCTGCTCCACGCCACCACGACCGGCGCCGAGGCCGTCCCTGCGACGGAGGAGCTGCCTCCCCCGGGTCGCCGCGCGGCCCTGCTGGCGCTGTGGCGTCGCGGCCGCGCCCTGTGGATCACCGTCGGGATCGCCGTTCTGAGTCTCGTGCTCGGGCTGCTCGTCGGCCGGTTTGCCATCTCTCCCGCCGATGCCGCGGCCGCTGCGAAGCCGCCGAAGGCCGGCCCGGTCACCGTCGCCGTGACGTCGGAGGAGCTCAGCAGCTCGGTCACGGCCCGTGGCGATGTGGCCTTCGCGAATGCGACCGAGGTGAACTTCCCGAAGTCCGATGAGCCCCAGGTGGTCACCGGACATGTGCCTGCGAAGGGCGATCCGCTCAACGCCCTGTCGATCGCGCTCGAGGTCGCGGGGCGCCCGCTGATCGTCCTCCCGGGAGACCTTCCCGCGTATCGCACACTCAGCCTGGGCATGTCGGGCCCCGACGTCGTGCAGTTCAAGCAGGCGATGGTCGCGGCAGGGATCGGGGTCGGCGATGTGAACTCGAACGTATTCGATGCCGATTCCGCCGCGGCGGTCAAGGCCCTCTACGACAAGGCCGGCTATCCCGCGCCGACCTCCGACGAAGCCGCCGAGGAGACGCTCAAGGGGGCGAAGGAGGCGTACACGTCCGCGAAGCAGGGCCTGTCCTCCGCCCAGGCAGCGCTGAGGACGGCGTCGGCCGGTCCGAAGGCGAGCGAGATCCAGACGGCCGACAACGGGGTCCGCTCTGCACAGCGCGCTCTCGACAGTGCGCGTGCGGCCGCGAACGCCGCTGTCGCGAAGTCCCCCCAGGATCCGGCGGAGGTCGCCCAGGCCCAGGCTGCTGTCGGCGACGCCGAGGATGCCCTTTCGCTGGCGCAGACGCAGCGGAACGAGCTCAATGCCGCGCCCGATACGAGTGAGGCGTCAGCAGGAGTCGCCTCGGCCAAGGAGCAGCTGGATCAGGCAGCCGACACCTTGAAAGACGCACAGGACGGCGTCCTGCCGTCGCTCCCCGAGACCGAGGTGCTCTATCTGGGCGGACTCCCCCGTCAGGTGAGCGAGGTGACGGTCGCGCGGGGTGACACGCTCGGCAAGAGCGAGGACCCGGCCCTGACGATCTCGTCCGCCGTGTTGGAGATCACCGCGACCGTGGGATCGGCGGATGCCGACAAGGTGACCACGGGCGGCGACGCGACATACACCGGCGATGACGGCAAGGATCGCCATGCCGTGGTCGCTTCGGTCACTCCTTCCGACGACGAATCCGGCAAGGTCACCGTGACCCTCACACCCGACGCACTGACGCCCGATGAGGTGACGGCACTCGCGGGGACGAACGTGCGAGTGTCGGTGCCGATCAAGTCGACCGACGGCAAGGTGCTGGCGGTGCCCCTGGCTGCCGTGGTCACGGGGGCGAACGGCGGCTCCAAGGTCGAAGTCGTCGAGGGCGATCCCGCATCCCCCGAAGCCAAGCGACACACCGTCAAGGTCACCACCGGGCTCGCCGCCGGCGACCTGATCGAGGTGCGACCGGCGAACGATGACCTGGCCGTCGGCGATCTCGTGGTGGTGGGCAAGTGACCGCTCTGGTCGAACTCAAAGACGTCACGCGATCGTTCCCCGGCCCGCCTGAGGTGCGAGCGCTGAACACGGTGAACCTGCGCATCGACGAGGGCGACTACGTGTCGATCAGCGGACCGAGCGGTTCGGGCAAGTCGACCATGCTCAACCTGCTGGGGCTGCTCGATCGGCCGACGGTGGGCGACTACGAGCTGGGCGAGGTATCGACGACGGCACTCACCGAGAAGGAACGGGCCGAGCTCCGCGCCCGGGAGATCGGCTTCGTCTTCCAGTCGTTCCATCTGATGCCGTATCGCACGGTGCTCGAGAATGTACTGCTCGGGATGCTCTACAACGGGGTCGCCCGCGGCGAGCGCGAGCACCGTGCACGGACAGCACTCGAGAGGGTGGGGCTCGGGCACCGCATCGACTACGCGCCCACGCAGCTGTCCGGAGGCGAACGTCAACGTGTGGCGATCGCCCGGGCGGTGTCGTCGCGCCCGCGGGTGCTGCTTGCGGACGAGCCGACGGGAAATCTCGATCAGGCGACCGCGCTCGAGGTGATCCGCCTCTTCGAGGACTTGAACCATGACGGTCACACGCTCATCCTCATCACCCACGACGTCGACCTCGCCGCGCGCGCATCTCGGCGGTTGCGGATCGACAGCGGCCACGTGGAGGAGATCTCATGAGACTCGCTCTCCCCCACATCTCGCGGTTGCGTCAGTGGTTCCCGAAGCGCTCCGAGACTCCGCGCGACGGCAACCGCTTCACCTTCCGGGATCTGATTCACGAGGCGGTGCTCGATGTCGCGTCCCGACCCGCGCGCCTGCTGGCGAGTGTGCTCGGCACGGCGCTCGGCGTCGCTGCCCTGGTGTTGACCGTCGGCTTCGGTCAGACCACGGCCGCCCAGGTGCAACGGCAGTTCGATGCGATCGCCTCGACACAGGTCGTGGTCACGCCGCGCATGGAGAACACTCCCGGCGGGGAGAGTGTCGCGATCGTGTTCCCGGCGGATGCGACGCAGCGGATCGAACGCCTGGCCGGTGTCACTGCTGCGGCGATCACGGCCGAGGTCACCATGCCTAAGGACGCCGTCATCGAGGGCAACGCCGCCGCCAAAGTCGGTGAGCCTCCGAAGGTGTTCGCGGTGAGCCCCGACGTGCTCACGATCGACGGCGGCAAGATCCAGTCCGGGCGCATGTTCGACGACGGTCATGTCGAGCGGGCCGAACGGGTGGCGGTGCTCGGAGCCAACGCGGCCGCGCGGCTCGGCATCACGAGCGTCAGCAGCCAGCCGGCGGTGTTCCTCGACGGTTCCGCGTACACCGTGATCGGCATCGTCGGGAAGGTGTCGGCGCGAGCGGACCTGATGGATGCGGTCATGATCCCCGACAGCACCGCACGGGTCGACTTCGCGGTGTCGGATGCTGCCGAGGTGCGCGTGAAGGTCGTGCCGGGCGCGGGAGCACAGGTCGGCTCGCAGGTGGCGCTCGCCCTGTCGCCGAATGCGCCCGAGAAGGTCGAGGTGAAGGCCTCGGCGGGCAAGCTCCAGCTCGGCGACGACATCAACTCCGACATCAGCATCGTGTTCCTGCTGCTCGGGCTCGTGGTGCTGCTGGCAGGCGGTGTCGGCATCGCCAGCGTCACGACGCTCGGGGTGCTCGAACGCACCGGCGAGATCGGTCTGCGGCGAGCGCTCGGCGCGACGCCCGTGAACATCGGCGGGCAGTTCATCGGCGAGTCGATAATCACCGGCCTCGTCGGCGGCCTCCTGGGAACCTCCATCGGCGTCATCTCGCTCGTCGGCATCAGCCTGTCGATGCAGTGGTCGGCCGTGATCGAACCGCTCGTCGTGGGCGGGGGCGTGCTGCTCGGCGCCGTCGTCGGCTGGGCGGCCGGCAGCTTCCCGGCCTGGCGCGCCTCCCGCATCGAGCCCATCGCCGCTCTCCGCTCCTCCTAATCACCCATTCCATCCACACAAGAAAAGAGCCGAACATGCTCCTCCGTTCTCGCACCACTCTCCTTGCCGCCACCGCACTCGTCCTCGTGGCAGGCCTCGCCGGTTGCTCCGCCTCCGGCACCACTGCCGGGGCTTCGCCGAAACCGAAGAGCTCCCACGCAGCGAAGTCCGCCGAGGTCACGATCGACCCGTTGTCGGAGTACGTCCAGGTCGACGGTGTCGGCACGGACGGCATGAAGGCCGAGATGAAGAAGTATGGGGAGCTCGTCAAGCAATGCATGGAGGAACAAGGCTTCGAGTACACCGTCGTCGAGCCGGCCACGAACGATAGCGGCCGGGGCACCAACATCACTCCGCCTCGCACGTGGGTGGAGGAGCACGGATACGGCGTTGTGGAGACGACTTTCCAGTCGGCGGATAATGTCTCCGACAACGAGTCCGATCCGAACACGATCTACACCAAGAGTCTTTCCAAAGCACAGCAAGCGGCCTACGACGTCGCGATGAACGGCAAGGTTTCGTCCGGGGCTAACGCCGATGAGATCAGCTGGCAGGACAAGGGATGCAACGGCAAGGCCAGCCACGAGGCGTTCCCGCACTCCGAGGGGACTCGTCCGGCGATCCTCGATGACGCACTGACGTATCGGAACTCCCTGATCACCGATCCGAAGATCACCGCGATCGACGACGAGTGGTCGGCATGCATGAGCAAGGCCGGTTTCCCTGGCCAGGAGCAACGAATGATGCGCAAGGCGAGCGAGGACTTCACGGCGACGGCGACCAAGTACAAGTCCGCGCATCCCGACACGACGTCCGAGGATCCGGAGGTCGTGAAGATGAAGGCCGACGAAATCACGCAGGCGCTCGCGGACTGGGACTGCGCCGACCAGATGCACTACGACCAGCGCTTCTTCGACACCCTCGCCGAGCTCGAGAAGGACTACATCGCCGACCACAAGGCCGAACTCGACGAAGCCAAGCTCTGGCTCAACAACAAGTAGCCCCTGCCCCACACACCCACACAACCATCGAAGGAACCGACTATGTCCATCCACGTCCGCAAGACCCTGTTCGCGACAGTTGCCGCACTCGCCGTCGCCGGCGGGCTCGCCGGCTGCCAATCTTCGCCCGCATCCGACTCGGCGTCGACCGGCCTCGACATCGACCCGCTCGCCGTGGTGAGCGGCTACACCGGCAACAGCGATGAGGTCACGAAGCAGCAGGACCAGATCATCACCCAATGCATGCAGGAACAGGGTTTCACATACACGCCCATCGATTACACAAGCGACGGCACGAGTGCAGCGAGCTCCTGGCTCAGTCCCTCTCGCGAAACGGTGACCGAACACGGCTACGGGATCGTCGAGAATTACGTCGACTTCGCCGCCGACAAGCCAGCGCCCGATGCCAACACCGACTACTACAACGGACTGAGCCCGGCTGAGCAGACTGCATACGACACTGCCCTGCTCGGCGACTTCGCAACGGAGGGGTCGAACGAGAGGCAGAGCTGGGAGGACCAGGGCTGCACAGGCAAGGCCGAGCACTCGATCGCCGAAGCAAAGCTCAATCCGCCTGCGATCATCCAGCAGGCGAGTGACTATCGGAACACCCTCGGCAACGACGCGAAGATCACGGCCATCCTCAACGACTGGGGCACGTGCATGTCGGACGCGGGCTACCCGGATGAGCCGCGCTGGGGCTTCGGCGGCACGCTCGACTCCAAGGTCGGCACCTTCTTCGCGGACCACCCTGATGCCCCAGCCACCGACCCTGCCGTGGTGAAGCTCAAGGCAGAGGAGGTCACAGTGGCTCTCGCCGACCTCGACTGTGCCGAGAAGGTCGACTTCGACCGCCGATACGTCGACACGATGACCGCGTTGGAGAAGGACTTCGTCAACGACCACAAGGCAGAGCTCGACGAAGCCCACATCTGGGCGCAGCAGAACCTCGGTGCCGAATGAACGCGCCGGAGCGGAACGTCGCCACCGCGCTGACCACCGACCCGCTCTCCGAGTACATCCGTCCTGACATGTCGGATTCCGATGAGCTCATGCACGAGCAGGAGGAGATGATCCAGCAGTGCATTCAAGCGGACGGCTTCGAATACACGGTCGTTGAGGTGGAGCCGACAGCCATCCCCGGCGGGGGATTCGAATTCGGTTTCGTCCCCGAGCGCGCATGGACCGAAGAACACGGCTACGGCACGGTCGATAGCAAATTCTTCCCGCCCGACTATGTCTCCGACCTCGACTCGGACCCGAACTGCCAGTACACGCAAGGAGTCGCCGCCGCACAACAAAAGGCGTACGACACGGCGCTATACGGCAAGGACTGGGCGAAGTGCTTCCTCGACGCCGGGTATCCGAAGGATGCGAGAGCGGCGTTTGAGGCAAGAGTCCAGAAGTACCGCGAAGACCACCCTGATGCCACGACGGAGGACGCGGCAGTGCCGACGTTCCGATCCGAAGAGCTCGCCATGGCTCTCGCCGACTCGGACTGCAAGGACAAGGTCGACTACACCCAGCGCACGCTCCGCGCGATGGCCGACCTGGAGAAGGACTACATCGCCGACCACAAGGGCGAACTCGAAGAAGCCAAGCTCTGGCTCGCCCAGTAAGGAACCACAATGATCACCCGTTCACGCACCACAATCCTCGCAGCCACCGCTCTCGTCCTCGTGGCGGGCCTCGCCGGGTGCACCGCCTCCGGAAGCGCAGATTCACCTCCGTTGGCCACAGCGACAAGCTCTGCATCATCGATATCCGATCCACTCTCGGAGTACCTCGACTCCGACTCCGCCAAAGATGTAGCGAGGGAGAAGCGGCAGGATCAGATCATCGATACCTGCATGACTGAGCAGGGTTTCACCTATATTCCGACCGGGATACCTGACACCGCAGCAGCCGGCTCCGGAAAAGCGATCACCCGCGAATGGGTGGAGGAACACGGCACAGGGGACGTCGAACGGCAGCTGGAGATCGCCGCGAAGGGTGGCGATGACAAGGCGCTCGACCCGAGCTACGTGGCATACGAGAATCTGTCTGCCGCGGAGAAGTCCGCTTTTGACACGGCCCTCAATGGCAAGTTCGCCGAAGCCACGACCCCAGCCGAAGACGACGCGCTCACCTGGAAGGACCGCGGTTGTGCGGGCAAGGCAGCTCATGAAGTCTTCCCCAACTACTTGAAGCCTCAGCCGCCGATCATCGAAGACGCCCAGGAGTTCGTGGCGTCGATTGCGCGAGGGCCCGAGATCACGGCAATCAACGCTGACTACGACAAGTGCATGAGCGACGCCGGGTACACCGTCACGCACGAAGGCCAAGACAGCTTCGTCGAGCCCGATCATGGGTCCGACTCCGGCACCATCGCTGAATATCTGAAGGCGCATCCGAATGCGACCGCCGACGACCCCACTGTCATCGCCTTCAAGAAGGCGGAGGTCGAGCAGGCCCTCGCCGACTGGGACTGCCGCGAGGACGTCGATTTCTACAAACGCTACAACGCCACCATGGCCGCCCTGGAGAAGGACTACATCGCCGACCACAAGGGCGAACTCGAAGAAGCCAAGCTCTGGCTCGCCCAGTAGCCCACGCCCGCCCTATCTCGTTCACGAAAGGAACACCCATGTCCACTCCCACCCACGCGATCACCGTCGCCATCGCCATCGCCGCCTTCGACGACTGGGGCGTGCGCCTGTCCGAGGCCGCCTTCAGCGGCTTAGGCTCTGCGCTCAGCCTCGAAGCCGACACGGCTTCGACAACACAGCATCTCGGCGTCGCTTGACGGCGCCGCTCCCCGAACCACACCAGAAAGAGAAGCAGCCCATGTTCTCCCGTTCTCGCTCAGCCGTCGTCGCTGCGGGGCTTGCCCTTGCACTCGGCGCCGGTCTCGTCGGATGCACCTCTGCGGCATCGGCCTCCTCGTCGTCCGGATCGGACACCGCAGCGACCACCTTCACACCCGACCCGTTGACGCTGTACGTCACGATGGAAGACGCCACGATCGATGCCAAGCTCACAGCGCTCGACCAAGCCGTAGAGCAGTGCATGGCGGCGCAGGGGTTCGAGTACACCCCCGACACCGCCCATGCCGAACGCGCTGCCGACACGGTCGACGGACCAGGTGCGATCCTCGTCCACAGTCGCGAATGGGTGTCCGACCACGGCTACGGCACCGTTGACGGAATGTTCGGTGCGACCGCTGACGGTTCCTCCACCGACACCGAGCCCGACCCCAATGCCGCATACAAGAAGACCCTGTCGTCCGACCAGAGGAAGGCATTCGATGAAGCGCTGCACGGGAAGGCGTTCGTCGTCACGCCCGACGGCAGTGACGCGCCACAGGGTTGCGACGGAGTGGCCGATCGGCAGGTGCTCCCCGAAGATGCGCCGCGTCCGCCGATCGTGGACAGGGCGATCGCCTTCCGCCAGTCGCTGCACAACGACCCGTCGATCACGGCTCTCGACGACGAACGGCTCGCGTGCCTGAAGGACGCCGGATACCCGCAGCCTTCACTCCCGGCAGAAGACGCCGAGGCCTACCAGAAGGCTCATCCCGGAGCGAACCGAGACGATCCCGAGGTCATCGACCTCAAGCGCGCGGAAGTCGACACCGCTCTCGCCGACTGGGACTGCGCCCACAAGCTCGACCTCGAACACCGCTACCTCAGCGCGCTCACGGCGCTCGAGCAGACCTACATCGTCGAGCACAGGACCGAACTCGAAGACGCCCATCTCAAGCTCAACCAGTAGGCCACTCACGATCCCAAAGGCGCCGCATGCACACCCAGTTTCGTGCCTCCCTCGCCGCGGGGGCCGTCATCCTGCTCTCGCTGGGCCTTCCGGCCTGCACAGAGTCCAGTGACGAGCCTCCCTCATCCCACAAGCCGGTCACCGCTGCAGGCAGCGATCCTCTCGCCGGATACATCTTCGTCGACGAGAGCAATGCAGAAGCCGACTGGGTACGTGCGGAAGAGGTGATCGAAACCTGCATGGACGCCGCGGGGTTCCGCTATGTGCCTCAGGAGTACAGCCCGGGGTTTCCGCCGAAGTCGGAGCTCAGATCAAGAGACTGGTCACCGAGCACGGCTACGGGGTCGTCGACGGATATTTCCAGGCTGTCGCGAGCGACCCGAACTCCGAGTACGTAGCCACGCTCTCAGCCGCAGAAGGCGGCACCTACTTCGCAACCTTGATGGGCACGAGCGGGTCGGGGAAGGTCAGTTGGAGGGATCAAGGCTGCGTCGGAAGGAGCGTGCTCGACGCGCGTCCAACTGCGGACCAGAAAGAGCCGGCCATTCTGGGCGGGGCCGAGAAGTTCCGGTCATCGCTCTACACCAATCCGCGGGTCACTGCGTTGTATGACGAGTGGAGTTCGTGCATGAGGGAAGACGGCTACACGGGACAGCGCAACCCCGGAGATCCGGGCGATCTCTCCGAGAAGGTCGAAGACCTCATCAAGAAGCAGAGATTCGCGTCGTGGGACCCGTCGCTGGTCACCGAGGATCCCGCTGTCGTCAAGCTCAAGGGCGAAGAGGTGGCCCGGGCCACCGCAGACTTCGACTGCGCCGCGGACATGGACTATGAACCGCGCCTCATCGCCACCTTCACCGACCTGGAGCAGGACTTCATCGCCGAGCACAAGAGCGAACTGGAAGAAGCCCAGCTCTGGCTCAACCAGTAGGTCACCGAATCGTGTATATCGGCCCGTCTCCGAAATTCGCATAACATTTTACCTCGTACAACATCGTTGTGCGCCGGGCCACTCCTCATCGAACATCGCACACGCTGTGCGCGCCCGGCTCATCAGACAGGAGACTCAATGACGAACTCTGGAAAGGGATGGGTGGAAGACACCGCCCCCGCCCGCGAGAACGACCGTGAACGACTCGGTGATGTGACGTCCGCGGTGCAGGACTTCTCCCATGAGCAGGCGGGATATCAGAAGTCGCTCAAGCCGCGGCACCTGCAGATGATCGCCATCGGCGGCGCGATCGGCACCGGCCTGTTCATGGGCGCGGGTGGACGCCTGAACTCGGCCGGGCCCCTGCTCGCCGTGTCGTACCTGGTGTGCGGTATCTTCGCGTTCTTCATCCTCCGCGCCCTGGGCGAGCTGGTCATCCACCGCCCGTCGTCCGGGTCGTTCATCTCGTACGCACGCGAGTTCTACGGCGAGAAGCTCGCCTTCGCCGCCGGGTGGCTCTACCTCCTCAACTGGGGCATGGTCGCGATCGTCGATTCCACCGCTGTCGCGCTTTACATCCACTACTGGTCGATGTTCGAACTCGTGCCGCAGTGGCTGCTCGCGCTGATCGCCCTGGTCGTCGTCGTCGGGCTCAACGTGGCGTCGGTGCGGCTGTTCGGCGAGATGGAGTTCTGGTTCTCGATCATCAAGGTCGCCGCGCTCGTCATCTTCTTGGTGCTCGGTGTCCTGTTCCTCGCCGCCGGATGGCAGACCGACCAGGGCCCGACCGGGTTGCAGATGCTCGCCGAACACGGTGGCTTCATGCCTGAAGGCGTGCTCCCCGCCGTGATCGTCATGCAAGGCGTCGTGTTCGCGTACGCATCGATCGAGCTGATCGGCACGGCCGCGGGCGAGACGAAGGACCCCGCGAAGCAGATGCCACGCGCCGTCAACTCGGTCATCCTCCGCATCGGCGTCTTCTACGTGGGCTCGGTGCTGCTGCTCGCGCTGCTGCTGCCCTACACGGTGTACCAGGCCGGCGAGAGCCCGTTCGTGACCTTCTTCTCACACATCGGCGGCCCCGGCATCGGCGCCCTCGCGGGAAGCGTGATGAACTTCGTCGTCATCACCGCGGCGGTCTCCGGCCTCAATGCCGGACTGTACTCGACGGGCCGGGTGTTTCACTCCCTCGCGGCGTCGGGGGCCGCCCCGCGCGTGACCGGCATGATGAGCAAGCGCGGCGTGCCAATCGCGGGCATCCTGTTCACCGCGGGCTTCGCCTTGATCGGCGTGATCTTGAACGCCGTCGTACCCGAGGATGCGTTCGAGATCGTCCTGAACATGGCCGCACTCGGCATCATCGCTGCGTGGGCGACGATCATCCTGTGTCAGCTGCGCCTGCAGAAGTGGGCGAAGCAGGGACGCGCGGTGCGCCCGGCCTTCCGCCTTTTCGGAGCGCCATTCACCTCATACTTGACGCTCGCGTTCCTGGCATCGGTGATCGTGCTGATGGCTCTCGACTATCCGACCGGCACCTGGACGGTAGGCACCCTCGTGATCATCGTGCCACTGCTGATCGGCGGTTGGTTCCTCGCCAAGCCACGGATCATGCAGCTCAAGGAACTCCGGACGACCGGGGTGGTGACCACGATCATGAACAGCGAGCTCAGCGACGAGGTGTCCTGAGGCGATCATGAATCACTGGCGCCGCCCGCACCACACCACGCGTGTGATGCGGGCGGCGCGCTCGTGTGCCAAGGCGTTCGCGGGCACGCCGTCGCGAGCGAGTTCAGCCCGCGTCGAGTGAGGCGCCCTCCTGGGTCGATGCCCGATCGATGGCCGCGGGGAGCACGTCGTCGAAGAGCGCCACGAGCACAGACCGGGTGGTGTCGGCGTCTCGCTGCTGGATCGCGCCCCGGATACCGGACACGGCCGCCGCGACCGCATCCCAGTCGAACGCCTCGCGTGAGTGCTGCCCGAATCGGCGGATCTGCGGTCCAAGGACCTCGATGATCGAGACCCGAGACGCGTTGCCCTCGATCCGAGCGAAGCCGATGGCCATGCCGCGCAGCGCAGTGCCGAAACCGATCATCTCGTGCGCTTCGACGGCCTTCGACAGGTCGTCAGCAAGGTCGGTGAGGTAGGCGACGTCGTCGTCCTGCAACAGCGGCATCACGTGGCGCACGGAGCCGATCCAGATGTCACCGAACAAGTCCACGGCATTGCGCACACGTTCCAGATCGATTGGCGCGACCCGCGTGAACCGGTTGCGCTGCATCTCCACCAGACCGTGATCGGCGAGCCGATCCAGCGCATGCCGGATCGGCGTCTTCGACGTCCCCAGTCGCTCCGCGAGCTCGTAGTCGCGGAGAAGCTCGCCGGGGCGAAGCTCACCGCTGATGATCGCTTCCTGCAGACGGGCATAGGCCTCGTCGCTCATGGACCTGCGCTCAAGAGGTCCGCCAGAGAGTGTCACAGCGCGCTCCGCTCGGTTCGTCGACTGGTAGAGCGTGAAGTTCTACCTCTCGGCAATATATCCCACCCTTGAGCGGGTTGCCGATCGGCGCGCCTCTACTCTTCGTCGAAGCGGGTGAGCTCCTGCTCCTCTGCACGGTCGATCGTCGCGGCCAACGTCTCGTCGAAGAACGTCACGATGACAGCACGGGTCTTCACAGCGTCACGCTCGGAGATGGCCTCACGGAGGGAGACGACGAACGCTTCGACGACGCCCCAGTCAAATGCGTCCCGCGCGTGCTGGCTGAACCGGCGGATCTGCGGTCCGAGGCGTTCGATGATGACGGCGCGCGAAGAGTTCCCCTCGATCCGCGCGAAGCCGGTGGCAGTGGCGCGCAGGGCGATGCCGAAGCCCGCCACATCGCGCTTCTTGACCGCGGACGACATCTCGCCGGCGAGGTCGGCGAGGTAAGTGACGTCGTCGTCTTGGAGCAGCGGCATCACGTGACGGACAGAGCCGATCCAGATGTCACCGAACAGGTCGACCGCGTTGCGCACCCGGTCCAGGTCGATCGGCGCGACGCGCGTGTACCGGTTGCGCTGCATCTCGACCAGACCGTGATCGGCCAAGCGATCCAACGCATGACGGATCGGCGTCTTCGACGTGCCCAGACGCTCCGCCAGCTCGTAGTCGCGCAGTCGCTCCCCCGGGCGAAGCTCGCCGCTGATGATCGCGTCCTGCAGGCGGGCATACGCCTCATCGCTCATCGACCTGCGCTCGAGGGGACCGCCTGAGAGTGCCATTTGTCCTCCACTCGGGGCACGAGAATCGGAGTAGAGCCTGAAGTTCTACCTACACTGCAATGTATCGCATCGGACATGGCCGACAGGCGGATCACAGGAAAGAGGACGATGACGGTGCGCGCAATCGCAGCATGGGGAGAGCGGCGTCAGGTGCCTCTGTACGTGGGCTCGATCGTGGTCGGTGCCGTCGTCGGACTGCTGCTGCCATGGATGGCGAGTTCGCTGGAGTCGTCCATCAATCCCCTTCTCGGGGTGCTGCTGTTCGTGACCTTCCTCGGCGTGCCGTTCACCGCCATCGGACGGGCCTTTTCGGACTGGCGCTTCCTCGGTACCGTGCTCGTGCTGAACTTCGTGGCGGTGCCCGCCGTGGTGTTCCTGTTGAGTCGGGTGGTCGCCGACGACCGCGCGATCCTCCTCGGGGTGCTGCTCGTACTGCTCACACCCTGCGTCGACTACGTCATCGTCTTCACCGGTCTGGCCGGCGGCGACCGCTCCCGCCTGCTCGCCGCCACGCCCCTGCTGATGCTGCTGCAGATCCTGCTGCTGCCCCTCTCCCTGACCGTCATGATCGGCCCGGCGACGACCGGCGCACTCGATGCGCGCCCCTTCGTCGACGCCTTCCTCCTGTTGATCGTGCTGCCGCTCGGGCTCGCCGCACTCACACAGCTGCTCGGCGCACGGTTCCCGGCCGTCCGCGTCGTCGAACGCGGGGCCGCCGCAGCGATGGTGCCGCTCATGATGCTCACGCTCGCGACGGTCGTCGCCTCCCAGGTGTTCGCGGTCGGCGGGTCGCTGGGGCAGCTCCTGGTCACGATTCCGCTCTTCCTCGCCTTCGCCGCGATCATCGCACCCCTCGGCGCCCTCGTGGCACGGATCGCGCGACTGGATGCGCCCGGCCGTCGCGCCGTCGTCTTCAGCGGCGTGACCCGCAACTCCCTGGTCGTGCTGCCGCTCGCGCTCGCGTTGCCGGAGGAGTTCGCGCTCACGCCGCTTGTCGTCGTGACCCAGACCCTGGTGGAGCTGATCGTGATGGTGGTGATGGTCGCTGTGGTGCCACGCGCGATCAGGCCCTGACGGCGCGGACGATCACGTCACTCAGCTGCATCGTCGTCCCACCGGAGCGTCCGCGCACCTCCCGGTCACGGACCTCGGCTGTCTGCACGTCCCAGAGGTCCAGCGGAAGCAATGCACGGATGCTCGCCGGATCGACGACGGTCGCGTCAGGATGCGCGTGGCCGTGCCCGTGCGCGTGGTGGTGACCCACGATCAGGAGGGTGCCGCCGGGGGCGACCCACTCCGCGATGCGCGCGTAGAAGTCCAGCTGCGGAATCGTCGGATGCGCGTAGAACGTGGTGACGAGGTCGAACTCCTGGGCAGGCTGCCAGGTCGTGAGGTCGGCCTCGATCCAGGTGATCTGCGGGCCATCGACCGGGGTGCGTGCGGCGGCGCGTGCGAGTGCCTCCGCAGAGATGTCGGCCGCGGTCACCGCCCAGCCCTGGCGAGCGAGCCACCGGGCTTCGGCACCCTCACCACTGCCGGCTTCGAGCGCTGTGCCGTGATCGAGACCGGCAATCTCGCCGAGGACGGGATGGGGCGGAAGCGCGTCTCCACCCTCGCGCCAGTGCGCGTCCCAGAAGTCCCGGTCGAACTGCTCGCTCATCGCGTAGCCGTTCTCCGGGCTCGGACGAGGGCGGAGCGGACCTCACCGTAGATCTCCCGCAGCGGCGCCGTCTTCTTCTCTGCGCGACGCACCCACTCATCGAACGTGAGACGCATGCCGAGCGAGAAGCTCTCGGCGACGGCGTGCGCATCGAGGGGCGAGAGGCCGGGCCGTGCGGCGAGCGCGACGGCGAGCTGTGCGGTCAGCGTCGCGTCGCGTTCGAGGCCGGCCGCGTGCAGCGCCGGGTTGTCGTTCATGAGCCGGCGCACGCGGAGGAAGCGGTCGCGTCCATCGGTGTCGGCGTCGAAGAGCTCGGCCATCTCCTCCCACGCCTCTTCGAGATCGCGGAGCGGGTGCGTCGCCGAAGCCTCCGCGGCGACGTCGATGAGCTCCTGCTCGAGGCCCGCGTCATCGACGAGCACGGCCGATTCCTTCGTGGCGCAGTGCCGGAAGAACGTCGTGCGCGAGACGCCGGCAGCGGCGGCGATGTCGTCGATCGTCGTCGCGGCGAATCCGTTCTTCTCGAACAGGTCGACCGCGGCGGCCGCGATCGTCCGTACCAGCTCTCGGCGGCGGCGTTCGCGCAGGTCCGGCGGCGGTGACGGCGTTCGGGAATAGCGAGCCATGATGCTAGGTTAGCACCTCGTACAGACTTGGTACTCAGTACCAAGTACGAACTCAATGCCAGGAGACCATCGTGCCCACCACGTCAGAGCCCACCACCACCGCACCATCGCCCGCACTCGCTCGCACCGGGCCGGCGATCGCCCTGCTGTTGATCTCGGCATTCGTCGTGGTGTTGAACGAGACCGCCATGGGAGTGGCGATTCCGCACATCATGGAAAGCTTCGACGTGAGCGCGGCATCGGCACAGTGGCTGACGACCGCCTTCATGCTGACCATGGCCGTCGTCATCCCGGTGACGGGTGTGCTGCTGCAGCGCTTCACCCTGCGGCGCAGCTTCTTCACGGCAATGGGGCTGTTCGCCGTCGGCACGGCGATCGCCGCATTCGCCCCGACCTTCGAGGTGCTGCTCGTCGCGCGGATCGTGCAGGCGCTGGGAACCTCGATCATGCTGCCGCTGCTGTTCACGACCGTGATGCAGCTGGTCGCCCCGGAACGTCGCGGGCGCACCATGGGGCTGGTCACGATCGTCACGGCCGCTGCCCCCGCGCTCGGACCGACCGTGTCAGGCGTCATCGTCTCGACGCTCGGCTGGCAGTGGGTGTTCCTCATCGTGCTCCCCATCGCTCTGTTGGCGATCGTCGCGGGAGCGGTCTGGCTGCGCGACGTCACTCCGACGATGCCCGCACGCTTCGACGTGCTCTCGGTCCTCTTGTCCGCCGTCGGCTTCTCGGGTCTGATCTACGGGCTCGCGAGCATCGGCGAATCGGTCGGCGGGAGCGAGGGCCTCCCGGTGTGGATCCCGCTCGTCGTCGGTATCCTCGCGCTGGTCGCCCTGGTGCTCCGCCAGCTCGCGCTGCGCGACACCGACCGCGTGCTGCTCGATGTGCGCGTCTTCGCCGGACGCACGTTCGCGATGTCGACCGTGACGCTGGTCGTGGTGTCGATCGCGATGTTCGGCTCGCTGATCCTGCTGCCGCTGTACATCCAGCAGGTGCTCGGGGAGCCCGCGTACGTCGCCGGCCTCATGCTGCTGCCCGGCGGCATTCTGTCTGGGCTCCTCGCGCCGTTCGTCGGCATGGCGTACGACAAGATCGGGCCGCGAGCACTGATCGTCCCCGGCGCCGCGATCGTGACCGCAGCGATGCTGGCCTTCTCGACGCTCGGCGCGGGCACTCCGGTCGCACTCGTGATCGGCATGCACCTGCTGCTGAACGTGGGGACCGCCCTCATGATGACGCCGCTGATGACCACTGCGCTCGGCTCCGTGACACCCGAGCTCTATCCGCACGCCAGCGCGATCGTCAACACTCTGCAGCAGGTATCGGGTGCCGCGGGGACCGCGCTGTTCATCACGCTGTTCACCGTGGCATCGGCCGCCGCGACCGCGAGCGACCCGACGGCAGCCCTCGCCGACGGGGTCGGTACCGCTTTCGGCGTCGGCGCCGCCATCAGCGCCATCGGCATCGTGCTCGCCCTCTTCCTCCGGCGTCCTGCGCCTGGCGTCGCAGCGCCGGATCAGCAGGGTGCGGAGGCCTCCCGATGAGCGCTCGCGCCGCAGTCCGCGTCGACGTGTGGTCCGACGTCCAATGCATCTGGTGCTACATCTCCAGCGCTCGCCTGCGCCGCGCCATCGCGCAGTTCGACGGCGAGGTCGAGGTCGCGCATCATTCGTTCGAACTGACCCCGCATGCGGCCGTCGACATCGACCGTGAAGCGCAGATCCGCAGTCACGGCATGGAGCCCGCTCGGATGCAGCAGATCATGGATCAGCTCACCCGTCTCACGGGCGAGGAGGGGCTCGGGTACGACCCGGATCGCACCCGTCCCACGAACTCGCACCTCGCCCTGGAGCTGCTCCATCACGCGGGTGCGCAGGGCCTGCGTGCCGAGCTCACCGAGCGGCTGTTCACCGCGTACTTCGCCGAAGGGCGGCATGTCGGGCGCATCGGCGAACTCGTCGCGCTGGCCGAAGATGCGGGTTTGGATCGCGAGTCCGCGCGGGCTGTGCTCGAAGACCGGCGCCACAGGGCAGCAGTCGACGCCGACATCGCGCGGGCCCGTGCACTCGGCGCACAGGGCGTTCCGTTCTTCGTCATCGACGACACCTGGGGTCTGTCCGGCGCGCAGCCCGTTGCCGGCTTCCTCGCCGCTCTCGAACACGCGCGCTCCACGTGATGCGGCGGTGTCTGCTGAAGATCTCCGTGACCAAACCGTTGCATTCGTTACCTCGCCGTTATACAGTGATCACACGGTGAATGTTTGCTGTGGCATCCACCGCATGTGATTGCAGGACACTCTTGGTGCAAGGGACAAGGGCCGGTCGGGAGCCTCTCCGACCGGCCCTTTACTGTTCGCACTAGTCTGTGAGGATGACCGATCGCAAGCTCGCCCTGGAGGCATGGGAGAGCCTGTTCCGCGCGCAGCACGAGCTGTTCACGGAGATGATGGCCGACTTCGAGCACAGCGACCTCGGGCAGGCCGAATACGACGTGCTGCTGACCGTCACGCGCTCCCCCGAGATGACCGCGCGGCTGCGCGACATCACCTCGAACATGCTGATCAGCCAGCCCAGCGTCTCGCGCCTCGTCGACCGCATGGTCACGCGCGGACTCGTCGCGAAGTGCTCCGACCCCGACGACGGCCGCGGGGCCCTCATCCGCGCGACCGACGAAGGCGCGAGAGCGTTCCGCTCGCTCGCCACCGTGCACGGACGTTCGATCGCCGAGCGCATGTCGCGCCTCGACGACGCCGAGCTGCGTGCGCTGCGCGACCTCGCCGAGAAGCTCCGCACCCGCTGAGCACCCTCCTGCACAGCGCTCCCTTCAGCGCAGTTCTCTCCTGATCGGCGCGGAAAGACGGCCGCCTCAACGCGCCCTCGCCGTATCTGGCAGGGTGGAACCGAAGGCGCGCACCACGGCGCGCCCGAGACCGCCCCCTCGGGGGGAACCAGGGAGGTCATCCATGGAGATCGCCGGAATCGTCGGCATCCTCGTCATCATCGGCATCGCCGTCGTCGTCGCCGTCATCCTGCTGCTGGTGTTGCTGCTGTTCGCGCGCAGCTGGATCAAAGTCGCCCGCGCCGACGAAGCCCTCGTCATCTCGGGGCGCAAGCAGCGAGTGCAGACGGCCGTGCTCTCGGCCGACGGATCGAGCCGGTCCGAGATGTCGGAGTCGCCCGTCACCGTCATCGTGAACGGCAAGTCGCTGGTGAACCCGATCACGCAGCGGCACGAGATCATCTCACTGCGCTCCCGCCAGGTCTCCCTCAACGCCGAGGCCCAGTCGCTCGACAGCGTGACCCTCAACGTCGACGGCGTCGCGATCGTCAAGATCGGCTCCGACCCGATCCTGGTTCGTCGTGCCGCCGAGCGCTTCGCCTCGCAGGACAAGGCCATCGAGCAGTTCACCACCGAACAGCTCGAAGGTGCGCTCCGCGGCATCGTCGCCACACTGTCGGTCGTCGAGCTGATGCGCGAGCGCAAGAAGTTCTCCGACCAGATCGCCGCCGACGTCTCGCAGGAGCTCGCCGAGCAGGGCCTCATCCTCGACTCGTTCCAGATCAAGGGCATCACCGACAAGGTCGGCTACATCCAGTCGCTCGGCGCCCCCGAGATCCAGGCGAAGCGTCAGTCGGCCGAGATCTCGCAGACCAATGCCGACCGCGCGATCAACCAGAAGAACATCGCCAACCAGGAAGCCAACCTGATCGAGCAGACCGCGCTCGACACGAACACGGCCAACGCCGACTCCGGCATCGGACGCGCCCGCGCCGAGGCCGAGCAGGCCGAAGCCCTCGCCCGTGCGCAAGCCGAGCAGGCCGTTCTGCAGCAGCAGGCCGAGAACAAGCAGGCCCAGCTCGACGCCGACGTGAAGCGCGTCGCCGACGCGCAGCGGTACGAGGCCGAGACCCGCGCCCAGGCCGAGCTGTACACCCGTGAGCGCGCCGCCGAGGCCGCCGCGATCGAGCAGGTCAAGCAGGCAGAGGCCCGCACCCGCATCGCCGAACAGCAGGCCCAGGCCGACAAGGCACGCGCCGAAGGTGAGGCAGCCGCGGCGATCGCGAAGGCCAGCGGTGAGGCGAACGCCCTCCGCGCACAGGCCGAAGCCGAGGCCGAAGCCCGCCGCCTGCGCGCCAACGCCGAAGCCGACGCCATCCGTGCCGAGGGTGACGCCCGCGCGGCTGCCCTCGAAGCCGAAGCGAAGGCCATCGCCTCGAACCAGGACGCGTTCCTCTCGCAGCGCGTGCTCGAGGTGCTGCCGTCGATCATGGCCGAGTTCTCCAAGGGCTACGCCGCGATCGGAAACGTGTCGATCATCGGAGGCTCCGGCGAAGACGGCGCCTCGAACGTGGTCGGTGCCGACAACGCCAAGGCTCTCGCCTCGGTGTTCGACAGCGTCCACTCGGCGACGGGCCTCGACCTGGCCGGCATCATCCAGGGGCAGGCCGTGGGTCGAGGGATCGGAGAGGGCGTGGCCGCGGCGACACCACCGGCACCGAAGCGCAAGGCGGCTGCGGCCGCCGCGCCCGCCCCGGCTCCCGCGGCCGCTCCCGCAGCGGAGTAGTCGCCACACAGCGGAGCAGTCCCCACACAGCGGATGCCGCGGCCGATCCGGTCGCGGCATCCGCTGTTTCACGAGCTTCATCCTTCGGCCGTTCACAACTCAGGAGATCCAGCGGCAACGGCGCATCGGGCGGTCAGTTCGTGCAGACTCGGGCGCAGACGTCCTGAGTCGTGAACGGCTCCCGGCCTCCACCCGACCGGGCAGACTGGACGGATGACGTCCGCCGCCTTCGACCTCGCCGCCATCGGTGCCGGGCTGTCGTTCGCAGCCGCGCTCGACGAGCTCTCGTCGGCACTCGACGCGAGCGGATCGGTCGTCGTGACCGCGCCGCCGGGCACAGGCAAGACCACGCTCGTGCCACCACTCATCGCCTCACGATCCCGCGGTCGCGTGATCGTCACCCAGCCGCGCCGGGTCGCCGCCCGCGCCGCCGCCCGCCGCCTCGCCCACCTCGACGGCAGCCCCCTCGGCTCCCGCGTGGGCTTCACCGTCCGCGGCGAGCGCGCCACGGGACCCGAGACGCAGATCGAGTTCGTCACCGCCGGCGTGCTGCTGCGCCGGATGCTCGACGACCCGGGTCTCGACGGCGTCGATGCCGTGATCGTCGACGAGGTGCACGAGCGGGCACTCGAGACCGACCTCCTCATCGGCCTGCTGTCCGAAGTCCGCGAGCTGCGAGACGACCTCGTGGTCGTCGCCATGTCCGCCACCCTCGACGCGGCGCGCATCGCCACGGTCATCGGCACCGACGCCTCCCCCGCCCCGATCGTCGACCATGATGTCCCCGCTTTCTCGCTCACCGAGCGCTGGGCACCGAGCCCCGTGTCACGCCTCGACGAGCGCGGAGTCACCCGGGGTTTCCTCGATCACGTCGCACGGGTCACGACCTCGGCCGCCCTGGACCTGATCCGCGAAGACCCGGCCGCCGATGTGCTGGTCTTCGCCCCGGGCGCCCGCGAGGTATCGGAGATCGCCCGCCGCATCCGCAGCACGACCGACGCCTTCGATGTGCGGGAGCTGCACGGCCAGATCCCCCCGGCCGAGCAGGACGCCGTGATCCGCGGTCGCACCGCGAAGGACCGCCCGCGCATCATCGTCACGACATCCGTCGCGGAGTCCTCACTCACGGTGCCGGGCGTGCGGATGGTCGTGGACTCCTGCTTGTCCCGGTATCCGCAGCGCGATGCCGCCCGCGGCATGACGGGCCTGGTCACCGCCGCCGCTTCCCGCTCGTCCTGCGTCCAACGCGCGGGACGCGCCACCCGTCAGGGCGCCGGCACCGTCATCCGCTGTGTCGACGAGCGCTCCTACGCCGCCGCTCCCGCCCGACCCATGCCCGAGATCGCGGTGATCGACCTCGCCGACGCCGCCCTGTTGCTCGCCTGCTGGGGCGCCCCGGGCAGACGCGGACTGCGGATGATCGACCCGCTTCCCGCCGAGAACCTGGCCGACGCTCTCGTGACCCTGCGCGGGCTCGGGGCGATCGACGACGAGGGTCGCGCGACCGCGGAGGGCCGCGCCCTGGCCCGCATCCCGACCGATCCTCGCCTCGCCCGCGCTCTCCGCGACGGCAGCACGACGGTGGGGCGCCGGCTCGCGGCCGAGGTCGTGGCCGTCCTCGGCGGCGATCTGCGCATCCCGGAGGCCGACGTGGCGCAGTCCCTCATCGCGCTGCGGGGCGGTCGGACACCGGAAGCCCGCCGCTGGCGCGAGGACGCGAATCGCCTCGAGCACCTGGTCCGCCCGACACCGGGTGTCCAGTCGGACCTCGACGGCGTCGGCCTCGTGATCGCTCTGGCCTTCCCGGAGCGGATCGCGCACCGCGTCGAGCACACCGGCGACGGCGCGACGTTCCTGCTGGCATCCGGCACCCGTGCCGGGTTGCGCGGCCCGCTCGCCTCCGTCGAATGGCTCGCCGTCGCCGATGTCACCCGCGTCTCCTCGCGCGCGACAGCAGGGTCCGGCGCTCTCATCCGCTCTGCCGCGACGCTCACCGACGCGCAGCGGGAACAGGCAGCGAGCCACCTGATGACCGACCGCGTCGAGGCCGAGTTCGTCGGCGGTCGCGTGCAGGCGCGACGCGAACGTCGGATCGGCGCGATTCTGCGCACCTCGGCTCCCGTGCGGGCATCGGCCGAAGAGGGGCGGGATGCCGTGCGTCGAGCACTCCGCCGCGATGGGCTCGGAGTGTTCACCTGGTCGGAGGGCGCCGATGCCCTGCGCCGCCGATTGGCCCTGCTCCGGCGCGAACTCGGCGCGCCTTGGCCCGAGGTGTCGGATGCCGGCCTGGTCGAGAACCTCGATGCGTGGCTGGCGCCCGAGCTCGATGCCCTGGCCGCCGGCACCCCCGCCGCACGATTGGACCTCGCCTCGGCGCTGCGCCGCCTGCTGCCCTGGCCCGATGCGACCCGTTTCGACGAGCTGGTCCCCGAGCGCCTGGAAGTACCCAGCGGATCCCGCATCCGCATCGCCTACCCGGAACCCGACGGCGACCCGACCGCACGCCCCGTCGTCGCCGTGAAGCTGCAGGAGTGCTTCGGCTGGGCAGAGACTCCCCGCCTGGTCGACGGCCGGGTGCCGGTGCTGTTCCACCTCCTGTCGCCCGCGGGTCGTCCGCTCGCAGTCACCGACGACCTCGCCTCGTTCTGGTCCGGCCCGTACGGGCAGGTGCGCGCCGAGATGCGCGGACGCTACCCGCGACACCCCTGGCCGGAGGATCCGTGGGCGGCGGCGCCCACCAGGCACACCAAGAACCGCGCCGGCCGCTGAGTAGCGCCCCGGGTCGGCGACTCAGCGGGTGCGACGGCGGAGAGTGAGCGAGGCGAGGATGAGGGCTCCCACCGCGAACCCCAGCACGATCAGCAGCGGCCCGAACACGTCCCACCCCTCATCGCCCGCCGTGACCGCGTTGATCGTGTCGATGGCGTAGCTGAGCGGCAGCCAGTCCGAGATCGCATGCAGCACGTCGGGCATCTGGTCGCGCGGCATGAACAGTCCGCCGAGGATGATCTGCGGGAACACCAGCAGCGGCATGAACTGCACCGCCTGGAACTCGGTCTGCGCGAATGCACTCGCCAGCAGTCCGAGAGCCGTGCCGAGAAGCGCATCGACGATCGCGACCAGTCCCAGCTGCCACAGCGGCCCGTCCACGTCGAGCCCGCACACTCCGACCGCGAACGACACGGTGATGACCGCCTGCAGCAGCGCCATCAGCCCGAACGCGAGCGCGTAGCCGAGGATGAAGTCGGCCTTCTCGAGCGGCGTCGTCATGAGCCGTTCGAGAGTGCCGGACCGGCGTTCGCGGAGGGTCGTGATCGACGTGATGAGGAACATCACGATGAACGGGAACAGCGCCAGGATCGCCCCGCCGAACTGGTCGAAGACACCCTCCTGGTCGCTGAACAACCACGCGAAGAGTCCCACGAGCAGGCTCGGCGCGACCAGCATCAGTGCGATCGACCGCGGGTCGTGGCGCAGCTGGGCGAGCACGCGTCCGGCGGTCGCGAACATACGGCGGCCGTTCATTCCCCGACCTCCTCGTGGTGCGTGCGGGCTTCTCGGCGCGATCGGCGTGTGGGACCTCCCGCTCCTGGGGTCGCATGATCCTCCGACGCGCGGTCGCGTTCGATCAGGGCGAGGAACGCGGCATCGGGATCGGTGGTGCCGGTGTCGGCGAGCAACGCGGTCGGAGTCGTGTCGGCGATGATGCGCCCCGTGCGCATGAGCAGCAGTCGATCGCACCGCAGCGCCTCGTCCATCACGTGGCTCGACACGATCATGGTCACGCCTCGGTCGGCGAGCCCGCGGAACAGTTCCCACAGCTCCACCCGCAGCACGGGGTCGAGTCCGACCGTCGGCTCGTCGAGCACCACCAGCTCGGGGGATCCGATCAAGGCCATCGCCAACGAGACCCGGCTCGCCTGACCGCCGCTGAGCGATTCGACCAACTGACCCGCTTGCGCACGCAGCCCCACCTCGTCGATGACGCGGCCGACGTCGCCCTTCGGAGCCTTCAAGAGCGCGGCGAGGTAGGCGAGGTTCTGTCGCACGGTCAGGTCGCCGTAGACCGCGGCGCCCTGCGTGCCGTAGGCGACACGGTGCCGGAGCTGGCGGGATCCTCCCGGTTCACCCAGCACCGTGATCTGCCCCGAAGCGACCCGTTGCACGCCCACGATCGAGCGCATCAAGGTCGTCTTGCCGCACCCGGAAGGACCCAGCAGCCCGGTGATCTGGCCGCGCGGGATCGTGAGATCGACACCGTCGAAGACCTGTGTGCTGCCGCGCTCCACGCGCAGTTGCGAGATCTCCACCGCCGAGTTATTCATCATGCGATGAATTATCCGCTTCGACGTCGATTCCGTCAACGGGCGCCCCTGCCCTGTCGGGGCAGCACGGGGCTCCGGGGACCGCGCACTCAGTCGAACAGGTAGCGCTGCACGGTCGGACCGACGCGCGCGACGAGCTCGTCGACCGTCGCCCCCGTGAGCACGGGCAACCGGACCACGTAGCGGGCGATCAGCATCCCGGCGATCTGCGACGCCACCAGCGCGGCCCGCAGCTCGGCATCGTCGACGTCCAGGCGCCGGGCCACCCGGGTCAGGAGCTCGCGCGAGAGGAATCCGGCCAAAAGCGGCGTCGTGACCTTGCTTCCGAGCGCCGTGCGGAGCAGCATCACACCACGCCGCCGCACCTCCGGCTGCTCAAAAGCCTCCAGCACGTATCTGATCAGCCGTTCACCGACATCGTCACGCGGCCCCGCGAGGATCTCGGGCACGTCGATGTCCGGCCGCAGCGGGATGCCCACGGCCTCGGCGAACAGATCGGCCTTGGTGCCGAAGTAGTGGTGCACGAGTGCCGAATCCACCCCGGCGCGGGCCGCGATCGATCGGATCGTCGCTCCGTCGTAGCCCTGCTCGCCGAACTCGTCGACCGCGGCGCCGATGATGCGCGCCCGCGAATCGGTGCCGCCGCGGGGGCGGCCACGCCGACGCGGCGCCTTCTGCTCGGTCATGCCCGCCAGCCTACGACTTCTGGCGTGACGGGTCCGCTCAATCGAGGAGGTGACGGAGGTAGCGGTTCGGCTCATCGAGGAACGAGCGCCAGTGGTTCACGATCTCGAGATCGTCCCACTCGGCCGGGCGGATGCCCCACTCCCCGACTTCGAGGATCTTTGCGCCCGGAAGCGCGGCCAGCACCGGCGAGTGCGTCGCGCACAGCACCTGACCGCCCTCTTCGGCGATGCGACGGAGCACCGCGATGAGCGCGAGCGTCGAGTTGAACGAGAGCGCCGCCTCCGGCTCGTCGAGACAGTAGAAACCCGGCTCATCGAAGCGGCTTTCCAGCAGAGCGAGGAACGACTCACCGTGACTCATCTCGTGGAAGGACACATCCGGGCTGCGGGTCGACGGATTGTCTTCGAGGTACGTGTAGAACGAGTGCATCGTCTCGGCGCGCAGGAAGAAGCCCCAGCGGTTCGCGCCCACTCCCCGCTGCAGCCGCAGCCACTCCGACAGCGGGGACTCGGTGGCACGGGTGGTGTGGCGGGCCTGCCGCGACCCGCCCTCCGGCGAGAGGCCGTAGGCGATCGCGATGCCCTCGACCAGGGTCGACTTGCCGCTGCCGTTCTCGCCCACGAGGAAGGTCACTCCCGCGTCGAGGTCGATCCCTTCCCGCAGCACCTGGGCGACGGCCGGGATGCTCGTGGGCCACTGCGCGCCGGGGGTCGGAGCGTCATCGTTCGGCTGCACCGAGACCACCGGCTGCTGTCGTCGCCGCCGCGAGCTCGGATCCCAGAAGTCGTCCATCCCTCCCCTCCCCTTCTCCATAGTCACGCACGCTACCCGGCCTCACCGACACCCGCGCCACACCCCCACGCCCCTCGACCCGCCGCCGACCCACCCCCCTGCGTGCGACCCACCCCCTTGCGCGCGTCCACAAAGGGGTGGGTCGCGCCGAAGGGGGTGGGTCGACCAGGCGGGAAGGGGGTCAGCACTCGATGACGTTGACCGCGAGACCACCCTCGCTGGTCTCCTTGTACTTCGTCGACATGTCGGCGCCGGTTTGGCGCATCGTCTCGACGACCGCATCCAGGGAGACATAGTGGCTGCCGTCACCGCGCAGAGCGAGACGCGCGGCGGTGACCGCGGTGGATGCGGCGATCGCGTTGCGCTCGATGCACGGGATCTGCACGAGTCCGCCGATCGGGTCGCACGTGAGTCCGAGGTGGTGCTCCATCGCGATCTCCGCGGCGTTCTCGATCTGCCGGTTGGTGCCGCCCATCACGGCCGTCAGCCCGCCCGCCGCCATGGCGCATGCGGATCCGACCTCCGCCTGGCATCCGCCTTCGGCACCGGAGATCGACGCGTTGGCCTTGAACAGCGAGCCGAGCGCCGTGGCCGTCAACAGGAACCGACGGATACCACGGCGACGGTTCGCCTCGGCCGTCTGCTCGTCATCGAGGTCGTGTCCCGCATCGATCGCTCGGGCATCCGCCTCGAAACCCAGCAGCGCGCTGCCGACCAGCTCGCCGTAGGGCGTGACGGCATTGCCTGCCCCGAGGCCGGAGTCGGCGAGGAACCGCCACCAGTACATCGCGACGGCGGGGAGGATTCCGGCCGCCCCGTTCGTCGGTGCGGTGACCACGCGCCCCCCGGCCGCGTTCTCCTCGTTCACCGCCAACGCGAACGCGCCGAGCCACTCGCCGGGAAGCTCGCGATGCCCGTCGGCCTCCACCTCTTCGAGCTGGCCGCGGATCACACCGGCCCGCCGCTTGACCTTCAGGATGCCAGGGAGGGTGCCGTCGGCGTGCAGCCCGGCGTCCACGCATCCCGCCATCGCATCCCAGATCGCGTCGAGGCCCGCCGCCACCTCCTCCTCGCTGCGCAGCGAGGTCTCGTTGAGCCGGGCGAGCTCCGCGATCGACAGTCCGTTCTCGTCGCACAGGGCGAGCAGCGAGGCGGCATCCGCATAGGAGTAGGGGAATCCCGCGGTCGTGAGCTTCGCCTCTTCGCCGTCTCGGCGGATGAAGCCGCCGCCCACGGAGTAGTAGGTCTGCTCGGAGAGGATCTCACCATCGGGCGCCCAGGCCGTGAGCGTCATCGCGTTCGGGTGGCCGGGCAGGCGCGTGCGCGGCGCGAAGACGATATCGTCCTTCGCGAACGGGACCTCCTGCGCGCCGTCGATCGTGAGCGGCTCGCCCGCGGGATAGTCCGTCCACGCCGACCGCACCGCGGAGGGATCGCACGTCTCCGGGGAAAGTCCGCGCAGGCCGGCGACGACCGCATCCGGCGTGCCGTGCCCGATGCCCGTGGCGCCGAGCGATCCGTACAGGGTGCAGCCGACGCGGGCCACGCGCGGCAGGACCCCGGTGGCGGTGAGGCGTCGGGCGAAGTCGAGAGCCGCGCGCATCGGTCCGACTGTATGGGAACTCGAAGGTCCCACTCCGATGGAGAACAGGTCGAAGGCCGAGACGTACGCAGTCACTCCTCCAGGCTACGCGCGATTCCCCGGATTCGGTTCACCGCGGTTAACCCGCCGCGTCGTCAACCCCCTTCACCGGCTCGCCCGACCGGGGCATCCTGGATGGATCGACGAAGGGACGATCATGACGGACAGCACTCCCGAACCGAGCGAAGAGCCCACGACCGAGCAGTTGAAGGAGCCGAGCACGGAGAAGGATCCGGGCGAGGAGCCGAAGGCACCGGAGAAGCGGAGCGACCCCGAGCCCGACCATGAGGCGGTCGGTATCGGCGTGATCGACACGGAGGAGTGACTTCGCTCCCTGCAGAACTTCGCAGTTCGACAGAAGGGTCGCAGGAATCACGGGGATTCCTGCGACCCTTCTGCTGTTCTGCGAAGAACGGCGCGGACTACTCGACGAGCTTGCCCGTGGTGTCGACCTCGCGCATGAGCTCGGCGATCTCGGCGGAGATCGGCGGGATGTGCTCGCGCGTCACGCCGGTGGTCGGCGACCACACGAGGTTCACCTGCAGCGTGGGGTCGCTGTCGGGGAAGTCGCTGCGGTTGTGGCATCCGCGGGTCTCGCGACGCTCCAGCGCCGCTTCGAGGGTGGCACGGGCCGCGAGTGCCGAGGCCTTGAGGTCGAAGGCGTGGGCGAGATCCTGGAACCCGGCGATGTCGGGGTGGATGCCGATGTCCTCCATGCGCCCCTCGATCATGTCGAGGTCGGCGAGCCCGGCACGCAGTCCCTCCTCGGATCGCACGACTCCTGCGTACTCGGTCATGAGGTTGCGGATCGCCCGCTGCAGGGCGCGCACGTTCTCGCGCCCCTCGGCGGCGAGCAGGTCGTCGATCTCGGCCCGCGCCGTGGCGACGGCCTCTGCCGAACGGCGCTGCGCGTCGAGACCGGCCGCGTGCTCCATGGCCGCCTGGCCGACGATGCGACCGTAGACCAGCAGCTCGATGAGCGAGTTTCCGCCGAGACGGTTCGCCCCGTGCAGTCCGCTCGACGCCTCACCGATCGCATAGAGCCCTTCGACGTCGGTCTGATGATCTTCGGGGCGCACCCACACGCCACCCATCGAGTAGTGCGCGGTCGGCGCGATCTCGATCGGGTCGGTGGTGATGTCGAGCATCTGCAGCTCCATCATCGTCTGATAGACGCGGGGCAGACGGGTCATGATCGTCTCGCGCGGCAGGTGCGACACGTCGAGCCAGACGCCGCCGTTCTCGGTCCCGCGCCCTTCCTTGATCTCGGTGTAGGCGGCGAGCGCGACCCGGTCGCGGGTCGACAGCTCCATCCGCTCCGGGTCGTACTTCGCCATGAACCGCTCGCCGAGGGCGTTGCGCAGGATGCCGCCCTCGCCGCGTGCGGCCTCGGAGATGAGCGTTCCCGCGGCGCTCTCCGGCTCGATGATGCCGGAGGGGTGGAACTGCACCAGCTCGGGGTCGCGCAGTCGTGCACCGGCGTCGACGGCGAGACGGAACGAGTCGCCGGTGTTCTCGTCGCGACGCGAAGACGTGCGGCGCCAGATGCGGTTGTGTCCGCCGGCGGCGAGGATCACGGCGTCGGCGTGGATGAGGTAGCGGGTGCCGTCGGCCTGATCGAACCCGTAGGCGCCGAACACCACGTTGTCGCGCACGAGGAGGCGCGTGATGTAGACGTGGTCGAGGATCGGCACGTCGAGCTGCTCGGCCTTGCGCACGAGGGTGCGCTGGATCTCGAGGCCCGTGTAGTCGCCGGCGAAGGCGGTGCGGCGGAACGTGTGTGCGCCGAAGAAGCGCTGCGAGATGCGGCCGTCGTCTTCGCGGGCGAAGTCCATGCCCCAGCGCTCCAGATCGCGGATGCCGCGTTCGGCGCCCTGCGTGACGATCTCGACCGTGTGCGGGTTGGCGAGCAGGTAGCTCTCCTTGATGGTGTCGGCGGCGTGCTGCTGCCAGCTGTCTTCGGCATCCATCGTGCCGAGTGCGGCGTTGATGCCGCCTGCCGCGAGAGAGGTGTGCGCGTCTTGTCGCGGGCGTTTGCCGACGGCGAGCACGTCGACACCGTGCTCAGCGATCTCGATCGCGGCGCGGAGGCCGGAACCACCGGTGCCGATGACGAGGACGGTGGTGGATATCTGACGTTCGGGGGTAGCCATGCGCTCCACGCTAGTTAGGGCACCCTAATAACTCCAATGCATAGTTCGAGTGGAAACGATGCGGGTAGGCTATGGTCATGAACCTCGAGCAGCTCCGCGGGTTCGTCGAGGTCGCGCGTCTCGGACACTTCACCCGCGCCTCCGAGCACCTGCACCTCGCGCAGCCGTCGCTGAGTCGGCAGATCTCGACTCTCGAACGCGAACTGGGCGCCGAGCTGTTCCACCGTGCACGCGGCCACATCGCTCTCACCGCAGCGGGTGAAGCCCTGCTCCCCCGTGCTCAGCGGATGCTCGCGGAGGCCGATGCCATCCGCGACGAGATGGGCGAGCTCGCCGGGCTCCGGCGCGGACGCGTGCGACTCGGAGCCCCGCCGACCCTCTGCATCAGCCTCGTCGCGGAAGCTCTCAGCGCATTCCACACCGCCTACCCGGACATCGACCTGCACCTGATCGAGGGGGGATCGCGCCTCCTCGTCGAACAGCTCGCCGTCGGCGCGGTCGACATCGCGCTCGTGACCCAGTCGGATGGCACGACGCCCGCCGGGGTCAGCCTCACCCACATGCCGCTGTTGTCGGAGGAACTGGTGGTCGTCTCGTCCGCAGCCGCCCCTCCCGTCACCCACGGCCCGTCGATCAGCCTGGCGCACCTGGCCACCCTGCCGCTGATCGCCTTCGATGAGAGCTACGAGCTGCGGGCCACGATGGATGCTGCGTTCCGCGCCGCCGACCTCACCCCGAAGCTCGCACTGGAAGGCGCCGAGATGGACGCCGTGCTCCGCTTCGTCGAACACGGAGTGGGCGTCGCCGTCGTGCCCGCCATGGTGCTGTTCGATCGGCCGCTGCTGCGTTCGGCTCGACTCGCCCACCCGGCGATGTCGCGCACGATCAGCCTGGCGCACCGCTCCGACGTCACACCCGCCGTGGCGGTGGCGGCCATGCGTCGCGCCATCATCGCGACGGCCGCGGACGTCGCCGAGCGCGATCCCGCCATCACGTCGCTGATCGACTGAGTTCGATCGGAGTCAGACTCGCGCGACGGAGAGCTCCTCGCGCACGATCGCCGCACCCGCACTGAGCGCGCCCATCTTGCCGCGCGCGACGTCGCGGGGCAGCGGAGCCATGCCACAGTTCGTGCTGGGGATCAGCTTGTCCGCATCCACGAACGAGAGCGCTCTCCGAAGAGTCTCGGCGACCTGCTCCGGAGTCTCGATCTCGTGCCTCGCCACATCGATGGCCCCGAGCATGACCTTCTTGCCGCGGACGAGTTCGAGAAGGTCGATCGGCACATGGGAGTTCTGGCTCTCCAGCGAGATGACGTCGATCGCGGACCGCTGCAGCAGCGGGAACGACTCCTCGTACTGGCGCCACTCCGATCCGAGAGTCGCCTTCCAGTCGGTGTTCGCCTTGATGCCGTAGCCGTAGCAGATGTGCACGACGGTCTCGGCGCGCAACCCCTCCGCGGCTCGCTCCAGCGCCGCCACTCCCCAGTCGTGCACCTCGTCGAAGAAGACGTTGAAGGAGGGCTCGTCGAACTGGATGATGTCGACGCCCGCCGCCTCGAGTTCCCGCGCCTCCTCGTTGAGGATCGTCGCGAACTCCCACGCCAGCTTCTCGCGGCTGCGGTAGTGACGGTCGGCCAGGGTGTCGATCATGGTCATCGGCCCGGGGAGCGCCCACTTGATCGGCCGGTCGGTCTGCTGGCGGAGGTACTTCGCGTCGTCGACGAACACCGGCTTGGGGCGGCTCACCTCGCCGACCACCGTTGGCACGCTCGCGTCGTAGCGGTTGCGGATGCGCACGGTCTCGCGCCGATCGAAGTCGACCCCGTCGAGGTGCTCGATGAACGTCGTGACGAAGTGCTGGCGGGTCTGCTCGCCGTCGCTGATGATGTCGATGCCGGACTGGCGCTGCTCCTGCACGGCGATGCGCAGCGCATCCTGCGTGCCCTCGATCAGGGCGTCACCCTCCAGCTTCCAGGGGGACCAGAGGGTCTCCGGCTGTGCGAGCCAGGAGGGCTTCGGCAGGCTGCCGACGATCGAGGTGGGGAGAAGAGTGGTCATGCTCGCGATGCTCCCTGGATCAGGCGACCAGGGTCGCGTCGCCGGCGGCCCACCGTTCGAGCACGTCCCGATGCGGCTTCATGAAGTGCTCCTCCGTGTACTTCCCCTGCGCGCTCGCGAGCTGGCTGCGCTCGACACGGTCGTATGCGATCTGCGTCGACGAGTAGTTCTGCTGGTCGAGGGTCGGCCGGTAGACGCTCGCCGCCACCGCGTTCGCGTTGTAGATCTCCGGACGGTAGATCTTCTGGAACGTCTCCATCGTGCTGATGGTGCCGATCAGCTGCAGGTTCGTGTAGTCGCCCAGCAGGTCGCCCGTGAAGTAGAACGCGAGGGGCGCCACGCTTCCGGGAGGCATGAAGTACCGGACCTGCAGCCCCATCTTGCCGAAGTACTCGTCGGTGAGGGAGTAGTCGCTCTGCTGATACTCGACGCCGAGGACCGGGTGGTGGTTCGCGGTGCGCCGATACTCCTTGCTCGTCGACACGCTGATGCAGATGACGGGCGACGTCGAGAAGCGCTCCCGGTACGCGCGAGAGTCGAGGAAGTGCTGGAAGAGCTTGCCGTGCAGCACACCGAATTCATCGGGGAGGGTGAACTTCCCTGCGGCCTCGGTGGTCGCCGGCAGCAGCACGCTGAAGTCGTAGTCGCGCACGTACGACGAGAAGTTGTTGCCCACGATCCCCTGGTGGCGCTGGCCGGTCACCCGGTCGACGATCTGGATGTCGAGCACCTCGAGCAGCGGGAACCGGTTGTCCTCCCCGCCCGCGGTGAACTCCAACTCGACCGAGACGATCTCGAGTTCGACGCCGTAGCGGTCCTCGGTGGGGTTGTCCCAGTGCGCGAGAGAGTTGAAGCGACGCTCGATCATCGTCAGGGCGTTGCGGAGGTTCTGCTGGCGGTGCTCGCCGCGAGCCAGGTTGGCGAAGTTCGTGGTGATCCGCGAGCTCTCGGAGGGCGCGTAGTCCTCGTCGAAGCGCGTGGTGGAGATGTGGAACGCGAGTTCGTTCGCCATGAGCGGCCCATCTGATAGCGGTGATCGGCCGGGGTCGGCCACGGAAGTCGTACTCCATCGTGCAGCCGATCCGCAGATATCGGGTAAGTCGTCGTGACTATACGTTGCTATAGGCTTCACCTATGGCTCGCGGATCGAACGGCATCACCCTGCAGCAGCTCGTCTACTTCATCGAAGTCGCCGCGGAAGGGTCGATCAGTGCGGCCGCCGATCTGCTCTACGTGGCTCAGCCGACCATGTCCGCGGCGATGAAAGACCTCGAAGCCCGGGTCGGCCGCACCCTCTTCCTCCGCTCGGCGCGCGGCGTCACGCTCACCGCCGACGGGGCCGAGTTCCTCGGCTACGCGCGGCAGGTGACCGAGCAGGTGGCCCTCCTCGAACAGCGCTACCTCGGCCGGCCGCCGTCGCGCCGTCTGCTCGGCGTCTCCGCGCAGCACTACTCGTTCGTCGTCGACGCGTTCGTCCGCATGGTGAAAGGCAGCAACGCGGCCGAATACGAGTTCTCCCTCCGTGAGACGCGCACCTGGGACATCATCGAAGACGTCCGCACGCTCCGCAGCGAGCTCGGCATCCTGTACCGGAACGACTTCAACCGGAACGTCATCGACAAGCTCCTCCGGGACTCCGGGCTCGCGTTCCACCCGCTCTTCCTCGCCGAGCCGCACATCTTCATCTCCCGGAAGAACCCGCTCGCGACGCGCGATCACGTCACCCTCGACGACCTTGCCGACCTCCCGCGACTCACCTTCGACCAAGGGGCGAACAACTCGTTCTACTTCGCCGAGGAGATCCTCTCCACCCTGTCGAGCAGGCAGGAGATCAGCGTCGCCGACCGCGCCACCATCTTCAACCTCATGATCGGGCTCGACGGCTACACGATCTCGACCGGCATCATCAGCGACGACCTCGACCCGGAGATCGTCGCCATCCCGCTCGACATCGACGAACGGATCGAGATCGGCTGGATCGACCACTCCGCGATCCCGCTCACGGAACAGGCGCAGCGATACCTCACGGAGCTCCGCGCGGTCGTCGCGGGCTTCGGGGTCGAGCTGCTGGGGTAGCGCGACCCTGCGGCGTCGGCATCGCTCGCCTCACATCGGGTCAACGCAGAAACGGCCTCCACCGAAGTGGAAGCCGTTTCGTCACTGTCTCAACACAGTGTGCGCCCGAAGGGACTCGAACCCCTAACCTTCTGATCCGTAGTCAGATGCTCTATCCATTGAGCTACGGGCGCCCGACCCGCTCAGCGGGCCGTGGAACAGCCTACAACAGTCCCGACGGGAAAGCGAAACGAGGCCTCAGTCGCTCGCCGCGGCCGCTTTCTGCTGCTTCTTCCGGCGCTTCGCCTTCGCTCTCTGCTCGGACGACAGCGCCTGCAGATCGACCAGTCGGAGTGCCTGCATACGCGCTTCGCGCATGCGCCCGTAATCGGGGTCCTGGTCGGGACGCATGCCCTCGACGCGCAGCCGCCGGTCGAGGTTGTGGCGCACATCGGCCCAGGCCGCGCTCCTGGCCTCTTCGACGATCTCGGCGAGGCGCTCGCGGTCCTCCATGATCTCGCGCAGGCGCACGGCGACACCGGTCGACTGCTTCGCGCGTCGTCGGAGGTTGCGCACGTCGCGGTCACGGTAGTCGTGCGTACCCACCGGGTCGGAATGACGGCCCCTGGCGCGCTTGCGCAGAGCGGTGACGGTCGCGGCCGCCTCCTCCGACTCCTCGGCCATCGCGCGAAGCGCCTCACGAGCGTCGTCGATGTACTTCTCGGTGTCGAACACCCCGTCTTCGGCGATGGTGCCGATGAGGATGTGGTTCTTCACGGCGAGGCGCGCGGCAGCGGTCGCGATCGCGACGCCCTCGGCGATGGCATCCGCTGTCCGTCCCACCGGTACCTCCTCTCCACGAGCGTACCCGTATCACTGGGGCCCGGTGGTGGCCGGAATCGGGTTCCGGAACAGCATGCCTCAGGCGTCCGACATCCGCGGTGGCGTGCGCGGAATCCGATCGACGCAGACGGGCGGACTCAGCGGACCGCACCGACCCAGATGCCCGACGCCCACGCCTGCTGATCGCCGTTGCACCCGACCGAACCGGGGTAGCCCCGCACCACGGCCATGCAGTTGGCCAGGAACTCCGGGTCGTTGCCGAACAGCGAACCGTACGCGGCGGACGACGTGAGAGCACCCCAGACGCGGAACTGATAGATGTGCGCGAGCTCGTGCGCCATAGCCCAGTTCAGCCGTCCCGCACTCCAGCTCGCGATGTCGGCACGGTACTTGATGTAGCCGTTGCTGTTGGCGCAGGCCGGCGCATTCCCGCCCGCACAGGACGACGACTCGTAGAGCCCGATCCCGCCGCCTCCGACCAGATCGAGCGCGGCCCGCACGCGGGCATAGCCACCGGGGCCGCTCGACGTCCAGGCAGGTCCCACAGGACCCGCGCTCTGCGCCGCCTGCCACGTCGCGACCTCGGTGTCGATCTTCTCGGTGAGTGCGTGCACGGTCGCCGTCGCCGCGGCCACCGTGTCCGGGTTCTCCTTCTCGCCGAGCACCGTCTGCTGCGCCGAGTGCGCTGCCGCCACGTGCGCGGCGGTGTCGACCTTCCCGTCCGCCGTCGTGAGCGCGGCACGCAACGCCGTGATCTCGGTGACGAACGCCGGGCGCAGGGCCAGCACCGACGCACGATCCGCGGTGTCGACCTCGGCCCGCTCGACCGCACCGTCGAGGTAATCCGTGCGCTGACCTGCCTCGTGATACTGAGCAGCCAGGGAGTTGAGCTCGGCCACCGCCGCCACTCGTTCCTGCTCCAGACCGTTCGCCCGCGCGAGCACGCCGGCCGCGAGCACCACCGCCGCGGCGACCCCGACCGCCAGCACCCGCCGCATCACGGCAGGAACCCCGTCGAGTCGGCGATCTGCGCGTCCTGTTCAGCGATCTGCGCGCGCAGGGCGGTGAGCTTGGCGGCCAGCTCGAGGTTGTCTCCGCGGGAGTCCTCGAGCGCGTGCTCGAGGCGCACGATCTCCGCTTTGACCGCGGTGATGGCCGTCATTCGCTCCTGATCGGCGATCGCGACGAGCACGAATCCCCCGAGAAGCAACAGGCAACCGACCGCGACAGCAAGATTCCGCATCTCGCTCCCCAGGACAGCGCAACAGTTCCGGACCGACTCCGATCGCACCAATATACAACTGGACGCGTCGCCGTTGTCCCCGGATTCGTGCGGCGCGCGCCGACGCGCTCAGGCCATCACGCCGCTGCCGTCGGCGAGACGCCGTGCCGCAGCCGCCTGACCACTCGCGAGGTGTTCCGGGATGATCTTGCGCAGCGCCTCGGTGTCGCGCTCGACCAAGGCCTCGAGGATGACGCGATGCTCATCCGCCATCGCGAGCAGATCGTCGTGCTGGCCGAACAGCCAGCGCAGCCGGGTGAGGAAGACGGCGATGAGCTCTCCGAGCATCTCGTTCGCTGCGAGGTCGACCGCGATCTCATGGAACTCCGCGGCGGCGACCCGGGCCGCCTCCGAGTCCTCGGTCTGCGCGGCCGCGAGCTCACGCTCGTAGGCGCCGCGGAGACGAGCGATGCCGTGCTCGTCGTGACGCTCGGCGGCGAAGACGAAGATCAGCGTCTCGATGGCCTCGCGCACCTCGGCGAAGTCCTGGATGTCACGGTGGGTGAACTCGCGCACGACCGCCCAGGTGCGCGGGCGCGCGACCACCACGCCTTCGGAGACCAGCGTGCGGATCGCCTCGCGCACGGGCAGCCGGGACACGTTCAACTCGGCGGCGATGTCACGCTCGACGAGGCGCGACCCCGGCAGGCGTCGACCCAGCACGATGTCGTCACGCAGGATCCGCGTGACGCGCACCGATTCGAGCTCAGTGCTCGCCGCCATAGCCCCCGCCATCTGGGCATTCTCGCATTTCGAAGAGGGTTCCTCAACTTTTGGTATCCCAACACGCCCGGGATGGCGACGGGTGGGAGGAGCGCTCGACGATGCCCCTCCCACCCGGAACTCGGGCGCTCAGGGCAGGCGGTTGGCGATCGCGAGATTGGCGGCGAGCTCTTCCGCGTTCTGCCGGACCACGTACGCCGGACGATCGCGCTCGACGCGCCACGACTCGCTCAGCGGTCCGACGTTGACGGTGTCGAACCCGGCCTCGTCGTAGAAGCGCGTCACGAAGGCGACCGCCTCGGCGTCGTCACCCGCCGTCGCGAGAGCACGACGGTTCGGCGTCCCCGTCGGGGCGCCATCGGTGGTGATCTCGGAGGCGTAGATGTGGTTGAACGCCTTCGCGATCTTCGAGGTCGGCAGCTGACGCTGCACGAGCTCCGAGGTCGTCGCCTCGCCGTTGTCGAGCGCGTCGATGTGTCCGTCGCGCTCGAAGTAGTAGTTGTTGGTGTCGAGGACGATCTTCCCGGCGAGCTGCTCCGCCGGCAGCCGGTCGATCGCACGCAGCGGCACGGTCACGACCGCGACATCGGCCGCGGTCGCGGCGTCCTCCGCGGTGGCCGCCTTCGCCCGCGGACCGAGCTCCGCGACGAGGTCGGCGAGCGTCTCCGGCCCCCGCGAGTTGGCGATCACGACGTCGTATCCGTTGGCCACCGCCACGCGCGCGACCTGGCTGCCGATGTGTCCTGCACCGATGATTCCGAGAGTTGTCATGCTCGGCCCAACGCCCGGGGCGCGCGACTATTCCCGCCGCGTCATCCCGCGTCAGGACTTGGCGAGGGCATCCTCCGCCGCGACCCAGGCGAGCATGGCGCACTTCACGCGTGCCACGTACTTCGACACTCCACCGAGGGCTGCGGCATCGCCGAGCAGCTCCTCGTCCGGCTCGATCTTGCCCCGGGAGCGCATCGCCTCGCGGAACGCCGCGATGCGGACCTCCAGCTCCTCGACGCTCAGCCCCTCGGCGAGCTCGGCCAGCAGCGACGCGGACGCCTGCGAGATCGCGCACCCGTGCCCCTCCCACGCGATCGCCTCCACGCCGCCGTCCGAGCCACGGTGCACCTGCAGCGTGATCTCGTCTCCGCACGTGGGGTTGAGCTGGTGCGACTGCGCCGCGATCTCGTCGCGCAGTCCGTACCCGTGCGGAGTGCGCGAGTGATCGAGGATCAGCTCCTGATAGAGATTCTGCAGGTCGCTCATGCGCCCCTCCGGAAGAACTCGATCGCTCCGGCGACACCGTCGATGACGGCATCCACCTCGGCGTCCGTCGTGTACAGATACGTGCTCGCCCGCGTCGACGATGTGACCCCCAGGCGGCGGTGCAGCGGCTGCGCACAGTGATGGCCGACGCGCACCGCGATACCGAGATCGTCGAGGAACTGTCCCACATCGTGCGAGTGGATGCCCTCGACGTCGAAGCTCGCGAGCCCCACGCGCGGCAGGTCGATGCCCGCGCCCAGCACGCGCACGCCGTCGATCGCCCCCAGCCCGTCGACGAGACGGCGTCCGAACGCGGCCTCATGCGCGGCGATGCGCGGCATGCCCACCTCGGTCAGGTAGCCGACGGCCGCGGCGAGCGCGATCGCCTGGGACACGCGCTGCGTGCCCGCCTCGAATCGCTGCGGCGGCGGCAGGTACTCGGCCTCGGTCGTGGTGACCGTGGTGATCATCGAACCGCCCGTGAGGAACGGAGGCATCGCGGCCAGCACCTCACGGCGACCGTAGAGGGCGCCGATGCCGGTCGGGCCGAGCATCTTGTGGCCGGAGAGCACCGCGAAGTCGACATCGAGCGCGCGCACGTCGAGCGGCAGATGTGGCGCGGACTGGCATGCATCCAGCAGTGTCAGCGCGCCCACCGCGCGCGCCAGGGCGACCAGATGATCGACCGGGTTGATCACACCGAGCACGTTCGACACATGCGTGAACGCCACGATCCTGGTGCGTGCCGTGATGAGGTCGGCCGCGATGTCGAGACGCACTGCCCCGTCGTCGTCGAGCGGGATGACCTTGAGGGTCGCCCCCGTGCGCGCGGCGAGCTCCTGCCACGGGATGAGGTTCGCGTGGTGCTCCATCTCCGTGGTCACGATCTCGTCGCCCTCGCGGAGCCGCAGTCGTTCGGCGGCCGCTCCCCCACGTCCGAGCGAGGCGTTCGAGAGTGAGTAGGCGACGAGGTTGATCGCCTCGGTCGCGTTCGAGGTCCACACGATCTCGTCGTCGCCGGCTCCAACGAAGCGGGCGACGGCGGCGCGGGCGTCTTCGAACAGCTCCGTCGCCTCCGCGGCGAGAGTGTGCGCACCACGATGCACGGCCGAGTTCATCGACGTCGCGAAGTCGCGCTCCGCATCCAGCACGGCGAGCGGACGCTGCGAGGTCGCCCCGGAGTCCAGATAGACGAGGGGATGCCCGTGCACCTGCGCGCCGAGGATCGGGAAGTCCCCGCGGATGCGCCGCACCTCGGCCTCGTTGAGGGGGGCGATCACGTCGACACCGGGAGAAACGCTCATCGTTCCAGTTTCCCACCTGTGGGAGCAGCCGGGGCGCAGAGGCGACGCCACACCGATCGTCCGCACCGCTCGTTGTCCGCACCGCTCGCGCCCGACCATCGCGCGCCCCTAAGCTCGCACCATGTTCAGCGCCGAGACACTCACGACCTTCATCGTCGCGGCGTTCGTGATGGTGGTCATCCCCGGACCCACGGTGCTGTTCACGATCGGGCGCGCCATGGCGCTCGGACGGATCGGCGGATTCCTGAGCATCCTCGGGACGGCGATCGGCTCGATCGTGCTCGTCGTGGCCGTCGCGCTCGGCGTCGGCACGGTCATCGCGCAATCGGTCGTGCTGTTCACGATCGTGAAGGTGCTCGGCGCCGGCTACCTGATCTTCCTCGGCATCCAGGCGATCCGGCATCGCAAGGACGCCGCTCGGGCCATGACGTCGACGCAGCCGAAGCGGTCCGGGTGGCGGCTGCTCACCGAGGGTTTCGTCGTCGGCGTCACCAACCCGAAGTCCATCGCGTTCTTCCTCGCGATCCTGCCGCAGTTCGTCGACCTGCACGCCGGGTCCGTGCCCGCGCAGCTCTTCGTGCTCGGAGTGATCGTCGTGACCATCGGCGTCACCTGCGACGCGGTGTGGGTACTCCTCGCAAGCGCCGCCCGCGACTGGTTCGGCCGTTCCCCTCGCCGCATCGAGGCGATGGGTGCGACCGGAGGCGGACTGATGATCGCACTCGGCGCGTTCCTGCTGGTGTGGAGCGAGAAGCCCGCGACCGCGTGACCCACGGTCACATGCGTGCGAAGCGAGCGCGGGCGATGCAGAAGACGCCGTAGACCGCGAACCCGACCCCGACGGCCCCCAGGATCAGCGAGCCCAGAGGCAGCCCGAGCAGACTGTGCAGGGCGGCATCCAGGCCGGCACCCTTCTCGGGATCCTGCGTCACCGCCGCCACCACGAACAGCACGCCGGTGACCGCGACAGCGATGCCCTTGCCGAAGTAGCCGATCACTCCGAGCGTCACGATGCCGCCGCGGGCCGCACCATCGGGAAGGTCGAGCAGCTTCTCGAAGCCCCGCGTGAAACCGCCGACCACGAAGCCCGCACCGACTCCGATCACCGCGAGGCCGATCACGACCAGCAGCACCACGCCACCGGGCGCGGCGAGCACCGCGGCACTGAGGGTCTTCGACGCCTCCTCCGAATCGGCCCGCCCGCCCACGGCGTAGACGAGCGCCATCCCCGCCACAACCAGATACGCGCCGGCGATCCCGAAGAACTTGAGCCGCGCGCCCCACTTCTTCGTCTCGGCGGGGTCTGCGGCGAGGAACGCGCTCGCGATCTGCCACACGGCCAGAGCCAGCAGGCCGACCGCGATTCCGAGCAGCAGCAGTCCGCCCAGTGGTGTGCTGCGCACCTGCTCCATCGCACCGTCCTGATCCGCGTCACCCGGCGCCCCCGCCGCCATGGAGATCGCGATCGCACCGATGATCACGTGGATCACTCCGAGGACGACGAAGCCGACACGGGCGATCCGCCGGAACGCCGGCGACCCCTTGGCGACGCGGGCAGCGTGCTTCACCGTGCTCATCGATGAAGGCTATCGGCCGGGAGCGCACTTCAAGAGGGGCTTGATTTCACAGAGCGCGTGTTCAGACGCCGGGCGCGACCGGCTGACGGAGGATCGTGCGCAGCTTCGCGGGGTCGGTACGACGCAGGTCGCTCAGGTAGACCTCGTGATGCCGCCCGCGCATCCGCAGGCCGTTGTCCGGAATGAAACGGTGGTGCAGCTCGTCGAGCACCGGCCCCTCGTCGTCGAAGGGGCCGAGGTGCAGCGTCTGCACACACCTGCCCTCGTCGAGGGTCTCCAGGCGCACGGAATCGAGCGCGACCACCGGCTCCTTCTTCTTCGCGGCCTTGCGGGCCACCGACTCCACAGCATCGGCGAACATCTGCGCGGTCACGTGGTCGCCCACCAGGATCAACAGCGTCCACAACCAGTCCGACTTGTCGCGCCGCGACGTGAACGACTCCATGTCCGGAGCGTGCCAGAGCCCTTCGAGCGGCATCACGACGGTGTCGATGCCGAGTTCATTCCGGCTCGCGAACTTGAGCGTGTACGCCAGAGGGAACAGTGCGGACACCGCGTTCGCGAACGCCGGCGACGTGTTCGGATCGCCCGCCCCGTCGACCATCAGGTACTGCAACGGCGGCACCTCGACGATGCGGAACTCGCCGCGCTTCGCCCGATACGCGTCGAGCGTCTTCTTGGGGTCGATCGCGGCCATGCCCTGCCTCCCTGGTTCGTGCGCCCAGTGTGGCACGAGGCACCGACACCGTCCCCTACGCTGGTCGAGGAATCCTCATGCACCAGCCCACGACCCACTCCGCGCGTGGCGTGCTCAGTTCGCTTTCGGCGAGTGTGCTCTTCGGCGGGATGTTCTTCGTCTCCGGCCTGCTCGACGCCTCGGCGGAAGCCGTGTGGGCATGGCGCGTGATCGTCACGGCGACCTGCTTCGGCGTCGCCCTGGCGTGGCCGGCGAGCCGTCGCGCTCTCGCCGCACTCTGGACGACCCTGCGGCGTCGGAGCTGGACGCCGGTCGTCCTCGTCGTCACGGGCGCGATCCTCGGCGTGCAGATGTGGCTTTTCGCCTGGACGCCCATGAACGGGCACGGGCTCGACGCTGCGCTCGGATACCTTCTCCTCCCGCTCATCCTCGTACTGTCAGGACGATTCCTGTTCCACGAGCACGTCTCCCGCACGCAATGGTGGGCGGTGGCGATCGCCGTGGTGGCCGTCGGAGTGAAGATCGTGTTCTCGACCTCGATCTCGTGGGTCACGGTGGTCGTCTGCGTCGGATACGCGGTGTACTTCGCGCTGCGCAAGCGCTTCGGGCTCGAGACCCAGGCCGCCTTCGCGGGGGAGATCACCGTGATGTGCCTGGTGGCGGTGCCGATGCTGTTCTTCGTCCGCGGCGCCGACTCCCCCGCCCAGCAGGCGCTGGTCCTGCTCGCAGGGCTCGCCGGCGCGGCCGCGCTGTCGTTGTACCTGTCGGCATCGGAACTGCTGACCATGCCCGTGTTCGGGCTGCTCAGCTATGTCGAGCCGGTGCTCATGTTCGTCGCCGCGCTGCTGCTCGGCGAACACCTCGCCCCCTCGGACGTCGTCACCTACGGGCTGCTCGCGATCGCGCTCGCGGTGCTCGCCGCCGGATCTCTGCGCGGCGGACGGGCGCCCCTTCCCGGCTAGAGCTCGACGGGCGGAGCGGGCTCCGTCTCGGCCTCTTCAGGATGACGTGCGAGGTTCACGATCCCGGCGACCAGGCCACCCCAGACCGTGACCATGGCGATCACCATCATGACGACCGCGATCGGGGTCATGCGTCCGCTCCCTTCGTGGTGCCGACCGCCGGTATCGCCGACGTCTCGGCATCCGGCTCGTACTGCTCCTCGGCGAGGAACGCGTCGTACTCGGGGTCGTGCTTCGCGTGGGAGCGCGCGCTCCACGGGAGCGCCGACAGGATCAGGGCAAGCACGACCAGCGCGACGACCATGCCCCAGCCGAAGACGGCGAGGAACCCGGCGGGATAGCCGCTGTACGGCTCCGAGGTCTTCGCGATGAGCTCGCTGACGAAGAGGTAGCCGAGCACGACCGGGGCGAGCACTCCGACGAGGAGCTTCCAGGCGGTCCCCACCCGGAAGCTCGACCGGCGGTTGAGGTGCTCCACCAGCACCGGCAGCTTGTGCAGCAGCCAGGCGACGACGATCACCGCGACCAGCGCGACGGCCATGATGCCGAAGGAGTTGACGAACGCGTCGACGGTGTCGAGCACCGCGAGCGCCGTCGTGGTCGAGAACAGGGCCATCGAGACGATGGCGAGAGGGATGGCGACCGTGAGCGTGGTGCGCACCCGCGCCCATCCCAGCTTGTCCTGCAGGGCGGCCACGATCACCTCGAGGATCGAGATCAACGACGTCACTCCCGCGAACACCAGGGCCCCGAAGAACAGCACGCCGATGATCGAACCTCCGGTCGCCTGCGAGACGATCGTGGGGAAGGCCACGAACGCCAGCCCAATGCCGGACGTCGCCACGCCCGCCACCTCCGTCCCCTGCGCCTGCGCCATGAAGCCCAGAGCGGCGAACACGCCGATGCCCGCGAGGATCTCGAAGCCGGAGTTCGCGAACGCGACCACGAGCCCCGACCCCGTGAGATCGGTCTTCCGCTTGAGGTAGGAGGAGTAGGTGACCATGATGCCGAAGGCGACGGAGAGCGAGAAGAAGATGTGCCCGTATGCCGATGCCCACACACCGGGGTCGGCGAGGGCCTCCCAGTTCGGGGCGAAGAACGCGTCGAGTCCCTCCATGGCACCGGGGAGGAACAGCGACTGCACGACGAGGATCGCGAACATCACCGTGAGCAGCGGCATCAGGATCATGTTGGCCCGACCGATGCCCCGTTTCACCCCGAGCGCCATGATGACGATGAGCCAGACCACGACCAGCGGGATGCCCACCTGCGGCACGAACTGCGAAGAGACGCCGACCTCGGCGACGTCCTGAGCCTGGAGGAAGTCGCCGGCGAAGAAGGCGTCTTCGTTGCCTGCGCCCCAGGTGAGCTGGGCAGAGAACCACGTGTACATGGCCGCCCACGCGATGATCACGGCGTAGTACACCGCGATCACGACGCAGATGAGCACCTGCCACCAGCCGAGGGGTTCGGCCGCGCGGTGCAGACGACGAAACGCCAGGGGTGCCGACCCGCGGAAGCGGTGGCCGATGGCGTAGTCGAAGAAGAGCAGCGGGATGCCCGCGGTCAGCAGTGCGCACAGGTACGGGATCAGGAACGCGCCGCCGCCGCCCTCGTAGGCGACGTAGGGGAACCGCCAGATATTGCCGAGCCCGACGGCCGAGCCGATCGCCGAGAGGATGAACACGTTCCGAGAGCCGAAGGCCTCACGTCGGGGGGTCTGCGTCGTCGCGGTGGCCATGCGGGCGAGACTACCCGAGGGTCGGGCCGAGGTTCACGTCTGCTGAGGGATTCTTGAGCAGGGGCGCGCGCGAACGAGAAAACCCCCGCCGGAACGGGGGTTCTTTCTGCGGAGACGAGGGGATTTGAACCCCTGGTCCCCGTGAGGGGACTCCACCTTAGCAGGGTGGTGCACTCGGCCGGACTATGCGACGTCTCCAGGCATCCGGCCCGAAAGCACGGATGCACCTAGCCATCATAACGGGTCGGACGGGCCGTGACGAACCGGCCGGGCGCACCCCCTTCTGGCCGACGCGCATCCGCGATCACCGGGGATGCGCAGCCGCGCTGGGATACTGGCCGCACATCGTGGGCGTCGCCCGTCCACCGGACGCAGGAGGACCGACCATGCCCCGGACAGACGCGGTGGACCCGATGCGCACGGCCGAACGCCCCCATCGACGGTGGGACGACCACGGCATCGGCTATGCGATCGTCCTCGGCCTGCTCATCGTGTCGTACGTGCTGTGCGCCACGCAGCCCAGCACCGACCCGAGCCCCTGGGCGTTCCTGGCGATGCTCGCCACCGTCGCGATCGTGTTCCACGTGACCCGGGCCCGTCACCTCGTCCAGCGTGTCTCGTGGGTGGTGCTCTCCGTCGCCGGTGCTGCCGCCCTCATCGCCACCGCCTTCGGCATCGAGGGTCCGGTGCTGGCGATCCCGCTCTCCGCGGCATCGATGCTCGCGCTGCTGGTCGCTCCGTGGGCGATCATCGCCCACCAGGTCACCCGGCGCGGACTCGACCTCGAGGCGCTGCTCGCGGCCATCACCGCCTACATCCTCGTCGGCATGTTCTTCGCCTTCGTGTACAACCTCATCTCGCAGATCTCCCCCGTGCCGATGTTCGGCGAAGAGAGCCCCGACTCCCTCGGCAACCAGCTGTTCTTCTCCTTCACCGCACTCACCACCACCGGGTACGGCAACCTCGTCCCGGTCGGCCCCGGCGGGCAGGCACTCGCGATCGCCGAAGCGATCACGGGTCAGATCTTCCTCATCACGGCGGTCGCGCGCATCATGCGGGGCTCCAGCGCGAAGCGCGAGACCCCCGCCGCCTCCTGACGCGGCCCGGCGCATCGCCCCGTTCGGGTGACGCATCTGCGCCGACCCGCGATGCACAGTGCCACGATGGGCCGTGCGAATCGCCGCACCCGGCCCTCCTGCACCCGTGCTGTCGAAGGAGTCGTCATGAAGAGATGGAGCGTCATCGCCGTCCTCGGATGCGCGCAGTTCGTGATGGTGCTCGACGGCACGGTGATGAACGTGTCGATCTCGACCGTCGTGATCGACCTCGACACGAGCGTCGCCGCGATGCAGGGCGCCATCACGTTCTACACGCTCACCATGGCCGCGTTCATGCTGCTCGGCGCTCGGCTGGGAGATGTCTGGGGGCGTCGCCGGGCGTTCGTGATCGGCTCGTGCGTGTACGCCGCCGGCTCGCTGATCACAGCCCTGAGCCCGAACATCGCCGCGCTCTTCCTGGGCTGGTCTGTCGTCGAAGGCCTCGGTGCCGTGCTCGTCATCCCCGCCGTCGCCGCACTCGTCGCCGACAACTATCAGGGGCGGGACCGCATCACCGCGTTCGCGATCATCGGTGCGATCTCCGGCGCCGCCGTGGCGGCCGGACCGCTGATCGGCGGCTTCGTGACGACCTACTTCGACTGGCGCTGGGTGTTCGCGGCGGAGGTCGTCATCATGATCGGCGTGGCGCTGTGCGCACGGATCATCACCGATCCGGCTCCGACGCAGCGCGTGCGCATCGACGTCCCCAGCGTCGCCCTCTCGGCTGTCGGACTCGTCTGGGTGGTGTACGGGATGCTGCAGAGCAAGACCTGGGGGTGGATCCTGCCGCTGCATCCGCCAGAGCTCGGCGGGGTCGAGATCGTCCCGCTCGGCATCTCGCCCGCGGCGTGGTTCATCGTGCTCGGGCTCGGGCTGCTCGCGCTCTTCATCGTCCGTCAGCGTCGACTCGAGCGCACCGGGCGCACGCCGCTCATCCACGTCGACATGTTCTCGATCGTGTCGCTGCGCAGCGGTCTCTCGGTGCTCGGCGCGCAGTACGCCGTGACGGCGGGCCTGTTCTTCATGGTGCCGGTGTACCTGCAGATGACTCTGGGGCTCGATGCGCTCGAGACCGGCGTCCGGATCTTCCCGCTCTCGATCGCCCTCGTGCTCTTCTCGATCGTGGGGACGCGCCTCTCCCGCTTCCTCGCCCCGCGCACGATCGTGCGGATCGGGCAGCTGACGCTCGTGGGCAGCGCACTGATCCTGCTCGGATCCGCCACCAGCGACCTGCGCAGCTGGCTGTTCGGCAGCGGGATGTTCCTCGCCGGCGCCGCCCTGGGTCTGCTCGCCTCGCAGCTCGGCAACGTGAACATGTCGAGTGTGACCGAGAAGGAGACGAGCGAGGTGGGCGGCCTGCAGGGCGTGTTCCAGAACCTCGGCTCGTCGCTCGGGACCGCGCTCATCGGCTCGATCCTGATCGGCGCCCTGTCGACGTCTTTCGCCGCGGGCGTCGCCGCGAGCGACCTGCCCGACGCGACGAAGACGATCGTGGCGACCGACACCCAGCAGGGCGTCGCGATCGTGCCGGCCGCCGACGTCGCCGCAATCGCCGAGAAGGCCGGGCTGGACGACACCGACTCCGACACGCTCGCGACGATCTACCGGGACTCGCAGCTGTCGTCGCTGCGCATCGCGTTCTTCGGCTTGATCCTCATCAGCCTGCTGTCGCTGTTCTTCTCGAAGGGGATTCCGAGCGCCACCGACCTGCGCCGCCGGCACAGCGACACCACCGACGGCTGAGGAACCCCGTTCGGTTCGCATCCGCGATCGCACACCGCGAGCGCACGGCTCCCCGCCGAGTGCACGACCTGCTCACGTGGGCAGGTCGTGCACTCGGGTCGACGCCGTGCACTCGGCGCAGGCGGTCCGGGCTAGGCCGTGGGAACTCCGGCGTTCGCCGCGGCGATCAGCTGCTCGATCTGCTCGAACGACACGGGCAGTCCGGGGAACCCGGCGAGGCGTCCGACGGGGAACGACGCCATCATCTTCTGCACCGCGTCATCGTTGGGCATCATCGAGGCCGCCGCCGCGTCCCCGCCGAGGCCGCCCATGAGACCGCCGAGCGCCTGCTGCACGATGGGGCCAGCGATCGGGTGCGCCATCAGGTCGCCCACCGAGGAGTTCATCGTCAGCTCCTGGTGCACCGCGTCGCCGGCCACCTCGACCGATGCCGTCGCACGGATGTCGCGGCTCGACGCGGCCACCTCGACCGTGTACGCGCCGCCCTCGACCACCCACCGGTCGACGCGGATGTCCCAGTAGGCGAGGTCTTCGCGTCGCACGACGAGCTCGACCGTGCGGGTCTCCCCTGCGGCGAGCGCGACCGAGGCGAACGCCTTGAGCTCACGCGGTGCGCGCTGCACGATCGAGCGCTCCGGAGCCACGTAGACCTGCACGACCTCACGGCCGTCGCGCTCGCCCGTGTTGGTCACGTCGAGGCGCACGACGATGTCACCGCTCGCGCCCGCCTCTGCCGTCGCGGAGCCGTATTCGAACGTCGTGTACGAGAGCCCGTGCCCGAACGGGAACGTGACCTCGAGCCCCTTCGCGTCGTACCAGCGGTAGCCGACCAGGAGCCCTTCGCCGTAGCGGACGTGCCCGAACTCACCGGGGAAGTTGCCGAACGAGGGGTTGTCCTCGAGCCGCACCGGCACCGTCTCGGTCAGCTTTCCGGACGGGTTCACCGCACCGTAGAGCACGTCGGCCACCGCGCTGCCGCCGGCCTGGCCGAGCAGCCAGCTCTCGACGATCGCGGGCACCCGGTCGGCGAAGGGCAGTGCCACCACGCCGCCGTTGGACAGCACGACCACGACACGGGGGTTCACCTCGAGCACGGCGTCGAGCACGGCGAGCTGCTCGGCGGGCAGGTCGATGTGGTCACGGTCGAAGCCCTCCGATTCCTCTGCTGCGGGGAGGCCGAGGAACAGCACCGCGACGTCTGCGGCGCCGGCCACCGTGACGGCCTCGGTGCGCAGGTCGTCGGCGGTCCGCCCCGACGCGGCGATCGCGCCGCCGTCGACGGCGAATCCCGCCGCGTAGCTGACGTTGTCGCCACCGACCGCACGCAGCTCGTCGAGCGCCTTGTCGACCCGGGTGGGGTTGATGAGCGACGACCCGGCTCCCTGGAACCGCGGCTCGGTCGCGAACGCGCCGATCACCGCGACCTTCTGCTCGGCGGCGAGAGGCAGCAGCGCCTCGTCGTTCTTCAGCAGCACGATCGACCGGCCGGCCGCTTCCCGCGCGAGGGCGTGGTGTGCATCGACGTCGAGCGGGCCTGCCACCGCCGTGCGCTCACCCGCCTTGCGCACGAGGTCGATGGCGCGTGCGGCGGCGGTATCGAGCACGCTTTCGGCGAGGGTTCCGGCCCGCACGGCGGCGACGAGCTGGGCGTCGGTCCGTCCGCCCGATGCGGGCATCTCGAGGTCGAGTCCGGCCGCGACGCCGACGACGCGGTCGTTCACGGCGCCCCAGTCGGAGACGACGAGGCCGTCGAAGCCCCAGTCGTCGCGCAGCACACTGGTGAGCAGCCACGGATCCTCCGAGGTCCAGACGCCGTTGAGCTTGTTGTACGAGCACATGACGGTCCACGGCGAGGCGTCCTTGACGACGCGCTCGAACCCGCGCAGGTAGATCTCGCGCAGCGGGCGGGGGTCGACGTCCGAGCTCGCGCGCATGCGGTCGAACTCCTGGTTGTTGGCGGCGAAGTGCTTGAGCGAGGTGCCCACGCCCTGCGACTGGATGCCGCGGACGGATGCGGCACCGAGGATGCCCGACACGATCGGGTCTTCCGAGAAGTACTCGAAGTTTCGGCCGCACAGTGGCGAGCGCTTGATGTTGATGCCGGGTCCGAGCACGACGGCGACGTTCTCGATCGCGGCTTCCACACCGATGGCAGCACCGACGCGTTCGATGATCTCCGGGTCGAACGACGAGCCGATGCCGACTGCCGGCGGGAAGCAGGTGGCGGGGACGCTGCTGGCGAGGCCGAGATGGTCGGTGCCTCCGGCCTGCTTGCGAAGACCGTGGGGGCCGTCGGTCATCATCACCGAGGGGATGCCCACGCGGTCGATGGCCTTGGTGGTCCAGAAGTCAGCACCGCTGGTGAGCGCAGCCTTCTCCTCGAGCGTCAGATCGGAAGCCGGGTTCTCGGTCATGGGGGTCCTTTCGCGGGTGACGTCGATGTCTTAGCGAAAACCATATGCTCTTCAGTATTAGATTTCAAACGGCATTCAGGATTAGTCTCGATCCATGGCTCGACGAGGTTCATACGCGAAGGGCGTCGCGCGGCGCGAAGAGATCCTCGAGAGCGCCCTCGACGTGATCGGACGCAAGGGCTACCAGAACGCCTCGCTCAAGGAGATCGCCGACGTCGTCGGCGTGACGCCCGCCGCCCTGCTGCACTACTTCGGCTCGAAGGAGGAGCTCTTCACCGAGGTGCTCCGCAAACGCGACGAGCACGACGGACTCGACCCGGCGGGCCTCACGGCCGACCAGGCGCGCGGCGCCTTCCTCGACGTGATCCGCCACAACACCCAGGTACCGGGACTCGTCGCCCTGTTCTCCCGACTCTCCGTCGACGCCGCAGACCCCGAGCACCCCGCGCACGAGTACTTCCTCGACCGCAGCGAGCGGTTGCGTGCATCCCTCGCCGACAACTTCGGCGTCGGGGGGCGGCCGTCGACACTCGACACCGACACTCTCGCGCGCGTGATCCAAGCGGCTTCCGACGGCCTGCAACTGCAGTGGATGATCGACCCGACCGTCGACATGCCCGGCATCATGGCGGCGTTGATCGACGCCCTGCACCCGGCGACCTCCGCCGACTGATCACCCCCGAGACCCCGCTTCCACACCGAGACCCCGCGCTGTCTGGCTGTGCAGCACGGGGTCTCGGCGGGCGAAGGGGGTGTCGGGGGTCACCCCTTCACGGCTCCTCCCAGTCCGGCCGAGCGCAGGAACACCGACTGGAAGACCAGGAACATCGCGATCGGGATCAGGGTCGCGATCGCCAGCGCGGCGAGGAACACATCGAGCTCGGTCTGGGACTGCACGGCCGGGAGACGCACCGACAGCGGCTGCACAGCCGGATCCGGCAGCACGAGCATCGGCCACAGGTAGTCCTTCCACGCGGCGATGATCGCGAACACCGAGACCACGCCGAGGATCGGCTTCGACATCGGCAGCACGATCGACCAGAACAGCCGGAAGGGCCCCGCGCCGTCGGTGCGGGCGGCCTCGAACACCTCCCGCGGCAGCGAATCGAAGAAGCGCTTCACGAGCAGGATGTTGAACGCGTTCGCACCCATCGGCAGCCACACCGCGAGGTAGTTGTTGAGCAGGCTCACGTTTCCCAGCAGCGGAGGGTGCACGATCGTCAGGTACAGCGGCACGAGCAGCACGATGCCCGGGATGAACAGCGTCGCCAGCACGAGCGCGTTCAGCACCGGCGCGTACACCGGCCGCAGCACCGACAGCACGTAGCCGCCGGTCGTCGCGATGAGCAGCTGCACGAACCAGGCGCCCAACGCGATCACGACCGTGTTGAAGAAGTACTGGTCGATGTGGATGTCGTTCCACGCGGTCTCGAGGTTCGCCCAGTCGATCCCGTTCGGCCACAGCGCGAACGGCTGCTGCAGAGTGTCCTGCGTCGGGGTCACCGCCGACTTCGCGAGCCACAGGATGGGACCGAGTCCCGCGATGACCAGTCCCACGGCGAGGAACACGTGCGTGAGCGACATCCCCACTCGGATCCCGGGGCGGCGACGCTCCGAGTCCGAGATGACGGTGCGATCCCCCACACGGTCGGCGGCCTTCTCCGCCGCCTTCTCTGCGGCACGTGTCGAGAGGCGGGTCGTGAGGCTCACGTCGTGCTCCAACGGTCGGTCAGCTTGAAGTACAGCCAGGAGAGGAGGGCGAGCACGATCGCGAGCAGCACGGAGACCGCGGTCGCCTCGCCGTAGTCGCCGCCCAGACTGTTGCGGAAGGCCTTGTCGTAGATGTACAGCAGCACGGTCTTGGTCGCCCCGGCCGGGCCACCGCCTGTGAACAGGAACGGTTCGAGGAACACCTGCGCGGTGGCGATCACCTGCAGGATCAGCATGATGAACAGGATGCCGCGCAGCTGCGGCAGCGTGACGTGCCAGATCTTCTTCCAGATGCCGGCACCGTCGACCTCGGCCGCGTCGTACAGCTCGGGCGGCACGCCCAGCAGCGCCGCCAGGTAGATGATGATCGAGCCGCCGGCACCGGCCCAGGTGGCCTCGAGCACGAGAGAGGGCATGGCCTGCACGGTGTCCTGGATCCAGGGCTGCGGGGGGATGCCGACGAGCCCGAGCACGGTGTTGAACACACCCGACGGGTCGGCGCTGTAGAAGAACTTCCACAGCAGCACCGCCACGACCGGCGGGATCACGACGGGCAGGTAGGCGAGGGCCGAGTAAATGCCCTTCCCGCGGCGCACCTCGCTCATCAGCACGGCCATCAGCAGCGGCAGCGGGAACCCGAAGAGCAGGGCCAGAACGGCGAACCAGAGGGTGTTGATCACGGCCCGACCGAGTTCGGGGTCTCCGATCACGGCCAGGTAGTTGTCGAATCCGACCCACTCGGACACGATCAGGTTGGTCTTCTGCAGGCTCATGATCACCGATTGCACGATCGGCGACCACGAGAAGAACACGAACACGAACAGCATCGGAAGCACGAACAGCAGGTTCGCGAGCCCGCCGCCGCGGTACCACGTGAGTGGCGAGCGGCGGCGGGTGCGGCGCACAGCGGGCGGCGGAGAGTCCTCCACCGCCGCCCGCTGCTCATTGAGCGTCATCGTCATGAAGTGTTACTCGTCGAGCTTCGCCTGCGCATCGGTCTGCGCCTGAGCGAGCAGAGCGTCGATGTCGGCGTTCTGATCGGTCAGCACGGTCTGCACCACGGTGTCGAGGAGCGCGTAGACCTCCTGCGTCTTGACCTTCGGCTCACCGACCGGCGTCTGGTCCCAGATCCGGTCGCTGAACGGCGCCATCTGCTTCACGGGGACGTTGATGTAGTCCTTGATCCAGACCAGCGACTCCTCGTAGAGCTCGCGGCTGAGCACCGGGAGCAGCGGGGTGCCGACGGCCTGGCCCGACTCGTTCAGCGTCTTCGCGTCGAGCACGGCCGCGTCCTTGTCCATGAGCTTCTGCATGTAGTACCAGTCGATCCAGGTCACACCGGCGGCCTTGGTCTTGTCGTCGATGGTCGGGCTCATCACCGCGATGTCACCGCCGCCGAGCGTGCCGGGGTCGTCGCCCTCCATCGGCACGACCGTCATGCCGTACTGCTTCGAGTCCATGCCGAAGTCGCGCACCAGGGCCGTGTAGATGTCGGAACCGGAGGTGTACATGCCGATGTTGCCGGCCGCGAACTCCTGGTTGATCGTTCCCCAGTCGAGGTCGATCTTGGAGCCGAAGGAGCCGTCTTCCCACTTCACGTCGTGCAGGAACTGCAGGGCGGCCTTGGTGGCGTCGTTGTCGATAGTCGACTCCGCGGTCCCGTCGCCGTTGTCGGTCTGCGTACGACCGCCACGGGCCACGGTCTGCGAGGTCAGCTGCCAACCACCGGTGTTGTTGGTCGCCATCTGCGCGTAGCCGGCCTTGCCGGTGGCATCCGTGATGGCCTTGGCGGCCTCGCGGATCTCGTCCCACGTCGCCGGGGGGTTGTCGGGGTCGAGTCCGGCCTGCTCGAACAGGTCGCGGTTGTAGTGCAGGGCGGCGGCGTACGCCTGGCGCGGGAAGCCGTAGATCTTGCCGTCGGAGCCGGTGACCCCGTCGAGGATGATCGGGTTGAACTTGTCGGTGTACCCGAGCTTGTCGATCGCGTCGGTGACATCCATCAGCTGCCCGTTCTCGAGCAGCGTCTTGGAGTCGGTGAACGGCACGGTGAACACGTCGGGCAGGCTCCCGCCGGCGAGCTGCACGGCGAAGGTCGGCCCCTCCCACTCGTACTCGACACCGATGATGTCGATGTCGGGGTGCTCCTTCTCGAACTGCTTCTCCTGGGCGGCGAACGCCTCGTACGCGGCGGCGTCCGCTCCCGGGGGGAACGTCGCGACGCGCAGCTCGGTCTTGCCGCTGGCACTGTCGCCTTCGCCGCTCGAGGTGCATCCGGCGAGGGCGCCGACGGTCGCGAGCACGGCGATGCCGGCGACCATGGCCTTCGTGGGTGACTTCATTGTCTGTCCTTCCATGTGGTGCTGATCGGGTGGTGCAGGGCTACTTCTGCGCTCGGGGGGAGCGCGGGGAGATGGCTCGGAGTGCGAGCCACGCGGTGGAGTCCGGGGGCAGCGTGCCGTCGAGAGGGGTGCTGGCGAGGAGCACCTCGTGGTGCGCGGGCAGCGGAACGGGCACGGCGCCGAGGTTGGTGATGCTGAGCGTGCCGTCGCCTCGGCGGAACGCGAGGATGTCGGCGCCGAGCTCGAGCCATTCGAGGTCGCTCCCGGTGAGGTCGTCGACCTCACGCCGCAGGGCGATCGCGGCGCGGTAGAGGTTGAGGGTCGATGCCGGATCGGCGTCCTGCGCATCGACGGTCAGGGCCGCCCAATCCGCGGGCTGCGGGAGCCACGGAGTACCGCCGAATCCGTAGGGCGAGGATCCCCCTGCCCAGGGAAGCGGCACGCGGCAGCCGTCGCGTCCGGGATCGACGCCGCCGGAGCGGAAGTGCATCGGGTCCTCGATCGCGTCCAGCGGCACCTCGACCTCGGGCAGTCCGAGCTCATCGCCCTGGTAGATGTACAGGCTCCCGGGGAGTGCGGCGACCAGGAGCGCGGCGGCACGGGCGCGCTGCGCTCCTCGCACGGCGTCAGTGGCGGTGCCGAACCTCTTGCGCTCGAACGCGAACGACGAGTCGGCCTGTCCGTAGCGGGTGACGGGTCGCGTGATGTCGTGGTTCGACAGCACCCACGTCGCGGGGGCGCCGACGGGTGCGTGCTCGGCGAGCGTGCGCGTGATGGAGTCGCGCATGGCCTGGGCGCTCCACGGCTGGGTCATGAAGCCGAAGTTGAAGGCGGTGTGCATCTCGCCGGGGCGCAGGTACCGGGCGAAGCGCTCGGCATCGTCGAGCCATACCTCGCCGACGAGCACGCGTTCGCCGTCGTACTCGTCGGCGACGGCACGCCAGTCGCGGTAGATGTCGTGCAGCTCGTCACGGTCGATGTGCGGGTGCCCGACAGCCGGTGCGGTCCTGGGCGGCAGGTCGGGCAGCGCCGGGTCCTTGACCGGGAGCGCGGCGGAGTCGATGCGCACGCCCGCGACTCCGCGGTCGAACCAGAAGCGCAGCACGTCCTCGTGTTCGCGGCGCACGTCGGGGTGGTTCCAGTTCAGGTCGGGCTGCTCGGGGGTGAACAGATGCAGGTACCACTCGCCGTCGGTGCCGTCGGGGTTCTGCGTGCGCGACCAGGTCTCGCCCTGGAAGCTGGAGACCCAGTTGGTCGGGATGCCGTCGCCGTGCTCGCCGCGTCCGGGGTGGAACCAGAACCGCTCGCGCTCGGGACTGCCCGGTCCCGCGGCGAGGGCCTGCTGGAACCACTCGTGCTGGTCGGAGATGTGGTTGGGGACGATGTCGACGATCGTGCGGATACCGAGCTCGAGAGCCTCGGCGATCAGCTGCTCCGCCTCTTCGAGCGTGCCGAACCGCGGGTCGATCGCCCGGTAGTCCTGCACGTCGTAGCCGCCGTCGGCGAGCGGGCTCCGGTACCAGGGGGTGAACCAGAGCGCGTCGACGCCGAGGCTCTTGAGGTACGGGAGGCGGGAGCGCACGCCGGCCAGGTCGCCGATGCCGTCGCCGTTGCCGTCCGCGAAGCTGCGCACGTAGACCTGGTAGATGACGGCGGTGCGCCACCACCCCTCGCCGACCGGCATGGCCAGGGTGCGGTCGGATGCCGCGCCCTGCAGAACTTCAGTGTCCACGGAACTCCTCGTCGTCAGTGGCGATGAGTCGAATGTAGCTTTTCTCTGCGTTCCACGCAAGAACTAAACAAGATGTTGGAAAATTACGATGATTTGCGTGCGCGAGAATGGACCGGTCCCGAGACCGGGAGCATCCGCGATCAGGCCAGCGGGCCCGTCGACGCGCGCAGGACGAGCTCCGGCTCGAACAGCAGCTCGTCGCTCGGCTGCGCTGTACCGGCGATCTGAGCCAGCAGCAGCGCGATCACCGCGCGCCCCATCGACTCGATCGGCTGACGGACGGTGGTGAGCGGGGGCTCCGTGCAGCTCATGAGCGCGGAGTCGTCGAAGCCGACGATGCTCACATCCCCCGGCACCGAGAGACCGGCCCGCCGCGCCGCGCGCACGGCGCCCAGGGCCAGCGGGTCGCTGGCACACACGATCGCGGTCGCACCGGCGGCGATCAGGCGCGACGCCCCGGCCTGGCCGGACTCCAGCGAGTACATCCCCCGCACCACCAGGTCGTCCTCCAGCGGCGTCCCGAGAGATTCCAGCAGCCGGCGCGCGGAGTCGAGCTTGCGCTGTGACGGCACGTGATCCTGCGGCCCCAGCAGCAGCCCGATCCGGCGATGCCCCAGCTGATGCACGTGCAGCATCGCCTGCTCTGCCGCCGCCGCGTCGTCGGTGGAGATCGTGGCGAAGTGCAACTCCGGCACGCGGGCGTTGACGAGCACGGTCGGCAGGTTCACCTGCCGCAGCCGCTCATAGTGCTCGTGCGCGGCGTCAGCCTGGGTGTAGTTCCCCCCGAGGAAGATCACCCCGGACACCTGCTGTGCGAGGAGCAGGTCGACGTAGTCGGACTCGGTCACTCCGCCGGCGTTCTGCGTGCACAGCAGCGGTGTGTAGCCGTTCTGCGTGAGGGCGCCGCCGACGATCTCGGCGAACGCCGGGAAGATCGGGTTCTGCAGTTCGGGGAGCACCAGTCCGACCAGGCGCGCGCGCTCGCCCCGCAGCTTCGTCGGCCGCTCGTACCCGAGCACATCGAGCGCGGTCAGCACCGCCTGCCGGGTGGCATCCGAGACACCGGGCTTGTCGTTAAGCACACGGCTGACCGTGGCCTCACTCACTCCGACCTTGCGGGCCACCTCGGCCAGTCGCTTCGACATGGGGTCAGTGTACGCAAATCCTTGCAAGATTGCGCAAGCGAGTTGCGCGACGACTCAGCGGACGTTGCCGTTGGAGCAGGTCACCTGCGCGGCGGAGTTGCCCTTGATCGCGTTCGGCAGCGCCACGACGTTGTCCGGCGTCGCGGTCGGATCCGGCGTCGCATTGGGATCGGGGGTGGTCGGCTCGACCGGAGTCGTCGGCTCCTGCACCACGACGCCGTCGTTCTTGTTGTTCTCGTGCGTGATCTGCAGCTGCGCGTTCGCCTCGATCGCGTCCCACAGCGCAGAGGCGGCCGACAGGTTCGGCACCACCTTGTTCGGGTTGGCGGGGTCGGTTCCCGTCGGGTACTGCACGAAGACGATGTCCTCGAACGGCACCGACTTCACCGCGAGCGCGATCTGCACGATCGTCATCGGGTCGGCGAGCGATTCGCTCGGCTTGAGGTTCTGGATGCCGGCGTTCGCGAGCTTGAACATGGTCGGCACGTTGCCGAGCACTTCACCGCTGATGAGCTTGCGGGCGAGGCTCGACATGTACTGCTGCTGGTTGCCGATGCGACCCAGGTCGCTGCCGTCGCCGACGCCGTGCCGGGTGCGCAGGAACTGCAGCGCCTCGAGTCCCTGGATGGTGTGGTTTCCCGCCGCCATGTCAAGGCCGGTGTAGCCGTCCTTGATCGGGTTCGCGAGGCACACGTCGACGCCGCCGATCGCATTCGTGATCTCGATCACACCGCCGAACGTGACGGCCGCAGAGAACATGATCTCCTGGCCGGTGAGCTGCGAGATCGTCTTCACGACGCAGTTCAGTCCGCCGTCGGTGTACGCCGAGTTGAGCGGCTGCTTGCTCATGGCGGAATGCGTCTTGCCGTTCTCGTCCTCGCACGCGGGGATCGGGATCATGAGGTCGCGCGGGAAGCTCACCACGGTGATGCGGCGGGGCGCGTCCGACACGTGCACGAGCAGGTTCACGTCATTGAGATTGCCCTCCGCGTCCTTGCCGGAGCAGCGCTCGCCGAAGTACTGCGCGTACGCCGCCTCGCAGGTGTCGACGCCCGCGAGCACGAGGTTGAAGCCGCCCTTGTACTCTCCGATGTTCGGGGGGACGACGGGCTGATCCTCGATCTCGACGGCGTGAGCCGCCACAGTACCGCTCAGATCGTTGAAGATGTACGCGCCGACGCCGAGCCCGCTGACGAGGACCACGGCCAGGCCGATGCCGATGAACTTCAGCAGCTGGCTGATCGGACCGGGCGTGTGCTGCTGACCGTGTCGCGCGATGGTACGGCGGCGGCGGGGGGTGTCGCTCACTCGGGCCCTTTCGGATTCAGCCGCGGTGCGTGATCACCGTGCTCGGTATGCGGAGGGTGTGGGATTCGAACCCACGAGACATCTCTGCCCACTGGTTTTCAAGACCAGCTCCATCGGCCACTCGGACAACCCTCCTCGACAGACGCATCTGTCGACAAGGCGTGAGTCTAGCCGAGTTCTATTCTCCCGCGTTGACCTGGGCGGGGGCTGGAAGCGTGTCGAGCGCCTGCGCGAGACCACCGTCTGCGACGTCTCCGGTCACCTCGCCCGCCGCATCCTTCACCTCGTCCGGAGCCTGACCCATGGCCACTGCACGCCCGCCCAGCGCACGCGCCCAGCCGAACATCCCGATGTCGTTGCGTCCATCGCCAGCCACGAGCACCTGCTCCTCGGCGAGCCCGAGCTCGGTGCGCACCCGCTCGAGGGCCGTGCCCTTGTCGACGCCCTGCGGGGCGATGTCCAGCCACGCGGTCCAGCCGATCGCATACGAGACCTCGTTGAGCCCGGCGTCCGCCACGAGCCGGTGGAAGTCGTCCTCGTCATGTCCGGGCGACACCACCACGATGCGCGAGACCGGCAGCACGCCGAGTTCGTCGAAGTCGACCTGCCGACCGCCGTCGAGCGTCCAGTCGTCCAACTGCTCGGTGTAGAGCCGCTGCCCGGAGGCGAGCTCGACCATGTAGCGCGCCTCGGGCAGGCGATCGCGCAACAGCCCGAGCACGGGAGTGGGGTCGAACGTCTCGACGTTCCAGCGCTCCCAGCCGTCACCCGTGCGACGCATCGTCACGGCGCCGTTGGAGCACACCACGTAGTCGGCCGTGAGCCCGAGCTCTTCGACGTAGCGCCGGGTTCCCATCCAGCTGCGGCCCGTGGCGATGGTCACCATGTGACCGGCGTCGCGCACTCGGGCGATGGCCTCGGGCACGCCGGGGCTCATGGTCTCGTCCTGCAGCAGGATCGTCCCGTCGACGTCGAGTCCGACCAGCCAGGGTGCCGTCACCGCGTCGCCTTTCCGGCGGCGAGCGGGTGGATCACGTCGAGGCCGCCGAGGTACGGGCGCAGCACCTCGGGCACGCGCACCGAGCCGTCGGCCTGCTGGTGGGTCTCGAGCAGAGCGACGATCCAGCGGGTCGTTGCCAGGGTGCCGTTGAGCGTGGCGACGTGCTGCGTCTTCGCGGTCCCCTGCGCGGGAGCGTCCGCCGTGTCGACGGCCGGGCGGTGGCGCACGTCGAGTCGGCGCGCCTGGTAGGTCGTGCAGTTCGACGTCGAGGTGAGCTCGCGGAACGCCCCCTGCGTGGGAACCCAGGCCTCGATGTCGTACTTGCGGGCGGCGCTCGATCCGAGGTCTCCTGCGGCGACGTCGATCACCCGGTAGGCGAGGCCGAGCGAGGTCAGCATCTCCTCCTGCAGGGCCACGAGGCGCAGGTGCTCCGCCTCAGCGTCCTCCGCGGTCGTGTAGACGAACATCTCCAGCTTGTTGAACTGGTGCACGCGGATGATCCCGCGGGTGTCCTTGCCGTGCGAGCCGGCCTCGCGGCGGTAGCAGGTCGACCAACCGGCGTAGCGGAGGGCGCCGTCGGCGAGGTCGAGGATCTCGTCCTTGTGATAACCGGCGAGGGCGACCTCGCTGGTGCCGACCAGGTAGAGGTCGTCGTCCTTGTCGAGGTGGTACACCTCGTCGGCGTGCTCGCCGAGGAAGCCGGTGCCCTGCATGATCTCCGGCCGCACCAGGGTCGGGGTGATCAGCGGCACGAACCCGTTCTGCAGTGCCTTGTCGAGGGCGAGGTTCATCAGCGCGATCTCGAGGCGCGCCCCGATGCCGCGCAGGAAGTAGAAGCGTGCGCCCGACACCTTGGCGCCGCGCTCCATGTCGATCGCGCCCAGGAGCTCGCCGAGCTCGAGGTGATCCTTCGGCTCGAAGTCGAAGGCGGGGACGTCGCCCACCCGACGCAGTTCGACGAAGTCGGCCTCGCCTCCGGCAGGGACTCCGTCGATCACGACGTTCTCGATCCGGGCGAGAGCGGCCGCCGCCGCGTCCCCCGCCTCGTTCGCCGCATGCTGGGCCTGCTTCACGCGGTCGGCGAGGTCCTTCGCCTGCGCCACGAGTGCGGCCTTCTCCTCTTTGGGCGCCTTCGCGACCTGCTTGCCGAAGGCGTTCTGCTCGGCCCGCAACTCCTCGAACGCGGCGAGCGCCGCGCGGCGCGATCGATCGGCCTCGAGTGCGACGTCGACGGTGCTCTGGTCGTTTCCACGAGCAGCCTGCGAACGGCGGACGATCTCCGGATTGTCGCGGAGGAGTGCGAGGTCGATCATCCACCAAGTCTACGGTGCCGCGGCGACGCGCCGACCGGCCCCCTTGCTCCCGAACAACCCCCGTACAGACGCGCGCAAAGGGGTGGTTCGCACGAAGCGGGGGCGGTCGGCCGGGAACGGCGAGTGGAATCCACACCTGCATGTCACACTTCCCTGCCTGCGTCGTCTTCCTCTGCGATGGCCGGTATCGGATCGGCCCGCGAAAGGACACCATGAACACCCCCGTCACCTCGCTCGACCAGCTCAACCTGGCCTTCGCCGACCGATTCAACGCCCGCGATCTCGACGGCTTGATGGCGCTGAACACCGCCGACGTCGTCTTCGTCCCGGCACCGGGGACTCCCGTGACCGGTACCGAATCCGTCCGCGGCGCGCTCGAACAGTTCCTCGGGCTGAACCTGCCGATCACGATGACCGTGCGACACGTCTTCGAGGCGGCGGGCACGGGGCTCGCGATCGCCGACTGGACGATCACCGGCATCGCGCCCGATGGTTCCGCGGTTGCTCTCGCGGGCACCACCGCCGATGTCGCCGTGCACGACGAGGAGCACGGCTGGCGCTACGTGGTCGACAACCCGTTCGGCACCGTCTGAGTCGACGGAGGGGAGCCGGCATCGCGCCCGGCTCTCCTCAACTCTCCTCCATCCCGGCGCTGCGGCACGCGTTCAGCTCCTTGCGGGCGCGCGATATCCGCTGTCGTGCGGCCGCGGGCGTGATCCCGAGTCGCCGCGCCACCGCCTCGGCGGGGAGGCCTTCGACGACGGACAGCAGCAGCGGCTCCCGCAGCGTGTCGGGCAGGGCGTGCAGGGCCTGCAGCGCACCATCGAGGAAGACGCGGATCTCGACCTCGTCGACGACGCCCGCCTGCTCCCCCGCGATGTCATCATCCAGTTCGGCCTGCGGTCGGCGGGCGCGCTGACGAGCGAGGTCGATCGCGACGTTCCGTGCGATCGCGTCCAGCCAGGCGCACACCCGGCCCGGCTCCGGCGCATCGAGGTGCGCGACGGATCGCCACGCACGCAGCAGTGACGTCTGGGCGGCATCCTCGGCGTCGACGATGGGCACCCCGAGGGAGATGCTGCGGCGACGGAGGCGGTCGGGTTCCGTCTCGATCAACGCGGCGAGCGTCTCCCTGGCCGCATCGTCGGTGGAACGAGCCATACCCCCTCCTCTCCTCACGCCCGGCCGGAGTCGCATCCGATGAGCGATCTCGACCACATCGCGGTTTAGAGTAGCGCCATGACCACCACCGCCCCTCGGCAGCGACAGGCGGCGCTCGTCTACAACCCGATCAAGGTGGATGGTCGTCACCTCCGCGCCACGGTGCGCGATCTGTCGCGCGAAGCCGGTTGGGAGCATCCGGCGTTCTACCCGACGACGGTCGAGGATGCAGGGCAGGAGGCCACCGCGCACGCTCTCGCCCGGGGCGTCGATGTCGTCCTCGTGGCGGGTGGCGACGGAACGGTGCGGGCCGTGTCGGAGGCGATCGCGAACACCGGAGTCCCCCTGGCGATCCTGCCGAGCGGGACCGGCAACCTCCTCGCGCGCAACCTCGGCTTGCCGCTGGGGGATCCTTCGGAGATGATCCGCGCGGCACTCGGCGGCTTCCGGCATCCGATCGACATCGGCTGGGCGCGACTGACCCGAGAGAACGGTGACGAGGCCGAGCACGCGTTCGTCGTCTTGGCCGGGATGGGTCTCGATGCCGACATGATCGCGAACACCCGCTCAGACCTGAAGAAGTCGTGGGGATGGATCGCGTACGTCGACGGTGCCGCGCGCTCGCTCCCCCGCGCGAAGCCCTTCCGCGCCGTGTACCAGGTCGACGAAGGCCGGCTGCATTCGCACAAAGTCTACAGCCTGTTGTTCGCGAACTGCGGCACGCTCCCCGCGCGCATCGCGCTGATCCCGGAGGCCTCCATCACGGATGCCGCGCTCGACATCGCCGTCATCCAGCCCACCGGGGTGCTCGGGTGGATCGGGGTCTGGCGCAAGATCTGGTGGGACAACTCGGTTCTCCAGCGGTTCCGCGCGGGCCGCAGGGTGCTGGCACGTCGTGGCAAGAACGCGTCGATGCACTACTTCCACGGCGCAGCGGCCGAGGCGGCTGCGCCCGAACCGACACCGATCGAGCTCGACGGCGACGAGTTCGGCAGTGCCGTGCGGATCACCTGTCGGGCCGATCCGGGGGCCCTCCTACTGGCGCTGCCACCCGGCCACCCCGTGCACATCCTCTGAGCACGAGGCGTCAGGTTCGCGTCAGGCTGTGCTGCCGCGAAGGGGATCACATCGTTTCCGGCGCGCTACACGATCCAAACGGTCGCGCGTGAGTTGAACCGCATCTTCGACGAGCCGCAGGTAGGCGTCCGTGCCTCGCGCAAGTTCGACAAGCCCGACGACACCACAAAGGAGGTACTTCGCCTCCCTGGAAGCGTCGATTCTCGACGAGACCAGGCCCTTGGACTGCGCTTCTTCGAGGTAATCCGTCAGTCGCGCGATCCATCCGCTGAACTTGCCCGCCGCCAAGTGCGGCGCAGAGGACTGTTGCTCGACCAGCATGAGCGCGACTCTCGCAAGCGGATTGTGAAGTATGCTCTCGGCGACCTGCTCTGCCACGCTCACGATGGCGTCCAGCGGGTCATTCTCGGTGCGCTTGGCTCCCATGAATACACCGCCTGGATAGGCGAGATCGACGATCGTGCCCGCGAGCGCGCGTTTCGTCGGGAAGAAGTATGTGACGAGCGACTTCGAAGTGCCGGCGATCTCAGCGATACGGCTGAAACTCGTCTGCTCATACCCGAGTTCGTCGAAGCAGCAAATCGCAGCTTCCACGATATCTGGCGCGGCGTTAAGTTCACCCGTGGCCGCAACGGTCGTTCGCAATGCTCGCAGGGCCGTGTGCCGTGCCGCTCTTCCCGCTGAACTCATCAACTCACCCCTTCGTGACCGCCTGCGGTCGAACATACGGGCTGCACGGCCGGTCAGGGCACGGTACGTAACATGTGAGTTACCTAACCTGTTGGTCAGTACGTACCGTCGCAGACACCGCAGGTTGGAACTGCGGTCCGACGGAAGGACGGAAAATGAAAAAGGCCGCTGCAACGTTGCTTGCCCTCACGATCGTGCTCGGTGGAGCGTCTGCCCCCGCAACACCGATTGCGCCACGACTCGAGAATGCGCTCTCAGCCGGAAGTGTCGCCATGAGCAGCGGGGCTTCCCCGACTGGTCAGTACGAGTGGGTGTGCGTGTTGACGACCGGGAACACATACTCGATGCGAGACGGCGAGCCCCTCACCAACTGCAAGGGTTCGTACTTGCAGAAGTACCTCAACGGTCGACAGCTCGCCGTGTACCGCCTTGCCTATGACGGAAACGGGGCGATTGCGAACGTCAAAGCCGAGGGCTGTCTGCTCGCGGTGGCGGGCGGAGTACTCACGATCCTGAGTCCTGCATGGACCTTGCGGTATGTGGCATCTGTTGCCGTCGGCGGGATCGGCGTGTACGCATCCTGCAAGGCGTGACATCGGGCGACTAGACAGGCGACTTCGGGGCTTCGGCTCGACAGCGACCTGCCTAGAGGCCGACTATCTCTCGCAGACGGCCCACGTAGACGACGAAGGCCTTCCGGCCTTAGTTCGTGCAGGTTACCCAGGTGTGCACAGCACCAGGGACCGGAGCCTTGGCGACACTGACATACCCTGCCTCTCTCAGCGTAGAGAGGTGCTTACTCAAAGAGGAATCACTGATCTGAAGCATGTCGCGGAGCACCCCAAACTCCACATCGTCGCATTCCGTAAGGTACGCGAGGAGTGCCAGCCGCCGCGGATGGTGGATGATCTCGTTGAGAGAATCGGCCAGATGGGGTTCTGAACTAGTCACGAGTTGCGGCCCGCCTCCGAGCCCGGTCGAACATCACTCCGCCCGACGCCACGAGCAACGCGACGACGCCGCCCGTAAGCCAACTCGTCCATACCGAATCAAGAAGATCCGCAAGCACCCACCCGGCGACCAACGCGGCGACGGTGGCAATCGCGAAGATCGACACGATGATCGTCGATGAACGCCCACGGTGGAGTTCTGTCACGCGTGCTCCGAGAAGCCTCCGACGAACACCTTCCAACACGGCCATCGCGATTGCCATTGCGAGAACCGCAAGTCCCTTCGCGACGCCGGGTAGGAGAAGAACCGCTACCGTCGCTGAGCCGAGAACGAGCGCTGTCACGAGATGCAACCACATCGGCGCGCGGGTTCTCTCGACGGCGGCCACACGAGCATGCTTGATTATGCGCAGCTGCTCGCGCGCCGAGGGTGACTTTTCCATAGAGGAAAGTACACTCGCGCTCTGGACCACTGTCAACATTCTGCTGACGAAGAATCGCGGTATCCCGAGATCTCGCTAGAGCTTGTCAGCGCACCTCGACCGTGCCGTCGAGACCGCCGCCGACCAGCGTCAGGGTGAAGGTCGCATCGTCGTCGACCGCGTCATCCCCGAAGGACAGCAGCGTCGCACGCGGGACCATGTCCATCGTGCAGACCTGGTTCTCGTCCGTCACGAACGTCGCCGTTCCGGCGTTCCCGGAGCCCTCGAGCGATTCGACGACGGGAATGCACGTGGACGAGCCCCACGTCAGCAGCACGAGACCACCGTCGTCGAACCAGCCGGCGGTGGGCTGGTACTCCGTCGAGGTTCCCGGGGTGCCGGTCGCCGCGGGGTCGCCGTCGAGGTCGACGTCATCGGTGAGGTCGCCGTAGGTGACGTTCAGCGTGATGTCCTTCGTCGGATCGACGCCCTCCGGCAGTGCACCGATGCTCGCCCGCGGGGCGAAGTCGGCGGTGCAGGCCTTCTCGGTGCCGTCGGTGCTCGCCGGCTCGACCAGCGTCACAGACACGGTCTGTCCGTCAGCCGAGACCTCGTCGACCTGCGGCACACACGTCGACGATCCCATCGTGACAACCGCGAACATGCGGCCGTCGTCGAGCAGGGCACCCTCGAAGTCGTTCTGGTCGTCGATACCGCCGGCGCTCGGTGCGGGCGAGCTGGTCGGGGTGTCGGATCCCGGCCCCGCCGTGCATCCTGCCACGAGGAGCACGGCGGCGACGAGACCGACGACGGAGACGAGAGGACGAAGGGCGGAGGTCATGCTCACAGGGTAGCGGCAGCGTCTGTCGACGGGATAGCCCGCGGCGACTACTGCAATGCAGACGTGAGGCGGGCGAGGTTGTCGAGCACAGTGGAGCGCAGCGGCTGCTGCATCCACTCCTCCAGGGTGAGCTCGCGGCTGAGCGAGCGGTACTTGTCCTCGACCTCGCGCATCTCGGCGACGAACTCCTCGCCGCGCACCAGCATCGACACCTCGAGGTTGAGGCCGAAGGAGCGCATGTCCATGTTGCTGGACCCGATCACGGCGACTTCCTCGTCGATCGTCAGCGTCTTCGTGTGCAGGATGTACGGCTTGCGGTACATCCAGATGCGCACGCCCGCCTTGAGCAGCACCTCGTAATAGCTGCGCTGCGCGTGGTAGACCATCGCCTGATCGCCCTCTTCCGAGACGAACAGCTCGACCTGCACCCCTCGATCGACCGCGGCGGTCACCGCGAGCAGCAACGCCTCGTCAGGGACGAAGTAGGGGCTCACGATCATGATCTTCTTCTTGGCCGCATACAGCAGGCCGAGGAAGAGACGGAGGTTGTTCTCGACCTCGAAACCGGGGCCCGAGGGCACCACCTGGCAGTCGAGGTCGCCGGAGCCGATGTTCGCGTGGGCGATGTCGATGCCCTCGAGCACGGTGTCGGTCTCGCTGTACCAGTCGGCGACGAAGATCGCGTTCACGCTCAGCACGACGGGTCCATCGATGCGGACCATGAGGTCGACCCAGTGCAGGCCGCGCTTGATGTTCTTCTTGAGGTTGTACGTCGAGTCGGTGATGTTCTGCGACCCGAGGAAGGCGACGTTGCCGTCGACGACGAGGAGCTTGCGGTGGTTGCGCAGGTCGGGGCGCTGCATCTTGCCCTTGAGAGGCTGCACCGGGAGCATCAGGTGCCAATCGGCGCCCATCGCGTTGAGCCGCGCGAGGGTCTGCTTGTAGCGGGGCTTGCCGCGGTTCGCCCAGTGATCGAGCAGGACGCGCACCTCGACACCGCGTGCGGACACCTCTTCCAGCGCGCGGAAGAAGTTGTCGGTCGAGTCGTCCGACTGCAGGATGTAGAACTCCACGTGCACGTAGTCCTGTGCCGTGCGGATGGCCTCGGCCATCTCGTCGAGCGATTCCTGGTAGTCGGAGATCAGGTGAGCACCGTTGTCGCCCGACAACGGCAGCGCGCCGAGCCGCTGATTCATCTGCACGATCGGGCCGAACCAGGCTGGCGCGTGCGGACGCAGCGTTCCGAAGTGCAGGTGCTCGCTGGTCTCGGCGATGTACTCGTTGATCTGGTCCTGCTTCCGGCGGCGCGCACGCGGGAGACGCGGGTTGCCGATCACGAGGAAGAGGAAGACCCCGACGAACGGGATGAAGAAGACCGCCAGGAGCCAGGCCATCGCGGCGGTGGGGCGGCGATTGCGCGGAATGACGATGATCGCCGTCACGCGGATGATGATGTCGAGCACCACGAGGAAGGCGGCGACCCACCATGCCCAGGTCTCGGCAGTCATCGCGCTCCCTCGCCACCGCAGTGACCGTCACATCCGACGCGCACCGGAGGCGGTGCGCTGGCTTCACAGTAGCGGATGGGTGCGACTCAGGCGCGTGGGGGGAGACCTCGCGCCGCACGCTCCTCGGCTTCGATCTGCGCGTGCACCTTGCGTTCGGTGCGATCGAAGCGGAGGATGCCGCGAACCACGAGGAAGAACACGATGCTCACCCCGACGGTCGGCAGGAGCGACCATGCCACGGCGACCCAGATGTTCTCCATGCCTCTATCGTACGCGAGCGACTGTTCGTCCACATTCCCGGCTTCTCAGGAAGTGCGTCCACAGGAGCCCCTTTCGCCCTCGATCTCGCGCGCGTTCGATCACACTCTCTGCATGACCACAGTTCTCCGCGCCACCGACTCCGCCGACTTCCTCAGCATCGTGCCCGCTCTCGCCGGCTTCACCCCGCGCGAGAGCATCGTGCTCCTCCCCTTCCGCGGCACCCGCACGGATGGGGCGATGCGTCTCGATCTCCCCGATGACGAGACCGACCTCGAGGCGTATGCGGATGCCGCGGTCGGCCTCGTGGCTCGGGTCACCGGGACCGACGCGCTGGCGGCGGTCGTGTACACAGCCGACGAGGCCCACGGCACGCGTGACGGACTCGTGCTCCCGCACGCCGTCGCGGTCGACGAGGTGCTGGGATGCGCAGAGGATGCCGGGCTTCGCGTGGTCGATGCGCTCTGCGTGACGCCGTCCGGATGGTCGAGCTACATCGAGGTCGACCCCGGACTCCACCCCCTCGCGCAGATCCGTCGCCCGGCGGATCTGCCGACCGATGCCGATGTCTCCGGTGATCAGTCCTCCGGCGCTGTGCTTCCCGCCGTCGATCTCGCCGAGAAGGAACGGGTGGCCCGAGCAGCTCTCGAACTCTCCGCCGCGCTCGACCGGAAGGGATGCGGAAGACTGACCGGCCGCGAGAACCCGCAGCTGATCGCGGCGCTCGTGCTCCTGGAAGACATCCCCGCGTTGTTCGAGTCCGTGCTCGCCTCGCCCGACGCCCTGCCGCCCTTCGCGACGGCGGCGCTCCTGTGGTGCCTGGAGCAGCCGCTGCTGCGTGACGTCGCGATCGCGCAGTGGGCGACGGACCTCACGGGCGGCATGCGCACGCTCGACGCGCAGACCGCGTTCGCGATGTCCGGGGAGATGGTTCCCGACGACCTGGGACGGGTCTTCCTCGGGCAGGGTCCTGTACCCGACACCGAGCGGCTGCGCCAAGCGCTCTCGGTCGTGCGCGAAGCGGCCGCCAGAGCACCCCGAGCCGTTCGACCCGCGCCCCTCACCGCGGCAGCGTGGCTGTCGTGGGCGCTGGGGCGCGCCACGCACGCCGGCCACTACCTCGAGCTGGTGCGCGACATCGACCCGCACTACTCGCTCGCCGCGCTGCTGGAGACCATGATCGGCAGCGCGCTTCTCCCGGAGTGGGCGTTTCGACGGGGCTCGGCGGCGTGACCCCCTGCCGCCGAGGGCTACTTGACGAGCGGGAAGAGGATCGTCTCGCGGATACCGAGCCCGGTGATCGCCATCAGCAGACGATCGATGCCCATGCCCATGCCACCAGACGGCGGCATGCCGTGTTCGAGCGCCCGCAGGAACTCCTCATCGACGGGCATCGCCTCGACATCTCCGCGGGCGGCGAGCTTCGCCTGCTCGACGAAGCGCTCACGCTGGATGACGGGGTCGACGAGCTCGGAGTAGCCCGTCGCGAGCTCGAACCCGCGGATGTAGAGGTCCCACTTCTCCACGACACCATCGATCGAGCGGTGCTCGCGGACCAGGGGGGAGGTGTCGACCGGGAAGTCCATGACGAACGTCGGGCGCACCAGGTCGCCCTTCACGAAGTGCTCCCACAGCTCCTCGACGAGCTTGCCGTGCGTGGCCTGCGGCGGAAGATCCACCCCGTTCGCCTCGGCGAACGCGATGAGGTCCTCGACCGCATCCTGCGGGGTCACGGTGCGACCGGACGCGGCGGAGAGCGACTCGTACATCGAGATGCGGTCCCACTCGCCGCCGAGGTCGTACTCGGTGCCATCGGCCCACGTCACGGTCGTGGAACCGGCGACGGCGACCGCCGCATTCTGCACGAGCTCCTGGGTGAGAGCGGTCATCTGGTTGTAGTCGCCGTACGCCTGGTAGGCCTCGAGCATCGCGAACTCGGGGCTGTGCGTGGAATCCGCGCCCTCGTTGCGGAAGTTGCGGTTGATCTCGTAGACGCGCTCGATACCACCCACGACAGCGCGCTTCAGGTAGAGCTCGGGTGCGATGCGCAGATACAGCTCGGTGTCGAACGCGTTCGAGTGCGTGATGAACGGGCGAGCCGATGCCCCACCGTGCTGCACCTGCAGCATCGGCGTCTCGACCTCGAGGTAGTCATGACTCGTGAACGTCGCACGCAGGCTCGCGTTCACGGCAGCACGGGCGCGGACCGTCGTGCGTGCCTGCTCGCGGACGATCAGGTCGAGGTAGCGACTGCGCACCCGCCCTTCCTCGCTCAACTCGGAGTAGGCGTTGGGGAGCGGGAGGATCGCCTTCGATGCGATCTCCCAGCCATCGGCCATGACCGACAGCTCGCCGCGGCGGCTGGAGATGACCTCGCCGTGCACGAAGACGTGGTCGCCCAGGTCGACATACTCCTTCCAGTCCGCCAGCGACCCCTCGCCGACGTTCGCGAGGGAGATCATCGCCTGGATGCGCGAGCCGTCCCCGGCCTGCAGAGTGGCGAAGCAGAGCTTGCCGGTGTTGCGGCTGAAGACCACTCGTCCGGCGACGCCGACGACGACGCCGGTCTCAGCCCCCGCTTCGAGCTCGCCGTACTCGGCGCGCAATGCAGGGATCGTGTGCGTGACCGGCACGGCCACCGGGAACGCTCCGCCACCGGCATCCGTGCGCTTCTCGATCAGACGCTCGCGCTTGGCGAGGCGCACGGCCTTCTGCTCATGGACGTCTTCGTCGGAAGAGTCGGTCGAGTCGGGTTCGGGCGCGGCGGACGCGTCAGTCATGTGCGGGGCTCCTTGGAAGTCTCCCCCAGTTTACCGAGGCGCAGTGCCGCCCCTGGGCGCACGCTGGGTAGCCTCGAAGAATGGCCCACACACGGTTCCTCCGCGCGTTCGCTGCTCTCGTACTCACCGTGGCCGCGATCGCCACGCCGGCTGCCGCCCTGGCCGCGCCCGAAACGGGTGTCGCGACAGAACCGGGTGTCGCGACGAGCGCACAGCAGCATCCCGGCGCGGTGTCGGGCGATGTGGACGATTTCTCCTACAGCTCGTGGGACGCCGAGTACCGCGTCGGCCTCGATGATGACGGTCGAGCACGGATGCACGTGACCGAGACCCTGGTCGCCCACTTCCCGGACGTCGACCAGAACCGCGGCATCGTCCGCGGCCTGCCCACCTCATACGAAGGCGCCGACACCGAGACCCGCATCCTCTCGGTGACCGACGAGAACGGCGCCGACGTGCCCTATGAGACCGAGACGGATGACGGCCTGCTCTATGTGCTGACCGGCGACGACGACTACGTGCACGGTCTCACCACGTATGTGATCGAGTACGAGATGCGCGACGTGATCCTCGCGACGACGCCTCAGAAAGACTCGGGCGCGACGTCGGTGGACGAGTTCTACTGGGACCTCCTCCCCCTCGACAGCACGCAGCCGATCGAGAGATTCAGCGCAGACATCGCCTTCGATGCCGAGATGACCGCGGCCCTCACCGGCGCCACCCGCTGCTATTCGGGGCCTTCGGGATCGACGACCGACTGCGATCTGCAGGGTCCCCTCGTCGACGGCGGTGCCGCCACCTTCCACGTGGAGTCGGGCCAGCGCGCCGCCAGCGACGGGGTGACCGTGGCCATCGGCTTCCAACCGGGCACCGTCACGCAGCCGCCTGCTCGCACGCCGAACGTGGTGACGGACATCGCCCCTGCGGTCGCCGCAGTCGGCGCGCTCGGACTCTCCGCAGGGAGCTGGGCGGCGGTGTCCGCGTTCGCACGCAGACGGAGGACAGCGACCGGCATCATCGTCGCCCAGTACGACGTGCCCGATTCGCTGCCGCCCCTCGTCGCCGCCGCGGTGATCCCCGGTGCCAAAGACGTGATCCCGGCGGAGATCGTGCATCTCGCGGTGCGGGGCATGCTCCGCATCGAGGAGGGAGCCGAAGCAGAGGAGCCGCGGCTGCGCCGGATCACCGGGGCTCGCGTCCCCGACCCGCTCGACGCCGCAGCTCTCGACGCCCTGTTCGTCGACGCGGACGCGGACGGCGTCGTCGACCTCCCCGCGGCAAGCGAAGAGTTCGCCGCACGGATGACGGCGCTCACCCAAGGGGGGATCGGCGCGGCATCGAGTCGCGGCCTCACCGAGAAAGCGCGCAGCCGGGGTGCTGTCGTCCTGCAGTGGTGCGCGATCGGCATCGCCGCAGTCGGCCTGGCCATCGGCATCGCGGGCGCCGTCGATGGGCGCCTCTCCTCGACCCCCGCCCTCGTCGCGGTCTCTTTCGGCGCGTTCCTCGTGCTCCTGTCGAGCATCTACGGATTCTCGAAGCACACGGTCCTCACGGCCGAAGGCGCTCGCGCCTACGAGTACCTGCAGGGGGTGAAGGAGTTCATCCGCGTCGCCGATGCCGATCGTCTGCGGATGCTGCAGTCATACCGGGGCGCCGAGCGCCGACAGGACGGCACCGCCGACGTGATCCACGTCTACGAGCACCTCCTTCCCTACGCGATGCTGTTCGGCATGGAGCGCGAGTGGGGCGACGTGCTCGAACGGGCATACACCCACGAGCAGCAGGGGCCGACCTGGATCGGAGATCCGACGTCCTTCGCCCTGCGCGTGCAGCTCGCGTCGTTCGTCGCCTCCTCGCACTCGGCGGCGACCTACTCCGCACCGTCCACCGGTTCGTCGTCGAGTGCCGGCGGATCGTTCGGCGGCGGCTTCTCCGGCGGTGGAGGGGGCGGTGGGTTCTCGGGCGGGCGATGATGCCCTGCATCGATACCGTGCGTGACCTCGCGACGTCCGGTCAGATCAGCGGAGGTGCGTCGGATGCCTCACGCAACGCCCGCTCGACCGTGGACTGCACCAGCGCCGACAGGTAGCCGCCGGGGTTCTCGACGCCGATCTCCCGCAAGCGCGCCGTCGACTGTCCGATGATCGACCGGGAGAACTCGGTCGCCGTCGCGATCGCGTCCGCGTACGCGGCACGGTCGCCCTCGGCGATCACGATCGGCTCGCATCCCATCTCCACGGCAAGAGCCTGGGCGATCGGCAGCACGGCAGCAGGTGCCGTCACCGCCGCGAACCCGGCCTGCAGTTGTCGCAGGTCGATCGACGTTCCCGTGAAGGTGATCGCCGGATGCACGGCTAGCGGGATCGCACCGCGTTCAGCGGCCGGACGCAGCACCTCGATGCCATATGCGGGATCCGTGTGCAGCACCAGCTGCCCGATCTGCCAGCCGCCCACCTCGGCGATGCCCGCGACCAGTGACGGCAGCTGCTCGGACGGAACCGCGAGGATCACCAGTTCGGCGCGCCGCACGATCTCCCGCGCATCGAGCACCGGCACGTCAGGCAGCACCGCGGAGGCCCGTTCATCATCGGACCCGCTCGTGATCCCGATCACCGCGTGCCCGGCGCCACCGAGAGCCGCGCCCACCACCGGTCCGACGCGCCCCGCACCGATGATGCCGACGCCGAGACGTCCGTCGCGCACCACCGTCACTCCTCCGTCTGGGCGGGTGGAGCGGAAGGTGCCGGCGGAGCGACCGGAGGCAGCGGCGGGGGAGACACCGGTGACACGGCCTGCGAGGCGGGCGGTGCCACTGGCGGTGCGGGCGGAGGAGGGGGTGGCGTCGGCGATGCCGCGGCAGGAGAGCCGGGCGACGGCGCGGCCTCGGGCACCACGGCGTCAGGCGCCGGCCCCGTGTACGGCGGCGGAACCGGAGCACCCGTCACCGGGCCCGTGTACGGCGGCGGAACGGCGGGCGCTCCAGAAGCCGGCCCCGTGTAGGGCGGTGGCACCGGCGCACCCGACGCCGGCCCGGTGTAGGGCGGCGGAACCGGCGCACCCGTCACCGGCCCCGCGTACGGCGGCGGCGCTACGGGCGGTGCGGCCGGGTCCGGGGCAATAGGAGCATGCTCGCTCCACCGGTGACTCGTGTCGCGCGACGCGGCTTCGGCTGCGGCCCGGCTGACATCGTCGATCAACGCCAGCGCGTCGGCGCGCTCCAGACCCGAGAGGTACCCGGTGATGGGACCGGGAACGGTGTGCACCTGTGCGCCCGATACCTGCTGCGCGCGGTCGATCGGTCCCTGGCTGAGAGACACACCCTGCAGACGCGCCAGCGGGAACACCGCGAGCTTGCGCCACACCACACCCCGGCGCAGGAGCAGCCCGAAGTCGGTGACCAGGTAGCCGTGACGCTTCCACGAGAACGGCCGCCGCCAGCCCGCCCGGCGCGGCATCGTGCGATACGCGTCGCCCTCGGCCGGCCCATCGATCCCGTCCTCCCACAGTGCCGGGATGCTCGCCGCCGGCACATCGGGAAGCACCAGACCGAGCACGCGTTCCACGTCGGCGCGCTTGCCGACCGGCAGCACGACGTTGAACTGCTGCCCGCTTCCAGAGGACTGCGCGGCGACGCTCTTGCCGCTCATCCGGTTGATCTTGATGGTCCACCACCCGAACGGACGCCACAGCAGCGACTGCGACACCTCGACGGCGAAGATGCGCCCGGGCGGGAGGGTCTCGGTCACGGTCGTGAGGAGACCGTAGGTGATGCGCACGCCGTCCGGAGTCGGCGCGATCGAGTAGCGCAGCGACTTGGAGATCTGCGCCCAGGTGATACCGACGACCGCGATGACCATCGGCACGCCCATGCCGAGGCCGAGTCCGAGCAGAACCACGCTGCCGCCCGTGTTCCCATCGGCGAACATGCCGATCATGGCGCTGCCGATCGCGATCGCGAAGATCGCCGCGAAGAACAGGAACCAGAGCACACCGGAGATCAGCTGCGACCCGACGAGGCGCCCGGTCGGGATCTTCACGACGCTCTCGGGAACAACGTCGGTGAGGTCGACGCCCGTGATGAGCCCGGTGACTCCGGCATTCACGGATCCGACCAGCTGCGCACGTGCGGATGCCGGTGCCGCGGCCTCCGCGCCCGCGGCAGCGGGGTTCAGCGTGGCGTGGCGTGCCGCGCGTGCACCCGAGGCCAGTCGCAGGATGTCGGCACGCACCGACTCCGCCCGCGGAGTGGCAAGGTACTCCAGGTCGACATTCGCGTCGTTGCCTGCGCCGACGACCTCGAGCTTCGCGAGACCGATGATGCGAGCGGGGAACGGCCGCGTGAGGTTGACGCCCTGCACGCGATCCAGCGGGGCGCGGCGGTGCGAACGGAAGATGATGCCCTTGCGGACCTCGACGTGGTCGCCGGTGATCCGGAACTGCTGGAAGCGCCAGATGAACCAGAAGATGAGGATCAGCACGACCACGAGCCCGAGCACGCTGAGCAGCGCCACCAGGATCAGGTTGTTCGAGAGCACCCAGTCGACAGGGTCGCCACCGGTGTAGTCGCCGTAGTGCGCTTCTTCGGGCGTGAAGAGCTCGACCGCCCACGTGATCAGACGATCGCGCATGTTGGCGATCACGATTCCGGCGATCACGATCAGCGCCAGCCCACCCTTGAAGAGCGGGGTGAGCGGATGCATCCGGTGCCACTCGCCGTTCGCCAGCGTCGTGGACGGGTCGCCGTCTGCCAGCGAGCTCGGCGAGGGGGGAAGCTGCGGTGCGCTCACAGTCCGGTCCGGCGGGTCTCGGCGACGTGGATGAGGGTGTCGCGCAGCGCCTCCGCCGCGTTCTGGGTGAGGCCGGGGATCTGCACGCCCGTCGTCGCGGCGGCCGTGACCATCTTGAGCTGGGCGATTCCGAAGCCGCGGTCGAGCGGCCCCTGCGTGATGTCGACGAGCTGCATGCGACCGTAGGGAACGGCGATCATGCGCTGCCACAGGATGCCCTTGCGGAACACGATGTCGTCGGCGCGCAGCATGTAGCCGATGGCCCGCGCCTGGCGCGGCAGGATGATGAGCGCGAACAGCGTGATGAGCACGATGATCCCGGCGGGGATCCACACCCACGGCACGTGCAGCACGAGGTTCAGCACCACGGCCGCGGCCAGCACGATCACGAGGAAGATCACGTTCTGCACGATCTGCGACACCACGTAGCGCGGCGAGATCTGGTGCCAGGTGCCGTCGAGCTCGAGACGGGCCTCGTTGCGGGCCGTGCGCAGCTGCGTGTAGGTGCCCTGGTCGAGGGCACCGAGGTCAGTGCCCTCCGCCGGGTTCAGGGGCGCGGTCTCTGGGTTCTGAGTCATCAGGATCCTTCGGCAGGGTGCAGAACTGTTCGGCGACGAGCGCGGCGATCACGAGGACGATCGCGCTTGCGATCAGGGCCAGCATGGCCACAGTCGACCCTACCGGTGGTTCGACGGGGCGAGACAGGAGGAAGACCAGGAGTCCCGCGCCGAACCCTGCCATGATCGCGCCCACCAGGCTCGACGCCCGGGCCAGCGTCGCCGCCCTCAGCGCACGGAAGGGGTCGATCCGGATGCCGGAGCGCACACTGCGGCGCACCGGCCAGGCGACACCCAGCGCGGCGGCGGCGATGAGGAGCAGCAGTACCGGCAGCAGCAGCGACGGGGTGAAGGTGGCGCGTCCCGCCGCCGTGAGCAGGTGGTCGAGCAGGAACCCGGCGCCGCCCGCGAGCAGCGCGAGAACGAAGAGCAGACCGACCGAGGTACGTCTCATCCCTCGCCCCGTGCGTGCAGTTCGGCCGCGAGCTCGGCGACACGGCCATGCCCGGTCAGCGTCGCGTCGGGGTCGACGTCCAACCAGGGATCGAGCACGAACAGCCGCTCGGCGGCACGGGGATGCGGCAGCTGCAGGCGCGGTTCGTCCGACACCACGTCGCCGTACGCGATGAGGTCGAGATCGAGCGTGCGGTCGCCCCAGCGCTCGCGGCGTTCCCGTCCGTTCTCGTCTTCGATCGCATGCAGCATGCCGAGGAGGATCTCAGGGGCGAGGCGCGTCGTGACCAGAGCAACCGCGTTCACGTAGCCGGGGGCTTCGGGGTCGGGGCCGTCGAGGCGCAGGGCGACGGTCTCGAACAGCCGCGAGAGCCGCACGTCGCTCACCAACGGCAGCCGCGCGATCCGTTCGGCTGCCGCACGGATCGTGTCGTGGCGGTCGCCGAGGTTCGCTCCGAGGGCGACGACTGCGACGGTCTCCGGTCGTCCGGGGCGGGGACCGGGAAGGTCCGGCGGGTTCGCCAGATTGCGGCTCATGCGCTCGCCTCCTCGCGGGCGGTCGTCACGCGGCCTCGATGCACCGTGACCGCCACGTCGGCGAAGTTCAGGGTGATCGGGGCATGCGGTTTGTGCACGGTCACGGTCACCTGCTGCACCCGGTGATCCTCGAGGCCGACCTCGGCGATCCGCTCGGCGAGGGTCTCGATCAGGTTGACCGGCTCACCGGCGACGACCGCAGCCACCTTCTCGGCGAGCTCTCCGTAGTGCACGGTGTCGACCACGTCGTCGGTCGCCGCGGCGCGGTCGAGGGACAGGCGCAGACGGAGGTCGATCGTGAACTCCTGGCCGTCCTCCCGCTCGTGCTCGTACACGCCGTGACGGCCGAACACGGTCAGACCCGTGAGGACGATCTCGTCGAGGGAACTCATGCCTCTAGCGTAGGGGCGACGCCCGACACGCCCTCAGCCTTCCCAGGCGTGGGCGATCGCGAGCGCGTCACGCGTGGCGGCCACGTCGTGCACGCGCACCGCCCAGACGCCTGCCCTGACCGCGAGCGCACTGGTGACGGCGGTCGCGAGGTCCCGTCGCCCCTCGGCGACGACGGCGTCCGGTCCGGCGTCCTGACTCAGAGCCTCCGCCAGGAATCGCTTGCGCGATGTCCCCAACAGCACCCGGGGACCGAGTGCGACGATCTCGTCGAGGTCTCGCAGCAGATCCCAGTTCTGCGGACCCGTCTTCGCGAAGCCGATGCCCGGATCCACGATCAACCGCGACGGGGCGATGCCGGACGCCGCGGCCTCCCCCATGCGCTCCTGCAGCTCGCCCGCGACCTCGCGCGCGACGCGGCTGTACTCGGCCTTCGCGTACATGTCGGCGGAGAAGCCGCGCCAGTGCCCGATCGCGAAGTCGGCGCCGGACTCGGCGACCGCCGCGCGCATCTCGGGATCGGCGAGTCCTCCGGAGACGTCGTTCACGATCCGCGCGCCCGCAGCCACGGCGGCCGCGGCCGTCTCGGCGCTGAGCGTATCGACACTCACCGGCACGCCGGCAGCGACCAGCTGCTCGATCACGGGGATCACCCGCTGCTGCTCGACCGCGGTGCCCACACGCTCCGCACCCGGCCTGGTCGATTCCCCGCCGACATCGAGCACGGCAGCGCCTTCGGCCCGGAGCCGCAGCCCGTGCGCCACCGCCTGGTCGACGTGCAGGTAACGTCCTCCATCGCTGAACGAATCAGGGGTGACGTTGACGATGCCCCAGATGCCGGTCATGCGTGGGCTGTCCCCGCCGACGCGCCGATCAGCGTGATCAGCTCGGTGCGGGCGACGGCGTCCGTGTACTCCCCGCGTGCGGCGATCGTGAGGGTCGACGCCTCGGTCTGGCGTCCCCCGCGCATCGTGACGCAGCCGTGGCTGGCATCCAGTACGACGAGAACGCCGCGGGTGTCGAGGTGCTCGGCGATCGTGTCGGCGATCTGCTCGCCGAGACGCTCCTGCACCTGCGGCCGCGCGGCGAGGATCTCCACGACCCGCACGAGGGCCCCGAGTCCCACGACCTGCTCCCCCGGCAGATACGCGATGTGCGCGTGCCCGGCGAAGGGCAGCAGGTGGTGCTCGCAGACCGAGCGGAATCGGATGTCGCGCAGCAGCACGGCTCCGGAGGGGAGCGTGTCGGGCGCGGGTCCCCGCGAGACGCTGATGGTGCGTGCGAGCGGCTCGGCCGGATCCTCGCCGACGCCCGAGAAGAACTCGGAGTACAGCTCGGCCATGCGCGTCGGAGTCTGCTTCAACCCCGGGCGGTCCGGGTCCTCGCCGATCGCCTCGAGCAGTTCGCGGGTCAGTCGCTCGACGCGCTGCCTGTCGACACCCACGTCACGCCGTCGCGGGTCGCGGCTTGCCGGCTCCCGCCGATTCCTGCTGAGTGCGGGGCGCGCTGGCCGGCGCCTCGACCGAGGCCGCGAGCGACACATCCTTCTTCGGCACCTCGATCGGGGGACGCTCCGACACCGGACGGCCCTCGCTCGACAGCCACAGCGGACGCTCCGGCAGCTTCTTCACCTCGGTGAAGATCTCGGCGATCTGGTTGTGGTCGAGGGTCTCCTCCTCGAGCAGGGCGAGCGCGAGCTTGTCGAGGATGTCGCGGTTCGCGCTGATGACCTCGTACGCCTCGTTGTGCGCCTGCTCGATGAGAGCGCGCACCTCGGTGTCGACACGTTCGGCGATGGTCTCGGAGTAGTCGCGGCCACGACCCATGTCGCGACCGGCGAACGGCTCACCGCCCTCGGTACCGAGCTTGACCGGACCGAGCTGGGTGGTCATGCCGTATTCGATGACCATCTTCCGGGCGATCGACGTCGCCTTCTCGATGTCGTTCGAGGCGCCGGTGGTCGGGTCGTGGAAGACGATCTCCTCCGCGACACGGCCGCCCATGGCGTACGTCAGCTGGTCCTGCAGCTCGTTGCGGGTGACCGAGTACTTGTCGTCCAGCGGCAGCACCATCGTGTATCCGAGGGCCTTGCCGCGCGGCAGGATCGTGATCTTGGTCACCGGGTCGGTGTAGTTCATCGCCGCGGCGGCGAGCGCGTGACCGCCCTCGTGGTACGCAGTGATCAGCTTCTCCTTGTCGCGCATCACGCGGGTGCGACGCTGCGGACCGGCGATCACACGGTCGATGGCCTCGTCAAGAGCACGGTTGTCGATCAGCTGGGCGTTCGAGCGCGCCGTGAGCAGGGCCGCCTCGTTGAGCACGTTCGCGAGGTCGGCTCCGGTGAAGCCCGGCGTCTTGCGGGCGACGACCTCGAGATCGACGTTCTTCGAGAGGGGCTTGCCCTTGCTGTGCACCTCGAGGATCTTCTGCCGACCCTTGAGGTCGGGGGCGTCGACACCGATCTGACGGTCGAAGCGTCCGGGGCGCAGCAGTGCGGGGTCGAGGATGTCGGGGCGGTTGGTGGCCGCGATCACGATCACGTTCGCGTTCGGGTCGAAGCCGTCCATCTCGACCAGCATCTGGTTGAGGGTCTGCTCGCGCTCGTCGTTGCCGCCGCCCATGCCGGCACCGCGGTGGCGTCCGACGGCGTCGATCTCGTCGATGAAGATGATGGCGGGAGCGTTCTCCTTGGCCTGGCCGAAGAGGTCGCGCACGCGGGAGGCACCGACACCGACGAACATCTCGACGAAGTCGGATCCGGAGATCGAGTAGAACGGTGCCCCGGCCTCGCCGGCGACAGCGCGGGCGAGGAGGGTCTTACCGGTTCCGGGAGGGCCGTACAGGAGCACGCCCTTCGGGATGCGGGCGCCGATCGCCTGGAACTTCGCGGGATCCTGGAGGAACTCCTTGATCTCGTGGAGCTCCTCGATGGCCTCGTCGGCGCCGGCCACGTCGGCGAAGGTGACCGTCGGGGTCTCCTTGTTGACGAGCTTCGCCTTGGACTTGCCGAACTGCATGACCTTGCCGCCACCGCCCTGCATGGACGACAGCAGCCACCAGAACAGCAGACCGAGCAGCACGAGGGGAAGGAGAAGAGAGAGGAAGCCGTCGAACCAGGTCGCCCGCGGGACGGCGTCGTTGAAGCCGTCCTTCGGAGCCGCCTCGTTGATCGCCTTCACGACCTCGTCGGCGCGGGCGTCGACGTAGTAGAACTGCACGTTCTCGGAGCCCTCGAACGGCTTCGACAGCGTCATGTCGACGCGCTGGTCCCCATCGGTGTTCACGACCTCGGTGACCGTCGTTCCGGAGAGGAGCTTGAGGCCCTCCTGGGTCGTGATCTGCTTGGGGGCACCAAGATTCGAGATCAGCAGGAATCCACCGAAGAGCAGCACGCCGATCAGCGCGACGTAGATCAGCGGATTCCGGGTGAGCTTCTTCACATCCATGATCGGATCAGCGTATCGCGCGCGCCCTAGGGGGTCGCTGTGCGTTCACCCACGGCGTAGCGTGCCCGCGCGGCGTCAGCTGTAGACGTGCGGCGCGAGCACGGCCACGTCGCGCAGATTGCGGTAGCGCTCTGCGTAGTCGAGGCCGTAGCCGACCACGAACTCCACCGGGATATCGAAGCCGACGTACTTGCAGTCGATCTCGACCTTCGCCGCCTCGGGCTTGCGCAGCAGCGCCAGCACCTCGATCGACTCCGCTCCGCGCGAGCCGAAGTTCTCCAGCAGCCAGCTGAGGGTGAGACCGGAGTCGATGATGTCCTCGACGATGAGCACGTGCTTGCCGTGCAGGTCGGTGTCGAGGTCTTTGCGGATCTGCACTACACCGCTCGACTTGGTGCTCGCGCCGTAGCTGGACACCGCCATCCAGTCCATCGGGGCGTGGAACGGGAGGGCACGCGCGAAGTCCGCCATGACCATGACCGCGCCCTTGAGCACACCGACGAGGAGCAGGTCCTTGCCCTCGTAGTCCTTCGCGACCTGCGCTGCGAGCTCGTCGAGCTTGGCGTGGATCTCCTCCTCTGTGACGAGGATCTGAGCAAGGTCGTCCTGGATCTCCGCGGCGCGCATGGATCGATTTTAGGCGACGGAACCCGATGCTCCGATTCAGGGATTCCCGCCGGGGTCAGGAGTGGATCTCGTCGTGGTCACCGCGCGTCGTCTGGGGACTGAGTACGCCGATCTCGATCGTCTCGTACTTGCCTTCCTCGGATCGAACCCAGGTGACTTCGACATACCAGTCGTCCTTGCCGTAGGCGTCCGCTGTCCGTCGCCCCTCCGACGTCTCACGCGCGTCCGTATGCTCCCACCCGTCTGCAAGCAGGTCGGCGGCGATCGCCCTGGCCGCGTCTTCAGAAGACCCCTCGCGCTGGACCGGTTCGACGTACGTGTCGACCTGCCACCAGACGGAGTCCTCCGCAGACGGCTCGGCGGAGACAGGGTTCTGGAGCATCCTCCCTCGTGACTCGACGTCCGGTGGCGTCGTCGGCGCGAGATCCGCCGGGATCATCCCCACGATGTCGGCCGCAAGCTCCTCCGCCTTCACCTGATACTCCTCGAGTCGACTCTCGGTCGTCATCGCACACCCTCCCAGGAAGCATGCCGCCGCAAGCACCGTCAGCGCACCCCAGAGACGACTCATGGCCTCACTACCACGACGCACGGTCCTCTGCCCTGCGTCGATCAGGAGGAGATGTCGTCATGGTCTCCGCGCACCGTCGTCGGGCTGACCACCGAGATGTCGAAGCGCTCGACCTTGCCCGGTTCGGACCGCACCCAGGCGATCTCCACATACCAGTCGTCACGACGAAAGCCCTCGGTGACGGTGCGACCCTCGCCTGTTTCTCGGACGCGCTCCACCTTCCAGCCATCTGACTTCATGGCCTCCGTCACGGCGACGATCGCCTCAGCCGCTGCGCCCTCTCGCTCCACGAGACTGACGAAGGCCTGAGTCTGCCACCATGCCTCATCATCCGGACGCTTTTCGGTGCTGGCACCGTTCTGCGGCGCCTGCCCCCGCGAGTCCAGCTCGGTATCAAGCGTCGGCTCCAGATCGGCCGGGATGAGTCCGACCACGCTCATCGCGATCGACTCGCTCTCCTTCTTGTACTCGTCGAGTCGACTCTCCGGTGTCGGTGTCACCGCGCATCCTCCCAGAATCATCGCGCAGACGAGCGCGATCATCATTCCCGTCAGCCTTCGCATCATTCGATTGTCACGTACTCGGGCTCATAGCCGGGCATGTCGATCCCGTCCCGGCGAACGCTCGTGCGGGGTGTCCTGATGTAGCCGTCCTCAGCGAAGACGACCGCCTCGCCTCCGGTGATCACAGCGACGATGTTGTTGAACGCGGTGGAGCCCTTCTTGAAGACCGTGCTGTGCGCGTCGATCGCGGCGGGCGTCCCGTTCCCCGGCTTGTTGTAATCCTCGAGGTCGGTGCTGTTCAGATCGCTGTGATCGATCCAGCCCGTCTCCAGCCGAACCACGCCATCCGCGTCCAGGGCCGACGGTCCATGCATCCAGTCCATGACCGACGGCTGGATCGCACCCACCACGCTGTCGTTGCGCGCCATCATCGAATAGTGGGGCGCATCTCCGGAGTTCGGGAAGTCGGAAAGCCCCGTGACTCCGTGCCCCATCCCAGCCGCCGAGACGTAGAGAACGCGATCCGCGTCCAGGCCGGCCTTCTCCGCGAGTCCGACCGTTGCGCCACCGTAGCTGTGTCCCAGCACCGTCAGTGAGGAACCCAGGGGTTTGTCGATCCCGGCGACGAAGTCGCGAAGAAGCGGAGCGAGCGTCTCCGCGTAACCCCAGGTCATCGCCTCCGGGATGTTCAGGGGAAAGCGGCCTCCCGCCCATTGGAATACAGCGGTGTCATACCCTGCCGCCGACTGCATGTTCCGTGCCGCCTCATCGGAGAAACTCATCATCGTCGTGGTCGTTCCGGGCACAGAGACCGCGACGTTGCGAACCCACGAAGGGATGTCGCCCGTCACCGGATCGAGCGGACCATGGTAGGTCCCGATGGCATCGGATTCCGGAGCGAAGACGACCACTCGCGCACCGGTCTCCGTATGGATGCCACCGTCCTCATCCGTCCACGTCACCTTCTGATCCAGCAGGCTCTGCCAGTAGTCGATCGGCTCGCGGAGCTTCTCGATCTCATCCAGGTATCCCTTGGCAGTCCAGGCATCGGCGCGGTTACCGGTCTTGAGTCCGTCGACCAGAGCCTGAAGGCGGGCGATCTCGGCCTCGCGCCGCGCGATCTCGTCGCGGATGTTGTTGTGGTTCGCGGTGACGCGGTCGCGGATCGGGATGCCGTTGAGGTTGCCGATGATGAGCGAGGATGCGGCGATCAGCGCTTCTCGCGTGGCCGGGTCCATCGAGTTCCAGGTCTCGCGGATGATGTCGGGGTCGCCGAGGCCGGCGAGGGACTCGGCTGTGATCGCGTTGACATCGCCCGCCCAGGCGACACTGGCCGCGGCGAACCCGGCACCGCCCACCTTCCCTCCGCGGGTGACGGTGGCGATGAGGGGTACCGCCGCGATCGCGTCCACCGCGCGCCGGTCGATCGCCGCGCGCTCGTCGGCGAGCGCGTTGTACGACGCTCTGGCCGTGTAGTAGTTGTCGATCGCGTCCTGCCAGCGGCGCAGATAGCTCGGGTCGTCGACGTACATCCACGACGGAAGCACCGCGTCCCATCCGAGTGCCCACCCCGTGACGAACTCGCTCGCCTCGCTCAGCGCCTCCGCCCGCCGCACGAAGATGTGGTCGTAGGCGTGCTGCGCGGCGCGAAGCCGACGCGCGGCCTCGCTCTTCAGCCCTTCGAGTTCGGTCGCGTATGCGGAGACCGCCGCCGAGATGCCGTCGAGGCCTTCGGCGGTCTCACCCAGGCGCTGGGCGAGCAGCACCACCCTGGCGCCGAGGGCATCCGCCGCGGACGCGGTCATGGAGGTGATGCTGGCGAGCGCGGCATCCGCGTCGCCCTTGCGCTCACGGCTCGACCCGGCGCGGGTGGAGAAGGCGGTCGCGTATCCGCGCACCGATCCGGTGTCACCCTTCGCGGGGTCTTCGATGAGGCCGGGGAGGGTCATCGTGCCGCCTGCGCGAGCGCTTCATCCGAGGCCGTGAACGTGCTGGCGACCGACGCGGCATCGGCCGCGGTGTTGGTCGCGGTCTGTGCAAGGGCGGAGAGGATCTGCGTGAGCAGCGACTCCGCCTCGCCCAGCGCGGCTTCGACCGATGCCGAGCCCGCACCGGCGAACGACAGGCACGACGTGATGACCGGCGTGGCCCCCGCCGTGAGCCGCGCCTGCGCCACGTCGAGCGCGTCCTTCTGCACATCGAGATCGGTCATCGATGCTCCTTCCCCCCGGAGCCTCCACCCTAGGTCGGCGCCGCAGCTCACCGCGATGGGCAGATCTCCCCATGCCCACGGCATCCGCACTACTGTGAGCGGTGATGCGGGCGGACGCCCCCGACGGAAGGATTCACCATGGCTCTCGACGACATCCTGAAGCAGGTACCGATCGACGACATCGCGGAGAAGCTGGGGGTCTCGCGGGACGAGGCGAAGGTCGCGGTCGAGCAGGGCGGGGCCGTGCTGCTCGGCGGGCTCGCGCAGAACGCGTCGACGAGCGAGGGCTCCGCGGCGATCGAGGCCGCGCTCCAGAAGCACGCCGGATCGACCGGTGCTGCGAAGGTCGACGACATCGATCAGGCCGACGGCGGCAAGATCGTCGCGCACATCCTCGGATCCAAGGAGAAGGAGGTCACGAAGGAGCTCACGGAGTCGAAGGCGACCCCCGGAATCGATTTCGGCAAGCTCCTCCCGATCCTCGCCCCCATCGTGATGGGACTCATCGCGAACGCCAACAAGGACAAGACGGCGAAGGCGGATGCCGGGGCCGAGAGCTCCGGCGGCATCGGCGACCTCATCGGCGGTCTCCTCGGCGGAGGCAACAGCAGCGGCGGCTCGGGCGGCGGCATCGGCGACGTGATCGGCGGACTGCTCGGCGGCGGAAGCGGCAGCGGGTCCAGCGGAGGCGGCATCGACCTCGGCGGGATCCTCGGTGGTCTCTTCGGCGGAAAGAAGTAGCGCCCTCGCGCGGCGCCCGGGGCTGAGCGCTCGGCGGATGACGCGAGCGCTCAGCGCCCGGACGCGGTGAAGACGATCCGCCCGCCCTGCCGCACGGCCGAGCACTCCGGCAGGTCGATGGGTCCCTGGCCGCTCCAGTCGGTCACCAGTCGCGCGACTTCGAGGGTCTGGAGCCTCGTGAGACTCACCCCGAACTCGCTGTCGACGACGAGACGGATGATGCGGTTGCGCAGCGCGGCGGGGTTCGCGGCGAGCGCGGCGACGCTGACCGAGATGCCCGCTTCGGCGTGCTCGACGATGTCCTCGATCGTCTCGTGGATCATCTCGTCGAACGCCTCCGCGTCTTCGCGCAGTTGCTCGGCCGTGCGCACGAGCGCGTCGGCGATCCCGGGTCCGAGCTCGGCCTCCAGCACCGGCAGCACCCGCTCCCGCACGCGCACCCTCGCGTAGCGATCGTCGCGGTTGTGCGGGTCGTTCCACGGCGCGAGAGCGGAAGCGGTGCAGAACGCGCGTGTGGTCTCGCGGCGCACACCGAGCAGGGGTCGCATCCACCGCAGCCCGTCATCGTCCTCGCGCATCGGCGCCATGCCCTGCAGACTGGCGGCACCGGATCCCCGCGCCAACCCGAGCAGCACGGTCTCGGCCTGGTCGTCGAACGTGTGCCCCAGCAGCACGGCCGCGGCTCGCGCCTCCGCCGCGGCTTCCCGCAAGGCGCGATAGCGTGCGTCGCGAGCGGCGGCTTCGGGGCCACCCCGGCCGGCGACGTCGACCCGCTCGATGCGGGCGTCGAGTCCCAGCGCCTGCGCAGCGTCGGCGGCGCGGGCCGCAACCGGCGCGGAATCGTCCTGCAAACCATGGTCCACCGTGACGGATGTCGCATGGATGCCGCGCTTGGGCGCCTCGAAAGCGACCGCTGCCGCGAGCGCGAGCGAGTCGGCTCCACCCGACAGCGCCACGACGATCGTCGACCCTTCCGGCAGGTCGGCGAGCGCGGTGCGCACGGCGAGGCGGATCTCGGCGATGGCGGGAGAGAGCGACGGCACGGTTCCACGGTAGGCCACGAATGCCGCACGGAGCGGCCACTGGTCGCACCCGACCCCCGCCGATATCCTGACGCCGTGACCGATCCCCTGCGCAGCACGCCGTCCCGCCCCGAGCGCTTCAAGGCGTTCGTCGATGCCGTCGTCGCGATCGCCATGACACTGCTGATCCTGCCCCTGCTGGAATCCGTGTCCGACGCCGCCTCCGAGAAGCAGAGCACCGGGGAGTTCTTCGCACACCACTCCGGGCAGCTGGTCAGCTTCGGACTGAGCTTCGTCCTGATCGCCACGTTCTGGATGGGTCATCACCGCCAGTATCGCGACGTCGAGTGGATCACCACGCCGCTGCTGTGGATCAACGTGGCGTGGATGGCCACAATCGTCTGGCTGCCCGTCCCGACGGCGATGCTCGGGCAGATGAACTCGGATCCCCTGCAGGCACTCGTCTACATCGGCACGCTGATCCTGACGCAGGTGACGACGCTCGCCGGCTGGCTGTACCTGCTGCGCCATCCCGGACTCTCCACCGCTCCCGCGCAGGTGATGCGCGCCGGCATCATCGGCGACCTCTCCGCGATCGTCCTGTTCCTCATCGCTCTCGCGATCGCGATGCTCGCCGCCCCGAACGGCTACTACGGACTGCTGCTCCTGGTGCTGAGCGGTCCCCTCGCGCGGGTGCTCGAGCGGGTGCTGCAGCGGCGGCGAGCGGACCCGACGGAGAAGAAGCCGCAGGTAGGCTAGTCCGCGGCATCCAACCGAACTTTTCCTGAGGAGCACACGTATGGGCGCACACGACGCCGTCATCGAGATCCCGCGCGGCAGCCGCGTGAAGTACGAGGTCGACCACGAGACCGGACGAGTGCACCTCGACCGCGTGCTCTACACGACCTTCGGCTACCCGGCCGACTACGGCTACTTCGACAACACGCTCGGCGAGGACGGCGACCCGCTCGACGTGCTCGTGCTCCTCGACCACGCGATCTACCCCGGCGTCGTCGTCGAGGTGCGTCCCGTCGCCGTGCTCAAGATGAGCGATGAGGCCGGCGGAGACGACAAGCTGGTCGCCGTGCTGTCGAAGGATCCGCGCTGGGCGCACATCCAGGACATCGACGACATCGCCGAGTACACGAAGAAGGAGATCGCGCACTTCTTCGAGCACTACAAGGACCTCGAGCCCAACAAGTGGGTCAAGGTCGACGAGTGGGGCAACGCCGGCGAGGCGCAGCGCATCCTCGACGAGGCGATCGTCCGCTTCGGCGAGCAGGGTCACTGACCTCTCGCCCGAACAGCGAAGACCCCCGGATCCGCTCAGCGGCCGGGGGTCTTCTGCGTTTCTGGATTGCGGTCGGCTCAGGCGGAGACGCCGCGATCGCCGAGGAAGGCCACCGGGTTGACGGGACGGCCGCCGACGTAGACCTCGAAGTGCAGGTGGCAGCCGAACGAGCGACCGGTGTTGCCCGCGTATGCGATGACCTGGCCCGAGTTCACGTGCTGACCCGAGCGGACGAGGATGCCGCCGTCGCGGATGTGGGCGTAGCCCGTGCCGATGCCACCGCCGTGCTGGATGCGGATGTAGTTGCCGTAGCCGTCGTTGGGGCCCGCGTAGTCGACGGTCCCGGAGTTCGCGGCGTAGATCGGAGAGCCGCAGCCGTTGGCGAAGTCGGTCCCGTAATGGAAGGACGAGGAGCAGCCCTGCGAGCCGCACTGCACGGAGCGCGGACCGTAGCCCGAGCTCTTTCCACCGCCGTGCGGACGGCACCAGCCGCCGGAGCCCTGGCTTCCGCCGCCTCCGCCACCGCCGGCTGCGGCAGCCGCGGCGGCCGCAGCTGCGGCAGCGGCTTCGCGCTCGCGGCGGGCCTTCGCCTCGGCCTCGACACCGGCCTGGTAGCCGGCGACGGTCTGGGTCGTCGCGTCCTTGAGCGCGGCGAGCTGCGCCTGCATGGTCGCCAGGTTCGCGGTCTGGTCGTCGAGTGCGGCCTGCGCGGCGTCGGCAGCCTGCTGCGCCGCGACCATCTTCTCTTCGGCGATCTTCTGCAGGCGGTCGCGCTCGGTGCGGGCGACGACGGCCTGGTCGCTGAGAGACTGCGCGGAGTTGCGGGCGGCGACGGCCTTGTCGTAGACCGACTGGTTGTACTCGAGGAGCTTGTCCATCGTGCCGAGACGAGCGAGCAGCCCATCGGCGTTCTCGGTGGAGTCCGAGAAGAACAGCTCCATCGCGGTGTCATCGCCGCCGCTGCGGTACAGCTGGGCCGCGACCTGACCGGCTTTACGTGCCGACTCATCGGCGACCGCGGCCTGCTCGTCGGCCTTGGCCTGCATGGCGTCGGCTTCGGTGGACGCGGCGAAGTACTTCTGCTGCGCGTCGTAGAACTCGTTGGACGCCGCCTCGGATGCCGCCTGGGTCTCGGCCACGCGCTGCGTCAGGGACTGGATGAGCCCCTCGATGCGGGTGACCTCGGCAGCCTTGGCCGCTTCGTTGCTCTTGGCTCGCTGCACGTCGTCCCAGCTCGGGTACGTCGCGGCGTAGGCGTTGGAGACACCGTTGGAGATTCCGAACGCGCTGAGGGCGACGACGCTGAGCACGCCGAGGCCGAGTGCGCCGCGTCTGCTGACGCCGGCCTTGTCGAATGCACGACGTTCTGTCGGAGTGGGCGCGCAGCCGCAGTCCTCGGATGCTGCCGCAACCGCAGCATCGAGTGTGATCTTCTCGTTCACACGGCCCCTTCCGCCGGTTTCACAGTTGCCACACTAACAACAACTTTCACATCCGCACCAGAGGGGGGAAGGCACGATCCGCGCGGCATCCGCAGCCTCCATGCTCCTCCCGAAACACGCCCGGGGGAAGCCGCCGCGCCCTCGATTCGCGATTTGCCCGAATCATCCCTTATGCTTGAGCGTCGGCAAGGAAGTCCCCCGGGACTGACTCGGCCCCATCGTTTAGCGGCCTAGGACGCCGCCCTTTCACGGCGGTAGCACGGGTTCGAATCCCGTTGGGGTCACACCTTCCGATATAATTGAAAACAAGTATGGCCCTGTAGCGCAGTTGGTTAGCGTGCCGCCCTGTCACGGCGGAGGTCGCGGGTTCAAGTCCCGTCAGGGTCGCTCTAAGCGACGAGCCTTTTCTTCGGAGAGGGCTCTTCGTCTAGGACGCGACAGGTTCGCCGGTCGCGCGGCTCTGTAGCTCAGTTGGTAGAGCGCACGACTGAAAATCGTGAGGTCACGGGATCGACGCCCGTCGGAGCCACACGGACCGTCGTTACAACGGTCCCAGAAACCCTCGCCTAGCTTCTACATGGCGGGGGTTTTGCTTTGCCCTGGCGAGAGTCACCTCCTGAGACCCTTGGCTCGCTATGCTGCGGTCATCATGGACCACGAGCACGAGCCCACGCCCGGACCGGCGGTCTGGATCGGCGCGGGCGTGCTGGCCGCCATCGGCGGAGGTGCGCTGTTGTGGGTGTCGCTCACGGCCGGGAACGACGACGTGCTGACGCTGATCGGCAGCATCCTCGTCACCGCCGGCGTGGTGAGTGCGGTCGCGGGGATCTGGCGCGCACTGCGGCGACGCTGATTCCCTACACTCCGACACCCACCACGGCGCACAGCGGCATCAGTTCGCCAATCCGCCCTGCGTGTACCCCTCGATGAACTTGCGCTGCAGCAGCAGGAACACGATGATCACCGGGATCGCCATGATGAGGCCCGCGGCGCTGACGAGAGCCCAGTTCGGCGACTGCGACTGCTGGAACGAGAACAGGGACAGCGCCACCGGCAGCTTGTCACTGTCCTGGATGAAGGTCACCGCGAGCAGGAACTCGTTGTACGCCTGCAGCCCCGAGACGAGCGCGACCGTGAGGATGCCCGGCCAGATCATCGGCACCATCACCCGCGAGAACAGCCGCCACTCCCCCGCGCCGTCGAGACGCGCGGCCTCTTCGTACTCCTTCGGGATGGTGAGCAGGAACGCCCGCAGCAGCATCGTCGCGAACGGCGAGTACACCGCCCAGTAGATGACGATGAGCCCGAACTGGCTGTTGTACAGGCCGAGCGTCGACCACAGCGACAGCAACGGCACCAGGAACAGCTGGATCGGCAGCGACGTCGACACGAGGATGTAGAGAATCCACGCGCCCTTGCCCGGCAGGTCCAGGCGCGTCATCGAATACGCCGCCATGCTCGCGATCACGCAGACCCCGGCCGCGGTGCTCAGCGAGATGATGGCGCTGTTCAGCAGCCCCTGACCCATGTCGGCATCCGTGAACGCCTGCACGAAGTTGTCCCACCGCCACTCGGTGGGGATCCCGATCGGCGACCGGCTGATCTCCGCCGGCGTCTTGAGCGCATTGAAGAGGAACACCACGAGCGGTCCGGCCGCATACACGGCCAGCACGATGAGGACGAGCCAGCTGAGCGGCCGCGGCTTGCGCGGATCCCGGCGCGGAGCATCCCCCCGGCGCCCGGTCGAGCTCGCACGTCGTGCGCCCGCAGTGCGGGGAAGTTCGATGCTTGTCGTCATGATCACACGTCCCAATCGAGCTTCTTGCGGAGGAAGAGATAGCCGCTCACCACGACCGCGCTGATGACCGACAACAGCATCGCCATCGCGGATGCGTACCCGGCGCGCTGCTCGGCGAACGCGGTGCGGTAGAGCACCGTCGCCAGCACATCCGTCGACCCGGCCGGCCCGCCCTGCGTGAGGATGTAGACGTAGTCGAAGACCAGGAACGACCAGATCACGGTCATCAGCACGAGGAACATGAACGTCGGACGGATGCCGGGCAGCGTGATGTGCCAGAACTCCTGCCAGGCGTTCGCCCCGTCCAGCCGTGCGGCCTCGTACAGCGCCGGGTTGACACCCTGCATCGCCGCGACGAACAGCACCAGCAGGAAGCCCCACCACTGCCAGTTGTTCACGAACGCTACCGAACCGAGCGCGAGCGCGGGATCGCCGAGGAAGTTCACGTCGGCGAGCCAATCCAACCCGAACGACGACAACGCCGGTCCGATGCCGGCCGTGGGACTGAGGATCTGACGCCAGATGGTCGCGGAGACGATGGTCGCCAGCACGTAGGGGATGAAGTAGACGACCCGGAAGATCGCCTGACCACGGCGGATCCGCGAGAGCAGGAACGCCCCCAGCAGCGCCATCGAGATCGGCACCACCAGGAAGAACAGGGTCCACACGAGGTTGTGCCAGATCGCCGCGAGCACGGCAGGACTCTGGAACAGCTCGATGTAGTTCTCGAGTCCGACGAAGGATGCGGCACCCAGGCCGTCCCAGTCGGTGAAGGAGAAGACGAGGGACGCGACGCCGGGCCCACCGATCACGAGCATGCTCACGATCGCGAGCGGCGAGATGAAGAGCCATGCCGCCACTCGCGTCCGGCGGCCCCGGGGACGGCGCCTGGCCGCCCCCGGGGTGTGCGTCGCTGCGGTCATCAGCCGGCGACGGGCGCGAACGGCGTGACGACCTTGCCGGCGCTCAGCTCTTTGTCGAACGTCTTCTGCAGGCCGGCGAGGTAGTCCTCCGGCGACATGTCGCCCAGGATCACCTTGTCGAACTCCGACCACAGGTACGTGTCGGTCGCGGCCGGGAAGAACGTCCAGCTCGCGTAGCCGAGGTTCCCGCTGGCGGGCGCATCGTTGTAGAGGCGCGCGGCGCGCTCGTCGACCCCGGCGGGCATCTCCGACAGGTCCGCGAGCGGCGGCGGGTTCTGCCCGGTCGCCTCGAGATACGCGTACGACTTCGCCGGGTCGTTGATGACCGAGTCGATGTAGGCCGCAGCGCCGTCCTTGTTCTTCGACGCGGAGTTCACCGAGAGCGAGGTGCCGATCGCCATCGGGTAGACGCCGGGCGCGACGTCATCGCTGAGCGAGGGCAGCGGAGCCCAGTCCCAGTCCTGATCGTTGCCGGCGGCCTCGCCGAAGTACGACCCCATGTCGCCGAACGCCCATGTGCCGGTGATGTACATCGCGACGGTGCCGTCGGCGAGACCGGTCAGCATGTCGGTGTCGGTGTTGGTGAACCAGCGGTCCTTGCCGCCACCCCACCACTTCTTGTCGATCTGGTCCTGGAACAGCGCGATCGCGTCGACGAACTCGGGGTCGGTGAACTTCGCCTCGCCGGTCAGCGCCTCGTACAGCTTCTGCGGACCGACCGCCATGTTGAGGAAGGCGGACAGGTACCACTCGCTCTGCGCCTGGTAACCGCTGTTGCCGGCGCCGATCGGCATGATCCCGGCGTCCTGAGCCTCCTGCGCGACCTTCTCGAACTCGGCGCGCGTCGTCGGCACCGTCCAGCCGTGCTCCTCGAACACCTCCGGGTTGTAGTAGAGGACGATCGATCCGTACTCGACGGGGACCGACGTCAGCTCGCCGTCGACCTGGCTCGCCTCGTACGCCCAGGGCTGCAGCATGTCCTTCCAGCCGTACTCCTTCGAGTAGTCGTCGAGCGACACGATGCGGTCGGCGGACGCGAAGCCGAGGGCACTCGACGGACCAGCGGCGTACACGACGTCAGCGCCACGACCCGCGGAGACGGCGGTGTCGGTGAGAGATCCGAGGTTCTGCAGCTGCTTGACCTCCATCTTCACCTGGACGTCGTCGGAGGCCTCGTTGAAGGCATCGACGTAGTGCTCCTGGTAGTACTTCTGCGTGTCCTTCGAGATGAAGGCGCTCCAGTACGTCACGGTGTCGGCCGACGAGCCGGTGGATGCGCATCCGGCGAGGAGGGCGCCGGCGGCGGTCATCGCCACCAGGGCGCTCCAGCGCGTGAACTTCGTTGTCATTGCTTGCCTTTCGTACGGGTTTCGGGTGCGGAAGCGGTCGACTCGCGTACGACGAGTCGGGTCGCCAGGGTGATGTGCTGAGTCGGGCCATCGGGGTTGTCGCCGTTGAGACGGGAGAGGAGGAGGCGAGCGGCCGTGCGCCCGATCTCGCGTGCCGGGTTCTCGACGGTGGTGAGGCTGGGGTGCACGAGACCGGCGGCCTCGATGTCGTCGTATCCGCTGACGGCCACGTCCTCGGGGATGCGCACACCGCGCTTGCGGAGCGATTCCATGGCGCCGATCGCGATGAGGTCGTTCGCGCACACGATGGCGTCCCAGTCGGAACGCCGTGCGTACAGGGCATCCACACCGGCGTTGCCGCCCTCACGGGTGAACGAGGTGAACACGATGTCGGACTCGGCGACCGAGAGGCCCGCGGCGGCGAACGCCTCACGGAAGCCGCGCACGCGCTGCAGCGTCGGATCGGCCGACTCCTCACCGGCGATGAAGCCGATGGCGCGGCGACCGGTGCTCAGCAGGTGCGCCACGACCGTCGCGAAGCCGCCGACGTCATCCGACTCGACGTAGTCGCTGCCCGCGATCTCGATGTCGCTGCCGAGGGCGACCACGCGCGTCTGGGACTCCACGATCCGGAGGCGGTCGTGCTCGGTCAGCCCGTCCGCATGCAGAGCGATGCCGTCAAATCGGCGCTCGAGCACATGGCGCAGCAGATGGCCGCTGCCCATCTGGCTCCCGGCATCCACGACGGAGAGCATGTATCCGGCGGGCATCAGCACGTCTTGCATCCCCACCGCGACGAGCGGGTAGAACGGGTTCGTGATGTCAGGGACGAGGAGGGCGATGGACTCGGTGCGCCTGCTGCGGAGACTGCGAGCCCCGGGGTGCGGCCGGTAGTCCAACCGCTCGATGGCCGCCGTGACCTTCGCGCGCGTCGCCTCGCTCACCGGGCGGTTGCCGCTGAGCACCTGCGAGACGGTCGACACACTGACGCCCGCCGCCTGTGCGACCTCTGCGATTCCGACCTCTGGTGCCATCGATGTCACTTCCTTGCGACTCATAACGTTTTGCGTTTACCGCGAGATCAGCATGATCGATTCATTCGGAGATGTCAAAACTTTCTTGAGAATCGCGTGAACGACGCCAGACATCGGTCCCCTATAGTGGCATCCATGAACGCAAAACGATTTGGCTTCGCGTGAGCCGCGATCGCGCGCGCGGCGCGCTGGTCGGCCTGGCCATCGGCGATGCGATGGGCGCCCCCACCGAGGGCATGACCATCCAGCAGATCCACGAGGAGTTCGGACGCGTCGCCACTCTCGCCCCCGACGCGGCAGGCACCGATGACACCGAGTACGCGGTGCTCACCGCGACGGCGATCCTCGAACACGGCAGCGAGCTCACCCCGGAGAAGGTCGCGGCCGTCTGGACCGAGGCCGTCGCCGAGCAGCGCGGCGGTTTCTACGGCGCAGGCTTCAGCGAGATGGTCGCGATCGCGAACCTCGCGCACGGGGTGAACCCGCCGGCATCCGGCACCCGCAACTACGAGCGCTGGAGCGACGGCGCGGCGATGCGCGTCGCCCCCATCGGCATCTTCGCCCACGGTGACACCGCCGAAGCCCGACGACTGGCACGGATCGATGCCCGCGTCAGCCACGCCGACGACGGGATCCACGCCGCCGAGGCCATCGCCGCCGGGGTCGCCACCGCGCTCGTCACCGACTCGTACCAGGAGGTGCGCGACGCCATCGTCTCCGCCCTCCCCGCCGACTCCTGGACCGCCCGCCTCGTGCAGCGCGCCCTGCGGATCGGCGCCTCGCACGCGTCGGCGGAGGACGCGATGTCCGAGCTCTACGAGGAGATCTCGCTGTTCCACTACCCCTGGGCCGACGCGGCTCCGGAAGCGGTCGCCCTCGCCCTGGGACTCTTCGAAGCAGCGCGCGGCGACTTCCAGGATGCCCTCATCGCCTCGGTCAACATCGGCCGCGACTCCGACACGATCGCGGCGATCAACGGCGCACTGACCGGCGCGATGTGCGGCTTCGACGCGTTCCCGGACGAGTGGACCGGGCAGGTGCTGCAGGTGCACGGTCGCTGCATCGTCGCCACCGCCGGCACCGACCTCCTCGATCTCGCCGACCGGCTGCACGAGGCATCGCTCGCCGCCGGTCACGCGCGACGCTCCGACGAAGGGCTCCTCGATGTCTCCTGATCGCCTCGATCGCGCGCACGGCGCGCTGCTCGGTCTCGCCGTTGGTGACGCGATCGGTCTGCCCGCCGATTACCACCGCACCGTGCGGTCGCCGTGGGTCCGCTCCCGGATGTGGCTGGGATCGGCCGAGCTCGACCGCGCCCAGGTGGCGAAGCCGCTCATCCCCTTCGACGCCACGACGGTCGACGGCTCCCGGCTCGTCCCGACCGACGACACCGAGGCGGCCGTGCTCGCCGCGCGCGCCGTGCTGACGGCGGATCCGGCCGACCCTGACGCGCTGTTCGCGCAGTGGCGTCGCCATGCCCTCGCCGACGACGTCTGGACCGGCATCGCCGAGCGCTCGGCGATCGTGAACACGCAGCGCGGCGAAGTGCCTCCGGTCACCGGCAGCGACAACCCCGCCGACGCCTCCGACAGCGCGGTACCGTCCGGCGTCGTCTTCGGCCTCCTGCACGCCGGAGACCCCCGCTCTGCTGCCCGGCTCGCGGCACAATGGGCATCGATCACCCACGCTCGAGACGGGGTGTGGGCGACGGCGGCCATGGCCGTCGCGGTTGCCGAACTCGCCGCCGGCCGCACCGTCGACGAAGCACTCGACCTCGCGGTTCAGGAGGCGCCGGATGACTCCTGGCTCGCCGCCGGCTTCCGCACCGCCGACGGGCTCGGCCCGATCGACGTGTTCCGCGACCTGCCCCGCATCCTCGCGGCGCTCAGCCCCCGGCTGTACAGCCAGTCGGGCACGGCCGCCGAGACGCTCCCGTTGGCGTTCCTGCTCGTGCGGGCAACCCTCGGGCGCGCTGAGGTGGCCCTGCCGCTCGCGGCCCTGTTCGCCCGCGAATCCGACAGCGTGCCCGCCTTCGTCGGAGCCCTGTGCGGAGCCGCATCCGGGACCGCCGGCTTCGGCTCGCACCTGTCCGACACGCTCGACCACGTCGAGGGGCTGTTCTACCCGTCCCTCCGCGGAGAGTCCCTGTCCGACCTGGCGACGGAGCTCGTTTCCCGCCAGGCGTGAGCCGGTCCGGGTGCCGTGGACTCCCCCTCGTCCACGGCGCCCGGGCTGTTCGTCGTGTTGCCGCTCCGCACTACCTGTCCAATTTACTGAACAACGAGGGTATCTGTTCATTGTTCTGGACAGAACGTAAAAGTGTCCAGTAAAATGGACGCACATGAGTCGGATGAGCCGAAGCGAGGTGCGCACATGGCCGGCATGACGTTGCGCCACGCTGTCGAGCGGATGCCGTACAGCAAGTCGGAGCTCGCCCGTCGAGCCGACGTCTCACGGACGACCGCCCTCGCCGCCACCGCAGACCCCTACCGATCCCGCGTCGACACCCTCCGTGAACTCGCTCTCGCGCTCGGCTACGACATCTCGATAGAACTCGATCGAGCGAGCGATCCGCTCGCCGCCGCCGCCGCACGCGTCATGCTGGGAGAAGAGTTCGTGCGAGACGGGCTCGACGGGCGCGAGCTCGACGCCTGGATCGCACGCCTACGACGCTACGTCGACGAGGATGCACACGGTGACGCCGACATCCCGTTGGTCGACCTCGTCGCAGAAGCTGCCAGACTCTCCGGAGCACATCACCGCCCCGGGCGCGTCATGTTCAGCGGGCGCAATGACGCCGATCGCCTCGTCGCCGCAGGACACGCATCCGAGGCGGAGTGGGCGCTTTCCGGGGCGGCCACACTCGAGGCGCTCGGAGCCGAGCCCGGGAAGACGACCGTGTTCTGGACCGAAGACGTCACCCGGGTCGCGGGACTCCTCACCGCGACCCACCGGCAGGTCCGGGTCCACACAGCTGCCGACGTGATCGTCGCACCGGCGCATGTCAGCGTGTTCGCCGGGGCGACCACGTTCGACGACGTCAACCTGGTGACCCCGCTGCAGGGCATCATCGATGCGTTCGCGGCCGGCGGTCCGGATCGGCGGATCGCAGAGGCGATCGCGAAGGACTGGTGAACGATGAACGCCGACCACTCAAGGGAAGAGCCGGTGCCCGCGCCCCGGGGGCCTTCGTACATCCGTCGACCGTCGATGGGCAGTCGAGGGCGCAGCGACGCAGCCGATTCCCCCGACGACGGGCTCACGTCCCCTGAGCGTCTCCAGCTTCTCGGCATCGACTGGGACTGGTCCGGAATCGACCTCGCGGCGATCGGCGGCAGCGAGGGAAGCTCGTCACCGGAGCGTGCACTGGCGAGGTTCCGCGCCAACCTCCCGGTCATCATCTGGGATGCTGCGCGGCTCGAGGGGAACAACTTCACCCTCCCGGAGGTGCAGACGCTCCTGGACGGAGTCACTGTCGAGGGGAAAAAGGTCGAGGATCAGGATCAGATCCTTGCCCTCAACGCTGCCTACAACGAGCTCGATCGTCTCGTCAGCAGCGGCACGTTCTCTCTCACCAAGAAGACATCCGACACCCTGCATGGTCTGGTCGCCCGCTCGGAGGCCATCGAATCGGGGAGCTTCCGCGGCGAGGGCTCGGTGCACGGCGGCGGATCCGTCCGCCTGGCCTCCGGCGGCGTCGTCGACGGGAGAGAGCACGGCGAAGGCGGCGCACTCCTGATCGCGGCCTTCGACGACCTCGTGGACTACATCGGCGGCGTCGAGGACCCTCGTCGGAAGGCGCTCGTGTACGCCGCGGCAGCGACCCGGCATCAGTTCTACTTCGACGGGAACAAGCGCACAGCCAAACTGATGGCATCCGGCGCGCTCATGTCGGCGGGGTTCGATGCGATCTCCGTGCCTTACGCCCGCCTCTACGAGCAGAATGTCTCGCTCGACCGCCTGTTCGAGACGAACGACGCGACCTCGTACATGCGCCTGCTCGCCGACTGCGCCCGCTGACGAGAACGGGCCCGGCATCTCCGCGAGGAGCACCGGACCCGTTCGACAGAGGATCTACTCGAACCGGAGTGACCGCGGTCAGGCCTCGGCGTCCACGTCCACCGTGTTGAGCGCGGCATAGCGTTCAGGGCGACGCGACCTGAGCACCAGCGCGATCGCGATCCCCGCGACGAGCGCGAGCGGGATCGGCACCAGCAGGAGGACGTTCACGAACGGCTCCGCTGCGGTCAGCAGTTCGAGCTGGGAGACACTCAACGCCACGAAGACGAACAGACCGATCGCCGCCAGAACGGGGGCCACGATCACCCGCCACATGCTGTGGCCATGCCGGTCGCGGAGGAAGAAGGCCACGACGGCGATGGCGGCGATGCCTTCCAGCAGCAGGATGCCGAGCACTCCCGGCGCCGCCGACCACAGGAACACCACGAGGTAGGGGTCGGCGCCGGCGAGCGCAGCGAAGCCCAGCACGACCACGCAGATCGCGATCTGCAGCGCCACGCCGCCGACCGGTGAGCCGTGTGCGCGGCTGATCTTCGCGATGCTCCGCGGCAGGATGCCCTCGCGGGCGAGCGTGAAGTGGTACCGCGACGCCGCGTTGTGGAAGGCGAGCGCCGCGGCAAAAGCACTCGTGCAGAGCAGGAGCTGCGAGAAGTCGGACAACCAGGGGCCGACGAACTGCTCCATCGACGCGAACGTCAGCAGCGCGACGTCATCGCTCGCCGCCGCATCCAATGCACCCTGCGTGCCGTATGCGGCGAAGATGCACCACACCGAGAACGTGTAGAAGACACCCAGGAACGCGATCGCGATGTACGTGGCACGCGGGACCGTGCGCTTCGGGTCCTTGACCTCCTCCGCGTAGATCGCAGTGGCCTCGAAGCCGATGAACCCTCCGGCTGTCAGCACGAGCATCGCTCCGAAGCCGGGGTCGGCCATCACCGCGGGGTTGAAGATCGCGACCGTCTCGCCGATGTCACCGCTGCCACCCTGACCCAGCATGAACGCCTCGTAGATCACGAGGACCGCGACCTCCAGCGCGAGCGCGATGCCCAGCACCTTCGCTCCGAGCGTGACCTTGAAGTAGCCGAGCAGTGCGATACCGATCACAGCGACCGCGGCGAGGATCACCCAGTTCACGCTCAGTCCGAACAGTGAGGCGAGCATGTTCTGGGCGTACACCGCGAAACCGGCGATCAGGCAGATCGCCATGGCGTTGTACGACACCACGGCGAGGAGCGCGGACCCTACCCCGAACGGCTTGCCGATGCCGTGGGTGATGTACGAATAGAAGGCTCCCGCATTCTTGATCCTCGGGCTCATCGCGGTGAAGCCGACCGCGAAGAGGATCAGGACGACCGCGGGCACGAGGTAGCCGTACGCCGCCGATTCGCCGCCCGTGCGGATCGCGAGAGGCACGACTCCTGCGACCACCGTGAGCGGGGCCGCGGCGGCGACCACGAAGAACACGAGGTCGGCGGTGCCGAGGCCCGCGCGGCGGAGGGTCCGGGGCTCGGACGGCGGTGTGGTGGCGCGGGATGCTGAAGGGGCTGTCGGGGTCATCATCGTCCTCGGGTTCGGCGCGTCAGCGGGTGGGTGAACGGTGCGGGGTCGGGGTGAGCTCGTCCTGCCAGAGCTGTGCGCCGCGGCGAACATACCGCAGACGGTCCTGGGCGAGGGAGCGGATGTCGTCCAGCGGGTCTCCGTCGACGACCAGGAAGTCGGCGGCCTTCCCGACTTCGAGGGAACCGGTCAGGTGGTCCACGCGCAGCGCTCTGGCCCCGTTGAGGGTGGCGGCGACGATCGCGTCCGCTGCCGGCATGCCGGTGTCCACCATGGTGTGTACCTCGGAGAGGGTCGAGGCGCCGTAGGGCACGTCGATACTGGAGAAGCTGTCGCTGCCGACGGCGATCGTGACTCCGGCGAGGCGGGAGGCCGTGAAGTTGTCCGCGACGCGGTTCTTCTCCTTCTCCACCAGGGTGTCACCGCGGTAGTTCTCGAGACCTTCGCGCGGGGGCGGCGGATACTCGTCGAACCACGGCCCGAGGAACAGCTGCAGCGTGGGGACGTGGATGACTCCGTTCTCGACCATCATCCGACGGCACTCGTCGTCGAGCTCCTCGCCGTGTTCGAGTGTGGCGACGCCGGCGCGCAGGCAGTCCTTCGCGGCGGCGAGCGATTCAGCGTGCGCGAGCACCGGGATCTTCACCATCGCCGCTTCACGGACCACCATGCAGAGTTCCTCGAAATCGTAGTGCTGGTCGGTCTCCAGCTCCTTGTCCCACATCCCGCCGCCGGTCGCCCAGATCTTGACCGCGTCCGCGCCCATGCGATTGAGCAACCGGACCGACTTGCGCAGTTCCTCCGGGCCGTCCGCGAGCATGGCCCACGGGTGGCTGCGCTGGATCATGTCGCAGGGCAGGTTGTGTGCGTCTCCGTGCCCACCGGTACGTGAGAGTCCCGGCCCGCACGCCACGATGCGGGGCCCTTCCATGTGCCCGTTGTTGACGGCCCATTTGAGGCGGAGCCCGTTGCGTGAGATGTCGCGGATCGTGGTCACACCGTGCTCCATGAGCGCACGCATCTGCTGCCCGGAGAGGATGGCCTGGCGCAGGTCGTCCTCGACGACCCAGGTCGTGTAGTTCGGGGAGGAGGCTCCGCCGAGATGGGTATGGCAGTCGATGAGGCCCGGCATCACAGTCATGTCGCCAGCGTCGACGAGTTCGGCATCGGCCGGGGTGATCACGCTGTCGCGCGGCCCGACCGCCTCGATGGTGCCGTCACGCACGATCATCGTCGCGTCATCGATCACCTGTCCCGTGCCGTCGAGCAGACGCCCGGCCTGCACAACCGTGATTTTGCTCATCACGAACTCCTTGAACCGCTGTTTTCGTCGTTAAATGTGAATCTGAACATGAATATAACGGAACGACCGACGTTGCGCAACGATTATTGAAGCCTCGCGTCCTCGAAGCCGTCAAATTGACAGTTGCAGCGGTTCTCCGCGACGAGAATGACGGTTTCGCGTACGCTGACTGCGGGCCGACACGCAGCAGGAGAGGAACCCGCACGATGCGATCCGGAGAATTCCACGGGCTGGTCCCGGCACAGCTGGACGAACTCGACCGCAAGCTCGTCCGCCTGCTGCAAGAAGACGGACGCCGTTCCGTGACCGAGATGGCCGGCGCCGTCGGCCTCTCCCACGCCGCCGTCCGACAGCGCATCCAGCGACTCCTCAACGAACGAGTCGTGACGATCGGGGCGATGACGCACCCGCAGACCCACGGCTACTCGCAGTCCGCCCTCATCGGCGTGCGCGTGGACCACCGCGTGCATGAGGTGAGTGACGCGATCTCGGCGATCGACGAGGTGTACTACCTGGTGACGACCACCGGCCACTACGACCTCATGGCCGAGCTGATGGCCACCGACAACGAGCACCTGTTGGATCTCGTCATGTCGATCCGTGCGATCCCCGGCGTGACCGAGACGGAGACCATCAGCTTCGTCGACACCGTGAAGTGGATCTACCGCCCCGACTTCGCGAGTCGCGACGGCGACTGAGCCTGCGAGCCCCGGCGTCGCGCTACAGCGCCTCCAGGCTCGTCCGCGCCGACGCCGCCTCCTTCGCCGCGCTCTCGGCACGCGCCGCCGCATCGGCACGACTCTGCTCCACGGCGGGAAGCTCCTTCTCGACACGGCCGATCCCCGCCCGCACCTGCGCGAGCTGGGTCTCGAGTTCGGCTGCTCGCCCGCTGAGCTCCTGCATCCGCGCCCTCAGCGTCTGCAGCGCGGCCTCCTGTGTCCGCAGCTCCCGCTCGGCCGATGCCAGCTCCTTGTCGGCCACGGCGACCCGACGCTCCGCCTCTCGCCGCGTCCTGCGCTCCTGCAGGTCGTCCGTCGGCGGTGCTGCCGCGGGTACTCGCTCCGGCACGGCACCGGCCACGGATTCGGCGATGTCGCTCATGGTCGACGCGGGGGTGAGCGCGCGCACCAGCCGCCCGGAGGCGACGGCGGCCGCGGCGGCGGGGTCGAAGAACGCGGCGGAGATGCTCTGCTCCACGGCTTCGAGTGTCGCCGAGGTGATGCGCTCGCCACGAGAGGCCGCGAGGTCGGCCGCCGTCTCGGCGAGGCGCCTGGTGAGCACGCGGCGCTCTCGTCCGAGCGCGGCGAGCGCCGGGGCATCCAGATCGTCCTGCGCCTCACGCAGCTCCCGCGCCAGTTGCAGCGCCTCGCCCAACTGCTTCGCCCGTTCCTGCGCGAACACGTTCACCACCCACGCCGCGATCGACGGCTTGCGCAGAGCCTTCACCGCGGCGGCGAGGGTGGGGTCGGACACCTCGTCGGCCCTGGCTCGACGAGAAGAGACGAAGTCGTCTTGCGGTCCGGCATACAGCGCGGCGGCGATCTCCTCGAGCGTCGGATCGGCCATGCGCCCACGATACGCGCCCGAGAAGGCGGCGCTACTCGAGAGCGAGGTGCTCGCCCCAGTCTGCTCCGATTCGCGTGTTCTGTCCGAACGTCCCGTTGCCCAGGCCAGGATAGAAATAGAGTTCCCCCGCGGGGGTCCGCCCGAGCAGGTCGGCGCGACCGTCACCGTTATAGTCCACGCCGCCGGTCACGGAGGTGAACTCGAGCCAGCCGCCGCCCACGCGTCGCCACTGCCCGAGCCCATAGGCGAAACCGGGGTAGAAGTAGAGGTCGCCGTCATCATTGACCGCCATCAGGTCCCCCCGGCCGTCGTTGTCGAAATCGCCACCGATCAGATGGTGGAATCCGCCCCAACCCCCCGCGCCGAGCGTCAGATGCGAGTTCCCGAATCCGCCGGAGCCATTGCCTTGGTAGATGGTCAGGAAGCCCGCAGACGAGACGCCGATCACGTCCTGCTTTCCATCACCTGTGTAGTCGGCTCCGGAAGTCACGTGCAGCAGCTCGTACCACCCGCTCCCCGCTGTGACCGCGGGGGCGAACCCGCCGGCGCCGTTGCCCGCGAAGAACTCGAGGATGCCGTCGGTGCGAGCAACGAGGATGTCAGCCTTGCCGTCGCCGTTGAAGTCCGTATGCGTGATGTGACGCCTCGCGTTCCCCCACCCGCTGAAGACGGTCGTCGAAGACGGGAAGGTGCCGCTCCCCGAGCCCGGGCGGAGGCGCAGGTCGCCGTTTCCGGCCACGACAAGCAGATCTGCTTTCCCGTCCCCGGTGTAGTCGGCGGTGGGGATCGACGGCCCCGGCCCCGTGCCGAGCCCGGGGAAGAAGAGCGGGATGGGGTTGCCGCGCACCACGTTCGAGAGGCAGGTGAACCCGCCGTTGATCGCGGCGTACACCGCACCGTTGAGCCGCACCTCGAAATGCAGGTGGTAGGCCGGCGAGTTCCCGGTGTTGCCGATCACGCCGATCTGCTGTCCGCGGGTCACGCGCGTGCCGGGTGCGTAGATCCCCGGCGATGCCATGTGCGCATACCGGGTGACGTAACCTCCGGTGTGTTCGATGTCGGTGTAGTTGCCGTAACCGCTGTTCACGGTCCGCGACTTCACCACCCCGTCGTACGCGGCGAGGATCGGCGCTCCCGAGGGGGCCGAGATGTCGATGCCGTCGTGTGCACGGTAGTTTCCGACGCAGCCGTCGCCGACCTTCGATTGGATGTTGCCCGATGCGGGAACCACCATCTGGCCATCGGTCGCAGCCGTTGCCGACAGTGGCGCCGACCACGAGGGCGCGAGCGCTCCGATCGCGACGGCGAGCACCACGGCGATCCCGATGCGAGCGAGTCGCGGACGGGAGGGTCCCTTCATCTCGAAGTTTCTCTCTAGCTCGTCGGCCCCAGGGACACGATGCCCACCGCGGTCACCGTATCAGTGGTCCGCCTCCGGCCCGGCGAACGACGCCGCGCGGTGGTGCTTCAGATCATGTCGAACTCGCCGCCGAAAGGCGCTGTGTCGTCACCGAGGTCGCGAGCGTCGGACTCGACGGGCTCGACCGAGATCATGACGTGGGTCGCCGGCGACACGAGAACGCTCACGGCACGGTTGCCCACCACGACGAACTCGACGAACTCGCCGCCGGCGTGCGCCGCACCCTCGATGCGACGCTTCAGGTCTTCGTCATCCTGCCCTTGTTCCAGGAGGAATCCGACGTCGTTGAACACGACTCTGGTCCGTGACATCGTCTGCGTCCCGCCCTCCACTGCTCTCTCCTTCCGTCGCCGCGTTGCGCTGACGGTAGCCCGCGGGGTTGCCGACGAAGAAGGGGATTGCGCGACAACGCGAGAAGAGGCAGGGCCACCCTCCGAAGGGCAGGAACGGATCCCACTACGCTGTGGCCGTGGACATTCTCCTGTACGTGCTGCTCGGTCTGCTGATCGTCGCGCTGATCGTCACCGGGCAGCTGCTGCGGAGCCGGGTGAGCAGGCAGGGGACGGCGGCGGGAAACCGCGCAGGGCGGAGATTCGAGGCCGCGCAGCTCGTGAAGACCCTCGACGAGTTCGGCACGACCCTCGTCATTCACGCCCCCGAGGCCATGGCACGTGACATCGTGGCCTCGGCGACGGAAACGAAGCAGAAGGAGTTCACGGTGCGTGGCGACGGCGGCTACGGGATCCGCTTCGTCGAACCCGATGACACGGTCATCCGTCTGGTGACCGATCCGGAGGGCATGCGGATGCAGGTCGAGACGTTCCGCGAGTACATGGGCGTCCCGCAGACGGCGCCGTTGTGGACCGATCTGCGGTCGCGGGTCGCGACGGTCGCCGGCGCTCGGAGCGTGGCGGTCACGGAGGGCGCGCGGATCGAGTATCTCCGTGGGGAACTCCTCGACGACCGGAACGCCCGCTGGGCACGCGACGCCTGATCCCCGTGCGGCGCGCCGATCGTCGCGAGCGCACCGAAATCCGGGCACGCAACTCTCAGCCGACGCAACTAGGCTGGAGGGCGCGCCTCGCCCGCCGGGTCTCTGCCGGGTCACGGTGGTGGCGTGAGCCCTGACGACCTCCTCCTCCGGTCCACACGATCCCGTCCATCGGGATGGAGCCGCCGCTCCGCGTGTGACCACGCCAGAAAGGCACGAACCTCATGAGCGAACCATCTGGAACCACTGACCGCGACGGCGAGCGCTCGCCGGACTTCTTCGACCAGCTGATCGAGACCGCTCCCCGCGATCAGCAGGGGGCGTTCACGATCGGTTTCCGCGGCTACGACAAGGGCGAGGTCGACTCGGCGCTCGCGGCTCTGCGCAACCAGCTCAAGCAGGCGGCGGCGGATGTCGCCGAGGCGCAGGCGCGCGAAGAGGATGCGGTCGAGGCTGTCCGCAACGAGGAGCGCGCCGCCCGCGAGGCGCTGGAGAGCGAGCTCGCCGCCGCGAACGCCAAGGCGTCCGACGCCGAGCAGCAGGTCGCCACGCTCACCTCTGAGCTCGTCGACGCCCCGCAGCCCGACGGCGAGGAGGCGCCGTCGCGCCAGCAGTTCGAGGCGATCCTGCGGGTCGCCGAGGAGCAGGCGAACGTCCTCATCCAGAACGCCGCCGTGCAGGCCGACCGCCTCATGACGTCGGCCCGCGAGGAGGTCACGGCGCAGCGCGCTGAGGCCGCTGCGGACGCCGAGCGGATCACCGACCAGGCGCAGCGCGATGCCGACCAGGTGCGCCTGAAGATGGACACCGAGTACACGGCGCACGAGGCGCGCATCGAGCGCGAGGCCGCACACGCCGCCGAGAAGGTCAACCAGGCCGCCCAGGAGGCCACCGCGATCCGCACGGAGGCGGAGAAGGGGGCCGCCGCCCTCCGCTCGCTCGTCACCCGGGAGACCACCCAGCTGCGCGCCGACGCCGAGCGCGAGGTGCGCGACATGAATGCGCGCGTGCTGGAGTTCGAGGAGACCCTCACCCGCAGGCAGGACGACGCGCAGCAGGAGTTCCTCGTGCTGCACAACCAGGCTGTCGCGCACGCCGAGCGCATCACCACCGACGCGAACGAGCAGGTCGCCGCGTCGCTCGAGCACGCCCAGCGCATCTCGGCACGGGCCGAGGACTACGAGCGCCTCACCCGTTCGCAGGCGCAGGCCATCGAGGCCGACGCGCAGGTGCGTGCCCGGGAGATCCTCGAGCGCGCTCGTGCGAAGTCGCAGAAGATCGTCGACTCCGTCACCGGACACACCACGGCCGTGCTCCACGACGCGGAGGACCGCACGCGGCAGCTGCGGTGGCAGCAGCAGCAGCTGTCGAGCTTCATGGCTGAGGTGCGCGAGCTGATCCGCCCCGACGGCATCTTCTCGGACGACGCGCTGCCCGCCGAGATCGCCGGCATCGACGCGACCGCCCCGGCAACGGCCGAGGCTATCGTGGACGAGACTCCGGACGAGACGTTCCTCGGCGACGAGGTGCTCGAAGACGAACTCGACGACGACCGACCGCTCGAGAAGATCACGATCGACGTGGTCGAGACGAAGAAGAAGTCCAACAAGTAGTACCGACGACAGAGGCGCGAGCAGGGATTCCTGCTCGCGCCTCCGTCATGTCCGGGCCCTGCCCGTGTGGTGCTGCTACGCCCGCCCGAACCGTGCGGCCGCGGGGCAGTCGAACGGGTCGGCACCGGCGGAGAGTCCGACCCGATTGAGGTACTCGATCACGATCAGGTACGACCGCCCGAGGCTGGTCTCCGTGTACGGCACGTCGTTCGCCGCACAGTAGTCGCGCACGACGTCACGCGCCTTCGACAGGTGCAGGCGCGGCATGCTCGGGAACAGGTGGTGCTCCACCTGGTAGTTGAGGCCGCCCATGAGCCACGTCGCCCACCAGCCGCCGCGGATGTTGCGCGAGGTGCGCACCTGCTTGGTGAAGAAGTCGAGGCGCGCGCTCGGGTCGATGATCGGCATGCCCTTGTGGTTCGGGGCGAACGAGGCGCCCATGTAGACGCCGAACACGGCCAGCTGCACGCCGAGGAACGCGAACGCCATCCCGAGCGGGAGCATCAGGAAGATCGGGGTGAGGAGGAGGGCGAACCGCAGTGCGATGATGCCCAACTCGATCCAGCGTCCCTTGACGTTGCGCTTCGTCGTGAGGTGCTTGATGCCGAGGTAGTGCAGATTGAGCCCCTCGAGCGTCAGCAGGGGGAAGAAGAGCCACCCCTGCTGGCGGGTGATCAGGCGGATCAGGCCCTTGGACTTCGCGGCGTCCTCGTCGAGGAACGAAATCGTGTCGACCTCGATGTCGGGGTCCTTGCCGACCTGGTTCGGGTTGCCATGGTGCTTGGTGTGCTTGGAGTCCCACCACGAGTAGCTCATGCCGATGCTGCCGGCGAGGATGCGGGCGAGACGGAAGTTCGCCGGCCCGGAGGAGAGGATCTGACGGTGCGCCGCCTCGTGAGCGAGGAAGGCGATCTGCGTGAACACGATGCCGAGCCCCGCGGCGATGAGCAGCTGGAACCAACTGTCGCCGAGGAGGATGAATCCTGTGATCAGGCCGCCGAGGGCGACGACGATGCCGGCCGCGACGAAGCCGTAGAACCACTGGGCGCGCTGGAGCAGGCCCATCTCTTTGATGACCTGCGAGACCTGCTTGTAGGCCTGAGCCATCGGGGGGAACTCCGCGTTGCCGGAGTAGGTCTGGCGAATCGGCCCCAGCGTTGCTGCGGTCGGTTCGATCTGTGCGGTGGAGATGGTCGTCTCCTGACGATCGGAGCCCGTGAGCTGTGAAAGCCCAAGGCGACTGCCCAACGCTTACCTCACGGTAGCCCGAGCCCCATGCGCTTCAGGGAATACTTCGGCAACCCCTGGCGACCTCTCAGCGAGGCGGACCGAACGCCGGAGTGTCGGCGCCGCGCTCAGGCGCGGGCCCGCCGAGCGCGACGACGCCAGGCGCGGGGCAGCATCCGGGCGAAGCCGGGGTCGCTCGGGGCGGGCTCGTGCCCGTCTTCGAGCGCGCGGAAGGCCTCGTCGAGGGAGTCGAATGCGCCGAGCTCCGCGCCGTGGTTGTCGCGCACGAGGTGCGCGGTGCCGTCGAACTCGACGAACCCGGCGAATTCGCCGGCGCGCGTCGCGACGTGCACATCGGTGTCGGCCTGCTTCCAGGTCAACGGATCGGAGGGGGGAAGGGTGGTGGTGCTCATGGTGATGCTCATTGCTGTGTGGCGGGCGCGCACAGGCGCTCCGCAGATCGTGAGATCGAGGGCGGATTCCGCACGCATCGATGTGCGCGGTCCGTGATGGCCCTGATCAGTGGCGACGTGGCGGCCGAGAGGGGCGATGCACACACGTTGCATGTTCAGGATAGCAGAGCGCGCTCGCGGACTCGAACCCACCCTCCCCTCACCCCGCCGGCTGCCCGCCGCCTCCGGGGCCTCCTTGTCCGCCGGGCGCGCTCCCCGCTGCGGGCGTCGTCGTCGTGTCGACGCCGACCACGAGGGTGGCTGCATACCCGGCCGACACGTCCCCGGTGACGGTGGCGACCTGAAGCGCGCCGGAGTCGTCACCGAAGACGTTGTCGCTCGCGAGCGTGATCCTGGCGAGGTTCGCCGCGGACCCCGAGTACGTCGATTCGGCGTATACGGAGGTGCATGCTTCTTCGGGTAGCGCGAGCTGCGACGTCGCGATCGCTGACGTCGAGTCGGTGATCGACGCGACATCCGGGTAGACCTCGAAGTGGATGTGCGGCCACCGTCCCGAGTAGCAGCCGGGGAAGATCGAGGTGAACGACACCGTGCCATCGGCATCGGCGACCTGCACGCCGCGCAGGTAGGTGACGTCTTCCAAGCCCGAGGAGTACATCGAGTACTCCCCCTGCGCGGTGCAGTGCCAGGCGTACACGGCGACACCGGCGAAGGGCACGCCTCCGCCGGCGATGTCGATGATCTTCAGCGTGAAGGTGAGCGGCACTCCGTCGGCCGTCGCCCCGCCGTCGATCGACGAGCGGATGTCGCGGCGCACGATCCCGGAGTTGTCGAGCACATCGGGGCCGTTCGACCCGTCGCCCGGGTACGGTCCTGCAGTCTCGTCAGGGATCTCCGTCACCGCGGTGGTGTCACCGCTGGCGATCGCCGCCGGTGTGGGCGTGCTCGACGTTCCGCCCGAGGCGACAGGAGCGCAGGCCGCGAGGACCACGGCCCCCAGGCCGAGACCGGCGAGACCGAGCACGCCGCGCCTGCTCATCAGCGTGCGGATGTCGAAGGCAGCCCCCTGATCGACCACCTCTTCATCCGCGCGGTCGAGCAGGCGCCCCTCGTAGGCCGGCCCCTCGGGCGTCTGGGTGGGTTCGGGAATGCTCATGATCGGCTCCTCTCGGTGGACGACGGGTGTACGCCACCAGAGTCGCTGAGCATCCGATCAGCAGCCTTTGCCTGCCCTATGCCTTGTCTATGGCTCGCGGCGTGGGCGGACGGAGCACCAGCACCACCACGATGCCGACGAGGATCAGCGCCGTGAGCGTCACCGGGATCGGGAGGACCGGATCCAACAGCACCAGCAGCGCACCGATCGGCAGGACGGTGTTCACGACGCGGTCCGCGTTCTCACGGATCGCGATCCACCAGATGCCGAGCAGGAAGATCGCGATCGGGATGGTGACCGTGAACGACGCCGCCACGTTGGACAGGTGGCTCTCCCCGGTGAGCACGTCGAGCTCGACCTCGATGCCCGCCGAGAACGCGGCGGCGGCGGCGAAGACGAAGTAGTGGGTGTAGCCGTAGCGCAGGGACCGGCCGAACGTCGTGATCGCTCGGTGATGCGGCGGCCAGAAGTAGATCCACCAGAGCGACGCCGTGACCAGGAGCGTGAGCACGGCGATCGCGATCAATGGCCCGAGGCTCTCCACCTTCTCGAGTGCGTCGATGATCGCGTTCGCGGATGCGAGCAGGCTCTCGCCCAGCACGATCAGCGTGAACAGTCCGTAGCGCTCGGTGATGTGATGCGGGTGCCAGGGTGTCTGCCTGCGGTGCTCGGCGAACACGGGCACCGCGATCTCGATGAGAGCGAACACCACGAACGCGATCAGCTGGAACGGCCCGGTGGGGATGAGGAGGAAGAGGATCCACAGCACCTGCACGGCCGCGATGCCGAACGCGTAGCGACGGGTGGCGGAGCGCAGCGGGCCGGCCGACCGCGATGCCCGCAGCCACTGCGCCACCATGGCGACGCGCATCACGACGTAGCCGAGCACGGGGATCGTGAAGTCGCCCTCGTTGAACGCGCGCGGGACGCCCGCGGCGAACACCAGCACACCGCCCATCTGCACGAAGGTCGTGACGCGGTAGAGCCAGTCGTCGGTGTCGAACGAGGTCGCGAACCACGTGAAGTTCATCCACGCCCACCAGATCGCGAAGAAGACCATCGCATAGGAGGTGATGCCGTGGACGAAGTCGCCGTGGCTCAGCGCATGGTGCAGCTGGGCCGACGCGATGCTCACCGCGACCACGAAGACGAGGTCGAAGAAGAGCTCGAGGGTGCTCGCCGTGCGGTGCGGTTGGTCCGGATCACGCGGCCTCATCGAGTGCAGTCGGAAGCGCGGGGCGTCGGTGTTGGCGGTCACGGCGAAAGGATAGCCGCCGGCCTCGACACGGATTCATCCATTCGTCAGAAATACCTTCCTATGAGGGTCAAGTTCCGCTACAGTGAAGGAAGTCTGCAGTGCCTGCTGTCAGCGATCGCCGTGTGGGACGGCGAAAACGCACTCCGTGATGTGGGAATCACGAAGGGTTTCAGCAGGACCCGAGGGGTCGGGATGCAGACGATGCCGTGAACGTGGGGTTCACGGTCTGGGGAATCTGGGGAATCAAATGACGCACTGGGGATATCTGCGTACATTCACGGCTCAAGGGGCCTCGGCATGACTTCCGTCGAGGATGCCCTGAGCATCACTCGCACGGCTTTCGTGCCGGTCGCGGCCCCGCGCGCCACCAAGTCGGTGACGCGCACGGTGGTCACGCCGCGCGCTTCGGCGACGCTCGAGAGGCGCCGCCAGTGGGAGCGCCGCTATCGGATGCAGCTGCGGATCACGGATGCTGCAGTCATCCTGTTCGCGGTCGGTCTGACGGCGATGGTCCAACTGGCGACCGGTGTCTCCGGGTTCGAGGTCCTGCGCGACGGCATCCCCCTCGCCGCCCTGTGGTACCTCATGCTCAGTGCGCTGCACACGCGGGACGCCGCGTTGTTCCGCGCGAGTGCCACCGAGTACCGCGGCGTCGCACACGCCAGCGGACTCGCCTTCGGGATCATCGCCATCGTGGCGGTGCTGCTCGCATGGAAGTCGATGCAACTGATGCTGCTGCTGGGGCTGCCCCTCGGTGTGCTGACGCTTCTCGTGACCCGGTGGATGTGGCGCCATTGGCTGCAGACGCAGCGCTCCCAGGGGAGGTTCGCCTCCCGCACCCTCGTCGTCGGCAACAGGGACGACGTGGAGTACGTGGTCCGGACTCTGCACCCCATCGGTGCCTCCGGCTACCAGGTGGTGGGCGCGACGCTCCTCGACGGCAATGCGCGCGACATCGAGATCGACGACACGAGGTTCCCGGTTCTGGGGAACGTGAACTCCGTGTCGTCGGTCGCCGCCGAGGTCGGAGCCGACACGATCATCGTGGCGAGCCGCCCCGAGGGCGAGCCCGAGTTCGTGAAGCAGCTGAGCTGGCAGCTCGAGGGGACCGCTGCCGAGCTCGTGCTGTCGAGCAGGCTCACCGACGTGGCCGGTCCGCGCATCTCCTTCGCCCCCGTCGAAGGACTGCCGCTGATCCAGGTGCAGATCCCGACCTACGAGGGCGGCCAGCACCTGCTCAAGCGTGCGCTCGATGTCGCGGTCGCCACGCTGGCGCTGATCCCGATCGCACTGCTGGCTCCCGTGCTGGCGCTGTTCATCAAGCTCGACTCACCCGGTCCGGTGTTCTTCTTCCAGGAGCGTGTCGGCCGCGACGGCCGCCGCTTCAAGATGGTGAAGTTCCGCTCCATGAAGACCGATGCCGAGCAGCAGCTCGCCACGCTCAAGGCGCAGAACGAAGGCGCCGGCCTCCTGTTCAAGATGAAGGACGATCCGCGCGTCACCCGTGTCGGCAGGATCCTGCGCAAGCTCTCCTTCGACGAGCTGCCGCAGTTCTGGAACGTCCTCATCGGCGACATGAGCGTCGTGGGCCCGCGTCCGCCGCTGCCCAGCGAGGTCACCGCCTACGACGGCACCGTTTTCCGTCGCCTCTACATCAAGCCCGGCATCACCGGTCTGTGGCAGGTGTCCGGCCGCAGCGACCTGTCGTGGGACGAGAGCGTGCGCCTCGATCTGCGCTACGTCGAGAACTGGTCCGTGATGAACGACCTGCAGATCATGTGGCGCACCGCGAAGGTCATGGTGCGACCCAGCGGGGCATACTGATCGGATGAGCAATTCGAGCCCCCTCACCATCGCGATGGTGGGGACCCGAGGAGTGCCCGCCGCATACGGCGGATTCGAGACGGCGATCGAGGAAGTCGGTCGCCGTCTCGCCGAGCGGGGCCACGACGTCGTCGTGTACACCCGCGGTTCGGAGCGGCGCGAGAAGGAGTACCTCGGCATGCGGGTCGTACACCTTCCCGCGGTCCCCGTGAAGCAGGTGGAGACGCTCAGCCACACCGGGCTCTCGGCTCTGCATCTCATGTTCCGCCGCCGACCCGACGCGACCTTCGTGTTCAACGCAGCGAACTCCCCGTTCCTGCCCCTGCTCCGCTTTCGTCGCGCGCCCGTCGCTCTCCACATGGACGGACTCGAGTGGCGACGATCGAAGTGGGGCCCGCGCGGCAAGGCCTACTACCGCTGGGCCGAGCAGTTCGGCGTTCGCACGGCCGATGCCCTGATCGCGGACGCACCGGGAATCGCGGATTACTACCGACACCAGTTCGACGTCCCTACCGAGCTCATCCGCTACGGCGCACCGATCCTGGACGACCTGCCGGAGCGCAGCGTCGGGGAGATGGGGCTGACACCGGCCGGATATCACCTGGTGGTCGCGCGCTTCGAGCCGGAGAACCACGTGCTCGAGATCGTGCAGGGGTACCGGGCGAGCGACGCGAAGCTCCCCCTCGTCGTGGTGGGCTCCGCCCCGTACAGCAGCGAGTACACGCAGCGCATCCACGACGCCGCGTCCGGCGACGAGCGAATCCGTCTGGTAGGCGGCGTCTACGACCAGGACCTCCTCGATGCCCTCTACGCGAACGCGCTCGCCTACGCCCACGGCCACTCTGTCGGGGGAACGAACCCGTCGCTGCTGCGTGCCATGGGAGCCGGCACCGCGGTCATCGCGTTCGATGTGCCGTTCAACCGGGAAGTGCTCGACGACAGCGGATGGTTCTTCCAGGATCCGGAGGGCGCCGCGCGCGCGTTCGAAGAGGCCGAAGCCGATGCCGGTCGCACCCAAGAGCTCGGCACCGACGCACGCGACCGCGCCAGAGCGATGTTCCGGTGGGAAGACGTCGCCGACGCCTACGAAGACCTGGCGCGACGGGTCGCGCAGGGGCACAGCGTGCACCGTGCCGCGCGGAAAGCGCGTCGGCGCGCGGAGGACTGGTGATCGGCGGACCACTCTCGGCGGATCAGACCGAACTGGAGAGATCCCGTCGCAGCCGCGCGGCGAGCAGACGCGCATCCGCGTCGGCGGCCAACAGCCCGTTGCGATGCGGCTTGGGCCCGAGCCTGTGCACGTCGACCACGTCCAGCGGGCGATCCACCGGGCGAATCCACGGGAATCCGCGCCGCGGTCGTAGATCGAGCGTCCCCCGGCGTGAGGCCAGCGCCGCCGCATACTCTGCGAGGGATGTCGCCGCGATCGGCTGCTCACCGAGCAACAGCGCTTCCCGCAGCGTGAACGTGCGCGAGCGGGCCTTCGGACTCAGCTGCACGATCAGCGAACGCTCTTCGAGCGAGGCAGCGATGACCAGGCCTGCCGCCTCGACATCGTCCACCTCGAGTCGATGGGACACGTGGTGGGCAGCCTCCGGCTCGATCGCGACGACGTATCGGCAGGCCGAGTGCCTCGTCGATGCCTGGGTACCCGCCGAGCCGGTCACCCACTCGACGGCGCCGGTCTCCGGCAAGCCGTGGGAGTGCAGCGCATCGTCGAAGGCGGCGGCCATCAACGGAGAACGGCAGACGTTCTGCTCGCACACGAACAACACGCTCTCAGTCATACCGAATCCCATCCCCGCACTCGTCGTGACGCCCCAGCGCCGGCCGTTTCCGCACGACCACCTCGACACGGTAAGAATGATCTCACACGCCGCCGATCTGCTCTCCGGCGGATCTGATCACGAAGGAATCGGGGATTCTCGTGCTCGTCCTCATCGTCCATCCCGGCGCTGAACTCTACGGCGCCGATCGAGTGACGCTCGAGTCGGCGGCAGGTCTCGTCTCCGCCGGACACGAGGTGGTCGCCGTGCTGCCCGAGCGCGGGCCTCTGGTGACCGCTCTGGAGGATCGAGGTGTACGAGTGGTCGTGAGCGCGATGTTCGTGCTCCGCAAACAGCTGCTGAAGCCCCGCAACTGGCTGAAGCTGCTCGCCTCCGCATTCAGCGGCCTCACCGCTTCCTGGCAGCTGATCTCCCACCACCGGCCCGACGCCGCCTACGTGAGCACCGTGATCCTGCCGCAGTGGCCGATGCTGCTGCGCCTTCGCGGCGTGCCGACCGTCACACATGTGCACGAAGCCGAGGCCGACTCGCCGTGGGCGCTGCGCGCCTTCCTCTACGCTCCGCAACTCTGGGCACACCGGGTGATCGCGAACAGCCGGTTCACCGCGGAGCTCATGCGCCGCTCACTCCCGGCGCTCTCCCGCAAGACCACCGTCGTCCTGAACCCGATCCCCGGTCCCGCCGCGGCCCCACCCCCGCGAGCGCGACTCGACAGCATCCGCATCGGATACGTCGGCCGCCTCTCCCCTCGCAAGGGTCCGGACGTGGTGGTCTCAGCCCTCGCCCTGCTGCGCGACCGCGGACGCACGGTCCGGCTGGATGTCGTCGGTGACGTGTTCCGCGGCTACGAGTGGTACGCCGCGGAGTTGGCGACCACGATCGCCGCAGAGGGGCTCGGCGATGCGGTGACGCTGCACGGGTACGACGCGGACGTCTGGCCGCACCTCGCCGCGTGCGATCTGATGGTGGTCCCTTCCCGCACCGACGAGTCGTTCGGCAACACCGCCGTCGAAGCGATCCTCGCCGAGCGTCCCGTGATCGTGAGCGATCTGGCAGGTCTCCGCGAGGCCGTCGCAGGGTACCCGACGACGCGGATCGTCGCGGCAGGAGACCCCGGCGCCGTGGCCGATGCGGTGGAAGAACTCGTGGACGAGTGGCCCACCGTGGTCCAGCAGACGTCGGCCGCCGCGGCCACCGCGAACCTCCGGCATTCGCTCGACGGCTATCACCGGGTCGTCACGAAGACGGTGGAGCATGCTGCGGGAGCAACAGACTCAGGCTTCAAGGAGAATTCACGCCCCTGAACAGGGGAGAATAGTGCTCGGCACGAGCATCTCCGTTCAGGAGACGAATGCTCGTGCCGTTGGGGAGGGAAAGACATGACACTGCAGGACTATCTCGACGCCCTGCGGCGCCAGTGGATCGTCATCGTGGCACTCACGATCATCGGCGCGGGCGCGGCGTTCGGCTATGCACGGACACTTCCGCCGGAGTACAGCTCCACGGCGGCGGTCATGGTGATCCCGCAGCGCGGCGACAGCACCAACGAGCTGGTCCAGGGGTCGAGCTACGTGCAGAGCCTCGTGCAGACCTACGCCGTGCTGGCCTCCTCTCCCCTCGTGCTGACACCCGTGATCGAGGAACTCGACCTGGATGAGACGGCGACCCAGCTCGCGAAGCGCGTCACGGTCGTCAACACCCTCAACACCGTCGTGATCGAGATCTCCGTCGCCGACGAAGACCCCGAGCGCGCGCAGGAGACCGCCGCCGCGATCACCGACTCGCTCATCGCCGCCGTCGCACAGGTCTCGCCGAGCGACGCCGAGAACAACCCCGCGGTGCGTCTGGAGACGATCGCGCCCGCACGCATGCCGCAGGCCCCCATCGGCCCGAACACGCGACTCTACGCACTCATCGGCGCCGCGATCGGATTCGCCCTGAGCGTGGCCTACGCCCTGTTCCGCCGCGCGCTCGGCACCCGGATCACCGAGCGTGCGGACATCGCCGCAGTGACCGACGCCCCGGTCCTCGGCGAGATCGTCGCCTGGCGGCGAAACTACACGATCCTCTCAACGATGCTGCGCAGTCGTGACAGCCGCTCGGCGGAGTCGTTCCGCGCTCTCGCCGCCAACCTCAAGTACGTCGCCGTGGACCGCGATCTCCGCGTCGTCATGATGACCTCGTCGGCACCGCACGAGGGCAAGTCGTCTGTGAGCATCGGACTCGCCGCGGCCCTCGCCGAGTCGGGACACAGCGTCGTCGTGATCGACGCCGACCTGCGACGCTCGTCCGTGGCGACGCAGCTGCAGCTCGAAGGCGCTGTCGGAGTGACCTCGATCCTCGTCGGCGACGTCACCTTCGACGAGGCCGTCCAGCACTCCGAGTCGATGAACATCGACATCATCGCCGGTGGCGCCGCGGCCCCCAACCCCGGGCAGCTGATCACTTCGCACAAGCTCCGCGAGATCGTGGAGGAGGCGCGCGAACGCTACGAGTACGTCATCGTCGACAGCGCCCCCGCGCTGGTCGTCTCCGACGCCCTGTGGCTCGCGGACCTTGCCGACGGCGTGCTGGTCGTCGCCCGGTCCGGCCGCACCCGTCGCAAGCAGATCAACGCGGTGCTGGCGACCCTGAAGTCCACGCACAAGGATGTCGTCGGCGTCGTGCTCAACGCGGTCAAGCGCAACGAGCGCGGCCCCTACTACGTTCCGGAGACGCGTACGCAGAGGTGGTCGCGTCCCGGCGGACTCTCTACCCCGAACACAGCGGCGGCAACGGAGACGTCGGCACCGACGTCGAGTGCTGAGCCGACGAAGAAGTCGAAGAAGTCGAAGAAGTCTCGCCCGACGCCGACAGGGAAGACCGGCGCGACCGCCGCCGACGAAGAATGAGCGTCCTGTTCGCACTCGCAGCGAGGGCCATCTCGATGGCCATCTCCCTCGTCTGCGGCGTGCTGACCGTCCGCCTCATCCTCGGCGGCCCCGGGGTCGAGTACTACGCGCTCTACACACTCGTCGCCTCTCTTCCCGGACTCATCTCCTTCTCGGACCTCGGTTCGGGGGCGGTGCTCGTGAACAGCATCGCGGTGAGCGACGAGCCGCGCAAGGATCGCACGATCCGCGGCCAGCTCACGACCGTCGGCCGCATCATGGTCTGCTTCGCGGGCACCGGAATGGTCCTCAACGCGATCCTCTACCTCACGGGCGCATGGCGATCGATCCTCGGTGAGGCCGGAAGCATCCCCGGCGCCGATCTCGCCGCCTTCGTGTCACTGGCGATCTTCTGCCTGGGCATCCCCTTCGGCATCTGGCAGCGCGTGCTGCTCGGCCTGCACAAGAACCATTGGATCATCCTGATCCAGGCGGCGCAGGGCCCGCTCAACCTTCTGCTGGTGTGGCTGCTGGTGTCATTCGCCCCGCCGTCGGCCGGCACCTTCCTGGCGCTCACCTCGATGGTCTCGGGCATCGCGATCGCATTCGTCGGATTCGGGTTCGCCCTCGGCGCGCTGTCGCCCCTGCTCGGTCGCGCGATCCGCGACATCCCCCGCTTCCGTCGCGTCCCGGGCGTACGCGTCATGCATGTCGGCTGGCCGATGCTCGTGCAGCTCGTCTCGGCGCCCCTCTCGGTCGCACTGCTGCGCTACATCCTCGCCCAGTCCGGTTCGACGCACGACGTCGCGGAGTACGGAGCCGTGGGTCAGGTGTTCTTCGCCATCAACGGCGTCGTCGCTGCCGGCGGCCTCGCGCTCTGGCCGTTGTTCACCCGCTCCCGCTCGCGCGGAACCCTCACGCGAGGGCCCTATCTGATCGCCGCCTTGTTCGCCGCGGGAGCGGCCGTGATCTGCGCCATCGTCTGGGCTGTCTCACCGTGGCTGTTCGGATTCATCACCGACGGCACGATCGATGTCGCGGGCACCACCGTCCTCGCGTTCGGCCTCATGGTCGTCTGCCAGGCCGCGCTGTATCCCCTCGGGATGTTCCTGATGGACGAAGCCGGGATCCGCTTCCAGATGATCCCCGTCGCCCTCATGACGATCTCGACGATCGTGCTCGCGCTGCTCATCACACCGTCTCTCGGCGCTACCGGTCCCGTGCTCGCCAATGCGTTCTCGGTGTTCGTCTTCCAGATCGTGCCGTTCGCCATCTACACCGCACGGCATCGGGACCGTCTGATGGGCGCACCCCGGGATTCGGGAGATGCCCCGACATGAAGCTTCTCGCCGCCCTCGCCTGCGTCATCCTCGCGGCCCGCGTCACGGTCATCCAGGGCGTGACCGCGGGAATCATCCTCAGCATCCTCCTGTTGCCGGTGTGGGCCGTGGCGCTGTGGCGGCTGCGCGGCGGCTCGGCGATCATCACGCTCGGCGCTCTCTCGATCCTCAGCGGCATCGTCTTGACCGACTTCTTCGCGGGTGATCACCCGACCAACGACTCGATGCTGCAGCAGAACACACTGACCCTCGTCAGTCTGGTGGGTGGCATCGGGGTGCTCGTCTGGGTGCGCAGCATCCTGGGGTCGGCCGCCACAGCCCTCTGGTACGGCTTCGGCCTGCTGGCGGGGGTCATGACGCACGGGCTCGACATGGACAACGTGTGGAAGTTCAACCTGTCCGTCCCCGCCACGGTGATCCTGCTCGCGCTGTGCATGCTGGCCCGGAAGATCTGGCTCGAAGTCGCCGCCTTGCTGCTGCTCGCCGCATTCTCGGCGTTGAACGACTCTCGCTCGGCGGGCTCGATGCTTCTCGTGGCCGCAGCGCTGGTCCTCTGGCAGTCGCTGGGAGCGCGCCTCACGAAGAGCTCCACCACGGTCCGTACTCTCGCCGTCTTCGGCTTCGTCGCGGTCATCGGCTATGCGGCACTGCAGTCGTTCATCCTCGAGGGCTGGTTCGGGAAGGCGGCCGCCGTCCGTTCCGAGGCGCAGATCGCCCAGTCCGGCTCCCTCCTGCTCGGTGGACGCCCGGAGCTCGGCGCCTCGACCGAGCTCATCGCCGCCAATCCCTTCGGGCTCGGAGCGGGCACGCTGGCGAACGGCGTCGATCTGCTCATCGCGAAGACAGGGATGGCACGCCTCAACTACGACCCGAACAACGGCTACGTCGAGAAGTACATGTTCGGGAACGGGTTCGAGGTCCATTCGATGCTCGGCGACCTATGGATCAGATTCGGCATCTTCGGGGCGGCGCTGCTCGTCGTGATGCTCGTGGTCGTCGCCCTCGGCACGGCAGGGCAGGTCGCCAGGCGGCAGGCGAGCGGTCTGACGATCTTCCTCGCGATCCAGGTGTTCTGGGACTCGCTCTTCGCGCCCTTCTTCTCCACGTCCATCTCGACGCTGGTGCTGGCCGTCGCACTCGTGATGGTCCCGAAGAAGAAGCCCGCGAAGTCGTTCACCGCCAACCCGGACTTCGTCAGCTTCACCCGCTGACGTCGAACCACCCTTCTCTGTACGAGCCACCCCCGTATGAACGCGCGCAAAGGGGTGGCTCGGCACGATAAGGGGTGGCCCGGGACAAGGGGTGGCTCGACACCGCTCGGGGCGGGCAGCGCAATGACGATGCCGGGTCCCGCATGAAGCGAGACCCGGCATCGTCGTGCGTGTGATTACGGCTTGGTGATCTTCAGGTCATCCCAGCGGAACACCGTCGACGGAAGCGTGGATGCTCCCGACATGGTGTTCATCAGACCGACCGTGCCGGCGACCTGCATCGCCGCGGTCGTGTCGGTCGCCGTCGCCTGCCATGCGGCCGGCTCGACATCGGTCGCCTTCCACACCTTGGCGGAGAGCGTGGTGGGGTTGGTGCCGGTGATCGAGAACGCCACGTTCAGGACTGTACCGGGCGTGTAGGTGACACCGGGCATCAGGTACGACCCCAGAGCGACCTCGTCGCGGAGCAGGTAGAGCCGTACGGCACCACCGACCTCGAAACGGACCCGCGCGGAGTAGTTGGATGCACCGACCTGGCGTCCGATGACCGTCGCGGTCGCGGCGCCTCCTGTCGCAACCGTGTCCGCCGAGAGCGAGACGCGGATGACGGCGTCGGTGGTGGACAGGCCCAGACGTGCGGTCCGGGTCGCGGACGGGGTGAGCGCCACGTTGCCCGCTCCGTCCGACACCGAGTACGAGGTCGATCCGCCCGAGAGCGTCCACGCCCCGCCTGTGTCGGCCGAACCCCAGCCGCCGGCTGCAACAGTCCGGCCGAAGGCGTCCGCTGCGAGCACGTCGGCCGCGGGCGGAGCAGCCACCGTGACCGGCTTGGTGATCGTGCCCGTCGCTCCGCTGTTGTCCGTGACGGTGAGCGTGACGTTGAACGTGCCGCCGGCTGTGTAGGCGTGCGTCGCCGTCGCGCCGGTGGCCGTTCCGCCGTCGCCGAAGGTCCAGGCGTAGGACTGGATCGTGCCATCGGGGTCAGCCGAGGCCGAGCCGTCGACAGCCACCGAGAGTCCGGTCACGGTCGGCGTGAACGCTGCGACGGGCACCTGGTTCGCGGCCGGAGCGACCACCACGTCGATGCTCTTCGTGGAGACGCCTCCGCGATCGTCGGTGACAGTGAGCTTCACCGGGTAGGTGCCGGCTGCCGCGTAGGTGTGCGACGCAGTCGCGCCGGTCGCCGTTCCGCCGTCACCGAAGGCCCAGGCGTACGACTGGATCGTGCCGTCGGGGTCGGTAGACGCGGAAGCGTCGACGTTCACCTTCAGGCCGGCCACCGTCGGGGTGAACGCTGCCGTGGGCAGCTGGTTCGCCGTCGTCGGCGCGGTCGGGTCGACCACCGTGAACGAGTTCATGCTCATGGTCGCGTTCGGCGTGGCGGACGTGCCGCCGAGGTAGGTCAGCAGGCCGACCGAACCGTTGGCCTGCATGGCCGCGGTCGTATCGGTGCCCGACAGCGTCCAGTTTGCGGGCTCGCCTTCCGTCGAACGCCAGACCTTGGTGCGGATGGTCGTCGGCGAGGTGCCGGTCACCTGCAGCCGCACCGACAGCTCGGTGCCGGCCGTGTACGTGCCGGGCAGCACGTAGGAGGCGCCGATCGCGTTCTCACCCCGGAGGATGTAGATGCGCATCGTGTCACCTGCTTCGAACCGCACGCGTGCCGAGTAGTTGTCCGATCCGGCCTGACGGCCGATGAGCGTCCAGGAGTATCCCGCCCCGGTCCGGTCGACCGTGAACTTCGCCGAGATGTCGGAGTTCTTGGACGAGACCGAGTTCAGCATGACGCCGCGGGTGTCGTAGATGTTGGAGAAGATACGACCTGCCGAGCCGTTCACGGAGAAGCTCGCGTTGCCACCCGAGGCCGTCCAGGCTCCGCCCTTGTCCGCCGTACCCCACCCGGAGGCGGTGGTGCGCTGGAAGAGGTCGCTGGCGAGGACCGTGAACTTGGGCGGTTCGACGGCCGTGACCTGCTTGGAAGCCGTCGCGGAGCCACCCCGGTCGTCGGTCACCGTGACCGTGACCGTGTAGGTGCCCGCCGCCGTGTAGTCGTGCGTGGTCTTCGCCGTCGTCGTGGTCTTCGTCGTCGAATCGCCGAAGTTCCAGGCGTAGGAGACGATCTGACCGTCGGAATCCGCGGATGCCGAGGCGTCGAGCGATGCGGTGAGGTTGTCGATCGTGGCCGTGAGCGCCGCCGTGGGCAGCACGTTCGGTGCGAGCGCCGCGGTCACCGTCTTGGTGGTGGTCGCGCTGCCGCCCCGGTCATCGGTCACGGTGAGGGTCACCGTGTAGTCGCCCGGTGTCGTGTAGACGTGCGTCGCCGTGACACCGCTGCCGACAGCGCCGTCGCCGAATGCCCACGAGTAGGTCGCCAGCGTGCCGTCGGAGTCGGAGGACGCTGAGGCGTCGACCGCGACGCTCATGTCCGTCGTGACGGCATTGAACGCAGCCGTCGGAAGGACGTTGGCGGCACGGACCGTCACATCCTGCGTCATGGTGTCGCTCGTGCCGCGGTCGTCCTTGACGGTGAGCTTCACCTGATAGGTGCCGCCCGTCGTGTAGGTGTGCGCGGTCGTCGGCCCCTCGGTGGACGTGGTTCCGTCGCCGAAGTCCCACTTGTAGGAAGCGATGGTGCCATCAGGGTCCACCGACGTGGAGGCGTCGAACGCGACGTCCAGGTCCGTCGGGATCGCGCTGAAAGCGGCCGCCGGGGGCTGGTTGACCGAGCCGAACGCTCCGAGCTGGTAGTGCTCGTTCACCTGGGCGGCCGTGAGCGGCGTGCTGTAGATCGCGACCTCGTCGATGGTCCCGGTGAACGTCGTCGCGCCGCCCCAGCCGCTGTCGTTGCCGACGCGCCAGTAGCCGTTGTACTCCTGCGCCGAGGTGGTCGGGTTGGTCCCCACGAGCGCACCGTCGACGTAGAACGCCATGCCGTCGCGCGAGAGCTCGCCGACCACGTGGTGCCACTGACCGTCGTTGAAGGAGCCCGACGTGGTGATGAGGTTCTGCGCCCCGTTGTACACCCCGAAGTTGAGCTTCCCGTTCGGCGTCATGTAGATGTGCCGGTCGTTGCTGCTGCTGAGGCCGCTGTTGCTGTCTCCGAAGCCGACGATCTTTCCGCCGGCTGTCGTCGAGGTCTTGAACCAGGCCTCGGCCGAGAAGATCTGCGGGTTGACGTACTGCTTCGTGCCGGCCAGGCGGACGGTCGTGGTCCCCGTGGTCGGCGCCCAGCGCACGGCCGTGTTGGAGACGCCCGAGAGCGCGCCGCTCTGCCCCTTCACCAGCACGCTGGTGTTCCCGGTGTAGGTACCCGTCGACTTGTTGATGCCCGAGTCGGCCGCGGTGGTCGTGCTACCGGTCTCGCCGAGTCGCCAGTACAGCGTCGGGTCGAGGTTGAACACGGCCTTGCCGTAGTTGTCGGCCGGAGCCGCAGGGATGGTCGATGCGCGGCCGCTCGCCACGTAGTGGGCGTCGACCTCGGAGCGCGTGAGCGCCCGGTCGTAGACGGCGACGTTCGAGATAGAACCGCTCAGGTACGCGCTGGTTCCGGTGTTCGGCCAAGAACCGTAGTTGTCCCCGCCGATCCGCCAGTAGCCGGTGTAGTCCTGCGCGGTCGTCGTGTCGGTGCGCTCACCGATCTTGACGCCATCGACGTACAGCACCTGTCCTGCGGGGCTCAGCGACGCGACGACGTGGTGCCACGTGTTGTCGTTGAAGCCGGTCCCGCTGGAGATGGTGCGAGTCGTGCCCGGGTAGACGCCGAAAGTGACGCGTCCGGAGTTGTCGAGGTAGACGTGACGGTCGTAGCTCGACGAGCTGCCGGTCGCGGAGGATCCGAATCCGACGACCTTGCCGCCGCGGGTGCTGTTCGTCTTGAACCAGGCCTCGACCGTGAAGGTCTGCGGTCCGGCGACGGGCGTCGTGGTGTTGGCGGCCGAGCCCGAGCTGCCGCTGAACGTGGTCGCCTTGCTCGTCGATACGGGTCCGGTCGCTCCGCGGGTCGCGCTGGCGACCGCGAGGTCGCTGCCACCTGCCCAGTCGTACCCGGCCGTTCCGCTGGCCTCGTTCAGGGGCCAGTAGTCGATGGCACCGCTCGCGAGGACCGCTTCGTCGTAGGCGGTCGAGACACCGGCTGCTGCCGTGGTGACGGGCGTCCAGTCGGTCTGCGTGCTGTTGCCGTAGGGGTCGAGCACCTTGATGCGGTAGTTGTAGGTGGTCCCCGGGACGGCTGTCTTGTCGCGATAGGTCATGGCCGGTCGCGTCCAGAAGTTCGACGCCTGGTCGGTCTCGTAGATCGGGGTCGTCATGCCCTTGTCCTGGCGGAAGACCTGGTAGTGCAGAAGCTGGTTGTCGCGGTCGTAGTTCGCGCTCCAGGCGAGGCGGTTGACCCCGGTCTGGACGGATGCGGCGTTGAGCACCCATGCTCCGCCCTGCACCTGCGGACCCTGCTGGTTGGGCGCGATGGTCTTCTTGGCGAACCGGACGATGCCCTGCTGGGACGCCCCGTTCACCTTGAGGAACTCGCCGCCGACGAGCAGGTAGTCACCGGAGGAGGACACCTGCCACGGACCCTGCGACTGTCCGGTGTAGGTGCCGGGTACGTACTCGGGGTACCACTGCAGCAGCGAACCCGAGGGCTGGCCGGCGAAGTTGCGGTAGCCCTGCGTGTCGTTCGTGATGAGCTGACCGCTCGGCGCCTTCGCGAACGCGAGGGAGTGCTTGTAGGAGCGCGGGTTCGTCTCGGGGAAGCCGTTCACGTTGCCGCAGTAGTGCGGGTGACCGACCACGTAGACGGCGTCGCCGACGGGGGCGATGTCATAACTGTCGCCGTGGCAGTCCTCCATCCAGACGAGGCTGCCGTCGCTCCAGTTCGCGCGGAATCCACCCTCGAAACCGTCCTGCGAGGTTCCGCCGTAGTCGAAGCCCGTGCCGTAGACGCTGTCGCCGTCGGACGAGAGCGAGTACATGGCGGCGACGGTTCCGGCGTTGCGGAGCACGCTGTTCATCGCCCAGGGCATCAGCGTCCCGGTGTTCGCGTCGAGTGCGGTGATGCCACGTCCGGGGTTCGAGGAGCCGTTCACCGTGGTGAACGATCCGGCGATGACGACCTTGGAGCGGTCGGGCGAGACGACGATGCCCTTCGCGCCGTAGCCGCCCTGCACATCCGCGTTGAATCCGGTCACGGCCCCTGTCGATGTCGACACGGCGGCGACCTTCGTGCGCTGGGTGCCGTTGATCGTGGTGAACTCACCGGCGAGGTAGACCGTGGAGTCCGTGAGTGCGATGGAGTCGATGCGGCCGTTCGCCTCGGGCGCCCATGACGTGATCAGAGCGCCGGTGGCGGTGTCGAAGGCGGCGACGCGGTAGCGCCACGCTCCGGCCGCCTGGGAGAACATCCCGGCGACGTAGATGCGGGAGCCGTCGGCCGACTTCTTGATGTCGAGGACCGTGCCATTGGTGCCGGGGTTCCATGAGGTGATCAGCGCACCCGTGGTCAGGTTGTAGGCGAGCAGGTTGGCTCGCGGCGTCTCGTTCGTGCCGGCGGGCGAGCCGGCGGGGCGGGCCTGCGCGAAGCTGCCGCCCACGTAGACGGTGTTCCCGACGACCTCCTGTGCGTACACCACACCGTCGATCTGCACCGTGGGCAGAGCATCGGCGGCATACGTCTCGGGCGTGCCTGCGGCGGGCGTCGTATCGGCCACGGCAGCGACGGGAACGGTGAGCGCTCCGAACGTCAGCGCCGCGGCGACGGCGACGGCGCCCGCGATCTTGATGCCACGTGAGCGGCGAGTCCCTCGCTTGTCGGCCGTCACAAGACGGCGTCCCCAGTTGATGTGCACTTTGTTTCTCCCCAGAATCTGCACGGCGCACGAAAGAAGTGCGCTTGTTGAAGATCGCCTCCCATAGACGACCTAAACCCCTGCGCTGATACTAGGGCATCACCGGCATATCGGCAAGAGCCCAACGTCCAGTGCGAAACACCCCCGTTTCCGGGACAGAAGCGGGGCCTCAGCCGACCTTGCCGCGGAACACGAACGCTGGCTGCCCGGCGCGGTAGTCGACCGTGAGCGTCACGTCGTCGCGCTGGTTCTCCGGGATGCTGTAGACGTACACGCCCTCGGCGGACTTCCCCGGGGCCAGCGTGCCCTCGAACGGCGCGGCTCCCGGCTTGACGAGACCACCCGCGGGTGTCATCGCCTCGCCGATGTAGGCGTTCACTGCGATGAACCCGAGATCGATCGCCTCACCCGTCCCGTTGGTCAGCTTCAGCGTGAACTGCACCGCCGGTCCGGCGATCTCTCCGGCCTGCACGGCTTCGCCCTGCACGGACTTCATGGCCGTGATCTGCGCGACCAGTCCCTCGCCGTTGTCGGACGGCTCGCCGGGCGCCACCGGCGCGAGCTCGGGCAGCGTCCCGGGAGTCTCGGACGGATCCGGGGTCGGCTGATCCGTGGGCTCGCCGCTCTGAGCCGGAGCCGACGGCGACGCCGACGGGCTCGTGGTCGGCCCGGCGGTGCCGGACGAGTTCGACGTGACGACGAAGTACACGATCACCGCGATGAGCACCACGGCGACCGCGGCCACCCAGATCCACGCCTTCGAGCGCGGGCGTGCTGTCGTTTCGCCAGATTCTTCGACCATGATCGTCCCGCTCCCTGCCCCCCGGGCCGTCGCCGTGTCGACGGACGGGCCGATTCTATCCGACCGCGTCCGGTCGAGCTCGGCGCTCTCGCCTCATCGGGCGAGGCGACGACCGTCACGCCATCCGCGCCATGCGGCACCGACCGGCCGCCACGGTTTCAGGAGCTGGCGTCTGCCGCCGCGGAGCAGCACCTCACGGGCGGCGCGTCGGGCGCTGGCATCCCAGCGGCGCACGGTCTCCGGGTCCAGGAGCTTCTGCGCCAACAGCATCCGATTCCTGATGTTGTAGTAGTAGTACAGGGGTGATTTGGCGTGCACGTCCGGGTCACCGATCCCCTGCGTCCCGCCTTCGTCGTGCACGGCCTTCGCCTCCTCCACGAGGAGCAGCCGGCCCCCGACGTCTTCCACACGGAGCGAGAAGTCCACGTCCTCCCAGTAGAGGAAGTAGTCCTCATCGAAGCCGCCCACCGCGGTCCACGCGTCGTCGTTGATCATGAGCACGGCACCCGTGAGCCACCGCCGGACCCGGGCGTCGGGGTGCCGCTCGGCCCACGCACGCCCGTGCGTGGCTCCGTCGTCGAGGTCGAGCACGTGGCCGGCCGACCACACCCGGCCCGCGCCGTCCTCCACGATCGGTGCCGCGACGATCTTCTCGGCGACATCGACCGCCTCGAGCAAGAGGTGCACGGCGTCGGCGCCGATCGACGCGTCGGGATTGATCAGGAGGTACCTGGTCCTGCCGTCCGCGCGCGCGGCGGTGACACCGCGGTTGACGCCCGCACCGAACCCGAGGTTCTCGTCCTGCAGCAGCGGGACCCACCCCTCGCGATCGGCGAGCTCGCGGACGAGGCGAGCCTCTTCGACGGAGGAGTGATTGTCGACGACGTAGACCGCGGCATCGCGGAGAGCCCTGCTCGTGCCGACGAGGTTGCGCGCGAGCAGCGCCGATGAGCCGTAGTTGACGACGATGATCGCGAGGGAAGACTCATCCGCCATGCGCGGCCTCGTTCCCGAGGGCGCGCATCGCGCGGAACCACCGCACGGCCGCGAGCAGGCAGAACGCGGCCGCGGCGGCGAAGAAGAAGGCGTAGGCGTAGGCGAAGACGTGCGGCCACCCCCACAGCACGTACACGAGGCAGACGATTCCGTAGTCGACGGGCAGCAGGATGAGCGAGCGCAGCGCGCCACCACCGCCCTGCTGTGCAGAAGTGGCGACGCCCTTCGACGCCTTCAGCAGATCGTTCAGGATCATGCCGAAGAAGGTCGCCGTCGCGACGATCGCGAAGCCCAGCGGCACCAGCAGATAGAGATCCGGCGCATCCGTGAACCGGTACAGCCCGATGGCCGTCGCGATCGGCAACGAGACGATCTTGATCGCGTCGATGAAGTGATCGAGCCACTCGCCGGCGATCGACCCGCCGCCGCGCAACCGCGCCACCTGTCCATCCGCGGAGTCGAGCGCATAACCGATTGCGAGGAGCAGCCAGACGATCAGTCCGGTCCACCACGCGGGCGGCACGAGAGCGAGCACGAGGATGCCCGTGAACGTGAACACGGCGCTCACCGTGGTGACACCGTTCGGCGACATCCCGAGGCGATGGGCGATCGCGGCGAAGACCCGTCCGACCGGCCGATTCACGTACACGCTGTAGCCGGGCGCACCCTTCGCGCGACCCTTCTGCGCGGACGCCAGTCGCCTCATCGAATCGGCGAAGCTCTCGGTCGTCATTCGGCGTGTCCCCTCCGTCGAACCCCGCTGAGCAGGCCCGTATCCACCAGATAGAGTATGCCTTGCCGCGGCGGCACGCATCTGGGGAGCGAGCCGAGGACTCGGCGAAGGGGAGGACTTTGCAATGACCGTTGTCGACCCTGCGGGCGGGGCCCGACGGCCTCGGATCCTGATCAGCGCGTACGCCTGCGGACCCGACATGGGCCCGGAGGCGTCAGCAGGCTGGGCGATCGCTCGTGCCGCCGCCGAGACCGGAGACGTCTGGATCCTCACGCGCGAACGGTTCCGCGACGCCCTGGCGACCGCTCTCGCGGACGCGCCGGAGCTCGCCGCCCGGGTGACCGTGGTGCACATCGATCTCTCCCCCCGCGTCATGCGGTGGAAGCGGCGCGGATGGGATCTCTACTGGTACTACGCGCTGTGGCAGCGCCTCGCCGGCCGCACCGCCGCACGCCTGCACGCCGAGGTGACCTTCGACCTCGCACACCACGTGACCTTCGCGAACGACTGGATGCCGTGCGGCATCTCCGCCCTCGACGTCCCGGTCGTGTGGGGTCCCGTCGGCGGAGCGAGCACGGTGCCCGTGCGGTCGCTGCGGCCCTGGTTGGGTCTGCGCGGAACCGTGACGGAGATCGCGCGCACCGCTCTCACCGCTCTGCCGCGTGCGATCTGGGGCGACCCGACCGCGCGTCGCGCCGCCCTGGTCGTGGCCCAGAACCCGGATGTGGCCGACCGGTTCCGACGCGCGAGGTACGTCGTCGTGGAGCCGAACGCGGCATTCGCCGAGGAGATCCCGCCGCATCGAGGCAGCGAATCGGGACGGGTCGCCGTGTTTGCCGGCCGCCTGCTCGCCTGGAAGGGCGCGGCTCTCGCCATCGACACCATCGCGAACCCCGCTGCAGAGGGATGGCGCCTCAAAATCCTCGGTGAGGGATACGAGCGTCCCCGCCTGGAACGGATGGTGAAGGAGCTCGGCCTCGAGGACCGCGTCGAGTTCCTCGGGCACCTCCCCCGCGAGGAGGCGCTCGAGACGCTCGCGACCTCTGACGCCCTGCTCTTCCCGTCGATGCACGACCAGGCGGGCTGGATCGTCGGTGAGGCCAGTGCCATGGGGCTGCCCGTGGTCTGCCTCGACCTCGGCGGGCCTCCGACGCTCGCCCACATCAATGCGCACGTGGTGAAGGCCGATGCGCCCGACCTGCCCTCCCGGCTCGCCGCGGCGCTCCGGGACACCTCGTCGCACCCCGGCCGCCCGCATCGGCGGTGGGCAGAGGATCGGCTCCCGGCGACCGTGGGCGGCTGGTACTCGACCGCCCTCGCGGGACGCCGTCGACCGCTGATCGTGATGGAGTCGCTCACCCGTCTCCGCCCGACCACCAACCCGTACCTGGTGCAGTTGTGCGAGTCGTTGGACGCGACCCCGGGCATCGCGCTGTCGTTCTTCAGCTGGAAACGCGCTCTTTTCGGCCGGTTGGATGTCTTCCATGTGCACTGGCCGGAGCTGCTCGTCGGCGGTCATCGCCTCTCCGGGCGCATCGCACGACGCATCCTCACTGCTGCGTTCCTGATCCGCGTGCGGCTGAGTCGGGTCGCCATCGTCCGGACGATGCACAACCTGGAGCGCCCCTCCGACATGGCGCGGATCGACCTCTTCCTCCTGGATCGTGTCGACAAGCTCACGACGCTGACCATCACGCTCAACGACGACACCCCTCTTCCCGCTGGGCATGCGCGCCGCACCATCCTCCACGGGCACTATCGGGACTGGTTCGCGACGCACCCGGCTCCCGCCTCCGTCGAGGGGCGCATGGGCTACGTCGGCCTCATCCGCCGCTACAAGGGCGTCGAACAGTTGATCGATGCGTTCCGCGCGCTGGATGCCGAGGGGTCGACGCTGTCCGTCGCCGGGCGTCCCTCCACGGACGACCTGAAGACCGAACTCACGACGCTCGCCGACGAGGACGCCCGCATCGAGTTCCACTTCCGCTTCCTCGACGACGCCGAACTCGTGAGCCGTATCTCCGAGGCGGAGTTCATCGTGCTGCCGTACCGGCACATGCACAATTCGGGCACCGCGTTGGCGGCGCTGTCGCTGGCACGACCGATCCTGGTCCCCGACAACGTGGTGAACCGCGCGCTCGCGGTCGAGGTCGGCGAGCGTTGGGTGCATCTGTTCGACGATGAGCTCACCGCCGCCGATCTCGAACGCGTTCGCGGGGCGGTCGCCGATGCCAGGGAAGGCGCACCGGATCTCTCGCAGCGTGAGTGGTCCACGGTCGGCGCCGCACACGCCGAGGCGTTCCGCGCGGCGGCGGCATTGCGACGGGCTCGCCGATGACGAGCGGCACCCGGATCGCCGTCGCCATCCCGACCTATCGGCGACCCGAGAGACTGGCGAGCCTCCTCGCGGCGCTGCCCGACCGGTTCGCCGAGTTGGACGAAGGGTTCGAGGCCGAGGTCTTCGTGATCGACAATGACCCCGAAGGCACTGCCCGCGACGTCGCCACCGCACCACCGCCCGGGGTCAGGGTGACGTATGCGCCCGAACCGACCCCCGGTATCGCCGCTGCCCGTCAGCATGCACTCGACGCCGTAAGCGGGTTCGATCTGCTCGCCTTCATCGACGACGACGAGGTGCCGCATCCGCAGTGGCTGCGCGCCCTGGTCGACACCTGGCGCCGCACCGGCGCCGCCGCCGTGGCGGGCCATGTGCACACCGCCTTTCCCGAGGGCACCGATCCGTGGGTGCTGGCATCCGGCCTGTTCGCGCGTCCGCTGCGCGAGGACGGCGAATCGCTCCCCGCAGCCGGCGCCGGAAACCTCCTCCTCGACCTGGCACAGCTCCGCGCTCTCGGCACCTCGTTCGACACCTCTCTCGGCTTGTCGGGCGGCGAGGACACGCTCTTCACGCGTGCCATCGTCCGTGCGGGCGGCGCGGTCGTGGCGTGCCCGCTGTCGGTCGCCGAGGACTCCCTCGACGAGGATCGCGCCACCCGAAGGTTCGCCCTGGCTCGCGCACGCCATCACGGCCAGACCCAGTCGGTGATCGAGTTGCGACTGGCCGGAGGGCGCCCGGCCAGAGTGATCTCGCGGGTGCGCAACCTGGCCAAGGGTGTCGGTTGGATGGGTCGCGGAACGCTGAAGCGACTGCGCGGGCTTCTGACCGGGTCACTCTCGCGTCGCGCACGGGGCGCACGCGAAGTGCAGCGGGGGATCGGGCTCGTGCAGGGGGCGTTGGGCGCCGCCGCTCCCGAGTACGCCCGCAGCGATGCCCGCCGTGATGGCGTTCGTCGCCTGCGAGCGGGAGTCCTCCGCATCCTGCGGGGCGTCTCACCGGTGTTCCGCTCGGCCGTCGGGGTGCAGACCCGGAGCAAGGTCGTCATCCTCACCCTCGACGACGGTCCGGATCCGGAGTGGACGCCAGGGATCCTCGATGCCCTCGCCGCACGCGGAGCCACCGCCACCTTCTTCGTCCTGCTGACCCGCACGCGCACTCATCCCGAGCTCCTTCAGCGCATCGTCGACGCAGGGCACGAGGTGGCGCTGCACGGAGCCGACCACCGCCGACTGACATCCTTCTCCCGCACGGATGCCCGCCGGATGCTGCACGACGGTCGAGCCGAACTCGAGCAGCAGCTCGGCACGACCGTGCGCTGGTACCGCCCGCCGTACGGCGCGCTTTCGGTGTCGTCGTGGTCGGCCGTGCGGCGAGCGGGTATGACTCCCGTGCTCTGGACGACGAGCGTGCTGGACGGTCGCGACGCCTCGCACGCCGAGCGTCTGGCCCGTGCCACCTCGGGCGTGGGCCCTGGCACGATCGTGCTCGCCCACGATTCGCGCGCCGACGCGGCAGACGGAGTCGACGACCCGGCGATCGCGCCGTTCGACCGCGTGGCACTGATCTCGGACGTGCTCGACGAGTACGACCGACGTGGACTCGCGGCCGTATCGCTCGCGAATGCGCTGCGCACCGGCCGTCTCCGTCGTCGCATGCTGCTCGTGAAGTGAGAAGGGCCGGACCGGCGGCCCGATCCGGCCCTTCTCGTGCGTGAGCGGAATCAGCGAGCGGTCACCGGGGGCTCGAGCGCCCCGACCGTCCGCGTCGCAGCCGGGACCTGCAGGGCGAGCGCGACGTTCGGCGGCAGCGCGTAGACACCCGTCACCGGGTTCGCCGCCGTGAGCTGCCAGGTGGCGGGATCGACGACCGGCGCTCCTTCACGGAGCACGGACTTGCCGTCGCCGCCGGTCTGAGCGCGGAACGAGTCGATCGTCGTGAAGCCGCGCGTGCCGTTCGGACCGTCCGCCCAGCAGGCGAAGTTCGACGGCGCCGACGCGGATGCCCGGTGATAGAGATTCGCATCCTGCGAGATGCCGAAGTCGTTCCCGTACCAGCGCGTGGTCAGGTCCTGCGTCAGCATCGGGCACGCTTGACCGCCGTACGACAGGATGTTGTTGCGCACCACGATGTCGCTCGTGATCCACGGGATCGCCGTCTTGAGACTCGCGACCTCCTGCCGACGCTCGTCCTGCATGTACGTGATCGTGCGCCCGTTGCCGACGAGCGTGTTGTTCCAGATGTCGACGTCGCCCGAGTCGAACACGAACATGCCGCTGTTGAGGTTGTCTACGACGTAGTTGCCCGCGACCACGGCGCTCTGGCTGAGCTCGATCTCGAGCCCTTCCCGACCGTTGCGGGCGAACACGTTGTCGGTGATGTTCAGCTTGGAGCTGGAGACGTCGAACCACAGTCCGGTGGCCGCCACGTTGTCGGAGATGATGCTGTGCGTGACGGTCACGTTCGTGGCGCGCGACATCTTCACTCCCGCAGCGACCGGCTGGTAGTTGAACCGTTGGGTGTTGTTGCCGGTCACGACCGAGTTCGCGAGCGTGAGCCTGTCGGCGCTGTTCACCGCGATCCCGAGCAGGCCGTTCCCACTGACCGTGATGTTGCGGAAGGTCTTGTCGTTGTTCCAGGCGAACAGACCGACGGTCGCGTTGTCGCGGATCACCATGTTCTCGAGCGTGATCCCGTCGACCTCGGCACTCACTGCGCCCAGCATCGCTACGGTCGTGGCGTAGCGCTGCACGCCGATGCCGCGCACGGTCGTTCCTTCGCCCTGGATCTTGATGCCCTTGGCGAGTGCGCTCGCGTCGACACCGTGACCTGCGGGGTCGCTGCCGATCACGAGCTGTTTCGCGTTCTGATCCACGAAGAACGTGCCGGCGGTCACGGCCGATCGGCTGCCCACCTGTGCGAGCGCAGTGCCGTCGATCCACACCTGATCGGGGAATCCGGCCATCGGGTAGGCCTTGTTGACCCACCAGCTCGTCTCATCCTGACCGGCACTGAACGACACACGCGGGTCGAAGAAGGTGCTCCAGGGTGCTGCCCAGGTGCTGCCCGACTGGGTCCAGCCGGTGACCGGCCGCGAGCCGTCGAACCACACGGCTTCGCCGGGCGCGGACTGGATGGTCAGCTTCTTGGAGAACGGCACCACGATGCTCTCGCGGTACGTGCCGGCCCGGAGCACCAGGGTCGATCCGCTGGGTGCGGCGTCGATCGCACGCTGCGCGCCCGCCACCGGGTTGCTCTGCGTGCCCGTGCCCGAGGTGCGCGTGCCTGCCGGGACCACGTAGATCGCGTCGGCCGGAGCGGTGTAGTTCGTCTGCCCGACGGCGATGGAACCGGCAGTCGTGCCACCGGTGGCCGGCGGCGTGACCGGCGGGGTCGGCGTGACCGGCGGGGTCGTCGGTGTGGGGGTCGGCGTCGGCGTCGGGGGCGGAGTCGGCGTCGGTGCGGGAGTGGGCACGGGCGCAGGTGTCGGTTCCGGAACAGGTGTCGGTTCCGGAGCAGGAGTCGGCGTCGGGGTCGGTGCAGAAGTGGGCTCGGGCGCAGGCGTCGGCTCCGGCGCAGGAGTGGGCTCCGGCGCAGGCGTCGGCTCCGGCTCCGGTGCAGGGCTGGGTTCCGGCGCAGGCTGCAGGTCGGCCGAGACCACGCTCAGATCGTCGACGGTCACCGCGAGCGGGCGATTGCCGGGCGACATGTACGTCTGGATCCCCGGGGTTCCCGCCGACCGCACCGCCTCGGGCGAGCGGTCGGTCACGGTCATCTGCCAGTCCGGGGTATCGGTGCCGTCGACCCACGCGCGCGCACGGATCTGCACGTCGTCCGTGCCGGCGGTGTTGATCTCGACGTGGACAGCGGCACCTGCGGCCACCTCCCCGATCAGGAGCAGATCCTGACGGAGCACGGTCTGCGCCCCGTCCGCGTCGTAGCGCGCGATCGAGAGCACTCCGCGTGACTGGGTGTCGAGCCGGAACCGCGCACCGTACGACCCGACCTCGCTGTTGCGGGCGGTCACGATGGTCGTCACGCCGTAGCCTGCGGTGGGGACCGCCGAGGAGCGGATGGTCGCACCGACGGTGGCGTCGGTGGCCGCGGCGGCGGTCGCCGCGTGGATGGTCCGGTGACCACCGCGCACCCGGATGACTCCGGCGTCGTCGCTCACGGATGCGGACGAGGCGGGTGTGGAGACGTAGCCCTCGCCCCACCCTCGGGACGCGGGTCGGGTGAAGCTGTCGGTCCAGGTGTCGGAGCCCCGGCCGGTGTCGGTCGTCGTCTGCGAGGCGGGTGCAGTCGGTGAAGCGTCCGCGTCGTCAGCAGCGGCACGCGCCGGCACGACGAGCGATCCGATCACGACCGCCGCGGCGGCGGCGATCCAGATCAATCGAGGAGTGTGAGGACGGTTCTGCGATCGCTGGGGCGCGACCTGGCGGAACGAGGTCATGGGGAGAGTGAGCCTTTTCGTGGGGGATCCTGCTTCTGTCAGCGAAGACCGTGGTCCCTCATCACGCTGTCATCGGTGTGCACCGACTCGAACGCTCTCTTGCAAGGAACCAAGCGAACTTCGGGTCCCTCCCCGCAGGCACCATACCCCATCAAAATGGAAATGTTTCGGAGGATCCGGAATATCGCTCGCCTCTAGAGCTCGCCCGGCTTCATCGCCTCGACGTCGATGGCTCGGATCACGCGCTGCGCGGCGGTGTCGGTCGGAGGCTCCGCGACCTCGCCCTTGCGGCGACGCTGCGGCGCGTAGACGACGAGCGAGTGGAACAGGAAACGGGCGAAGAAGGCCACGATCAGCGAGAGGGCCGTCGCGAGCACGCTCGAGATATGCCAGGTCTCGACCATCAGCGCCATGATCGGGATCCGCAGCGCCGCCTCGACGTTGTTGAACGCGAAAGAGCTGGCGAACCGGATGCCGAGTGCACGCGCGTCCGTCTTCATGTCTGCGAAGACGAACCGCTCCTGCAGCAGGAAGTTGCCGATGATGGTGACTTCCGCGCCGATGATCGCCGCCCACACGTAGGGCACGCCCGCCGCGGTCAGTCCCCACATGATGCCGAGGTTCGCGACCGCCCCGATCACGCCGATCAGGGCGAACAGCGACATCTTCCCGAAGCGCAGACGCGCGAGGTGCGCGATGAACGTCATCCCCTGGCGCATGCTCGCCTTCGACGTGCCGTGCCGTCGTTCGCCGAACTCCATCGGCACCTCGGCGATGCGCAGGTCGTTGCGGGCGAGGATCTCCAGGAGGATCTTGAATCCCTGCGGCTTGAGCCCGGCGAGGTCGAGGCGACGGCGGTCGACCAGGAAGAAGCCGGTCATCGGGTCGGTGCTGCGGGCGAGGCGGATCGGGAACATCGCCCTGGTCAGCCACGTCGCGGCACGGGAGACGCCGTAACGCACAGCCGTGCCGAGACCGCTGGTGTCCCCTCCACCGATGTAGCGGGAGGCGGCGACCACGTCCGCGTCACCCGCGGCGTGCCGCGCGAGCAGGGCGGGAAGAAGCTCGGGGGGATGCTGGAGGTCGCCGTCCATCACGATGCAGAGGTCGGCCGTCGCGGCGTCGAGGCCGACGACCACCGCGCCGCCCAGACCGCCCGTGTTCTCGGATCGGTGGATCACCCGCACCGGGATCGGAGCCTCGGCGGCGACCCGTGCCACTTCCGCCGCGGTGTCGTCGGTGCTGTCATCGACGAACAGGATCTCCGCATCCCATCCGGCGAGCGCGGACGCGGTGCGAGCGACGAGCTCGGCGACATTGTCCCGCTCGTTGAACGTCGGCACGATGACCGTGACCGGTGTCCCCACGTCCGCCCCCTGTTCCGCGCGCGCATCGCGTGCGGGCTCCATCGTTCCACGGGATCCTATGCGGAAGGAAACCGGCCTGCTAGACTTTCGAACCGCGGCTGTGGGAGTCGCGAAGCGGGTGAGGATCCGCTTACTGGGGAATCACTGATCTGGGGAGATCATGGGGACGCGTATCGGCTATGCCGTGGGTGCTTTCGACCTGTTTCACGTCGGGCATCTCAACCTTCTTCGTCACGCCAAGCAGCACTGCGACATCCTGATCGCGGGCGTCGTCAGCGACGAGATGCTGCGCCAGGTGAAGGGCATCGAGCCCGTCATCCCGACGGCGGAGCGTGCGGAGATCGTCAAGCACATCTCGTTCGTCGACGATGTCTACGTCGAGACCACTCCGTCGAAGATGGACTCGTGGCGCGACGTGCAGTTCACGCACTTCTTCAAGGGCGATGACTGGCGCGGCACCGAGAAGGGCCTTCGACTGGAGCGCGAGTTCGCCGAGGTCGGCGTCGAGGTCGTGTACTTCCCGTACACGGCGCACACGTCGAGCTCATCGCTGCGCCGCGCTCTCGATGCCATCACGGCCGGTGCGGGCGCCCCGGCCGTGGCTGCGACCCGCTGACGACCGAAGACCCCGATCTCCGCGGCGGCGAGCGTCAGTTGGCGACGCCGAGCAGACTGCGTGCCATGCGGGCCACGTGCGGCGGCGTGTGCGGCCCGAGCCACACGGTCCACTGCGACGGCGGCTCGGTGCACGTCCACTCCACGCACCACGCGTGCACGGCGTTCGCCAGCCGTTCACCCCGTGTGTGCGCGCGGATGCCGTCGCCGCGCACGAGCCAGCGCACCGAGACGCCCTCGGGCACGTCGATGTGGCGGAACTGGATGCGCGCCGCGGCCTCGAGGATGACGACACCCTGCGCATCCCACGGCAGCCGCGCGGTGATGTTCGCGATGAACCCGGCATCGGCCGCGTCACCGGCGATGAGCACGGCACCTTCGATGTTGTCCCAGTCGGGATCCTCCAGGTGCTCGCATGCGCTGCTCATGCACCCAAGTATAGGTAAGGCTACCCTTACTGACAAGACGGGGTGCGGTCGAAACCCCGCCTAGCGCGCTGAGAACTGTCACGTCAACGCCGTTGTCGAGCACCCCCCGAGAGCGCAGGCTCCGCTCGTGAACACATCCTCCCGACCGCGCGGGCAGTACGTCCGGCGAACGGTGACCCCCCTTGCTACGCTGGCGCTCCTCGCGGCCCTATCCGGCTGCGGACTCTCCGTCCCCCTCGACCCCGACGGAACACTGGACGCGGTCCGCGGCGGGGAACTGCGCATCGGCACCTCACCGGACGGCGACCTCGTGCATGTGACGAGTGACCAGCCGTCCGGACCCGTCGTCGACCTCGTCGACCGCTTCGCCGCGAGCCTCGACGCCGAGCCCGAATGGACCGTGGCGTCGGAGGAGACCCTGGTGCGAATGCTCAGGACGGGCGATCTCGACCTGATCGCCGGAGGGATCACGCCGGACACCCCGTGGATCGATGATGCGGCCGTCACGCGCGGCTATCGCGGGATAGACGGCGCCGACGGACGCGAGCTCGCCATGCTGGTGCCACTGGGCGAGAACGCCTTCCTGTCCGCTCTCGAACGATTCCTCGATCACGAGGTGGGGTCATGACGGAGACGAAGCAGTTCGGCCGGGCCGCTCTTCCCCCCGAGCAGGAGCAGGCCATCAGGAAAGCCGTGTTCTGGGAGATCTTCACGATCGTCTACACGTCGATCACCATCACCGTGATCGCGCTCGTGGTCGGCGGGTCGCAGGCCATGCGGACGGCATGGATCGAGGACATGCTCTCCCTCATCCCCCAGTTCGCATTCCTGACGGCACTTCTCTTCGTCCGCCGCCGCCCCACCCGGAAGCACCCCTACGGTCTCCACCGCGCGATGGGCATCGGGCACCTCGTGGCCGGCGTTGCGCTGCTCGCCGTCGGAGTGAACCTCGCTCTCGAAGCCGTCACCGGTCTCGTCGCCGGCGAGCACCCGACCATCGGCACGGTGCAGCTGTTCGGCCAGACCATCTGGCTGGGGTGGCTCATGGTCGCCGTCATGATCGTCGTCATCATCGGACCGGTGTTCTTCTACGGTCCCGCGAAGGCGCGACTCGCCCCGGTGCTGCACAACAAGCTCCTCTATGCCGATGCCGACATGGCCAAAGCCGACTGGCAGACCACCGTAGCCTCGGTCGTCGGCGTGCTCGGGGTGGGAGTCGGCCTGTGGTGGCTCGACGGTGTCGCGGCCCTCTTCATCTCGCTCGGCATCATCGGGGACGGCCTCCGCAACACCAGGACGGCGGTCGTGGACCTGATGGACCAGCGCGCACGGACCTACGACAGCAAGCATCCGCACCCTCTCGCCGCCGACATCGTGTCGTATGTGCGCAGTCGACTCTGGGTGCGGGATGCCGCGGTCCGGATGCGCGACCAGGGTCAGGTGTTCCACGTGGAGACGTTCGTCGTACCGCGACGGCGCACGGTGTCGATCCGAGAGACGACCGCGCTGACGAAGGGCATCCTCGCGCTCGACTGGAAGATCCAGGACGTCGTGGTCGTGCCCGCCGACCGGCTCCCTGACGAGGCCGACCACGGGCGCCGCGAAGCACCCCACCGGCACTCAGCGCCACCCCATCCGCGCGGACGTAGGCTGGAGACATGACTTCTCCTGCATCCGACACCATCACGATGTTCGGCGCCGACTGGTGCCGCGACTGCATCCGCACCAAGAAGCAGCTCGACGAGCTGGGTGTCGAGTACACCTACATCGATCTGGTCGCCGAGCCCTCCGCCGCCGACGTCGCGAAGGAGATCTCCGGCCGCACGAACATCCCGGTCGTCGTGTACCCGGATGCCTCGCACCACGTCGAGCCGTCGAACGCCGACGTCGAGTCGAAGCTGCGCGAGCTCGCCCTGATCTGAACCGGCGTCATCGCGCCGCTACACTGGCGCGATGAGCACCGAAGCTCGGCCCGAGCGAGCATCCGTCCGTCTTTCTCCGCGCACGATAGTGTTGTATGCGATCGGCTCGCTCGGCACCGGCGGCTACGCCACGCTGCCCGGACTCGTGCTGACGTACTTCCTCACCGACAACCTCGGTGTCGCCGCCCTCGCGGCGGGGCTCATCGTCACGGCCGCGAAGATCTGGGACGTCCTGATCGACCCGCTGATCGGGGCCGCCTCAGACCGCCAGCTCGCCCGCACCGGCTCCCGCCGCGGATTCATGATCACCGGCGCCCTCGCGCTGCCGCTGTTCTTCGCCCTCACCTTCGCGGTCCCGCCGTCGTGGGGCCCGGTCGCCGGAGCGATCTGCGTACTGCTGGCGTTCCTGGCGACCGCCACCGCATTCAGCCTGTTCCAGGTGCCGTACGTCGCGCTCCCCGCCGAACTGACCGGCAGCTACGACGAGCGCACCCGTCTGCTGGGCTGGCGCGTCGTGGTGCTCACGGCGTCGATCCTCCTGTTCGGCGCCGGCGGACCCGCCCTGCGCAACGCCGGCGACGACCCCGTCACCGGGTACCTGCTGATGGGGATCGCCTCCGGTCTCGTGATCGGGATCGGGATGCTCATCGCCGCGCGGACGGCGAGCGTCGCCGCCCGCACCACCGCAGCCGTCGCCACCCCGGACGCCCCCGCATCGACCTGGCGCGAGCAGTACATGTCCGGATTCCGCGCGCTCGGACGCAGCCAACCCTTCCGCGCGTTGCTGGGCACGTTCGTGCTGCAGGCGCTCGCGACCGGCACGATGCTCGCCGGCGCGCAATACGTGGCGACGTGGGTCCTGCGCTCCGAGGACGCGGTGACCTTCGTCTTCGTCGCGCTCGTGGGGCCGGCATTGCTCGCCACCCCGGGATGGACCGTCATCGCCAGGCGGCTCGGCAAGGAGCGGGCGTTCCGCATCGCCAGCATCCTGTTCACGGTCGCGTCGGCGACCCTGATCGTCGCGGTGTGGACCCCCGGCGCGTGGATCTACGCCTCCGTCGCGATCGCCGGCATCGCCTACGCCGGACTCCAGTCGTTGCCGATGGCCATGCTGCCCGACGTGATCTCACATGACGAGCGCACCAGCGGACCGGGACAGGCGGGCACGTTCACCGGCATCTGGACCGCGGGCGAGACCGTCGGCTTCGCACTCGGGGCGACCGCGGTGTCGCTGACCCTCGCGATGACCGGCTACATCTCCACCGTCGCAGGTGCCGCCGTCGAGCAGCCGGAAGCCGCGATCACGGGCATCGTGCTCAGCTTCAGCATCCTGCCCGCGGCGCTCATGGCGGCGAGCCTGCTCACGCTCCGGCACTACCGGCTGCGGCGCGAGGACATCGATGCCGTCGCGACCGCCGACGCTTAAGCTGGGATCCCGTCCGAAGGAGACGCCGATGACTTCCGCCCCCGCCCCCACCGCGAAGCGCGCACCGAAGGCCGAAGACCCGACGCTCGGCGAAGGCGAACGGGCCCGACTCGACACCGCCGTCGAGCAGCTCCAGGTCGGGGCACGCACCTGGTCGGCTCTGACCGTGGCCCAGCGCGTCACCCTGCTGCGCGCTGTGCGAACCAGCGTCGCCGCCACCGCGGAGGACTGGGCGAACACGGCCGCCTCGTCGAAGGGCCTCGATGCCCGGCATCCGCTGCGCGGCGAGGAATGGCTCAGCGGCCCCTACAGCGTGCTCGGTGCGCTCGACGCGTACATCGAGACGCTGTCGCGCCTCGCGAACGGCACCAACCCGCTCGACGGGATCACGATCGACCGCGCCCCCGGAGGCCGCACCCGCGTGCACGCCTTCCCGCTCACGGGCATCGACAAGTTCCTGCTGTCGGGGTTCACGGGCGAGGTGTGGCTGGAGCCGGGCATCAGCCCGAACGCGGCGCGAGCCAACGCGGGCCTCGCGCAGCGCACGCCGACCGCATCGGGTGGCGTCGGCCTCGTGCTCGGGGCCGGGAACGTGACATCCATTCCGGTGCTCGACGTGCTGTACGAGCTGCTCGCCCACAACCGCACCGCCCTGCTGAAGGTGAACCCGACGCAGGATGCCCTGGTGCCGGTGTACAAGCGCGCTCTGGCGCCGCTGATCGAGCCGGGCTTCCTCCGCATCGTGCGCGGCGGAGCGGCGACCGGCGCCTATCTCACGGGGCATCCCGGCCTCGTGCACGTGCACATCACGGGCTCGGCGGCAACGTTCGATGCCATCGTCTGGGGCCCGTCGAAGGGCGCGGGCGCGGCGGCGACCGCGCGCCGACGCCGGGAGGATCGCCCCCTGCTGAAGAAGCCGATCACCGCCGAGCTGGGCGGCGTCTCGCCGATCATCGTGGTGCCCGGAGCATGGACCGACGCCGACATCGCGTATCAGGCCGAGCACGTGGCGACCATGCGCCTGCAGAACTGCGGCCACAACTGCATCGCGGGTCAGGTCGTGATCATGTCGTCGGACTGGGACCAGGCCGACGCCTTCCGCGCTGCCCTGCGACGTGCGTACGCCAACGCCCCCGAGCGGCCGATCTGGTACCCGGGATCACCGTCGCGCATGGAGCTCGCCACCGATGCCTACCCCGACGCGCTCGTGCTCGGCGACCGGCTGCTCGTCGAGATCGACCCCGACGACGACCCCACGGCGCTGGAGACCACCGAGTACTTCGCGCCGGTGCTCGGCGTGGTCACCGTGCCCGGCACCGGTCAGGAGTTCCTGGACGCCGCCGTCGCACACGCGAACGAACGACTCCAGGGGACGCTCGGGGCCAACCTGCTGATCGACCCCGCGACCGAGAAGGCGCTGGGAGCCGGCTTCGAGCGGGCGATCGCCGCCCTCCACTACGGATCGATCGCGATCAACGGTTGGACGGCGTTCGGCTTCATCACCCCGACGCTCACCTGGGGAGCCTTCCCCGGCGGCACCCTCGAAGATGTGGGCAGCGGCATCGGCGTCGTGCACAATGCGCTGCTGCTCGACGGAGTGGAACGCTCGGTGCTGCGCGGACCGTTCCGTCCCTTCCCGCGCTCGCTCCCGGTCGCGAACGGCGGCGGTCGCCTGACGATCCTGCCCAAGCCGCCGTGGTTCGTGTCGGCGCGCACCGGGGCCGCCGTGAGCGAGGGGCTGACCCGCTATCGTGCGAACGGCGGCGTCGTCGGATTGATCAAGACCCTGACGAAGGCACTGCAGGCCTGAGCGTCAGCGAGACGAAGGAGATCTCCTGAGACGAAGGAGCCGATTCCGTATCTGCTCCTTCATTCCAGGAGATCACCTTCACGTCGTGCGGCCCGAGCGGGCGAAGCGATCGGTCGCCGCGCGCAGCGCCCTGCGGATGCCCGGCTCCGTGGCGGAGTGACCGGCGTCGTCGACCACGATGAACTCGGCCTCGGGCCAGGCGCGATGCAGATCCCACGCCGTCATCATCGGTGTCGCGACATCGTGCCGCCCCTGCACGATCACCGTGGGGATGTGGCGGATGCCGTCGACGCCCGCGATCAGCTGCCCCTCCGCCCACCAGCCGCGGTGCACGAAGAAGTGGTTCTCGATGCGGGCGAACGCGATCGCCGTGCGCGGGTCGGACATCGCGGCGATCTGCGCCTCGTCGGGCGTGAGCGTGACCGTCGCCGCCTCCCAGGTCGACCAGGCGACCGCCGCGGGCCCGTGCACCGCCGGATCGGGGTCGAACAGGCGACGGTGATACGCCTCGATCATCTGCGAACGCTCCAGCACCGGGATCGGGGCGAGGAAGCTCTCCCAGCGGTCGGGGAAGATCGCGGCAGCACCGCCCTCGTAGAACCACTCGAGCTCGTCGCGGCGCAGGGTGAAGATGCCGCGGAGGACGAGCTCGGTCACCGCATCCGGATGCGCCTGCGCGTAAGCGAGCGCGAGTGCACTCCCCCACGATCCGCCGAACACCTGCCAGGAGCGGATGCCGAGGTTCTTGCGCAGCAGTTCGATGTCGGCGATCAGGTGGGCCGTGGTGATGTGGCGGAGATCCGCATCCGGCGTGCTCGCGTGCGGTGTGCTGCGCCCGCAGCCGCGCTGGTCGAACAGCACGATGCGGTACACCTTCGGGTCGAAGAACCTCCGCTGCCACGGCGATGTCCCGCTGCCTGGTCCGCCGTGCAGGAAGACCACGGGCTTGCCTTCGGGGTTGCCGCTGACCTCCCAGTACACGCGGTGACCGTCGCCCACGAGCAGCTCGCCGCTCTCGTGCGGCTCGATCGGCGGGTACAGGGAATCCGGCATCTTCGGCATCGTCACCCCTCCAGTTGACCTGCGGGGACCGTGAGCACCTGCTCGCACACGCCGAGTCCGTTCTTGTACCCCTCGGCGAACCAGCGCTGCCGCTGCGCGCTGGAGCCGTGCGTCCAGCTCTCCGGGTTCACGAAACCGGACTGCTCCTGGATGTGGTCGTCGCCCACCGCGAACGCCGCGTTGAGCGCATCCACTCGCTGCTCCTCGGTCGAGGGCTGCAGGTACGGGACGCCGTTCGCGTCGGTCTGCTCCGACATCCGTCCGATCCACGCGCCCGCGTAGCAATCCGCCTGCAGCTCGATCCGGACGCCGTTGCTGGCGGGACCCGTCCCGTTGTTCGGGTAGCGGTCCATCGCACCAGTGATGTACTGGATGTGATGGCCCCATTCGTGCCCCACGATGTACAGCTGCGCGAGGTTGCCGGCGGACGCGCCGAACTGCTGCTGCATGAGCTGGAAGAACGTGGGGTCGATGTAGACCGTCTCGTCGCCGGGGCAGAAGAACGGACCGACGGCGTTGGATGCCGTGCCGCAGGCCGTGCTCGTCGATCCGTCGACCACGATCAGCTGCGGCGCACGGTAGCCCTCGACGTTGTCCGCCCAGAACGCGTCGAGCGCCAGCTGCGCTCCGGCCATGCGGCAGTCGACGTCGGCGTTGGCCTGCGCGCCGGTGTCGCAGTTCTCGATCACCGATCCTCCGGCCGACTCGCTCCCTCCGCCCGTCGTGCCGCCGCCCAGCAACGGGGTCAGGTCGATTCCGAGCAGAGGCCCCGCGATGAGCGCGATGATGCCGAGCACACCCACGCCGGCGCCTCCCGCGATGGCTGCCGTGCGTCCGCGTCGACGCGTGGTGTTGCCCGAGATGTCGGCATCGGGATTGAAGGTCATGCGTCGAGGGTACTCCGGGCGGGAGCAGGCCGAACGGACGTAGGCTCGAGACATGACGACCACGATCACCCTCACCGGAGCCGGCGGACAGATCGGCTACGCACTGCTGTTCCGCATCGCGGCCGGCGACCTGCTCGGACCGGACGAGAAGGTGCGCCTGCGCCTGCTGGAGATCCCGCAGGGACTCGGCGCCGCGGAGGGTGCGGCTCTCGAGCTGCAGGACGGTGCGTTCGGGTTGCTCGAGCACGTCGAGGTGACGGATGACGCGGCGGTCGGCTTCGACGGCTGCGACCTCGCCCTGCTCGTGGGTGCCCGCCCGCGTGGCCCCGGCATGGAGCGCGGCGACCTTCTCGCCGCGAACGGCGGCATCTTCGGCCCACAGGGAGCGGCCATCGCGGCCCACGCGGCTCCCGGCGTGCGCGTTACGGTGGTGGGCAATCCCGCCAACACCAACGCCCTGATCGCCGCGGCCTCCGCCGATGGCGTGCCAGCCGAGCGGTTCACGGCCCTGACCCGACTCGACGAGAACCGTGCGCGCGCACAGCTCGCGCAGACGCTCGGCGCCCCCGTGCACACCGTGCGTCGCGTACCCATCTGGGGCAACCACTCGGCGACGCAGTTCCCCGACGTCTCGCACGCGACCGTGGGCGGCCAGCCCGTGAGCGAGGCACTCGCGCAGATCGTGGGCGACGTGCCCACCTGGCTCGAAGACACCTTCATCCCTCGGGTGGCCAAGCGCGGTGCCGAGATCATCGAGGTGCGGGGCTCCTCTTCCGTCGCCTCGGCGGCGAGCGCCACGATCGACCACGTGCGCGACTGGGTGCAGGGCACGGATGACTGGACCTCGGCGGGAGTCGTGTCCCACGGCGAGTACGGGGTCCCGGAGGGCTTGATCTCGTCGTTCCCGGTGCGCTCGATCGACGGCGTCTGGCAGATCGTCGAGGGTCTGGAGCTGAGCGACTGGGCGCGGGCGCGGATCGACGCCTCGGTCGCCGAGCTGGTCGAGGAGCGCGAGGCGGTCCGGTCGCTCGGACTGCTGTGATGCGCTGACAGCGCGACGGGGGCGCATGGGGAGTTCTGCCCATCGCCGCTATCGCGCGCCCCCGATAGGTTTGTTCGGGGACGGGAAGACCGTCGAGGAGGGGCGACGAGATGGCTCAGTGGGATGAACTGCATCCGGGACGCGGCAACACCGCGGCCGCGAACGACGCGGCGACGCGCGTGGGGAACCGGCACACCGGGACGGAGACCGTGCGCGCGGCGCTGTCGAACGCCGCCACCGCGACCACGGCCGAGATCTGGGCGGGTGATGCGGGCGCCGCGTTCCGCACCTCGCTGGTCAAACCGCAGTCCCTCGCCGCGGAGTTGAAGACCGAGTTCACCGAGGTCAAGGCCGCGCTCACCGCCTACGCCACCGAGGTCGACCGCATCCGGGTCGCCACGACCTCTGCGCACCAGTCGTACGCCACCGGCTACGCCGCCTGGAGAGCCGCCGAGCGGGAGGACAGCCCGTTCCTGCCGTCGACGTTCACCTTCAACGCTCCGAACCCGACCCTGCAGTCGGGCCTCTGGGTGCCGAGCGGCACCGAACCGGGACTCTCCGACATGCGCGCCGCCGCGCAGACGCTGCGCACCCTCGCCACTCAGCGCGAAGCAGCCGACAACGCGCTCGTCGCCGCCCTGCAGCCGCCCGCATCGGCGCGCTGGGACCAGATGCAGTCGGCACTCCGAGCGGCGGGCATCGACGACATCGACGACCTCACCTACGACAACCTGGGCGACGCGTTCGCCAATCTCGCCGATGCGATCGCCGAGGGCGACATCACCGACGAGAACGTGCAGGCCCTGCAGGACTTCTTCGACGTCTGGGGCGACGACACCTTCGTGATGTCGCAGTTCTTCCTCGAAGTCGGCGGCGAGAACACCGTCTCCATGATCGACAACCTCGGCGATGCCGTGATGACGAACGGCTTCGACGGGGCCGCGGCGCTCGCTCTGGCGACCGCGATCCGCGGCGGCCTGTCGACCGGATCCCAGATCTGGCAGCCGTCGACCTCCCGCGACTTCGCGGACAGCATGCTCACGGGTGCCTCGTCGAGCGTGGGCGGCGCGGTCGCCGCGATCGGCTTCCTCTTCTCCGATGAGAAGAACAACCCGCTGGGCGTGAACCTCACGGTCGCGATGGCCGACGAGATCGACCGCATCGAGCGCGACCCGTCGAGCATGCAGTACGGCAACTGGACCGACTTCTCCCCGAACGCGGGCGGCCGCATCCTCGCCTTCCTCGAGGGCGAGACGACCGGCCTCGACGGCAACCGCGTCGACGACCTCGCCGGCCGCATCTTCTCCACGCTCGGCACCTACCCCGACGCGGCACTCGACTGGCTCACCTCGACGGAGAGCGACCCGTTCGGCGATGGCGACCTCGGCGCAGGACGCGTCGAGTACTGGTTCGGCGAGCGCGACTGGAGCGCGAACACCACCGGCGACGGCTTCGAGGGCCCCGGCGCGCTGTGGGCGGGCGCGCAGCAGGCCGCGGGCGGGCCGGCCGACGCGACGCACACCTACAACCCCGAGACGTGGGAGCGCGTGGCGACTCTCACGACGCAGATCGTCGGGGCGCTCACCGGCAACGACTCCTTCCTGCCCGAGAATCTGACGAGCATCGGCCAGGTGCGCGTCGCCGAGGGCATCTCGCTCTCGATGCCGTACTTCTCGGAGGCCATTAGCGAGAGCGACCCTGCTGCCGGCACCCGACCGTTCTTCGAGAACCTGCTAATCGGCACCGACGACCCGCGCGCAATCCCCGACGTCACCCAGCAGCAGCTCGCGCAGCTGCTGGGCACCGCGACCTGGAGCGACGGCGAGACGCCGTCGGCCGGGGCGGAGGTCATCGCACAGTCGGTGCGTCAGTACCAGGACGCGCTCATCGCCGTCGCCGATCTCGCTCCCGACGGCAGCGCTTTCAAGGCCGATGCCCTCGAGCGAGTGGTGGAGCTGCAAGGCTGGCTCGACGGCTCGCCCGCGGGCGCCGCCCTCGGCGCGGCCACGCGTCACGACGAGGCCGTCCAGGCGGCGATCGACGGTGTGAGCACGGTCGTCGGACTCATCCCGATCCCCGCCGTCGGAGACGTGCTGGTGGCGGGCGGCAGCGTCGTGATCGACGTGGCGCAGAGCGCCGTGATCGGCGGGGTCAGCGACTGGGGCTCCGGGCAGGCGACCGCCGCATGGGGCAACTCGCACGAGGCCCTGCTGCAGGAGCAGGCCAACAGTACGAACGGCCGCGAGACCGCGACGATGGAGACGATCGAGCAGATGCTCCAGGATCTCGGCATGACCGAGGGTCTGACTGCGGGCCAGATCGACGACCTGGCCCGCGAGATGTTCGCGGACTACCAGCGCGGCGTCGAAGCCAACACGTCGTGGGCGGAGGGCCACTGATCATGAAGCGCACCGGTGCATCGATTGTCCTGCTTGTCGTCGGAGTGGCTCTCGCGGGCTGCACACCCGCCGCCGTCGCCGCACCCGAGGTGTCGTGGCAGGGAGGGAAGCCCTCGGGCACTCTCGAGTCCGATCCCTGGGTCGAAGCCGTACGGGCATCCGACCTGGCGCTGAACTCGGCCATCGTCACGCGCGACTACACCGGAGATGACCTGCAGACGACGACGTCGACGACCACCATCAAGCGCGTCGCCGCCGCGCAGCGGAGCTCCGCGGAGGGCGACCGCTTCTTCACCTCGCCCGGCCCCACGCCGATGATCCCGCTGTCGGTCGACGAGGAGGGAGACGAGGCCATGGTGACCGTGTGCCAGGCGCAGGACTGGTACCTCGATGCCGACCAGACGTCCGTGCCCGAAGACCTGAAGGGCCAGGTCGCCGAGTTCCGTGTGGTGCTTCGCGACGGCGACCAGCGCCGGTCCGAGGGTGGCGCCGTCCGCGCTGAGGAGTGCGACCTGGCCGGCGTCAGCATCGGCCTGTTCGACCCGCAGCCCGATCCCACCGAGACGTACTCTCCCGACGATGTGAAGGTGCCGTGATGACCGATCTCCAGTTCGACTCCGCCGCCGTCGGTGCGACCGGCAGCACGCTGCAGAGCACCGCGTGGGGCCTCAGCCTCGACGTCGACCTCGTGCTCGGCGCCTGCGGCAGCTCCGCGGTATCCGCCGCCGCCGACACCTGGGCGATGTGGGCCAAGGCATCCCTGCTGCAGCTGCAGAGCATGACGGCGGGTGCGGGCGTCGTCGCCCGAGACTCCGCCACCGCCTTCGAGACGCAGGAAGCCGAGATCACGTCCGCCGCGAACAGCGGCACCCCCTGATCCACATCGACGGGAAGCGCGCTCCATCGTCGCCGGGAACAGGGCACAATGGAGGCGGAGGTGCGCGATGAGCGAAGCGAACGAGACGACGACGGCGGCATCCGTCGATGATGCCCTGACGAGCCCACTGCATCTTCCGCACGCGGCGGCGGAATGCCCCAAGTGCTTCACGGAACTGCAGGAGAACCGCAACTTCTGGCTCGCCCGCCCCGACGGCTCCCGCCTGGTCGGGCTGGTCGTGTCCAGGGACGACATGCCCTCGGTGGTCGAGCAGCGCGCCGACCTCACCCGGTTCGGCGTGCCGATCGAAGGCTTCCGCCACCCCGCACCCGACATCCTGGAGAGCTGGAGTGAGCGACTCACCCGCCTCATCGGCACGCTGCACGCCGGTGACGTGCTGGTCGTGGCGACCATCGCCGCGCTCGGCCGTGACAGCGACGAGGGCGCTCGCACCGTCGCCGAGCTGCGCCGTCACGGCATCATCGTGAAGGTCTTGAACCACAACGCGCGACACCTGGCAGACGCCACCGCACGCTGATCGCGATCGGTACCCCCACGCGAGAGATCACGTCCGCAGCAGGCCCTCGTCCCGCGCCTTGAGGTGCGCTCGTCGAGCGATCACGAGCGCGACCAGCCCAACGACCACGCTCCCGCCGAGCATCCACGGGGCCGCCGCGTCCAGACCGTGAGCGAAGGGCGACGCGTACCACCCGAGCGGGAGCGGTAGATTGGTGCGCCCCTGAGCGTGTGCGGCCGCGAAATCGAACTCCATATCCCACTGAGGCACCTCCTCCTCCGCGCCGCTGTCGGACCGCAAGGTCGCGTTGTAGGCGGGGAAGATGCGCGACACCGCGGGATCATCCGTCTGCACGAACACTCCGGTGATCTGCATCGCCGCCACACGCTCCCCGTCCGGGCTCGTGTCCTCCGGCAGCAGGAGATCGCCCTCGAACTGCACGTAGGGGACGACTTTGTCATAGAGGTGTATCGCCTCACCATCGGCATCGACGCCCTGCCCGCGCACGGTGCGGTTCCGCGGCGGCGCCTCCCCCGGCATGATCATCGCCGACTCGGCATCGATGGGGACACCGTCCGGCACCTGCGCCTGAGTGTCGAGCACATCCAGACGCACGATCTCACCATCGACCAGCGCCTCCCCGTCGAAGGAGGTGAAGAGCCTGGCGCTGCGGCCGTCGTCATCGCTCACGGTGAGGTACTTCGGGACCGTGACCCTGATCCCCTCGGGCGGGATGCGCGGCATTCCCACACCCGCCGTCATGAGCCCGAAACCGATGGCTGCGATAACGCACCCAGCGGCGAGAACACCGGCGACCACCGCCCGACGACGGGAACTCGGAGCACTCTGCGACATAGCCGTCCTTCCTTCCAGATCACTGCCCGTGCACACGAGAAGAGGGGACACCACTCGGCATCCCCTCTTCTCGTGTTCGTGCTTACTGGCGGATCTGCGCGGCCAGCTGCTCGTCCGTCGACTGCAGCGACTGGGCTGCCACGTCGAGGAAGCGGGCCATGCCCTCGATGCCCGCGATGGTCGCGGTCGCACCCTGGTTGAACTGGGCGTAGGACGCGTCGAACGCACCCGAGGCGGACGTGGTCACGAAGCCGCCCGAGACGAGCTGCGAGACGTACGCGCGGAGGTTCTTCAGCTGCGTCTCGATGTCCTGCTGACCCGTGCGGAGACGAGCAGCAGCATCCTGCATATCGGCGTAGCTGACTTTGAGGTTCGTCATGGTGTTGCCTTCCGGTCGCCCCGGCGGGAGCCGGAGGGTGTTCTCGTCCTTCGAGAGTAACGAAGGGGTTCCGGTGCGCCAATGGGGAGAAGTCCCCATCGGCGCCGCCCGCCGTTCAGACGGTCTCCGGGATCACGAGCGGGAACTGCACCCGCACGATCTTGCCGCGCTGCGCGAGCACCGCACGACCCACCGGGAACTCGCCCCGGCCGATGCGCGGCAGCGGCGCCTTGAGCACCAGCTCGCCGTCGATGGTCTCGGGCTGCAGCACCACCCCGCGGCGGGCCTGCTTGATCTCGCCCAGCAGGCCGAAATTGCTCGTCCACTCGCTCGTGTCGCCGGTGAACAGCAGCAGCAGCTCGCCTCGGCCCGCACGCTTGACCAGATCGGACAGCGGGATCTCCAGCAGTGACGACGCGAACTCCGCGACGCCCTCGACCGCCACGACCGGCTTCAGCCCCGCCTCGGCCTTGGCCACGATCTCAGCCACCGCCGCGGTGCCGCTGATGCCGTCGGCCGCCGAGGCCGTCCACGCCACCGCGCTCTTCGCGGGCGACCGCGACGACCCCAGGAACAGCGTCGGCGTACCCGGTCGGGCACGCAGCACCTGCTGGGTGATCGCGGCGAGCGCGTTGCTCTTCCCGCTCGCGGGAGGTCCGGCGATGACGAACGTCCCGGTCGGCTCGATCCCGAACGGGCCGAGATCGGCATCCGAGAGCCCGACGACGAGCTGGTCGCCGATCGCCGCGGGGAGATCGTCCACGCCGTAGCTCACCGGCAGCGCCCGCACGGGCGGAGCCTCCGGAACACCCCGGCGGGACATCGACGACGCCATCCGCTCGATCGCGAGGGACTGCTCCTTCATGCTGCGCGTGCCGCCGATGATCGCGATCTGCGCCTCGTTCTCGCCGACGATCGCCCGACCCGGCACCGAGTCCGGCGTGAGCACGTCCTTCGGCACGTTCAGGATGTTGTACGCATCGGTGTCGGACATGCGCAGCACCACACGACGCTGGATCATCGCGTTCAACGCACTCGGGATGCTCTGGAAACGGTCGGCCGACAGCACCACGTGGATGCCGACCGCACGCCCGTCCGACAGCACCTCCTGCAGTGCGTTGTAGGTGTCGGCGCGTCCGATCACGGCCTCGTAGTCGTTGCGGAACGCCGCGAACCCGTCGATGAGCACGACGATGCGCGGCTCATCCGTCTTGCCCGACAGGGCGCGGTACTCCGTCAGCGTCGCCGCACCCACCGCGGAGTAGGCGTCGCCGCGGCGGTCCAGCTCGGTCCGCAGCGTCGCGAACAGGCGCGCCACCCGCTCGGCGTCATCACCCGCGATGATCGAGCCGACATGCGGCAGCGGCTCCAGCATCCGCAGCGCGCCGGAACCGAAGTCGAGCCCGTACACCTGCACGGGGCCGCCACGAGGGGTGATGCCCGCCGAGACCGCGAGCGTGCGCAGCGCGGCGCTCTTGCCGGCACCACTGGTGCCGTAGATCACCATGTGCCCCTCGGTGTCGGGCAGGAAGTGGAACGGCACCTGCTCCTGGCGCTCGGGCTGATCGACCACACCGAGCAGCAGGGCCGCATCGGTGCGCTGCGGCAGCTTGAGCTGATCGAACGTCGGGGCGAGCTCATCCAGCCACGGCCGCCGCGGAGGCGCGACCTCGGCCGCCTGCGCCGCCAGCACCATCGTGCTCACCAGCCGCTGCTGATCGTTCGGACCGAGGTCCTCATCGATCACGACCGCGTTCTCGTCGATCGGCAGCTCCCACGGCCCCTGATCGGTCGCCCCGAACGCAGTGATCGCCACATCGACCCCCTCGCTCTCGCCGAGGCTCCATCCGCCCGCATAGGCCGACTGGAACAGCGTCATCCGACCCGGTCCGGTCTTCGCGATGCCGCGACCGGGAGTGCCCGGGTCGAACAGCGACGCATCCTTCGTGCCGATCACGTCGTTGCTGTCGGTCTCATCGGCCATCCGCAGCGCGACGCGGAGGTTCGTGTTCGCGCGCAGGTTGTCCTTGATCACACCGGCCGGGCGCTGCGTGGCCATGATCAGGTGGATGCCGAGTGAACGACCGCGCTGGGCGATGTCGATCACACCGTCGACGAACTCCGGCACCTCCTTGGCGAGGGCGGCGAACTCGTCGATCACCAGCACCAGAGCCGGCGGCGCCTGCGGATCGCCCGCACGCTCCAGCTCCAGGATGTCCTTCGCCTTCTTGCGGTTGAACAGGTGCTCCCGGTGGTGCAGCTCCGCCCGGAGGCTCACCAGCACGCGGCGCACCAGATGCTCGTTCAGGTCGGTGACGATGCCGACGCAGTGCGGCAGGCTCGTGCAGTCCGCGAACGCCGAGCCGCCCTTGTAGTCGACGAAAAGGAACGTGAGCCGTTCCGGACTGTACTCGGTGGCCATGCCCAGCACCCACGCCTGCAGGAACTCGCTCTTGCCCGAACCGGTGGTGCCGCCGACGAGGGCATGAGGACCCTGTTGGCGCAGGTCGAGCTGCAGTGCACCGTCTGCCCCCGCGCCGACGAGGGCGCGCAGCTTGGGCTGGTAGCGCCGTGCCGAGCCGGACGCGCGTCGCGAATGGAGCGAATCGTTCTGAGTCCAGCGGTCGACCACGCTCTCCGGCTGCGTCGCCATGTCGCGGCCGAGCAGATGCAGCATCGAGATGGTGCGCGGCACGTCGCTGCGATCGAGCGCGACCTCTCCGGCATCCGTCAGACGGGCGAGCGCCCGGGCGAACACCGCGAACTGCTCACGGGTGAGCTCGTCGACGGTCAGATCCTCGATCACCTCACCCAGTCGCACGAAGTGTGCGCTGTCGGTCGCACCGAGCTCGACGAACGTGCGGCACGACGCCGGGAGCGCCGCCGCATCCTCGGTCAGCCACACCGGGAAGATGCCCCGCTTCGCAGCGCGCTCGGACAACTGGATGAGACGACCGCGGTCGACCGGTGCATCGGGCGCGATCAGCACGACGATCGCGGGCTTGGGCACCGAGTCGTACGTGTTGCGCGACGAGCTCTCGCCGACCTTCGAGCCGCTGTTGGTCGCGGCCTTCTCGGCCTGCAGCGCCCCGAGCTCCACGGCGTCCCCGCCGCGGGTGGAGCGCGTGGTGATCAGCTCCTCCAGGCGGGCGACGATCTGCCCGGCCGAGGTGGGTCCATCGCCGATCGGCTGCACCCCGAGCACGGCCTGCGCCGACCACGCGTGCGGCAGCCACTTCGCATCGGCCAGCTGCGCGCCCCAGCGCGGCCCCCACAGCCCCACCACGCCGACATCGGCCGGCGCGTGGAGTCCGGCGATCTGCGCGAGCAGCGCCCGCGCGTAGCCGGTCGAACGTCCGCCGAGACCTGCGATGCCGAGAGCGCCGACATCGGTCAGATCCTCGAGGATCGGCACCTGCGGCACGATCCTGGTCGCATCGACCACCGCATCCAGCTTCTCCACGTACTCCGGGATCGCGCGATCCCGGCCATTGGAGTCCTTGACCGAGCTGCGCGACGTGGTGTCGCCGATCCCGAGGCGCACATGCAGGAACGACCAGTGCTCGGCCCGACGCGTCCAGATCGTGGGTCCGGCGGCGAGAGCGGCATCGCTGACCTCGCGCAGCAGCGGGACCTCCAAGCGGCGCACGGCGATCTCGCGCTCGCGCTCGCTCTGCAGGCGGGCATCGAGGCGCTCCAGCTGCTCCTCGAAGCGCTTCTTGTCCTCTTCGAGCTCGCGCTTCTGCTGGCTCTTCGTCGTCAGCCAGGTGCCCACCATCAGCAGTGGCGACAGCGCCACGAACATGATCGACAGCAGGCTCTGCGTGAACGCGTACATCGCGCCGCCCATGAGCAGCGGCGCCACGAGCGTGAGCAGCGGGAAGGGCTGCTTGCGCGCGGGGACCGGGAGGTCGGTACCGTCGAGCTCCTCGCCCAGATACCTCTCCTCGACCCGCGGCGAGCGCACGAACTCCACCTGCCGGATCGAGGCGACGGCGGCCGAGGGGGCAGCGGCGTCGGCTTCGACGGTGACCCTGATGGGCGTGTCGCCGATCACGGCGGAGAGCTCGCCGTCGGCGGCGACCAGACGCACGACCGAGGCGCCGTCGACGAGGATCCCGTTCGCGGAGTTCAGGTCGATCAGCTCGACCCGGTCGCCGATCTCGAGTCGTGCATGCCGCTTCGACACCAGCGGATCGTCGATCACGACATCGCTGGACTCGTCGCGACCGAGGATGATCGTGCCGCGGGTCAGGGCGATCGAGCGTGCCCCGGGACCCGCACCGACCTCCATCCGCCCGATCACCGGACGCGGCTGGTAGGTCGCGGGGACGACGCGGATGGTCGCGCCGTGCGCAAGGCCGACATGGGCGAACGTCGACTCGGGCGCGAGCAGATCGCCCGCCCCCGACACGATCGAGCTGTACGCCTCGATCGTGACCGCGGACGGATCCGCCGTCGCGAACGAGGCGAGCGGATCCGCACGGACGATCATCGAGGCGATCTCGCCGATCGTCGCCGTGCTCTCCGCCGTGACCTCGATGTCGCTGGATGCCGCGCCCTGACGCAGCAGGGTCAGCCGTACCTTCACTCGATGTCTCCCTCTGCCTCACTCGGCTGCGGAGCGTCCAGCAGCGGGAGGTCGTCCTTGCTCACCATGCGTGAGGCGATCACATGCTCCACCAGTCGCGCACGTCGATTGGTCGCGAAGCTGCGCTGCCCGCCGCGCATCCCGGGCACACCGATGCGATCGAGCTTGTCGCACACGTTGTCGAGCTTGCGGTTGAACCGCGTGACCGTCCACCCCAGCCGCGCAGCCGCCGTGGCCGAGGAGGGGATCTCGCTCATGCCGGTGCCGTCGCGACGCAGCTGGGGCTCGGCGAGGGCGAGGATGAGCAGCTTCTGACTCGGCGTGAGGGGCACATCGCCGATCGTCGAGGCCCCGCCGTCGTCGTGCTCGCGCTTGGTCGCACGGAACGTCGGCTCCGCGGCGTGCAGGATCAGCTCGTAGGTGGTCGGTCCGGCGCTGAACACGACCGTGGTGGTCTCGAACACCAGCGGCAGCCGCGCCCCCGGGGCGAGCCACGCCTGCACTCCTCCGGCCGAGTCGGTCACGGTCGCGGTGAGCCGGGTGCCGATGTTCGTGAGCCACCAGAGCCCGTCGCCGTCGCTGATCTCGAGGAAGTGACGGTGCAGGAACAGGTTGTCGTCGAGCTCGAGATCGCCCTCGCGGCCGACGACGAACCGCCGTCCGGGCTCGATCGGGAAGTACTCGCCGGCGAACTCGACCGTCACCCCTGCGGCGGCGGTCATTGGACGCATCCCTTGACCGGCTCGGAGGCGCGCCCGTCGCCGCGACGCAGCATCACCTCGATGCACACCTCGCCCGACGATGCCGGCGTGAACGTGACCGTCGCGTCGGGAGCCTGGGAGACCGCGCCGTCGGCGGCGCCGCCCGTCTCGGTCCAGATGTAGCTGTCATCGTCGAGCGGAGTCGGATTCGTCCACGTGAACGTCACCTGATCGCCCGCGCGCGTGCCGACCAGGTCGGTCACCCGGGGCACCGCATCCGACACCGGGTTCTGCGGGTCGACGGTCTGCGCGCTGCTCTCCGGCTTCGGCGTCGGACCCAGTCCCGCGACGAGCGCGTTCAGGCCGATGATGCCGCCGACGACCACCACGACGCCGGCCGCGGCGAGCGTGATCCACAGGCCCCGGCGGCTGCGCGACGGCTGCGCGACCGGATCAGCGGATGCGGGCGCGGCGGGCGGCACCGGCACGAGCGGCGGCGCGGCGACCTGCTCCTGCGCCTGCACGACCTGCGGCGGGCGCACGATCGTCCGGTCGTCCCGGCTGTCCGGTGCCGCAGCGGGCGCGGGCGTCGCGGTCGACGTCGGAGCCGGGCTCCCCGTGTCGCGGCGCTGCGTCTGCTCCACCTCGGCGTCGGAACGCGGCGGCGCCTCGAAGCGCGGAGCAGCCGGGACCACCACCGACGGGCCCTTCGGCTGCGTCGCCGCGGACGGACGCGTGGCGTTCACGATCCCCGGATCGATGCTGACGATCTCCCGCACCCGCGTGAGGCCGTCGCCGTCGTCGTCGAGGTCTTCCGCGGGCGGGTGATCGTCGACGATGTCGATCGGCGTGACGGAGTGGGAGAGCTCGATCTGCACCTTCTGCAGCGCACGGGCGAACGCCACCGCACTGGGGAAGCGATCGTCGGGGTTCTTCGCCATCGCACGGTCGAGCAGCCGCTGCAGGCTCGCCGGCGAATCCGGCCGGGCCAGCGACGGCAGCGCCGCCCGCTCGATGCGCTCGATCAGGTCGGCGCTGGAATTGCGCTCCCCCGGCCGCTCGAACGGCGAGCGACCGGCGAGCAGCGTGTAGAGCGTGGCACCGAGCGCCCAGACATCCGTGCGGGGCCCGCTCTGCGGCGGCTCCGCGAACGACTCGGGCGGCGACCACGGGATCGACATGCCCGAGGATTCGCCCGTCGCACCGGTCGTGGACGCGATGCCGAAGTCGGTGAGTGCCGGACGGTTGTACTCCGTGACGAGGATGTTGGCCGGCTTGATGTCGCGGTGCAGCACACCCGCACGGTGCGCGGTCTCGACGGCGCCCGCCACCTGGATGCCGACGCGCAGGGCCTCGGCGACCGAGAACGGCTCCTTGCGGGAGCGGATCTGCAGGTTCGGCCGCGGGCAGTACTCCATCACCAGGTACGGCCGACCGTCGCCGGCGACGCCCGCCTGGTAGATCGTGACGATCGCCGGGTGCGTCGACAGCATCGCCATCACGTTCGCCTCGTCGGCGAACTCCTGCGCGGCGCCGCTCGAGATGCGGTCGGCGAGCAGCACCTTCACCGCGACCCGACGACGCGGCATCTCCTGCTCGTACAGGAACACATCGGCGAACCCACCCGTGCCCAGCGGTTCCACATACGTGAAGCCGGGCAGGCTGGGCGGTGGTGACGGGCGACGATTCACGGCAGGTCCTCGAAGGCGACGGTCACCCCGTCGCCGAGATCCACCACATCCCCGGAGAGGACCAGCGTCTGCTCGCCGGGGTGCAGCCGCACCGGATCGGCACCCGGACGAAGCAGCGTCGACCCGTTCGTGGTGTGCAGGTCGATCACGACGACCGTGTCGCCCTCCGGACGGATCTCGAGGTGGCTGCGCGAGATGTCCTGCTGCGGGCTCTCGACGGCGATCAGGTGCGGCAGGTTCGCCCCGCTCGCCCTCGTGGAGCGCGGACGACGGCCGATAATGACCGTGCGGTCGAGCGCGACGACCTGGCCGGAGGACACCCGGATGCGTCCCGTCGCGGCGGGAGCGGTCTCGGCCACGGGGATGACCTCGGTCGGGGCGTCGGGCGCATCCGCCGCGGGCTGGCGGATGCTGCGGAGCTCATCGGCCGAGATCGTCGACCCGTCGTGGTCGCCCGCGATGAGGGCGGCGTCGCCGGCAGGGGTCTCCGGCTCCTCGCGCGGACGCACCGCCGCCTCCTCGATGGGGGTGTGCACGGTCTCGCCCCACAGGTGGTCGAACTCGTCCTCCGGCGGAGCGAACGTCGCCTCGCCCGGCACGAGGGTGGCGTCGATGACACCGGCCCCGGGCAGGTCCGGGAGCGTCGGAACGGGAGCGGGAGCGGGAACGGGGACGACCGGCGGGATCGCGGCGGCGACCGGGGCGATGCCCACGGCCAGCGGTGGGACCGGAACGTCGGCGTCCGCGACCGGCGCGGACGGCACCTCGGCGGCCGGTGCCGGCTCGAGCACCGGCGCAGGACCCGCGGAGACCACGACCGCATCGGCGTCGGCCGGTTCGATCTCGGCGCGGACGGAGCCGGCCATCACGATGCCACTCTGGACCGGAAGAGCGGATCCCGGCACTTCCTGACCCACGGTGATCTCGACGTTCGCGACACCGGGGACGAAGCGTTCGCTCCACGTCGTCACATCGGCGCCCGAGAAGGTCTGCGTCGCGGCATCCCCACCCGCCACACGCACCGCGAGGTCGCCGCGCACGGCCACGCGCGCATCGGTCCCCTCCAAGACGGCGGCCGCGAACGACGGCATGTCGGCGAAGGAGCCGCCCGCCTGCGTGGTGAGCACGTCGATAACCGTCGCCAGGCTCCGCTCGCGCGGCAGCCGCTCCCACAGGGCGGTGACCGTCGCACCGGAGACCTCGGGTGGCAGCGCCACCAGAGCGCCAGGAATCACGATCAGGTACCACTGTCCCGGTCGGTAGATCGTCTGCATCAGCGAACCCCTCCTGCTGCCGCTTCTCGCGGGCGTGTATCGGCGTCGATGTCATCGGCGTGGAGCAGCGTGCCGGGCCGCGAGGCCACCGACACGGCATCGACGATCACGACGGTGACGTTGTCCCGGCCCCCCGCCTGCACGGCTTCGTCGACCAGGATGTCCGCCGCCCGCTGCGGGTCCGACTCCGATCCCAGTATCCGCTGGATCCGCGCGTCCGAGACCTCGGTGGTCAGTCCGTCGGAGCAGATCAGCATGCGATCCCCCAGTTCTGCGGGGAACAGCCAGTAGTCCGCGTCGCCGGTGCTGCTCGCACCGATCGCACGCGTGATGATGTTGCGACGGCGATCGGTCGCCGCCTCTGCGGCGGTGAGCTCGCCCGACTCGATGAGCTCCTGCACGACCGAGTGGTCGACGCTGATCTGCTCGAGCGCGCCGTCGGCGAAACGGTAGGTGCGCGAGTCGCCGATGTTCACCGTGAGCCAGTAGCCCATGCCCTCCACCGACGCGACCGCGACACCGCTGAGCGTGGTGCCGGCCCGGCCGTTCCCACCGCCGGACAACGCCTCGACGGCCCGCCGTGCCCGCGACAGCGCGTCGAGCAGATCGTCGAGTTCGACGTCGGCACGCCCGATATACCGGGCGAACTCCTCGATGACGGCGGCGCTCGCGCGTTCGCCCGCCTCGTGTCCTCCCATGCCGTCGGCGACGAGGAACAGGGGCGAGGCCGCCAGATGGGAGTCCTCGTTGAGCGGTCGACGGAGACCGGGATGGGTCGCCGCACCCGTGGCGACGATCAGCGGGAGGGTCATGCGTAGCCTCCGATCATGACGACGCGATCCCCGATCTCGATCACGTCGCCGAGCTTGACCGGCACGCGCTGACCGGCGGGACACGCGATGCGCTGTCCGTCGCGGACGATCGTCATGCCGTTCGTCGAGTGCCGATCGAGGATCCAGCCGCCCGACGTCTCGGCCGCGGCCTCGAAGTGCGTCTTCGACAGGGAGAGGGTTTCGTCGCGCACCGGCACCACGAGAGCGCCCTCCTCGGGCGCGGGGTTGCGGCCGAAGACCGTGCGGCGCGAGACCGGGATACGGGTGCCGTCGTCCCACGTGAAGATGAGCCGGTGGCCGGGGATGCTGATGCGCGTCTCCTCCAGGTCGTCGTCATCGACGGGTCCGGCGGCGGCGTCCGGGACGGGAGGAGCGGGAGCGACGGGCGGCGCTGCGGGCGTCGGGGGTACCACCGGCGCGGACGTGACGGGAGCCGCCGCAGGAAGAGGCGGGACCGGCGGAGCAGGCGGGACCACCGGTGCGGACGGGCGCGGGGGCGGGGCATCCTGCGTCACTCCGGGAACGTACGCGATCATCCCGGAGTCCGATGCGGGAGCCGCGAAGCTGCGAGCCGCAGCCACAGCCGCGGAGACCTCGGGCTGCTCCGGAGACGCGAGTGGTGCCGGTGTCGCCGGAGCGAAGCCAGGCATCGGCGCCGGAGGGAGCCGCTCGAACGAGGGTGCCGGCAGCAGCGGCGGGGCCTCCACGACGGGCGCGGCCTCGACCTCGGGCTCGGGCGTGGGAACGCGGGCATCGAGCATGAGAGCGCCGGCGACCTTGTCGTGCCACCCCTGGAAGCGCCCGGAACCGTCGAACAACGGGCTGAAGTATCCGACGACGATCGCCGCGGCGAGGCCGAAGATGACGTTGCGCAGCAGCGCCCGACCGAAGCCCAGCGCTGCGCCATCGGTCGCCGAGACCAGCCGCAGCCCCTGCGCCCGCATGCCGATCGACCCCGTGCCCGCCTGCATCACCGTGTAGACGATGAACCACGCCAGGAGCACCACACCCACGATGGGGCCGCCGATGAGCAGCATCGTGATCGACGCGGCGAGCCCACCCGAGAGCGACACCGCGACCAGCAGTCCTCCGCCGAGCAGGATGCCCAGACCTCCCGCGATCAGGGCGTCGATGACGTAGGCGACCGCGCGACGGGAGATCGGCGCGATCTGTTCGAGCGCGGGCTGCGTCATGGGGTCTCCCTCTCGGAGGACGGGGGCGTCGTGCCGGGGTTGTTGTCGATGGTGCCAGGTTCGCGGCGCACGCGCGCGGCCGCCGCGTCCTTCAGGTTCTGCAGTCCGTGCGAGATCGCCGTGCCGCCGAGCAGGGAGCGCACGCTGAGGCGCGCCTTGATGCGCTTCCAGAACCCGGCTTCCTTCCCCAGACCGCCGACGATCTCGTCGACCTCGCGCCAGAAGGAATCGACATCCTGCGGCGTCGGCTCGGCGGGACCGAACACGTCGGAGTCGGCGCGCTCGGCGAGCGCGGTCACCTGCGGAACGGCGAGCGCGGATGCCACCACCGCGGCCTCCTCGCTGCGGGTGCCGCCCGTGGGGAGCGGTGCACCGTAGTCGATCGCGCGGTCGGTCAGCTCGTCCCATCCTCCGCTGATCCGGTCGGACGTGCGTGCCGCGGCCCTGCGCGAGCGGCGCCTCCCGGCCTTCCACGCGCCGATCACGATGAACGGCGACGCGAGCAGGGCGATCACGGCGAGCGAGATGCCGCCGACGAGGAGGATCGCACCGATGATTCCGGCGAGGTTGAGGCTCTCGTCCTCGGATTCGCGGTCGTCGGGGAGGGTCGGCGGCAGGTCGACGGGCTCCTGCGGCGGAGGCGGCGGCTGCAGCACCTGCGGCTTCGGGTCGACGCGCGGCTTGGTGTTCTGGTCGTTGGGCACCTGGTCTTCGGGCGGCGTGGGATTGAAGGTGACCCATCCGATGCCCGCGAAGTTCACCTCGACCCACGCATGCACGTTGTCGCCGGTGGCCTCGAACACGGCCTCGCCGGCCTGCTCCTCGTCGGGGTAGTACCCCATGACCACGCGAGCGGGGATGTCGAGCTGTCCGGCCAGCAATGCCATCGCCACCGCGTACTGCTCGTCGTCGCCGACCATCTGGTCCGCCCCCACCAGTGTCGAGATGCGTTCCGCGGTGTGCCCGGCGCGGGACAGCACCTCGCCCTCCAGGCCGTGGCTGAAGAAGCCGCCCTCGGAGAGGAAGTTCTCCAGCGCCCGCACCTGCTCGATCGGCGTCTCGGCACCCGACACGGTCTCGGCCGCGAGCGACGTGAGCTCTTCGGGCACGTTGCTGGGCTTCGGCATCGAGACCCTGCCGAACGGCACCTCGGCGAGCTGCTCGTCGTCCGGAGCGACCGGCATCACGGCGTCGACGGCGTATTCATCGCCCTTGGTCAGTCCCGCCGTCGCCACCGCCGTACCCGTGACGGTGTTCACATAGGTGCCGCGGCGCAGTTGCTCGGCGTCGTCGCCGTCGAAGCGGATCTCGGACAGCGCACCCGCGGTCGGCATCCACACCCCGCGGTAGCCGTCGATCGCGAACTTCAGCGTGACCGGGATGCCCTCGGCATCCGGCGACATGTTCGAGCGCAGGGGGGCGAACGCGCTCGACGACGTGGGACCGCCATCGGTGACGTTGTAGACCATGCCGTCGAACTGGTCCATGACGGCGGTGCGGATGCGTGCTCCCTTGGGCAGTCCCTGCACCGTGAACAGCGTCTCGTCGGCCTCGTCGCGCACGTTCTTGCGGAACGCCTGCAGCGGACTCGGATAGTCGCGGATGTCGAACGGCGGGATGATCACGTCACGGAACACGTGCCGGGGTTCGGCCGGAGCGGCGATCGCACTCGCCGCGACACCCACACCACCGGCGACCGCCAGCACGGCGACACCGGCGAGCAGGCGACGGGTGCGCATGTGCGACGCACGGGACGGATCGACCTCGCTCACCGACACCGCGGTGTTCTGCGGTGCCCACAGCTGCCGCAGGGCCAGCCAGGCCATGCTCACCAGAGCGAACACGAGGCCCTGCACCAGCGGGAACGCGGGCTCGGGCGTGCCCAGCGCGATCACGAGCATCAGCAGCACGCCCGCCGGCAGCAGCGCCCACGCGACGTGTGCGAGACGCAGAGCGAGGGAGGCGGTGATCGTGGTGACCACGAGCGCCAGCAGGAACGGCACCACGAGATGTCCGTCCGCCGCGGCCACCGGGGCGACGGTCGTGAGCAGCTGCTTCCACGCGGTGACCGTGCCGACGGCGAGCTTCTGCAGCGTCTCGAGGGTCGGGATGAATCCGAGGATCGACGTCTGCGGCAGGGCGAGCGCCCCGCCGAAGACGAAGTACGCCGCGACCGTGAGACCGGCGATGATCAGGATGCCCCAGCGCCGCCAGGTCGAGACCGCGGCGATCGCGAGCCCGATCAGGATGCCGCCGACGACCGCGGGAAGGAATGAGGGACCCGCGAACGTCGGCCAGAAGCCGACCAGTGCGGTCGCCACCAGGAGCGTCGTGGCCCCGAGGTCGAGGATCCAGCGGCGTGGGGCGAGGGCGACCGGTGCCGCGGTCGGCGCGGTCATGCGAGCACCTTCTGCAGGGCGAGGGGGAGTTGGTCGAGCGCGCCGACCGTGACGACGTCGGCCTCGCCGATCCGCCGCAGCGTCGGAGCCGTGGCCGTGACGTCGGCGACGACCGCGAGCACACGAGCACCGAACGGCAGCCGCGAGCACGCCAGACGAAGATCATCCGCGCTCACCCGGGGTCCGCACACGAGCACGACCACGCTGGCGAGCGGCATGGTGGCGGCGACGATGCCGGCGAGCTCGGCGATCCCGCCCTCCCTCGCGCGGCTGTTGTCGATGGCCGACAGCGAATCGAGCAGCTGCTTGCCGGTGCCGGCCGGCAGCTCCCGGCCCTGCACACGCACATCGACGCGCTGCGAGTCGCGGATGGCCCTGAGCCCGATGGACCCCGCCGCCGAGATCGCCAGCTCGAAGTCGTCCGCGGCCGCGTATTCGGCACCCGACCGCGACAGGGCGATCACGAAATGGGAGCGTCGCGTCTCCTCGTACTGACGCACCATCATGGTGCCGGTGCGCGCGGTCGAGCGCCAGTGCACGTGTCGCAGGTCGTCGCCCGGCTGGTATTCGAGGAGCGCGTGGAAGGACACGTCGTCACGCGACAGATCGGCGGCGGGAAGACCCTCCAGATCGCGCAGGTAGCCGAGCGACTGCCCGTCGAACAGCACGGTGCGCGGGTGCACGAACAGGTCGACCGGGTCGTCGCGCTGGTGCGCCCGCTCGAAGAGCCCGAGCGGGTCGCCGCGCACCACGCTCACCGGGCCGACCTTGACCACGGCGCGCTTCTGCGTGGGGATCGCGAACAGCTCCTCCGCCTCTTCGCCGGGCGCGAGACGCTGGATGCCGAACTCGCCGCGCCCGGAGCCGACCGGGAGCACCACGCGCGACGGCAGGATCGCCCTGGTGCCGCGGTTGGCGAGGGTCAGAGCGCCCACCGCCCGCTCTCCCACGACCACACGGGTGCGGGCGAGGTCGAGCGCGACGTCGTAGGCGGTGCGGCCGATCAGGAACAGCGCGCACAGGGCGAGGGCGATCGCGATGACGACCGCGGCCACCGTGAACTCCACCCATCCGGCGATCTGCCCCAGCACCCAGAATCCGACGGCCAGGGCCATCAGCACCCAGGCGAGCGGGCGGATCGCGGACGCGATCATCCGGAGACGCTTCAGGATGCGCGCACCCACGACGGCCGCGATGTCACGCCATCCGGCGTCGCGTCCCGTCTGCGGTGTCGACGCCTGAAGGGCCTCCGCGGTCATCAGGCCGCCGCTCGCGCCTGAGGAGCGGGGACGGCGTCGAGCACGCGGGCGATCACCGTGTCGCTGTTCGTGCCGGCGAACTCCGCCTCGGCGTCGAGCAGCAGACGGTGCTGCCACACGGGGCGCGCGAGTGCCTTGATGTCGTCGGGGAGCACGAAGTGGCGCCCCTGCGCGGCCGCCCACACCTTGGCGATGCGGACCATCGCGATCGCCCCGCGCACCGAGACGCCGAGTCGGATCGCGCTGTCCGCACGAGTCGCTTCGGCCAGCTCCGCCACATAGCGGAGCACGGCGGGCTCGACGTGCACGGAGGCGGCGAGGTCGGCCATGTCGGCGACGGCACTCGTCGTGATGATGGCAGCAAGACCCGCGGACGGGTTCCGGTCGGAGGCACCGGCGAGGATGCTCTCGGTGACGGCGAGGTCGGGGTAGCCGATCGACGTCTTGATGAGGAAGCGGTCGAGCTGGGCCTCGGGGAGCTTGTACGTCCCGGCCTGCTCGATCGGGTTCTGGGTCGCGATCACGAGGAAGGGCCGCCCGGTCTCGTGGGTGACGCCGTCGACCGTGACCCGCGACTCCTCCATGACCTCGAGCAGCGCCGACTGCGTCTTCGGAGAGGCACGGTTGATCTCGTCCGCCAGCACGATCGACGCGAAGATCGGTCCCTTGTGGAACTCGAATCGATGCGACTGCTGGTCGTAGATCGTCACACCGGTCACGTCGGAGGGCAGCAGGTCGGGCGTGAACTGGATGCGCGCGCTCGTGCCCTGCACGGTCGCGGCGAGCGCCTTGGCGAGGCTGGTCTTGCCGGTTCCCGGTGCGTCCTCGAGGAGCACGTGTCCCTCGGCGAGCATCGACGCCAGCACGAGGCCGACGATCTCCTGCTTGCCCTGCACGGCCTTGTCGACGTTCGCGACGAGGCGCTGGAACGTGCCCTGGAACCAGGTGGCCTGCTCGGGGGTCATTGTCATGGGGTACTGCTTCCTCTCGGAGGGAAAAGGGGTTCTGCTACCACTGTCGATGCTCGTAGTCGGTGCCGCCGATGGTGACCCACACCTCGTAGCCACGGCCGCCCATGCCGTGGAAGCAGCTGATCTCCACGGCGCCGTTGGACGGGATGCTCCAGGTGCCGCCGCCGGCGAAGCGGGGGCCCGCGCTCGGAGCGTTGCTGTTGCACCACACCTGGTAGTCGCCGCCCGGGAAGTTCGACGTGTTGATCACGAACTTCGCGCACGTGCCGTCGGTGCACTGGCCCGGCCAGTTGCCCGCGGTGCCACGGGTCACCCACGCGCGCGGTGCCGGCGGCGGCCCGGAGCTCGCCGATGCCGAGGCCTCGGACGTCCACTGCCCCGCCGCGTCCTGCGCGCGGACCTTGATGCTGTAGCCCTGGTTGTAGCCGTTGCCGACGTTGCGGGTGCCGGAGATGCCGACGTTCTCCCAGCCGCCGCCGTCGATGCTGATCTGCACGACGCTGATGCTCCGGCCGTTCGGAGATCCACTGGCGTTCCAGTTCAACTCGACCTGTGTCGTCAGCGGGCGCGCGCTCGCGGCCGGCGCCTTCGGGGGCCCGTAGGGGTTGCCGGTCGCGGAGTTCGACACCGCTCCCGAGTAGGTCACCCCATCGACGGTGGCCACTGCTCGGAGTTCGACGGTGTAGTTCTGGCCGTTCGTGAGGCCGCCGATCGTGGTGCCCGACAAGCCCGTCCAGGTACCGCCGTTGAGCCGGTACTGGTAGCTGACCTCACTCGTCTTCGCGCCATTGCGCGAGCCCTCGTTGTAGCTGATCTGCAGTGCGCGGTCGTTCTCCTTCACCACCTTGAGGCTGGTGGGCGCTCCCGGGGCGGTGACACCGCGGCGCGGCGCGGATGCCGGACTCCAGTCACCCCACCCTGCCTTGTTGTGCGCGCGGATGCGGTAGGTGTACGCGGACTCCGAGGTCGGCACCACGACGGCTTGACTCGTCGCCTGGGCGCCCGGGGTGATCGTGCGCACGGTCTGCCCGTTCGAGATGACCTCGAGCTGGTAGCTGTCGATCGCGTCGCCGTTCTTGTCCGGCGCGACCCACTGCACCTGCATCTGCGCCTGGTTGTCGACGGGATCGAGCTGCTGCGTGGTCGGTGCAGCAGCGGCCTTGGGCGGCCCTGCGGGGATCTCGGATGCCGACCAGCCGCTCCAGCTGGAGGGGTCGGGAGCGCGGTTGTGCGCCTGCACCCGCACCTGGTAGTTCGAGCCGTTCTCCAGCCCCTCCCAGGTGAGGGAGTTGCCGGTGACCTCTTTCTGGGTGATGCCCGACGGCGGTGCCGGCGAGATCTCGAGCGTGTAGCGGTCGACGGGCGAGCCCGGCGTGCTCGGGGTCGTCCACGCCACCTGCAGCGACTTGTCGCCGAACTTCAGCGACGGCGGGTTCGGGGTGTCCGGACGCGCATCCGGGCGCGCCGGCTCCGACAGGCTCGACGGCGCGGACTCGCCGACGCGGTTGGTCGCGGTGACCTGGAACGTGTACTCGACGTTGTTGGTGAGGCCGTCGAGCGTGCACGTGGTCGACTGGCACTCCTTGGAGTACGCGTTCCCTCCCACCGACTTCACGGTGTACTTCGTGATCTCCGAGCCGTTGTTCGACGGCGCCGAGTACGACACCACGACCGTGCGGTCCTGCACGCTGGAGATCGTGGGGACGCCCGGTGCGGCCGGCACGTCCTGCACGGTCACCACGATCTGCCCGTTCACCTCGCGGTCAGCGTCTTCCGTCGCATCCTGGATGCGGTAGCGCACGACCAGCGTGCCGACGAAGCCCGCGGCCGGGGTCACGGTGACCTCGTCCTTCGTGAACGACGCCTCGCCGCGGCCCGACTCCGTCACGGCGCCGACGATGGTGAGCGGCGTCTCCGGGAACGGGTTGAAGTCGTTCGCGAGGGCCTTCACCGTGATGCTCTTGCCCGCGTCGGCTTCGGAGACGGTGTCGGTGTTGGCGGTCGGCATGGACCGCGTCGATGCCGTCACGAGCGCGGTGACCGTGCCTTCGACCGGTTCGGTCTCGCCGTCCGAGACCCGGATCGTGAGGGTGGCCGTCGTGCCCTTCTTCGCGCTCGACGATGCCTCGACGAGCAGCTTGTCGCCGTCGACCTTGGCGGAGATGCCCTTGCCGTCGCCGCCGACGAAGGAGTACTTGTGCTTCCCCTTGTCCTCGGGGTCGGGGTCGTCGGTGAGCGCCGCGAGGTCGAGGGAGGTCGCCGCCTCGCCCGGCGCGACGTTGACCTGTCCCTGCACGAACGTCGGCTGCTGGTTCTCCGGCGGCAGCACGTTGATCGGGATGCTGAGGGTGGCCTTGCGCCCCTCGGGGTCGTCGGGTCCGGTGCCGTCGGTCACCTCGAAGGTGAGCGAGTCGGGCCCGAAGTACCCCGCGGCCGAGGTGTACACCAGCGTGTGGCCGTCGATGAGCAGATCGGAGCCGTCGGCGTTGTTCGCGCTGACCTTCGCCTTCTCGGTGATCGTCACCTCGCCGCCGCCGGCCACGGTCACGTACTCCGACAGGGGGAGCTTCTTGGTCTCGCCGCTGACGACCTCGACCGGCTTGGTGGAGGTGAGCGCCGGACGCAGCCCGTCCCGCGAGGGCACGAAGATGAACGCGGACGCCTGCAGCCCGTCGGGATCGGTGAGCGTGTAGCGGATCAGCTGCAGCTCGTCGGTCACGGTGACGCGCACCTTGCCGTTGCCGAGCAGCGTGCCCCCGCTGTCGACCGTGACCTCGAGCTTGTCCTTCGTGCCGTCGGGATCCTCGTCGTTCTTGAGGATCTCGAGATCGGCGGACAGCCCGCCGTCGGTGAGGTCGGACGGCTGCAGCCGATCGTCACGGGCGACCGGCGCCTGCAGCGGCACGTCCTCGTCGACCGTGATCTGGAGAGTCGCCGTCGCCGTGGCACCGCGTGCGTCGCTCACCGTGTACTGCAGAGACGTCTCCATCTCGCGGTTCGGCACCTTCACGATCACGCGGTCGCCCGAGACGCGAGCCTCGAGGTCGTCCGGGACCTCCAGCCCGTCCTTGACGAGGGAGAGCTTGTCGCCTTCCGGGTCGGAGTCGTTGGCGAGCACCGGCACCGCGATCTCGCGGCCGGGACGCACCACCACGGCATCCTTCACCGCATACGGCGGTTGGTTGATCTTCTCGGCCGGGGCGATGCCCACCCGGATCGTGGCGACGCCCTCCTTGCCCAGACGATCGCGCACACGATATGTGAAGGCGTCGACACCGGAGGAGCCCTCCGCGGCCTCGTAGGAGAAGTAGTTCGGCCCGACCGCGGTGATGCGCCCCTTGGCCGGGCTGGAGTCGATGCCGAGCAGTTCGACCGAGTCGCCGTCGGTGTCGATGCCGTCGAGCGGCACGGCGATGTTGACCTCGGTGCCCGCGAGTGCGCGTGCCGTGAGGTCCTGCGGCCGCGGTGCGGCGTTCGTCTCCTCGTCGACCGGCAGGATCTGGATCGTGACGTAACCGGCGGCCTTCTGCATGCGCGAGTCGGCGACCTCGTAGGTGAGGTAGACGGTCTTCGCCTCCGGCCCCGCCTTGAAGCGCACCTCGTCCTGCGAGACGAACGCCTCGCCGTCCTCGGGATCGACGGTCTCGACGAGCTCGGGCTCGACGTGCATGACGTCTTCGCTCGGGTGCGAGTCGTTGTCGAGCACGGGGATCGTCACGACGTCGCCGACCCGCACGGTGGCGGTGTCGGGGTTGGCGATCGGCGGGAGGATCGCGTCGGGCGCGGGGATCGGGATGACGACGACCTCGCCGTCGGCCGACTTCGACCCGTTGGAGATGCGGTATCCGATGCGCACCGGTTCGTCGAGGGCGCCCTGATCGGTGATGCGGAGGGTCTCGTGGTTGAGCACGGAGACCGAGATGCCGCTGCTGGGCTCGACCGTGACCGACTGCACGACGAGGATGCCGCCCGCCGGGTCGGTGTCGTTGTTGAGCACCCCGAGCAGCACATCGCCGCCGGTGGGCAGCAGCGCGACGTCGCGCACCGCGACGGGCGGGAGATCGGTCTCGGACTCGGGCAGCACGTCGATGCGCACCAGCCCCTCGCCGTTCTTGGGCCCCGTCGTCACCTGGTACTGCACGTAGTAGACGCCGGTCTTCTCGGCGGAGAACGTGAACGTCTTGTTCGGCAGGTCGGGGAGGATGGTCGCCCCGGCGGTGTCGAGCACGCGACTGAGGCGCAGCGGCTCACGGCCGGCGCTGGTGTCGTTGGTCAGCGGGGCGACCGTGACCTGCTCGCCCGCGCGCGTGACGACGTGGTCGGCGTTGGTCTTCGGGTTGGTGGATCCCTGCGGGCGCACGTCGAGCGCGATCGTCGCGGTCCCGACCTCTCCCGACGCGTCGGCGACGGTGACCAGCACATCCTTGCGGCCCTGCAGGCTCGCGGTCGCCTTGTACGTGATCTGCCCGTCCTTGCGGAAGTCGACCTCGTCGCCTGGGGCGGGGACCACGTCCTTCAGGTAGATGTCGTCGCCGTCGGGGTCGATCCAGTCCGGGAGGATGTTGTACGAGATCGTGCCGCCGCTCTCGACCGCGAGCGAGGTCTTGCGCTTCGAGGTGGGGGCGGAGTTCTCGTTCCAGTCGTGCACCGTGAGGGTGACGACCGCGGTGTCCTTGCCCTTGCGCCCATCGTCGACCTCATATGTGAAGGTGGCGGTGCCCGAGGCCTTCTCGTCGACCGCGATCTGCAGCGCACCACCGTTGTTGATCGGCTGCACGGTGCCGATCGACGGCTGCGCCTCGGCGAGGGCGGCGACCAGCACGTCGCCGTCGGGGTCGTTGTCGTTGTCGAGCACGGGGAGCAGCGTCGTGGCGCCGGGGCGCACGCCGTACGAGTCGTCCTCGGCGATGGGCGGCGTGTTCTCCTCGCTGCGCTCCGGGAGGGTGGTCTCGACGGTCTCCTCGGTCGAGTCGTCCTGATTCTCGGTCTCGCCCTCGGGCGGCGTCAGGTCGTTCCAGTTGTCGACGCGCTGCAGGCTCTCGTTCGCCATCCACGCGGCGCCGCCGATCGCGTCGTTGAGGATGATGACGTCGCGGTTCACGCGGAACGTCAGACTCGTCGAGTCCTCGGCGCCGTCGATCGGCGCGTTCACGTCGTTCCCGTCGCCGGGGCAGTCGCGGATGAAGGTGGCGGAGCCCGCCCAGGCGCCGTACGTGCAGCCGCGGAGCCAGACCGGGGCGGCCGCAGTACCCGCACTGCCCGCCGAGGTCTGCTCGGGGTCGCTCCCGTCGAGCGGCACGCGCACGAGCGCCGAAGGGGTGGCGATCGCGACGGCGTCGGTCGCGGCGGAGGCCTGCTGCAGCACGGCATCGGCCGCATCCGCGACCTCGGTGCGGAAGCCTCCGGGTGTCGTGACGACCCCGCCGGCCGCATCGAGCACGACCGGGGTGCGTCCGACCGCTGTGATGGTCGGGCGCTTCGACAGGTCGAGCTCGCCGACCGACGCGGTCGACGGGTCACCGGGTGCGCCCTCGTTGTCGACCGGGACGGTCACGACCTCGCCGCGTTCCCCGGAGAGGCCGAACACCGTGCCGTCGTCGCCGACGGTCACGTCCGCGCTGTCACCGAGCTCGGCGGTCGGCTCGGCGGCCTCGATCTCGAACGAGGAGATGCCCTTCACGGGCACCACCCAGAGGTCGCCGGAGTCCTCGTCGAGGATCGCCGCGGTACTGCCGCCCAACGCCACCTTCGCGGATGAAGGGATGACCGTGGAGTCGCCGAGCGACACACGCGCCGGGTCGACGGCGGTCACGGTCGACGCACTGTCGTCGACCACGAGCACGTTGGCGGCAGCCTGGAGGACGTCGTAGTTCTCGCTCGTCGTGCGCAGACCGCCGTCGAGGATCGTGGACTCGTTGTTGAAGTGGCCGACGAGCAGGCTCGAGGTCTTGGTGATCCAGACGCCGCCGTCGTTCAGGTCGACCTTGGTGGTGGGGAATCCCTCATAGGTGAAGGCCATGGTCGTGATGGCGATGACGCCGACCGTGACCCCGGCGGCGGACGCCAGTGTCTTGGGTCGCTCGCGCATCCATGACAACGCCTTCATACCCGGTTCCCCCCAGGGTGACACTCTCAGATTCTCTCGACCGCGGGCCTACCGGCCCACGAAGCACCCGTTCATCCTAACCGCGACGCAGAATACTGCTCGATGGGCAGATTTCCCCATCGCCACGGCTCACGCCCGCCAGCATCCCGCGATGTGATCGTCGACCATGCCCCCCGATTGCATCAGCGCGTACATGGTGGTCGGACCGACGAAGCGGAACCCGCGACGACGCAGCTCCTTGCTCAGTGCCGTCGACTCCGCCGTGACTGCCGGAACATCGGCGAAGGATGCCGGTCGCACCTCGGACGCCGGTGGCGCGAACGACCACATCAGCGCGTCGAACTCTCCCTCGGCCATGCCCCGGACGATGCGGGCGTTGCCGATGGTCGCCTCGATCTTCGCGCGATTGCGGATGATCCCCGCGTCGGCCATCAGACGCTCGACGTCGTCTTCCCCGAACTCGGACACGATCTCGGGCTCGAAGCCCGCGAACACCTCGCGGAAGCGCGGTCGCTTGCGCAGGATCGTGATCCACGAGAGACCGGCCTGGAACCCCTCGAGCGCCATCTTCTCGAACAGGGCACGATCGCCGTGCAACGGTGTTCCCCATTCCTCATCGTGGTAGCGACGGTACTCGTCGTCGTCACCCACCCAGGCGCAGCGGTCGCGGGCGTCGGGGCCCGTGAGAAGAGAGGTCATCCGTTCAGGCTATCCGCGGCGACCGACATCGCCATCGGCGCTCAGCGCGGGAGGTAGGTGTCGTACGCGGAGAGCAACGGCTGCGAGCGCGGGTCGGCCACCGCGGCCGCACCGACGGCGCAGGCGGCGGCGAGCGCGTCCGCCGCGGGCACGCCGGAGGCGAGTCCGATCGTGAGCGCGGCGCAGAACGCGTCTCCCGCTCCGACCGTGTTCTCCACCGTGGTCTTCACCGCCGGGGCGGACGCGACCTCCACACCCGACTCGAACAGCCGGGCTCCCTCCGCACCGTAGGTGACGGCGACGCGCTTCGCCGTGCGCAGGGCGGGGATGAGCGCGTACTCGGTCTCGTTCACGATGATCAGGTCGGCACGCTCGCGCACCACCTCGGGAAGGTCGCGGGCGGGTGCCGCGTTGAGAGCCAGGTATCCGGGAACACGCTCGGCGAGCTCGACCACGAGATCCATCGAGATCTCCAGTTGCGCGAGCACCGCCTCGTCGGCACCGAACGCGACACCGTCGAGGTCGACGTGGCCGTTCGCTCCTTCGCAGACCGCGATCTGGTTCTCGCCTTCGCGGTCGACGACGATCAGGGCCACACCGGTGAGCTCATCGCTGGTCCGGATGCCGGCGGTGTCGACTCCAGCCGCATCGAGCTCCGCTCGCATCCACGCGCCGTCGGCATCGGTGCCGACGGCGCCGATCATGCGCACGCGCGCGCCGAGCCGTGCGGCCGCGGCGGCCTGGTTCGCTCCCTTGCCGCCCGCTTCCCGCACCAGGCGGCCGCCGCCCACGGTCTCACCGGCCTGCGGCAGCCGGTCCGCGCGCGCGGTCAGGTCGACGTTGATGCTGCCCACGACGGTGAGCGGAAGAGGTGTGGTCACGGGGACTCGCAATCAGGAGGTGGTCTGGACGACGGAGAGGTGGCCGACGCGGGAGGAGACGATGCACTTGGCGAGGTACACCGGCCGCCCGCCGCAGGTCACGGTCTGGGTGAGGATGAGCACGGGATCGACCGGCCGGAGACCGAGGAGCGCGCCGCGGGAGGAGCCGACGACGTTGACGGTGATCTCGCACACCGCCGAGTCGAAGGTCGCCCCGGTCTGCTCGCGCAGGGCTGCGAGCACACTCGACGACGATGCCGCCGCCTTGTCGAGCCCGTCGGCGATCTCCTGGCTGATGTCGCTCAGGTAGCGACCGGCGGGAAGGTGCTCCTGCAGGATCGCGACGGGTTCGCCGTGCCGTTCCACGACGGCCTCCCGGAACCAGGTGTTCGCCGCGGGATCGAGCGCCAGCTTGCTCGAGGTGAAGTCGGTGGTGGACTGCAGCTCGAAGTTGATCGGGCGCACGACCACATCGTCGTCGCCGTCGGAGAGCGCCTGCTCGAGAGGACGCAGCTCTTCCAACCCCACCCGCGGCAGATCGTCGGCGACGAACCGGCCGATACCGCGCCGCGTGATGATGAGGCCGTCCTCTTCCAGGAGCATCAGTGCTTCACGCACGACCGTGCGGCTGACGCCCAGCGCGACGCCCAGTTCGGTCTCGCGAGGAAGCGCCGAGCCGAGCTCGAAGACCCCGGAGCGGATGCCGTCGGCGATGCGCGAATAGACCGCGACACGGAGCGGCTGCCCCACGGTGCTCGTCAGGCTGCGACCGAGGAACCGATCGATCTCATTCGCCATATCGCGCTCCTTCCGTGGCCGCTCCGGTCTGAGCACCCTCCGTATTCAAGCACGAGAAGTCACCCGTTGACCATGTATGACCGAAGAGGTATAACATCATACAAGCCTCACCCGAGGGCATCCCTGACGAAGGAGTCTCCGTGCACACCCACGCCCCCACCGCCTCTCCGGGCCCGATCACCCGAGAGCCCGTCCACGGCCCCCGGGCCGTCGCACTCGTGGCGACCCTGATCCTCGGCGTGCTCTCGTACCAGCTCAACGCGAGCATGATCACCCCGGCCCTCCCCGACATCGCGACGCAGCTCGGCGAGGACATCGGCCAGGTGTCGCAGGTGTCGTCGCTGTTCTTCGTCGCCGGCGCGGTCGGCGGAGTGGTGCTGGGGCGCTGGAGCGACTTCATCGGCCGCAAGCGCGCGCTGTTCATCGTGCTCGGCCTGCTGTCGATCGGCACCCTGCTGTGCCTGTTCGCGCCGAACCTGACCGTGCTCCTCATCGGGCGCGTGCTGCAGGGCGCATCGAGCGCCGCCTTCCAGCTCGCCTACGTGATCCTCAGCGAATCGCTGAGCGCCAAGGTCTTCGGAACCACGCTGGGCATCATCACCGCCGTCAACGGCGGCGTCGGCGGGGTCGACGGCTACATCGGCGGACTGCTGAGCGAGACCTTCGGGTTCCGCTCGATCTTCGTCGTCATCTTCCTCGTGGGCATCCTCGCGATCGTGTGCGTCGCCCTGGTCATCCCCTCGTCCTCCGGCGGCGTCTCCCCCGGCCGGATGGACTGGTGGGGAGCAGCCGTGCTCTCGATCGCCCTGATCAGCGTGACCTACTTCGTCTCGTCCGGACCCAGCGCCGGCTGGCTGTCGCCGATCACGATGCTCTACCTCGCGGGCACTATCGTTGCGCTGGTGGCGTTCGGGTTCATCGAGAAGAATCGCGTCACCCCGCTCATCGCCGTCCAGCACCTGCGCTCCCGCCAGGTGTGGCCCGTGCTCGCCACCACCGTGCTGACGCTGTCCAGCGTCTTCGCCGTGATCAACTTCACGGTCGTGCTGCTCAGCCAGGACAGCACCAACGGCTTCGGACTCGACGCCGCCACGGCCGCACTGCTGTTCCTCGCACCGCCCGCTCTCATCGGCGTCTTCGCCGCTCCCCTGTCGGGCTGGCTCGCCGGGCGCAAGGGGTGGATCCCGATCCTGCGCATCGGCATGATCGCCTGCCTCGTCCTGCTGATCGTGATCGCGCTGATGCCGCAGAGCTTCTGGGTCGTGTTCGCCATGATCGCGCTGCTCGGGGTGACCTACAACGGCATCGTGCTCACGACGATCAACGGTCTAGGCGTCGTGCAGTCCCCGGCAGAGGCCCCGGCCGCACTCCCGGGGCTGAACGGCAGCGCCTTCGGGATCGGCGCCGGCCTCGGTATCGGCATCGTCGCGCCGTTCGCCGCGCAGGGCACGCCCGGCGGCTACGTCACGGCGCTGTGGATCTCGGTCGGCATCACCGCGCTCGCCCTCATCACCAGCTTCCTGATCACGCCCCGCACCGCGGTCGCGAACTGAATCCTCGGGCGGCCGCACCCCGCGGCCGCCCTCCCCCACACTGGAGCACGACATGTCCCACACCCCCGCCCGCCCCGTCTACTTCGACTGCGACACCGGCATCGACGACTCGCTCGCCCTCGCCTACCTCCTGGCCTCGCCCGAGATCCAGGTCGTCGGAATCGGCACCGTCAGCGGCAACACCAGCGCGGCCCAGGCGGCCGCGAACACGCTCGGCCTGCTCGCCCTCGCCGGACGCACCGACATCCCGGTCGCCGTCGGCTGCCACGACTTCCTGAGCCACCCCTTCGACGGCGGCGCCCCGCACGTGCACGGCAACAACGGCATCGGCGAGATCGACCTCGCGCCCGCCGAGCGCCTGCCGGAGGACGAGGACGCCGCGCACATGCTGATCCGCCTCTCGCACGAGTACCCGGGAACGCTCGAGGTCATCACGGTGGGCCCGCTGACGAACATCGCCACCGCGCTCGCTCTGGACCCGACGCTCCCGTCGCGCGTCTCGAACCTCACTGCGATGGGCGGCGCCGCGCTCGTGCCGGGGAACATCACCCCCGTGGCCGAGGCCAACATCGGCAACGACCCGGAGGCGGCTGCCGCGACGCTCTCCGCGGCCTGGCCGGTCGTGCTCGTGCCGCTCGACGTCACGATGGAGAACGTGTTCGACGAGGACGACCGCGCAGCCCTCCTGGCGTCGGACATCCCGCTCACCCGGGCCATCGGCGACATGCTCGGCTTCTACTTCGACTTCTACGTCGACACCTACGGCGAGCGCTGCAGCGCCCTGCACGACCCCCTCGCAGCAGCGATCGCCGTCGGCGGGGTCACTCCCACGAATGCCCCGGCGGTCGCCGTGGTGGTCGACACGTCACAGGGACCCGCACGCGGCCAGGTCATCTGCGACCTGCGCGGGCAGCGCCGCGGTCCGCACGATCAGCCTGGCGCGAACGTGCGCGTCGCGCTCGGCACGGATGCGCCGCTCGCGCCGCAACTCGTCGCCCGGTTGACCGGCGCGGAGGTCCTGGTCGCCTGACCCCCGTCGCACTCGCCGCCGTGCACGACCCCTCAAGAAGCTGACCCCGCACGGAGAAAACGGGCGGAATCGTGTGATCCCGCCCGTTTTCTGAGGAGTTGCGTGCGCGGCGTCAGCGCTGCTTCTTCTTGAGCGCCTTCTCCTGGATCGGGGCCTGACCCGACGCGGCGAGGTCGGCGTAATACGCGCGGGCCTCGTCCTGACGCTGCTTCTCCGCACCGCTCGCGATGGGCGCACGCACGTGCTCCGGCTCGTAGCCGAACGCGTTCACGAGGTCGAGCGAGTACGGGCGCAGGCGGGCGCACAGACGGTCGATGTAGCTCGACACGGCCGCGGCGCGCTGCGTCGACAGGCGTCCGTTGATCAGGTGCCAGGCGAGGTGCTTCTCGATGAGCTGAAGACCGAACAGGTCGCGCAGCCACGTGAGCACCTTCTTGGTGTCGGCATCCTCGATCTGATGCACGGCGTCGGTGAACGCCTCCCACTGCAGCAGCTCTCCGTGCGCACGGGCGGCCTCGATGAGCTCGGCCTGGTTCTCGTTGAACAGGCGCGCGCCGAGGGCCTTGTCCTTGGCACCGGGACGCAGTCGGGCGGCGATGTCGGCCACCATCTGCTGCACGCGCCCGGCGAGCAGGTCGTGCTGCTGCTCCTCGCGGAGCCCGCGCTCGACCGAACGGCTCACCTGACCGAAGTCGGAGACGGCCTGGCCGAGCTGGCGGAGCCCGGCGCCGTGGAACACCTTGCCCGCGGTCATCCCGACCGCGAACTTCGCGAGGGCCGCCGCGTCCTTGCCCTGGAACTGCTTGGCGTAGTCGGTCAGCAGTCGCTTGCCGACCAGCTGCAGGAGTACGTTGTTGTCGCCCTCGAACGTGACATAGATGTCGAGGTCGGCGCGAAGCCCGACCAGACGGTTCTCGAACATGAAGCCGGCACCGCCGGTGGCTTCGCGGGCCTCCTGCAACGTGTCGAGCGCATGCCAGGTCGACAGCGGCTTGAGCGCGGCGGCAAGGGTCTCGAGGTCTTCACGATCGGCCGGAGTGTCGGTGCGGCCCGAGAAGACGCCGTCGAACTTCTGCAGGAACTCGTCGTGCGCGAAGATCTGCGCGTACGTGGTGGCCAGACGAGGAAGCAGGCGGCGCTGGTGCTTGCCGTAGTCCATGAGTACGACTTCCTGCCCGTCCGCGCCGTCGAACTGGCGACGCTGGGTGGCGTAGGTGATCGCGATGTGCAGACCGAGCGCGGACGCCCAGGATGCCGCGCCGTCGAGGGACACGCGCCCCTGCACCAGGGTGCCGAGCATCGTGAAGAAGCGGCGGCCGGGGCTGTCGATCGCGCTGGAGTAGGTGCCGTCGGCAGCGACGTCGCCGTAGCGGTTGAGCAGGTTGGTGCGGGGGATGCGCACGTGGTCGAACGAGAGGCGGCCGTTGTCGATGCCGTTGAGACCGCCCTTGAGACCGTCGTCCTCACGGCCGATCCCGGGAAGGTCGACGCCGTCCTCGCCGCGCAGCGGCACATAGAAGCAGTGCACGCCGTGGTTGACACCGTTGGTGATCAGCTGTGCGAAGACGGTCGCCGCCACGCCGTGCAGCGCCGCGTTGCCGAGGTACTCCTTCGTCGCCCCGCGGAACGGGGTGTTGATGACGAACTCCTCCGTCTCCGGGTCGTACGTGGCTGTGGTGCCGACGGCGGCGACGTCGGAGCCGTGACCGATCTCGGTCATCGCGAAGGCGCCGGGGATCGACAGGTCCATCACGCCGGGCAGCCACTTCTCGTGGTGCTCCTTCGTCCCCAGCTGCAGGATCGCCGAGCCGAACAGTCCCCACTGCACGCCCGACTTGATCTGCAGGCTCGGGTCGGCGACGACGAGCTCCTCGAAGCCCGCGATGTTCGCACCGTTGTTCTCCTCACCGCCGAGCGACTTCGGGAACGCGCGGTGCACCGCCTTGTTCTCGACCAGCAGGTGCAGCTGGCTCAGCACACGTTCGCGGTGCTCGTCCTTGCCGAGCTCGTCCTTGCGCCAGAACGCGGAGTCCTTGATCATCTCGCGGGCCTGGCGGCGGACGTCGCCCCAGGTCCCCATCAGGAGTTCGTTGACACGCGCGACGTCGATGGCGGGAGTGGCCGACTCGGCGATCGGGGTCTTCGTGGGGCGAACGGCAGCGTCGACCATGAACGTTCCTCTCAGAGAAGGTGGAATGCTCTCATGGTAGGACTCCGACAACTTCCGGCGAAGTCGGCTGTACCTCCTCTCCAATTGGCCCACGGGGCGTGCCATCGTCTGGTTGTCGAGTGCTCACAGTCCCGCGCCGGCGCAGGGTCCGACGCCGTACGACACGCGTGTGCACCCACAGTTGCGCGCGCCTCCAGGTGACATCGCGGACGAAGATCATGTCGCTGAAGATCATCACCAGCGAGAAGAACGGCAGCGACATCAGGATGCCGATGCTCGCGTGCATCCCCGTGATCGCGATGAGCCCGGCGATGCGCGTCCACCGATTGAGGAGGGTGAACGGGAACAGCAGTTGCACGTAGACGCTCAGCCAGGAGGCCACGAAGATCGCGGGCGTCACGTGCCAGGCGATCTCGTTGAGCCACGGGATGAGGATGAACTGCTCCAGACGAAGCGGGTAGTAGGCGGCGATGCCGTCGGTCCACATCGACCCCTGCAGCTTCCACAGCGCACTCGTGATGTAGACGATGCACAGCTGCGCGCCGATCAGGATCACGGCGATGTTGTTCGACAGCACGGGCACCCAGCGCGGCAACGCGTGTCCGCGGATCGCGAGCGGCCGCTCTCCCCCGCTGAGCCGACGTCGACGGGCATCGAGCGACCAGCGACGGGATGTGTCGGCCAGCAGCAGGAACAGGAGCATGACCCGGAAGGTCTGGTAGTGCCCGGTGTTCAGCACCAGCGGGTTCGTCGAGGCGTAGCCGAGCCACAACACGACGAACAGGGGCGAGATGACGCGCATCCGCCAGCCCAGCAGGTACGCCACCGCGACCGCCACCAGCACCGCGAGCTTGAGGAAGGTCAGCCAGTCGGGATCGCCGCGCGAGAACAGGATCGAGATCGGCCACAGATAGGAGTTCACGCCGCTGGGACGGTAGAGGGACTCCCCCCACCGCGAACCCTCTCCGAACGTGTAGGAGTAGTCCGGCAGGTAGAGGAGGATGCTGACGATCGTGAGCCCAGCGAAGCCGATGCGCATCACGGCCAGACCGTAGGTGGCGTGACGACGGTCGAGCAACCAGTGCAGCAGGCTGTCCCACAGGCGGGCGACGGCGATCATCCGGCGTCCTCGTCGTCGGTGAGCGACCCGGTGACCCCCGCCGCATCGGCCCAGTGCAGGAACGTGCGCGCGAAGGCGTCCTCGCTCTGCTGCGACCACTCCAGCACGGGACGCCACCCGAGCCTCGTATAGGAGGAGCTCGGGCGCACGGCATCGGGGTCGTTCCGGTCCTCCCACCGGACCACGGGACTGTACACCGACCGGGTCTGCACGGCGATGATCTCGCCGTCATCCGCCCACAGCGCGCGCGCCGCCTGCGTCGCATAAGAAGTGGTGTAGTTCGTCGCCCGGATGAACGCGCGCACGTCGTTCGCATTCGCGCCGTCAACCGCGAGCAGCGCCTCGTTCAGCGCGGCCAGATCGCCCGTATCGTGGAAGTTCCTCTCGGCGATCGCTTTCTGCGCCTCCGAGAGCTTGCCGTAGGACGTCATCAGCTGTTCGGCACCGATCACCGTGAGCTGCTTGCGCAGGACGCGCCGATACGGTTCCGCGAGCTCGATCGCCGTGACGTCCACCCACTTCGTCTCGACGCGTTCCCCGTTCGATTTCTCGACCCACGCGCGCACCCACAGATCGCGGTCCGCGCTCGCGGGGTCCGGTGCGAAGATCCGATAGTCCTGCACGAAGTACGGACGGATGTAGGCATCCGCCGCGGCCCCCGGCAGGGCGGTGTATTTCACTTCGGTGGACGGGACGTTGAAGACCGCAGTGAGGAAGATGTGCGTCGCGGCCACCACGAGGGCCACCGCACTGACGACCTTCGCCGCCGTCGGAATCGATGACGGCTTCGTCGACGTCTGGGTCATGTGCGTCCTCTGCTCGCGGTGATGAGGAGACGTTGGCGGCGCCCGAGCCTGGGGACCTCGGGCGCCGCCGATGATGTCGGTCACGTCTTGGACGCGACCTCCACCAGCCTTCGTCGCGCACCCGCGGCGAGGATTGCACCGGCCAACAGGGCGAGGGCGCCCCAGGCCAGGAATGGTCCGGACTCACCACCGGTCGTCGCGAGACCCGCGGCCACCACCCGGAACTGGATGGACACCGCCCCGGACTCCGCTCCGGTGAGCGTGACCGTGTGCGTGCCGAGATCCTGCGTCGACCCGATCGTCCAGGTGAAGGTGACCTGACCGGCCGCGTTCGCGGTCTGCGTGCCGAGGTTCACCGGGTCGGACTGCACGACACCCGTGACCTGCTCGCCCGGTTCGAACCCGGTTCCCGTGGCCGACTGGACCTGTCCGCGCTCACGCACGGGGTAGGCGATCGTGATCCCGAGCTGCGCACCCGGATCCGTTCCGGTGTCCGTGCCGGTGTCGGTTCCGGTGTCCGTCGCGGTATCCGTTCCGGTGTCGGTGTCCGTCCCCGGATCCGTGTCCGTCCCGGATCCCGGGTCGGCACTCGTGTCTGTACCGGTGTCCGTGTCGGTCGCTGTGTCCGTGTCGGTCCCGGTGTCCGTGTCAGTCGCCGTGTCCGTGTCCGTACCGGTGTCGGTCGCCGTGTCGGTGTCGGTTCCGGTGTCGGTGTCGGTTCCCGTGTCCGTGTCCGTGTCCGTCGCCGTGTCCGTGTCGGTCCCGGTATCCGTGTCGGTCCCGGTATCGGTTCCCGTGTCCGTGTCCGTCCCGGGGTCGGTTCCGGTGTCCGTCGACGGATCGGTGTCCGTCCCGGTATCCGTGTCCGTACCGGTGTCCGTGTCGGTCCCAGTATCCGTGTCGGTCCCGGTATCCGTGTCGGTCCCGGTGTCCGTGTCGGTCCCGGTGTCCGTGTCCGTCCCGGTGTCCGTGTCCGTCCCGGTATCCGTGTCCGTGCCCGTGTCGGTGTCCGTACCCGTGTCGGTGTCCGTCCCGGTGTCGGTGTCCGTCCCGGTGTCGGTGTCGGTCCCGGGGTCGGTTCCGGTGTCCGTCGACGGATCGGTGTCAGTCCCGGTATCCGTGTCAGTCCCGGTGTCCGTGTCCGTCCCGGTGTCCGTCCCGGTGTCGGTGTCCGTACCCGTGTCGGTGCCAGGGTCCGTACCCGTGTCGGTGTCGGTCCCGGGGTCCGTCACCGGATCGGTGTCGGTGGCCACGGCCTCGACCACGAGCGGGGCATCGGCGGTGTTGCCGTTCTCGTCCTCGCCGACCACCGTGTAGTCGCCCGGCGCTGCCGAGCCCGGAACCGTGAGGGTCGTCCCCGCGGGCACGGCGCCGTTCGCGTCCGTCGTCACGGTGACCGGAGTGCCGACCGTGGTGCCGCCTGCGTTCTCGATCCGCAGCGTGACCACCGCGAGCGGAGGCCATCCGTCCGAGGTCACCGTGGTGGTGTCTCCCGGAGCGACCGGGCTGGTCGCGGCGAGCGTCGGCGTCCACGCGGCAACCGTGAGGTCGCCCTCTCCAGTGTTGCCGTCCGGATCCGTCCCGACGACCGTGTAGTCGCCGGGAGGAGCATCTGCCGGCACCGTCACCGTCGTTCCCGGCGGCACATCGCCGTTCCCATCGGTCGTCACGGTGACGGGATCGCCGACGGGGTCGCCGTTGTCGTCCTCCAGCTGGAACGTGACCTCCGTGTTCGGCGGCCACCCACCCGACGTGACCGTCGTGGTCTGCCCCGGCTTCACCGGCCCCGACGCCGTGACCGTCGGCGCCCAGGGCTCCACCGAAACGGTGCCTTCGCCCGTGTTCCCGTTCACGTCGGTTCCGACGACGTCATACGTCCCGATGTCCGTTCCTGCGGGCACCGTCAGCACCGTGCCCGCCGGCACGTTGCCCTCGGCATCCGTCGTCACCGTCACCGGAGCACCGATCGGATCACCCGACGCGTTCTGCAGCTGGAACGTGACCGACGTGTTCGGCGGCCACCCACCCGACGTGATCGTCGTCGTCTGCCCCGGCTTCACCGGCCCCGTGGCCGTCACGGTCGGCGCCCACGGCTCCACGACCAGGGGTCCCTGGGCGGTCTCGCCGTCGCCGACACCGACCACCACGTAGTCGCCGGGCACCGCAGTGACCGGGACCGTGAGCGTCGTTCCCGCCGGGATCGCCCCGTCGCCATCGGTCGTGACCGTCACGGGGTCACCGACGGTCGTGCCGCCGGGGGTCTCGATGTGGAGCGTCACCGACACTCCGCTCGGCCACCCACCCGAGGCGACCGTCGTCGTCTGGCCCGGCTTCACGGGTCCCGACGCGGTGAGCACGGGTGTTCCCGGAACAGCCAGGACCGTCAGCGATCCCTCGGCCGTGGTGCCGAACTCATCCTCGCCGCGCACCGTGTACTCGCCGATCGGCGATCCGGCGGGCACGGTCAGCGTCGTTCCGGCCGGGATCACCCCGGAGTCGTTCGTCGTCACCGTGACCGGTGAGCCGACCGCGTTGCCCGCAGGATCCTCGAGCTGGAACGTCACCTCGGCGAGACCCGGCCAGCCGCTCGACGTGAGCGTGGTCGCCTCACCGACCGTGACCGGCCCGCTCGCCGTGACCGTGGGCGTGTAGGGCTCGACCACCAGCGGGGCCTCCACCGTCACGCCACCTGCCGTCGCCGCGACCGTGTAGTCGCCCGCGGGGGCCGTGGGCGGAACTGTGAGCACCTGCCCCGGTGGGAACGCGCCATCCCCGTCGGTCGTCACCGTCACCGGGTTGCCGACCGCCATGCCGCCGGAGTTGCGGAGCTGCACGGTGACCGCGGTGTTCGCGGGCCAGCCGCTGGACGTGAGATCGGTCGAGAGTCCGGGCTTGACCGGGCTCGTCACCGAGATCACCGGTCCGAGAGCGTTGGGCCCGGCTTGCGCATGGGCGATCACGAGTGTTCCCACTCCGCCGCCACCCGCGATCGCACCGACCGTGAGGACGAAAGCGTCCTGGCTGTACACCGGGCCGTTGCTGGCCTGCACGTTGCCCCGCAGCGAGACCACACCGTTGAGCAGGCTCACCGCCGGAGCGATCGCCGTGATGATGTTGTTCACGGCAGTGGTGACCGTCGGCACGACCGTGTTCACGACACCGCCCGGTCCGAGCAGCACGTTGTTGATCGGCGTGGCGAGGGCGGCGAGCAGGGTGCTCACCGTGATCGGCACCGCGAGTCCGGCCGCCTTCACCGAGATCGTCGCCGTCGCGGTGCCTTCGACGACGCTCTGCAGCGTCTGGTTCGGCACCGAGACCGTGATGCCCGTGCCGATGTCGACCACGGGCGTGGTGCAGGTGGGCCCGGTCCCGACGAGGCAGATCGCCGCGCCGATGTTCAGCGTGGCGGCGTTGAGGGTGCTCCGAAGGGTGGTCTGCACGAGCGTCGGCACGGTGTTCAGCAGCGTGCCGACGCGGTTGATCAGGCCGGTGAGGACCGGCGCGGACAGCACTTCCTCGTTCACGCCGAGGTTGTTCAGCCCGTGTCCCTCGACGTTCGTGAGCAGCGCGTCGAGATTCGCCGACACCACCCCCGTGCGCAGGTTCACGGTCACCACACCGTCGGTCAGCGGCGTATCGAGGATGTTGTTGATCGCCTGGTTCACCGTGGTGGTGATCGTGATGTTGAGACCCGGGTTGCCCAGCAACGGGGCCAAGGCGCTGTTGAGCCCGGCGAGGGCCCCGGCGAGCAGGCCGTTCGGGCCGGTCAGCGTGTTCACCGCCGCGTCGACCGTCGAGACCACACCGCCGGTGCCGGTCAGCGTGTTCGTCAGCCCGGTGATGGCAGGAAGCTGGAGCGTCACGTTTCCGCCGGCCACGTTGTAGTCGCGGGTGACCGCACCGTCGCCGGCGAGCGCTACCTCCGCGCTGATGGCGTTGAGCGACACGTCCAGGTCGGCGACGACGGAGGTCACCGTGCTGCCGAGGAGTCCCTGCAGGTTGATCGCGGCGTTGGACGGGTAGGCACCTCCGCCCGTGGTGTCGATCACGCCGTTGTCGGCGACGGCCCCCGCGGCGGCGCGCGAGGTTCCGCCGTTGCTCGACTGCGAGTACTGGTTCACCGCCCCGAGGGAGATGAAGTTCGACAGCGGCACGCTGAGGCCGCTGGGGATGCTGAGGCTGAGGGCGTTGAGCGCGCCGAGGTTCAGGGCACCGGTCGAGGTGTTGGGCGCCGTGCTCGATCCATCGTGGGAGGTCTGCACCCCCTGCAGCGCCACGACATCATCGAGGGATATGCCCCCGAGCAGCAGGCTTCCCGACAGGAAGCGGGAACTGGAGGCAGACTCGTCTCCCGGAGCTGCGGACGCCGCTGTCGGCGCCATCACACCTCCGACGACCACTGCACTGATCGCCGCCACTGCAAGGATTCTGCGCTTGCGCAGAGTCCTCCTGTTGCCACTGAACATCGACTGCCCTCCTGCTAATCCGGACCGAAGTCCGACTCATCAGGCCCCCCCAGGAACCGGCAACATCGCCGGTCAGGCGCAAGTACGAATTTTCTACGACACCTCCGACGGAATATCTACCCTTTTCTTGAATTCCATTTCAGGAATATGCGGGCACGCCAGTGAAACCGCACCGGGACCGGGGCGGGGAGGCGGGGAGGCTCACCCTGCGGAGATGACCGCGAGCACGCCCTCGCCGTAGTCCTGCCGCTTCTTCTCACCGATGCCGGTGATGCCGTCGAGGGCGGCGAGCGACGACGGACGATGCTCGGCGAGCGCACGGAGCGTGGCATCGCCGAACACCATGTAGGCCGGCTTGCCCTGCTCGCGGGCTGTCGCCGCCCGCCACGCGCGCAGCGCCTCGAACAGGTCGCGATCACCCGCATCGAGCGCATCGGCGGCACTCGCCTTGCGTGCGCGGGGCGACGACGTCGGGCGCCCGATCGTGTCCTTGCGCAGCGGTACCGCGGTCTCCCCCCGGAGCACGCCGGCCGCCTGCTCGCCCGGCGCGAGTGTGCCGTAGTCGCCCTGGGCGATCAGGATGCCGCGGGCGAGGAGCTGCCGCACGACACTGCGCCAGTCCTGGTCGGAGAGGTCGTTGCCGATGCCGTACGTGGCGAGGCTGTCGTGGCCCTGCTGCCGGATGCGCTCGGTCGATGCTCCACGGAGGATGTCGATCAGATGCCCGGCGCCGAACGCCTGATTGCGTTCGCGCTTGAGCCGCACGATCGTCGAGAGCAGCTTCTGCGCCGGCACCAGGCCGTCGAAGGTCTCGGTGTCGTCGAGGCAGGTGTCGCAGTTGCCGCAGGGCTCGGACTCCTGACCGAAGTACCCGAGCAGGTTCTGCCGACGGCACTCCACCGTCTCGCACAGGGCGAGCATCGCGTCGAGGTGCTGCCCCATCCGCATCTTGAACGTGCGGTCGCCGGGGCTCTGGTCGATCAGCCGACGCTGCTGCACGACGTCGCCGAGCCCGTACGCCATCCAGGCCACGGCCGGCTCGCCATCGCGCCCGGCGCGACCGGTCTCCTGGTAGTAGCCCTCGACCGACTTCGGCAGGTCGATGTGCGCCACGAAGCGCACATCGGGCTTGTCGATGCCCATGCCGAATGCGATGGTCGCGACCATGACGACCCCGTCGTCGCGCAGGAAGCGCGACTGGTGGGCCGCACGAACCTCGGCGGGAAGGCCCGCGTGGTACGGCAGGGCGTCGAGCCCCTGGGCGGCGAGGTACGTCGCCGTCTGCTCGACCGACTTGCGGCTGAGCGCGTACACGATGCCCGCGGCACCCTCGGGCTGGGAGCGGATGAAAGCCACGAGCTGCTTGCGCGGATCGACCTTGGGCACGATGCGGTACTGGATGTTCGGACGGTCGAAGCTCGCCACGAAGTGCTTCGCTGCTGCCCGCCCCGCAGAACCATCGAGGTGCAGCCGCTCGGTGATCTCCTTGTGCGTGGCCCGGGTCGCCGTGGCCGTGAGCGCCATGCGCGGCACGCCCGGGAACCGCTCGCCCAGGTCGCCCAGCGCGAGGTAGTCGGGGCGGAAGTCGTGGCCCCACTGCGACACGCAATGCGCCTCGTCGATCGCGATCACGCTCAGCGTGCCGCGCTGCAGCAGGGCCGTGGTGGCGGCGTTCGACAGGCGCTCGGGGGCGACGTAGATCAGGTCGAGCTCGCCGGCCAGATACGCCCGCTCGACCTCGCGCCGTTCATCGATCGCCTGCGTGGAGTTGAGGTACGCGGCGTTCACACCGTTGGCGCGCAGCGCGTCGACCTGGTCGTGCATCAGAGCGATGAGCGGACTGATCACGAGCCCGGTGCCCTCGCGCACGAGCGCCGGCACCTGGTAGGTGATGCTCTTACCCCCGCCTGTCGGCATGAGCACGACGGCGTCGCCGCCCGCGATGACCTGCTCGACGATCGCGGCCTGGTCGCCGCGGAACTCGTCGTAGCCGAACACCGAATGCAGGGCCTCGCGTGCGCTCGGGAAGCGGCTGGGTGTCGCGCGCCGCACCGTGGACGACGGCGTCGATGCCACCGGGGTGATGGGCCCCTGCCCCCAATCGAGCGGTGGTTCGAATCCCGCCCCCTGCGGCTCCCAGTCCATGGGTTCCGGCGGAACGGACTCCTCCCACCCGTCGTCGTAGGGCTCGTCGGTGTACGGCAGATCCGCATAGGGGTCACGAGGAGTCTGCGGCATTCCTCCAGCGTAACGACCCCCGCCGACGCGGGAGGCGCCTCCTTCCATCGCCATCCCGTGCCGGGTGCGCTGAACCGCCCGGCGTTGCGCACGCGGGCGTAGGTTGGACGGAGACCCTGCCCGAAGGAGTATCCGTTGACCGACATCACCGTGACCCGGAACGACGCCGCCTCGCGCTACGAGATCCGCTCCGACGACGTGCTGGCCGGCTTCGCCGAGTTCGACCTGCGCCCCGGCTCCATTCGCTTCCTCCACACCGAGGTCGACCCGGCGTTCCAGGGACAGGGACTCGCCGGAAAGCTGGCATCCGCCGCACTGACCGATGCGGTCGCGCACGGCGAGGCGATCGTCCCCCTGTGCCCGTACATCGCGAAGTACCTCGAGACGCACGAGATCGCGGGCGCCGAGATCCGCTGGCCGAAGTCTTCGCCGCACCACGTCGCTTCCGCAGGCGCAGACCCGTCGGGCCGCGCGGAATGATCGGCCAGCGCCGTCTCATCCTCGAACCGCGCGAGGTGCCGCTCGGCGGTGTCCGCGGCATGAACGTGCTGCGGGCGCTGCCGCATCGCAACCTGCCGACCATCGGCGCCTGGTGCTTCCTCGACCGGTTCGGTCCCGCCGACACCAAGATGCGCGTGGAGCCGCACCCGCACATCGGACTGCAGACCGTGACCTGGCCGCTCGTCGGCGAGATCCGCCACCGCGACTCGCTCGGCAGCGACGCCGACCTGCGCCGCGGACAGCTGAACCTGATGACGGCGGGTGATGGCATCTCGCACTCGGAGTACTCGATCGGCGAGGGCCCGGTGCCGCTCGACGCCCTGCAGTTCTGGGTGGTGCTCCCTGAGGCCACGCGCCACGGCGCCCCCGACTTCGAACGTCACACCGAGCTCCCGGGCGTGGTGCTGCCGGCCGACGAGGGGTCGGATGCCGAGGCGACGGTCGTGCTGGGCGAGTTCGCCGGAACGACCTCGCCCGCGACCGTGCACACCCCGATCGTCGGGGCCGAGATCGTGCTCGCCCCCGGCGCCCGCGTGCACCTGCCGCTGCGGACCGAGTGGGAGCACGCGCTCATGCTCGTCGACGGCGACGCGGTGGTGGCGGAGCATCCGCTCGACCGCAACGGCCTGCTCTACCTCGGCGACTCGCGCGACACGGTCGAGGTGTCGAGCGACGAGGGCGCCCTGCTGTTCCTGCTCGGCGGCGAGCCGTTCGAGGACGACATCGTGATGTGGTGGAACTTCGCCGGCCGCACGCACGACGAGATCGTCGCCGCGCGAGAAGCCTGGGAGGCGGAGTCCGACCGCTTCGGGGTGGTCGCCGGCCACGACGTGCGCATCCCCGCCCCTCCGCTCCCGCCCGTGCGGCTCATGCCCCGCAGCCGCAGGATCTGACGCGCGCTGCCTCAGCCGCGCTCGGGGGTGTGCACCCGCGCGAGGAAGCGCTCCGTACGCGGCGAGGGTCCGCGGGGGTCGAGCAGCGACACCACCACCGTGACGGCCGTCGCGAGCGGGATCGTCCACGCGGCCGGCTGGGCGAGATAGGGGGCGGCGACCCCGACGCCGTCGACCGCCGCATGCACGAGAAGGGCGAGTCCAGCCGCGATCCCGCCCGACAGCATCCCGGCCACGGCACCGCGCGCCGTCAGCCCGCGCCACCACACGCCCAGCAGCACCACTGGCGACAGCGTCGATGCGGCCACCACGAACACCACGCCGACGCTCGAGCCCAAGCCCGCCGGGGCGGTCAACAGCGCCACGGCGAGCGGCACCAGCGCACACAGCACGGCTGAGAGGCGGAACGAGCGCACCGAACCCGAGAACACATCCTGGCTGATCACCCCCGCCAGCGAGACGACCAGCCCGGCCGACGTCGCCAGGAACGCCGCGAACGCTCCCGCCACGATCAGCGCCGTCAGCAGCTCCCCGAACACTCCGGGGAAGACCCGCGACGGCAGCAGCAGCACCACCGTGTCGGCCACGCCCGGCACCGCGAGATCCGGAGCGGCGATGCGCGCCAGCAAACCCATCGTGCTCGACACGGCGTAGAACGCACTGACCATGCCGATCACGATCACCGTCGTCCGTCGCGCCGAGACACCCGTGGGGCTCGTGTAGAACCGCACCAGCACGTGGGGCAGCCCCATGGTGCCCAGCAGCAGCGCCAGCAGCAGTGACGCCGTCTCGTAGGCGTCGAACCCCGACGGGCCGGCCTCGACGGGGAAGACGAGAGCGGGATCGAAGTCGTGCGGCCCGCCGCTGAGGGCGAACGCGATGAAGACCACCGGCACGAGCAGGGCCGTGAGCTTGAGCCAGTATTGGAACGCCTGCACGTACGTGATCGCCCGCATGCCACCGGCGGCCACCGCCGCAGCCACCAGCACCGCGACCGTCACCGCACCCACCCATTCCGGCAGCCCGGCGACCACGAGCAGCGTGATCCCGGCACCGTGCAGCTGCGGCACGATGTAGAGCCACCCGATCACCAGCACCGCGATGCTGGTCACCCGGCGGGCAGAGGTCGACTCCAGTCGGGTCTCGATGAAGTCGGGGATCGTGTACGCACCGCTGCGGCGGAGCGGGGCGGCGACGAAGGCGAGCACCAGCAGGTACCCCGCCGCGTAGCCGATCGGGAACCAGAAACCGCGGGCACCGTCGAGCAGCACCAGCCCCGAGAGCCCGAGGAACGTGCCCGCCGAAAGGTATTCACCGCTGATCGCCGAGGCATTCCACACCGGCCGCACCGTGCGCGACGCGACGAAGAAGTCGCTCGTCGTGCGCGAGATTCTCAAGCCGTAGATGCCGATGAGCAGGGTCGCCACCACGACGAGCGCGACGCCGACGAGGTCCATGACGGCGTTCATTCGCGGTCCCGGAGCGCACGGTACCGCCGTTCGTTGCGGGCCGCGGTACGCACGTACAGCACGGCGAAGACCACGATGATCGGATAGAACGCGTACGCCTGCAGGAGCCACGACAGCGGGAGGCCCCACACCAGCAGCTGTCCGATCTCGGGGATGAGCGCGATCGTCAGCGTCAGCGCGATGACGACCACCACGAACCCGGCGACCGTCCCCAGCGCGAGACGGAGCTGGCTGCGCATGAGCGCGCGGGCATAGACCGCATCCGCCTCATCCACCGGCGCACCCGGCAGCGCGATGCCGCGCGTCAGGGCGCTCGGGCGTCGGTCGGGCAGGTCAGCCGTCACCCGCACGCGCTTCGGGGGCTCGGTCATCCGCTCACCTCCCCGCGCACGAGCGCCTCCCGCACCGCCGGCACCAGTCGGCGGCTGACCGGAAGCACCAGCGAGCCGATCGACACGGCGGGCTCCCCACCGGAGAGGCGGGCCTCGGTCACCGCCGTCATCCGCACGAGCGAGGAGCGGTGGATACGGAGGAACCCGGCCCCGGCCCAGCGGGTCTCGAGCTCGGAGATGGGGATGCGCACCAGGTGTCCGGTGCCGTCGCCGGTGTGCAGCCGCGAGTAGTCGCCCTGCGCCTGCACCCAATGGACATCGCTGCGGCGCACGAACCGTACAGTGGACCCGACGGTCACCGGCAGCAGCTCGTCGTCGCCCGACGCGGCGGTATCGCCGAGCTCGACCACTCGATCGATCGCCTGACGCAGTCGCTCCCGACGCACCGGCTTGAGCAGGTAGTCGACGGCGCGGAGCTCGAACGCCTCGACGGCCCTGGCATCGTCGGCCGTGACGAACACGACAGACGGCGGCTCGGCGAGGGTCAGCAGCGCCCGCGCCAACTCCGTGCCGAGCAGGCCGGGCATGTGGATATCGAGGAATGCGATCCGGACCGCCCGCTCCGACAGCTGCCGCAGGGCATCGGCTCCGCTTGTCGCCGTTCTCACGTCGCCGATCCGCGGATCCGCGCGCAGCAGGTGCACGAGCTCATCCAGCGCCGGCTGCTCGTCATCGGCGACGAGGACGTCGATCATGCGCGCACCTCAGTCGTCGTCCGGATCGTGCTGGGGCTGCGACTTCGGGACTCGCATGCGCACCAGGGTACCCGCGCCCGTGTTCGTTTCGACGACCAGGCCGCCGCCGCCGCCGTAGACCTGACGCAGGCGCGTGTCGACGTTGCGGAGCCCCACGTGGCCGCCGTCCTCGCCGGACGTGAGCAGGCTGCGCAGTCCCTCCGGATCCATCCCGATGCCGTCGTCCTCGACCATGATCTCGGTGTGGGTGCCGTCGTCGCGGGAGGTGATGCGGATCTCGCCGCCGCCCTCGCCCGGCTCCAGCCCATGCCGCACCGCGTTCTCGACGAGCGGCTGCACCGACAGGAACGGGATGACCGTGGCGAGGGTCTCCGGTGCGATCTGCAGCGTGACCCGCAGCCGTTCCCCGAACCGCGCGCGTTCCAGCTCGAGATAGGAGTGGATGCTGCCCAGCTCCTCGGCGAGCGTGGTGAACTCGCCCTGACGGCGGAAGGAGTAGCGGGTGAAGTCCGCGAACTCCAGCACCAGGTCGCGCGCCCGATCGGGGTCGGTCGTGATGAACGAGGCGATCGCGGTGAGGGCGTTGTAGATGAAATGCGGCGAGATCTGCGCGCGCAGAGATCGCAGTTCCGCCTCCGCGAGCTGTGTGCGGGAAGCGTCGAGACCGCCCAGCTCGACCTGTGCCGCGCACCAGTCGGCCACCTCCTCGGCCGCACGCACGAGCGCCGCGCGCACCGGGCTCGCGAACGCGACGACCACACCGATCGTGCGACCCTCGACGCGGATCGGCGCACCGACGGCCTCCAGGTCGTCGGACTTCGTCGGGGCGGGGAACACCTGACGTCGGCCCGACGAGCGCACCTGCGCAGCGATCCGCAGGGCTGCCGACTCCAACCCCTCGGATGCGCCGTCGAACGAGACCGTGCCTTCGGCGCTCACGATCGCGACGGCCGCGCTGCCCAGCAGCACCCGCAGGTGCCGCGCAGCCGTGACCACGTCGGGTGCGGCGAGTCCGCCACGGAGGTGCGGCGCGGCGAGACTCGCCTGATGCAGGGCATGCAGCGCTCCCTGCTCCGCATCGCTGCCGAGATCGGCGGCCCCACGCGCGAACCGCCGGGCGAGCAGCAGCATCACCGTGAGGGCGATGCCGCCGAGCACGCCCAGCACCGCGGCGAGGACGACGTCGTTCATGTGTTCAGCCTAGGGATCGGGGCCAGCGCACCTCAGCAGCAGCGGGCGCCGGGATTGCGGTCCTGGTCATCCATGCGCTGGCGCCAGAACTGCCGCTCGGTGAGCGGCTCGTCGTCCGGGTGATGACGGCCGTGATGGGCGACATACGTGGCGTACGCGGTGTCGCCCATCAGCGTGGTCATGTACCAGCGGATGCCGCGACCGACCCGGCCGACCGCGCCGAAGAGTGCGCGCAGCGGGCTGATCACGGCATCCGTCCGATTCACGATGTCGGCCATCTCAGTGGGTCGAGGCCCTGCGCTCGTCGGCGAGGATCGGCTCCCACTGCTTCTCGAGCGCGCGCTCGTCGGCGTCGGGCAGGAAGCCGGCCGGCGCGAACCTGCGCGAAGCCACCGGGGTGTCCTCCGTGTTCTCGCCTCCCCCGTTGCGGATCGCCTTGATCGTGACGATCACCGCCGTGACCATCACGATGATGGCGAGGGTGACGAAGATGATCGACAGGGTTCCCTGCACGGCCGTGTTGCGGATGACCGCGTCGAGCACCTCGGGCGCGCCGAGCGCGTCGTCTCCGCTGTCGCGCGCGGCGACGTAGCGGAAGTGGTTCGCCCAGTATCCGATCGCCGGCACCGGCGAGAAGATCTTGTAGAGCGATGCCGTGATGGTCACGACCGCGGTGAACGCGAGCGGCAGGCCGATGATCCACAGCCACTTGACGTAGCTGGGGCCGCGCTTTGCGGCGATGGCCAGCACCACGGCGAGCGCGATCGCGGCGAGCAGCTGATTGGCGATGCCGAACAGCGGGAAGAACGTGTTGATGCCACCGAGCGGATCGGTGACGCCGAGGATGAGGATCGCTCCCCAGCCGGCCACCATGATCGCGGTGCAGATCCACACGCCGGGACGCCAGGAGACGTCGCGGAACTTGGGGAACCAGGCACCGATCGAGTCCTGCAGCATGAAGCGGGCGACGCGGGTGCCCGCATCCACGGCGGTGAGGATGAACAGCGCCTCGAACATGATCGCGAAGTGGTACCAGAACGCCATGAGCGCCTGCCCGCCGAGCGCCTGCTGCATGATGTGCGCGAGGCCGAGGGCGAGCGTGGGGGCGCCGCCGGTGCGGGACACGATCGACTCCTCGCCGACCAGGGTGGCCGTGCCCGTCAGCATCTCGGGTGTCAGGTTCACCCCCGTCAGGCCCAGCGAGTTGACGAAGGCCACGGCCCCTTCGACCGTACCCCCTGTGGCCGCGGTCGGGGCGTTCATGGCGAAGTAGATGCCCTGGTCGATCGAGATCGCGGCGACGAGGGCCATGATCGCGACGAACGACTCCATGAGCATGCCGCCGTAGCCGATGAAGCGGGTCTGGCGCTCCTTCTCGATGAGCTTGGGGGTGGTACCGGAGGCGATCAGCGCGTGGAAGCCCGACAGCGCACCGCAGGCGATCGTGACGAACAGGAACGGGAACAGCGGTCCTGCGAACACCGGGCCCATGCCGTTCTCGCCGAAGATGCTGACCGCGGGAACCGAGATCTCCGGCCGCACCAGCACGATGGCACCCGCGAGCATCACGATCACGCCGATCTTCATGAAGGTGGAGAGGTAGTCGCGGGGAGCGAGCAGCAGCCACACCGGGAGCACCGCGGCGATGAAGCCGTAGATGATGATGCCCCAGGCGATCGTGGTGCGGTCGAGGTGGAAGATCGCCTGACCCCAGTCGGTGCCCGCGACCCAGCCGCCCGCGATGATCGCGGCCATGAGCAGCACGAACCCGATGATCGACACCTCGGTGACCTTGCCGGGCCGCAGATAGCGCAGGTAGACGCCCATGAACAGCGCGATCGGGATGGTCATCGCCACGGAGAAGACGCCCCAGGGGCTCTCGCCGAGGGCGTTGACGACGACGAGCGCGAGGATCGCGACGATGATCAGCATGATGAGCAGCGACGCGACGATGGCGGCCGTGCCGCCGATCTTCCCGAGCTCCTGGCGGGCCATCTGTCCGATGGTGCGACCGCCACGGCGCATCGAGAAGAAGAGGACGGTGTAGTCCTGCACGGCTCCGGCGAGCACGACGCCGACGATGATCCAGATCGTGCCGGGGAGGTAGCCCATCTGCGCGGCGAGCACGGGGCCGACGAGCGGTCCGGCGCCGGCGATCGCGGCGAAGTGGTGGCCGTAGAGCACGCGGCGGTCAGTGGGGACGTAGTCCTTGCCGTCCTGCTTGACCTCGGCGGGCGTCGCGCGGCGGTCGTCGGGGCGCGTGATGTAGCGCTCGATGACCTTGGAGTAGAAGCGGTAGCCGATCAGGTACGTGCACACCGCGGCGAACACGAACCAGATCGCGTTCACGGTCTCGCCGCGGACGACGGCGAGCATCACCCAGGCGACACCGCCCAGCAGGGCGATCGCGGTCCAGATCAGGATCTTCGGCAGGGTCCAGCGCCGGCTCTTCGCCTCATGCTCGGCGGAGAGGGCGACGGGTGGGAGGTTCGGGTCGGTCACGATGACGGGCTCGTCGTCGACGGTCCCGGCGCCGTCGCGGCGGCGCGACGAAGGTGCGGTCATGGGGCTCTCCTCGGTGGACGCATCGTTGCGTCTTCTCACGCTAGGAACGCGTGCGCGATCGTGAGCGTCGGATCGCGGGATGCTGCGACGAGCGGTGCCGCCGGCGCGACGAACGGACCGCGAGGCCGCGCCCGCCCGGTTTTGCCCGGTCTCCGCGGCGTCAGGACACGGCTCGCAGAAGTAGGCTGGAGCCGTGGCCCGAACCTCCGTCCTGTCGACCAGAGTGCTGCTCGTGTGCGCGGCGATCGGCGTCGCCACCGGCATCCTCGCCGGCATCGCCGGATGGGTCACCCCCGTGCTGCTGGCCAGCCCCCTGCTGTTCCTCTACGGACTCGTGCTCGGGTCGCATGTGCTGCCGGGCATCATCGCGCAGGAGGTGCTGCGACTGCCGCTGGTCGCGCTCATCACGCACGTGTTCGCGGCCCTGATCGCGAGCGCCTTCAACCCGGCGTGGGCGCTCCGTTTCCTCGGCACGGCCCTGCTGTTCGGCCTCATCCAGGAGGGTGTCGCCGCCCTCACCCGCTACCGATCCTGGGGAGCCTGGCGCTTCTTCATCTCGGCGGCGGTGATCGGCGTGGTCGTCGCGGTCGTGGTGTTCTTCGCCGCGCACCTGGGCGTCATGCCCCTGTGGGCGCAGATCCTGTACCTCGCGATCTCGGTGCTCGGTCCGATCGCCTGGACCGCGGTCGGACTCGCCATCGGCTCCGCCCTCCGCAAGGCCGGCGTCGCCAAGCGCTGACGCGTCCTCTCTGTCCCGCGCGCCCGGCGGGATCAATACCGAGCTCCGCGGGGCGTCCGGGGGAGCGTTGTCGATCCGCGAGGGCCGCGCACGGACGAGCGGCTGGTGTGTTCAGGTAAGGCTCAGCTAAGTTAGAGGAGTACGATCCGCCGAAACCCGGGACTCCGCCGTGCGCCCATCCGCGCCCCTGCTCCGCGTGCGCGAGCTCTCGCTCACCCACGCCGATGCCGCGCACCCCTCCCCGCGCGACGTGAGTTTCGACATCCTGCCCGGTGAGGTGGTCCTGCTGCTCGGCCCCTCGGGCTCGGGCAAGTCGACGCTCACCCTCGCGCTCAACGGCCTGATCCCCCACGCCCTGTCCGCGAGCATGGTCGGCACGGTCGAGGCGGGCGGCATCGACACCGCGACCGCCCAGACCGCGGCATTGAGCACGCACGTGGCGATGGTGTTCCAGGATCCGGACGCGCAGATCGTGACCGGCACCGTCTACGACGAGGTCGCCTTCGGCCCGGAGAACCTGCTGCTCCCGCTCGACGTCGTACAGGACAGGGTCGAGCAGGCGCTGCGCCGGGTGGGGCTCTGGGAGCGTCGCGACGAGAACCCGGACCACCTCTCCGGCGGCGGCCGACAGCGCCTTGCGATCGCGTGCGCCCTCGCGATGGGTTCACCGCTGATCGTGCTGGACGAGCCGACCGCCAACCTCGACCCGCAGGGCATCGACGACGTGTATGCCGCGCTGGCGGACGTGGTCGCGGCGGGCGATCGGGCCATCCTGCTCGTCGAGCACAACCTCGACGCCGCGATGGACTTCGTCACCCGGACGATCGTGCTCGACCGCGAGGGGCGCGTCGCCTTCGACGGCCCGGCGTCCGACATCATCCGCGAGCATGCCGACGAGCTGGTGCGGATGGGCGTGTGGCTCCCCGCCGCGACGCTCGCCGCGCTCCGATTGCGCACGCACGGTGCGACGCTGGAACCGTTGCCGCTGACGCCGGGCGAGCTCGCCGAGGCGCTCGAACGCGATGGCGTCGCCGGGCGGTCGGCGCCCTCCGCGGACGAGGAGACGCAGCCGTCGAGCGACGAGAGCGAGTCGGCACCGGACGGCACCGCGATCATCCGCGCCCGCGGGCTGACCGTGCGGCGCCGGCGCACCGAGATCCTCCATGGCATCGACCTCGACCTGGAGCCGGGCAGCCTCACGGCCATCGTCGGTGCGAACGGCGCCGGCAAGACCACCCTGATCCAGGCGCTGGCCGGCGTCGTGCCCCCTCCGCGCGGGCAGGTCAGCATCGACGGCATCGACCCGGGCACCGCGTCTCCGCGCGACCTGGCGGAGCGCATCGGCTTCGTGTTCCAGAACCCCGAGCACCAGTTCATCGCGCACACCGTGTTCGACGAGCTCGCGCACGGGCTCCGGCTGCGGCACGTCCCCGAGGCCGAGATCACCACGCGCGTGGACGAGATGCTCGCCCGATTCGGGCTCGAGCACAAGGCCGTGGTGCACCCGTTCCTGTTGTCCGGGGGCGAGAAGCGGCGGCTGTCGGTCGGCACGGCGCTGATCACCCGACCGCGCGTGCTCGCCCTGGACGAGCCGACCTTCGGGCAGGATCGCGCCCGCGCCGCAGAGCTGCTCGACCTGCTGCAGAGTCTGCGCGCCGAGGGCACCACGATCGTGATCGTCACGCACGACCTCCAGCTCGTCGCCGAGCACACCACCCACGTCGTGATCCTGGCCGACGGGCGGGTGGGGGCTTCCGGTCGCACATCCGCGCTGTTCCAGGATGCGCAGGTGTTCGCGGATGCCGGGCTGCGCCTGCCGGCGCTGCAGCGAGTGCTGGCTTCGGCGAGATTCGGGGCGACCCCGTGACCGCGACCGCATTCGACCCCTATGCCCGAATGGTGGCGACCTCGCGCCGCCAGTTCCTCTATGGCCTGAACCCGCTCGCCAAGGTGGCCGGGTTCGCGCCGTCAATGCTGCTGCTCGTGTTCGTGCGGGATCTGGCGACGCCCGCTGCCTTCCTCGTGCTCGCCTACATCCTGATCCTGGTGGGCGCCCGGCTCACCGGCAGGCTCCTGGCCCTGCTGCTGCTCGGGCTCCCGGCGGGGATGCTGCTGATCGGTATCGGATTCTCGCTGTGGATCGACACGGCCCTGGTCTCCGGCAGCACGCCCGTCGTGCGGATCGGCGACTGGACGCTGTACAGCGGGGCACTCCTGCTCGGTTTCGCGACGGCACTGCGCCTCGGATCGATCATCGCCCTCGCCCTCGTCGGCGGGCTCACCACGAGCGGACCCGATCTGGTGCGGGCGAGCGTTCAGCAGCTGCGGGTGCCGTATCGCATCGGCTACACGGCCCTCGCGGCCTTCCGCTTCGTGCCGCGGTTCGGACACGAGCTGGCTGTGATCCGCGCCGCCCACCGCGTCCGCGGCTATCACGGCGGACGCGGCCCCTTCGCCCGGATCGCCCGCGGCTGGGGCTACATCGTGCCGCTCCTCGCCGGCGCCATCCGTCATGCCGAACGGGTGGCACTGGCGATGGACTCGCGGGCGTTCGGGGCCCACCCGACGCGCACCGAGCGGCACCTCGTCCCGTTCCGCACGCGGGACACCGTCTTCACGATCGCGATGCTGCTGGTGTCGGCCGCGATCTTCGTCGTGTTCTTCCCCTGGCAGCTTCCCTGAAAGGCGCCCCATGGCATTCAGCAAGATGGTCAAGCCCGCATCGTCCGAGCTCCTCCACCTGACGGTGCTGCGCACGGAGCGATTGTCGGCGCACTGGATCCGGGTCACACTCGGCGGCGGCGAGATCGCCCGGTTCCAGCCGATGGGCTTCGACCAGTGGTTCCGGCTGTTCCTGCCGATCGGCGGCGATGCCGGCCTCGATCGGGTGCCGGCGAAGGCGAACAAGATGTTCGGGTATCTGAAGTTCCTGCGCATCCCCGACGGCGATCGCCCCGTGATGCGCAACTACAGCGTGCGAGCCCATCGACCGGCCGACGGCGATCGCGGCGCCGAGATCGATGTGGACTTCGTGCTGCACGGTTCAGCGGCCGACGGCACGGCCGGTCCGGCATCGCGCTGGGCGGAGACCTGCGAGCCGGGCGAGCACGTGCTGATCATCGACGAAGGGCTCACCTTCAACCCCGAGCGTGGCACCGACCGGGTGGTGCTGGTGGGCGACGAGACCGCGCTGCCGGCGATCGCCTCGATCAGCGCCTCGCTGCCCGAGGGTGCGGTCGGTAATGCGATCGTCGAGGTGCCGAGCCAGGAGGATGCGCTGGATTTCCCGCATCCGGCCGGGGTCGATGTCGTCTGGATCGTGCGGCCGCATGATGTCGCGCCCGGCACACTCGCGCTCGAGACCCTGGGGAGCACCGATCTGCCGGAGGCCCCGTTCCATGCGTATGCCGCGGGCGAGCAGGCTCTCGCCTCGGGCGCTCGCAAGCACCTCGTGGGCGAACGAGGCGTCGACAAGAACGCGGTGAGCTTCTGCGGGTACTGGAAGATCGGTGCGGCCTCTCCGGCGTCGAAAGCCGCGCGTGAGGCTGCCGCGGAGCCGCTCGCATGACGGGGACGGAGGCCGCCGCACCCGAGCCTCGGACCCGTCGCCGGTTCCGCTTCCCGACCGCGATCCTGCTGACCTGCGCCGCACTCGGTGTCGCGGGTGGTCTGCTGCTGGCCCCGGCGAACTGGGTGTCGACGATCCTCTTCCCCGGCCTGCCTTTCGTGAGCGTCGGCCTGGCCGGACTCTGGCTGCTGCCGTCGGTGATCGCCCTCCGACTGCTGCGGCGGCCGCTGGTCGGCCTGTTGGTGGGGCTGCTCGCCGGACTCGTGATCGTGCCGTTCTCGGGCTACGGCTTCGCGAGCGTGGCGACCAACCTCTGGTGGGCGGCCTTCACCGAGCTGCCGTTCCTGTTCGTGCTCTGGCGCTACTGGGGAACGGGGATGCACTACGTCGGTGCGGCGGTCGTCGGCGTCGTGTACCCGGTACTGGCGTGGGCGTCGTTCAACCTCGGAGACTTCACCCTCGGGGTGCAGGTGCTGTTCTTCGCCATCACACTGGCGAGTTGCCTGGGCGGCACCGCCCTCGGCATCCTGGTCGCCGATCGCCTGCGGAAGGCCGGTGTCGGCGGACGCCGCTGAGTCCGGTCTCTCGCGGCGCTCGTACCGCTCCTGGCGCACCCGGCGGGATCGAAAAGGCGCCTCCCGGGCCTCCTGGACGGGCGTTTTCGATCCCGCCGGGCGCCGATATGGGGCGATGGGCGCGTTCAGAGCGCGAGGTGCAGCCGGAGAGCCTCATCGATCGCGCCCATCAGCTCGGCAGGCACCCAGCCGACCGGGCGCACGACGCGCGCGACGGCGATCGTACGCACTTGCTCGGCCTGAGCCTTGGAGTCTCGGTCGAGTCCCGACGCCGTTGCCGGAAGCAGCACCTGAAACGGCCAGATGCGCTCCGTGTTCGACGTCACCGGAACCACCGTCACGGTCGCGCGACTGTGCCGAATCGCGGCGGCGTTCGCGGTGTTGTTACTCACCACCACTGCCGGCCGGGTCTTGCGAACCTCCGTGCCCACGCCGGGACCGAACGACGCGAGAACGATCTGCCCTCTCCGCAGGAGGGCAACGGTCTGATCGCTCATGCCGACGCCAGACCATCGTCGACCGCAGTGTCCCACTCCTCGTCGTAGCCCTCGCCGTAGGCCTCGGCGTACGCATCCGCAAGCCGACTCTCCCGCAACAGCCGCACGGCATCCTGCACCGCGGCCGACCGTGAGGAGTACCTGCCGGCGAGGGATTCCGCGTCGAGGAAAGCAAGATCGCTTGCGCTAAGGCTGAGGCTGACTTTTGCCGCGGACATTCCTCGATACTACTCCGGTAGTACCGGTGGTGCTACCTTCCTCGACGTTACTTCACACTCCCCTGCGTCAGACCGCCGACGAGCCACTTCTGCAGGAACAGCGCGAGCAGGTAGATCGGGATGAGGCCGGAAAGGCTGGCGGCGGCCATCTGCCCGAACATCACCTCACGACCGCCCTGCATCAGGGCGATGCCGACGGGGAGCGTCTGGGAATCGACGCTCTGCGTGAGCAGCAGCGGGATCAGGAAGTCGTTGTACGCGAGGATGAAGACGATGATCGACACCGCGACGATGCCCGGCGCCGTCAGCGGCAGGATCACCGACCACAGCGTGCGCAGCGGCCCGCACCCGTCGATCTGCGCCGCCTCGTCGATCTCGAACGGGATCGCCCGGAAGAAGCCGTCGAGCAGCCAGACCGCGACCGGGGTGAGCAGCAGCCCCTCCACGATCCCGAGCCCGAGCACCGAGTCCATGAGTCCCGCCGTGCGCACCAGCACGAACAGCGGGATGATCGCCACGACCGGCGGCGCGACGTAAGCCGAGACGATCAGCCCGAGGGTCTGCTTGCCACCGGCCCGCAGGCGCGCCATCGCGTAGTTGGCGGGGATCGCCACGAGCAGCGACACCAGCACGGCGACGATCGCCGCGCCGAACGAGTTGCGCAGATACGTGAGGATGGGCCAGTTCTCGAACGCGGAGGTCCAGTTCTCGAACGCGAGGCGCGAGGGCAGGATGCGTGTGGAGAGGATGTCGTCCGCGCTCTTGAACGACATGCCCACCATGTACAGCACGGGCAGCAGCGCCAGCGTGATCGCGACGGCGATCACCACCCACTTGACGACGGTGACCGCGACCGACGGCCGCCCCGGCCGCGACGTGCTGGAGGTGCGGACCTTCGCGCGGCGCCGACGGCGGGCGTCGGGGACGATGAGCGTCTCGGTCGCGCTCTCCTCGGTGCGGGCGGATGCGCGGAGTGTGAGCGACATGGTCAGCTCTCCTTCTGCAGACGCTGCCGCACGGCGTTGAGCGGCAGGATGACGATGGTGACCAGCACGAGGAACGCGATGGTCTGCGCCGCAGCCGCTCCCACGTCGAAGGTCTGGAGTCCGGTGCGGTAGATCTCGAAGCTGCTGACCGTGGTGTCGAAGCCGGGGCCACCGCTGGTCATGATGAACACGAGGTCGAACACCTTGAACGAGACGACCAGCTTCAACAGCAGCACGGTGACCAGGCTCGGCAGCACCAGCGGGAACGTGATGCGCCAGAACGTCTGCCAGATGCCGGCGCCGTCGACCTGCGACGCCTCGTACACCTCGGCCGGGAGCGTCTGCAGCGCGGCGAACACGAGCAGCACGCAGAACGGCGTCCACTGCCAGGCGTCCACGACGACGAGCGAGATCATGGCGGCCGGGCTCGACCCGAGGAAGAGGAAGGGCTCGGACCCTGGGGCGAGCGTCTGGCCGATGTTGTTGAGCAGGCCGCCGGTCGGGGCCAGCATGAGCTTCCAGATCACCCCCGCCATGACCGGCGGGGTCATCAGCGGCAGCAGGAGCAGCACGCGGATGATGCGCCCACCCTTGACTGCGGCATCCAGCGACAGCGCCACCACGAGACCGGCGACGAGTGCGATGAGGGCCGAGGGGACCGCGAACAGGAGCGACCTGCCGAGGGACGGGAGGGTGATCCCGTCCCCCAGCAGTGCCGCGAAGTTGTCGAACCCGACCCACTCGGAGAACGGCCGCCCCAGCGACGACTCCGAGAAGGAGGCGGCGATGATGTAGCCGAGCGGGTAGATCGCGATGATCACGATCGCGAGGATCGCGGGGGCGAGCAGGGCGCGTCCCGTCCACGACCCACGGCGGGTGCGGCGTCGGGCGACGACGGGGTTCGACATGAGCGATCCTTTCGGGTTCGACGCGAGGGTCAGTCGGCGAGGGACTGCCAGGAGTCCCAGGTCTTCTGCATCGCCTCTTCGGCGGTCAGGCTGCCCTGCAGCATGAGCGCGAGGTTGTCGCTGAGCGCCTGGATCATCTCCGGCGCCTGCGGTGACGTCGGCCAGGACTGCGCGTTGGGCAGCACCTGTGCGGCGACGGCAGACACCTCGGGGGCGAACTCGATGTACGCAGGGCTCTCCAGGGTGGAGGTGCGGGTCGGGTCGACGCCGGAGCCGGTCGTGGTGATGAGCTTCTCGTTGGTCTCCTTCGACGACGCGAACGCGACGAACTCCTTGGCGAGGTCCTCATCGCTGGCGTTCGGGCTGATGCCCATCGCCCACCCGGCGTTCAGCGCGCCGGAGACCTTGCCCTCGGGTCCCACCGGAAGCGGGGCGACGCCCCACCCGTCGACGATCTTCGACTGCTCCGGATCCTGCGCGAACACGCCCAGGTCGGTCCAGAACTCGATCATGCCGACCGAGCCGGACAGGAACTGCGGCAGCGCCTGCTCGAACCCGATCTCCAGCGGGCTGGGCAGCGCCGAGGGCGCGGCGTCCAGCATCGCCTGCGCGGCCGCGACCGCATACTCGGTGTTCAGCTGCGGCATCTGCGGGTCGATCGGGTCGGGCGACATGGTGGCCAGACGGTTGAAGAACGTCGAGCCGATGTTGAACGCGCTCTTCGATCCGAGCAGCGCGTTGCCGTACACGCCGTTCGACTTCTCGGCGTCGGTGATCTTCTTCGAGACCTCGACGTACTCGTCCCACGTGGTCGGGACCTCGACGCCGTTCCGCTCGAAGATGGCCTTGTTGTAGAAGAGCACGTGCGTGTCGCCGTCGATCGGCAGCCCGTAGGTCGCGCCCTCGTACTGCGTGTACGGCCCGAAGATCGCATCGATGAAGTCGGACGAGTCGATGTCCTTGTCCGATTCCACCCAGTCGGTGATGTCGGCGAGCGCACCGGCATCCGCGAGCGCGCCGACCGACGTGTACCAGTACTGGATGACGTCGTAGTTGTTCGTGCCGGACTGGGCGTCGAGGATCGCCTTGGTCTGGATCTGGTCGTACGGCACGACCTCGACCTCGACCTTGACGCCGGTGGCGGCCTCGAAGTCGGCTTCCAGGATCTTGCCCGCACCCTCCTGCGGGGCGGCGATGAGGACCTTGAGGGTCTTGTCGTCGCCGCCGGAGGAGGATCCGCCGGTGTCTCCCGCGCATCCGGCGAGCACGAGGCCCACCGAGGATGCGAGGGCGATGACGGGCAGGGCGCGGCGCGCGAACCGCGCGGAGGATGAGGAGCGTCGTTGCACACTCATGGTGCTGTCCTTTCGATCTTGTTCGGGTGAGGGGTGATGCGGTGGTGCGGTGGTGCGGGATCAGGACGCGGGCGTGGCGCCCGGCGTCCAGGGGCGATCGACCTTGTCGCCGTCGACCCAGGGGGTCTTCACGAACACGGCGCGGAAGATCTCGTCGAACGGGTTGCGCACGAAGTGCTCCTCGTGCGGTTCCGCGCGGAGCACGTCGCCGGCCGTGACGACCCGGCGGGTGTCGCGGTCGAGCCAGATCTCGGCGCGGCCCTCGATCACCACGAACGACTCGGTGTGGTGCTCGTGGAGGTGGTTGGCGAACTCGTCGCCGGGACGGAGGACGACCACGCCGAAGGCGGCGTCGTCGCCCTGAGCGAGGTATCCGGGGCCCCAGTCGCCGAACCGCAGCTCGGCGTCGGCGGACCGCAGCACGTCGGCGCTCACGCGGGCACCCGCGTCTCGGTGGCCTCGCGGAACAGCTCGTACGCGTCGGCGGGGTCCAGGTCGTCGTGCACGACGGCGCGCACCGCACGCATCATGGCCGCGGGGTCGGCGCTCTGGAAGATGTTGCGGCCCATGTCCACACCGGCCGCCCCGGCACGCACGGCGTTCGAGGCCATCGTGAGCGCGTCCGACTCGGGCAGCTTCTTGCCGCCGGCCATGATGACCGGTACCGGGCACCCGGCCACGACGTCCTCGAAGCCGTCCTCGCAGTAGTAGGTCTTCACGAGCTGGGCGCCGAGCTCCGCGATGATGCGGGTCGCGAGGCCGAGGTAGCGGGCGTCACGCACGAGCTCCTTGCCGACCGCCGTCACGCCGAGCACCGGGATGCCGGCGGCGTAGCCCTCGTCGACGAGGGTGGTGAGGTTGCGGATGCTGCGGCTCTCGTGCTCGCCCCCGATGAAGACCTGCACGGCCACCGCGTCGGCGTTGATGCGCACGGCATCGGCCATCGCCATCGCGGTGTACTCGTCGGACAGGTCCTTGAGGATCGACGGTCCGCCCGAAGCCCGCAGCACGAGCCCGGCACGGGTCGCCGGCGGGATCGACGTGCGCAGCGATCCCCGGGTGCACATGAGCGCGTCGGCGTACTCCGCGAGCGGCGCGATGTTCAGGTCGATGCGCTCCAGGCCGGAGGTCGGGCCCTGGAAGTACCCGTGATCGAACGCGAGCATGACCGTGCGGCCGGTCTCGGGGTCGAGGATGCGCGAGAGGCGGTTCTGCATGCCCCAGTCGAGGTTCGCGGCCCCGCGGATGTTCTGCGAGAAGCGCACGGCCTGCTCGCCGGGGTGGAACTGCTTAGCGGCGGCGTTGCCTTCGAGGTCTGCCATGAGTGGTCTCCTTCTGGTGTTCGTCAGCCGGCGTGGCCGACCGACGGGAGTCGGGTGAGGGGCGGATCGAGGGGGCCGCGGGCGGCCCCCGGCGGGGTGAAGAGCGGAGGGAGGTCGGAGCCGGAGATCGACACGACGTCGCGATACACGCGGTGCCAGCGCGCGGTCACCGCGCGGTAGGCATCGTGCTCGGCGGGGTCGACGCGCTCGACGCGCTCGGGATCGTCCATCGGCGGCAGCTGCGCGCCGACGCCGCGTGCGGCCAGGCGAGCCGCGCCGTACGAGGTGGCCTCGGGGGCGGGGGTGACCCAGGTGTCGAGTCCGGTCACTCCGGCGATCACGCGCGGCCAGAGCCGCCCTGCGCTCGATCCGCCGGTGAACGTCACGGCGCCCTCCGCGACCGCCCGTCCGTCGGTCAGCGCCGACAGGATGCCGAGGTGCGCGTGGGCGACGATGGCCGCCGATTCCTCGATCGCCCGGATGAAGGCTCCGCGCGAGGAGTTCGCCGCGTCGTTGATGTCGAACCCGACGAAGGCGGGCGCGGCGTGATGCCAGGCATCCGCCTGCATGACGTTGGCCATGGTGGCGACCACGCCGTTCGATCCGGCGGGCACGGCCGCCGCCCACTCCTCCATCACGGTGAAGGCGGAGGTGCCGGCGGCGCGGCCGAGCTCGGTGGCGTCGGGGCACATCGCGTCGCGGAACCAGCGCATCGCGAGGCCGGAGAGGAAGCCGATGCCCTCGACCATCCAGGTGTCGGGCTCCACGTGGCACAGCGTGCGCAGTCGACGCTCCGGGTCGATGAGAGGCTCGGTCGTCACAGCCGTGGTCTGCCAGAAGGTACCGGCGACGATCGTGGGGCGGCCCTCGCGGGCGGCGATGCCGTGCAAGGCGAGCTGCGTGTCGGCGCCACCGGCCACGACGGGCGTGCCGATCGGCAGTCCGGTGGCGTCGGCGGCCTCGGTCGTGACGGCGCCGACCACATCACCGCCTTCGACGACGGGAGGGAGGATGCCGCGGTCGACACGCACGAGTCCGGCGAGTTCGTCCGACCAGGTGCGCGCACGCAGGTCGAACAGGGCGGAGCTCGATCCGCTGGTCGGCTCTGTCACGAACTCGCCGGTGAGGCGCGTCGTGACCCAGTCGCTCAGCATCCCGAAGTGGCGCGCACGGGCGAGCAGCTCCGGCTGGTGGCGGGCGATCCAGCGCAGGCGTGCGGGCGCGGTGATCGACACCCAGTCCCCGCCTCTGCGGTAGACCTCGTCGGCCACTCCCTCGGCGACCAGCTCGTCGGCTTCGGCACGGGCCCGACCGTCGGTGTTCGGGCATGCCCAGAGCTCCCGGCCCTCGGCGTCGTACAGCACGAACCCCTCGCGCATGCTCGACGCGGCCACGGCGGCCACGCGCCGCTCCCCCAGACGTGCGACCACCTCCGACACGGCATCGGCGATCGCGCGCCATCCTCGCTCCGTGTCGAAAGCGGTGCCGCCGGGGTGGCCGGGGACCGCGGTGTGCGTCCATTCCCGCGCCGCCTGCGTGACCAGCCGGCCGTCGGCGTCGAAGGCGAGCGCCCGCGCCGACCCCGTGCCCGCATCGATGGCGAGGAAGACGTCGGTCAGCGCTCCCATCGCAGGCTCCCTTCCGTGAGGAAGCTGGCGACCTCGGCGGCGAGCATGTCGGCGCCGCGCACCAGCGTCTCGTTCGTGGCACCGGCGAGATGCGGGGTGAGGATCAGGTTCGGCTGGGCGACCAGCTCGCGCCAGGGGCCGTCCGGCTCGTTGACGTCGAGCGCGACACCCCTGAGGTGTCCGCTGCGCAGCGCGTCGAGCAGCGCCTGCTCGTCGACGAGGGATTCGCGAGCCGTGTTGATGAGGAACGAGCCCTCCGGCATCCGCGCGATCTGCGCGGCGCCGATCATGTGCCGGTTCTCGTCGGTGGCGCGTGCGTGCACGCTGACCACGTCGCTGCCGACGAGAAGGGCGTCGAGGTCGGCGACGATCGTCGCATCCTGCACCGAGGCGGGATCGACGAACGGGTCGTAGGCGGTGATGGTCGCCCCGAGTGCACGGGCGCGGGCCGCGACGAGACGGGCGACGTTGCCGTAGCCGATCAGTCCGAGACGAAGGCCCTTGACCTCGCGCCCGAACCACCGCGCCCCCTCGAAGGTGGACTCGGCGAGCGGACGCCCATCGGCCACACGCTCATCGACGTCGCGCAGGGATGCCGGCACGTTGCGCACCAGCGAGATGAGGAAGCCGATCGTGAGGTCGGCCACGGCATCCGCGTTCTTGCCGGGCGTCGTGGTGACGCGCACGCCGCGCTCACGGGCGGCGGCGAGGTCGACGTTCACGGGACCCCCGCGGGCGCAGCCGACCAGGCGCAGGTCCGGAAGGGCGGCGAGCACGTCGGCGGTGACGGGAGCGGCGTGGAACGCGATGACGTCGTAGCCTTTCGCGATGCGCGCCACCTCGGCGGGGTCGCCCTCGAACTCGCGGATCCCGGAGGTGTCCCACGTCGGCGGCGTGATCGTCATGGTCGCCGCGTCGGCGTCGATCCCCCGCTGCGCGAACGCGCGGGTGAAGATCTCGGCGGTCATGTAGCTGTCGCCGATGACGAGGATGCGGGGGTCGGTCATGTGCAGGACTCCAGAAGGGTTTCGTGAGGGAGGACGTGCGGATTCAGCGCAGTGCGGTGGGGTAGCGGCCGGACGCGGTCTCGGTCGAGATGCCCGCGGCGTCGAAGCCGGTGTCGACGCTGACGCGCAGGCGGTCGGTGCGCACCGAAGCGCGGGAGAAGTCGATCGGCTGGCCGCTCTGGTCGTAGGCGACGGCTTCGACCACGACGATCGGATGCCCCGGTTCGACCTCGAGGAGCGCGGCGAGCGCACGGTCGGCGGCGACCGCCTCGATCGTGCGGTGCATGCGTGCGATGCGCACCCCGGCGACATTCCGGATCGCGGCGTACAGACTCGCCCGCGGATCGCGGAGGTCGGGCAGCACGCCGGCGAAGCGCGAGGGCAGGTAGTTGATCACGTGCACGGCGGTACGAGCCCCCACGGCGCGCACGCGCTCCAGCACGAAACCCATGCCGTCGGGCGAGTCCCGTCCGACGACCGCGGCCGCCCACGACGGCAGCGGCTCGATCCCGGCGCGGAGGATCTCCGAGCTGAGGGCGCTGCGACCGTCTTCGCTGTACTCGCCGAGCAGGCTGGGAGCCGAAGGCAGCGTCCATGCCGAGGGACCCTGCGCCCGCTCGACGAACGCGCCCTTGCCCTGCTGGCGGGAGATGATGCCGGCGCTCTCCAACCGCGACAGCGCGTCACGGATCGAGGTGCGCGAGGCCGAGAAGTGCTCGCGCAGCTCGCTCTCGCTGGGCAGCCGGTCGCCCGGGCCCCAGGTGCCCTGGGCGATCTCCGCCTCGATGGCGCGCATGATCTGGAACCAGATCGGGGCCGTCGATGAGCGGTCGAGCTGCGGCATGGTGAGCGTGGACATTCCGGCCTCTTCGGTGAGCGGGTGCGAGGACGACGACGTCCTCCGCGCCGGACATCTCGTATCCGACATGTATCGATCATGGACCTGCACATGTATCCCATGAAGAGACAAGTCAGAAGATTGTCCTCACGTTGCCGCAAGCCGTCTTTTACTAACTCTCACCTGGTCTTTCCTCACCCAACCTCACCCACACCCGCACACACTCCCCCTGCGGGCTCCCCCACCCGGGCCGCGCCGCCGATACAAGTCGACTCGCCGACGCCGCGCTGCGGGATCGAAAACACACCCCCAGCCGGCCGCAGAGGCACGTTTCGAGCCAACCAAGGCGTGGAAACAGAAACGCACCCCCGGAAGAGGCTCCGGGGGTGCGTTTCGCCAGACGTGCGTCAGCGCTTGCCTGCGATCTGACGGCCGACGAGGTCGCGCATGATCTCGTTCGTGCCGCCGTAGATGCGGTGCACGCGGGCATCGGTGAAGGCGCGGGCGATCGGGTACTCCATGATGTAGCCGTAGCCGCCGTGCAACTGCACGCCCGTGTCGAGCACCTCCCACTCGCGCTCGGTCGCCCAGAACTTGACCTTCGCGGCATCCTCGGCCGAGAGCTTCCCCTGCGAGTACGCCCGCAGCGCGCGGTCGATGTACGCCCACATCGCATCCGTGGTCGCGGCCATGTCGGCGAGGCGGAAGCGGGTGTTCTGGAAGTCGGCGATGCGCTCGCCGAACGCCTCACGGTCCTTCGTGTAGGTGACGGTCCAGTCGAGTGCGGCCTGTGCGGCTGCGGCCGCGGCGACGCCGATCGAGAGGCGCTCGAGCGGCAGGTTCAGCATCAGCTGGATGAAGCCCTGCCCCTCCTTGCCGCTGATGAGGTTCTCGTCGGGGACGAACACATCGGTGAAGCTGAGCTCCGCGGTGTCCCACCCGTGGAAGCCCATCTTGCTGAGCTTCTTGCCCTGATCGAAGCCCTCCATGCCCTTCTCGACGAGCAGCAGACTGAACGCGTCGGGACGGTTGCCCTCACCGGTCTTGACGAAGGTCACGACGACGTCGGCCGTCGTGCCAGAGGAGATGAACGTCTTCGCGCCGTTGAGGATGTAGCCGCCGTCGACCTTCTTGGCGTTGGTCTTGATGCCGCGCAGGTCGGAACCGGCCCCGGGGTCGGTCATGGCGAGGGCGCCGAGCACCTCGCCCGTGGCCATGCGGGGCAGCCACTTCTCCTTCTGCTCCTGCGTGCCCATGTGCACGAGGTAGGGCACGGCCAGGTCGTCCTGGATGCCGAAAGCACCGGCCAGCGAACCCGCGCCGGCGGCGATGACCTCCTCCATCACGATCGTGCGGAAGCGGTAATCCTGCAGCATGCCGGCGCCGCCGAACTCCTCGGGGACCGAGAGCCCGATCAGCCCCGCCTCGCCGGCGGCGAGCATCGTGGCCCGGTCGATCTCGCCCGCGGCATCCCACCGCTCGATCGCCTCGCCCGTCACGTGGCGCTTGACGAAGTCCTTGACCAGGTCGCGGAAAGCCTCGTGATCCTCGTCGTAGATGTCGCGTTCCATGCCGTCCTCCTGAACGTCTCATGCATCGTTGCTTCCGGAATTCTACGTCGCAGGACGCAGCCGAGGCAGGACGTTGTGAGAATGCATCCCATATGCGGTGACACTGGGTACCGCGGTTGTCGGTTGTCGCAGGGTGGCCGGAATCGCCCGCTCAGTGCGGATAATCCGGCGCGGCCGGAAGCCCGAAGAACTCCTCGAGCGTGTGGAAACCACCGTCGTGGTACGCCGCCGCGAGATCGACGCCGACGTACCGCAGATGCCACGGTTCTGGCGCATAACCCGTCACCGCGGTGCCCACCTGCTCGTAGCGCACGATGAACCCGAACTCCCACGCATGGGCGGCGACCCAATCGCTCTGCGCGGTGCTGCCGAAGCCGTCGAGACCGCCGCAGCTCGTCGCACAGGCCACCACGTCCAGTGCCAGCCCGGTCTGATGCTCGCTGTGCCCCGGGCGCGCCGAACCGGCGTCCGCGTCCGCCTGGCCCTGGGCGCGCACATGGCTGTCGTAGGTCGACACCTGCAGGCCGTATGAGCGGTAGCCGTTGTTCGCACCGATGCGGCCGACCCCGGCATCCGTCGCTGCCGCGGCCATCGCGCCGACCGCCGCCGCCACGTCGACCCGGACGCGACCGGACGGCGTCGTCATCTGCAGCGGCACGGAGTCGAGGGGGGCGGGCTCGAAGTCGGGCGGGGTCAACGGCAGGCTCTTGTTGACCACGACCCAGACCCGCGCAGGATCGGCGAGCGAGATGCAGGGAGCGTTGCCCGCGACCACCGCATCGCGGAACGCCGTGCCTCCGCCGAAGCCGGCGATGGTCGCCGCGTCGTCGCCGTTCGCGATGGCCTGCTGCACACCACCGTCCGCACAGGGATCCGCGGCGGGAGTGGCGGCGACGTCGACGGAGGGAACCTGCATCACGGTGACCGGCACCGGCATCGGATCGGCGGCGGGCGAGCCGAAGGGTGCCGAAGCGATCGACAGCATCACCCCGATGGCCGTCACGGCGACGCCGATCGGCAGGGCGGGGCCGCGGATCGGGGAGCGCGGAGCCGCGTGCTGAGGCTGCGGCGTGACGAACATTGCTTCATTCTTTCATTCGAAGCTATGTCGCAAGGTGGCTTGCGTTAAGCTCGTCCATCTGTTCGAATAAGGGAATGAGGTGGCAAGGACAGAAACTCGGAGACGTGGATGCCGCGGCGCTGCCGGGGCTGGAGGCTCGCACCAGCGTGCTGCGCTCCGTCACCACGCCCGAGTTCGCCGGGATGACCTTCCACGAGGTGCTGTCGAAGTCGGCACTGAACCACGTGCCCGGCGCCTCGCGCATGCCCTTCGCCTGGACCATCAACCCCTACCGCGGCTGCTCGCATGCCTGCGTCTACTGCTTCGCCCGGGGCACGCACGAGTACCTCGACCTCGACGGGGGCGCCGACTTCGACTCGCAGATCGTGGTCAAGGTGAACGTGGTCGAGGTGCTCGAGAAGGAGCTGCGCAAGGGCAGCTGGGCGCACGAGACCGTGGCGCTGGGCACGAACACCGACCCGTATCAGCGGGCCGAGGGACGCTACAAGCTCATGCCGGGCATCATCGAGACGCTCGCGGCCTCCGGCACCCCCCTGTCGATCCTCACCAAGGGCACGCTCATCCGCCGTGACATCCCGCTGCTCGTGAAGGCCGCCCGGCGCGTGCCCGTCGACGTGCAGATGTCGATCGCGATGTACGACGACGAGCTGCAGAAGGCCATCGAGCCGGGAGCCCCCACCACGCAGGCGCGACTCGACACCGTGCGCGCCCTGGCCGACGCCGGCTTCCCGGTCACGGTCTTCCTCATGCCGATCATGCCGCACATGACCGACTCGATCGCCGCGATCGACAGCGCCCTCGTGCGCATCAAGGAGGCCGGCGCCCGCAGCGTCATCTACGGCGCACTCCACCTGCGCCCGGGCGTGAAGCCGTGGTTCTTCGAGTGGCTCGGCGCGCATCGCCCAGATCTCGTCTCCTCCTACCGCGGGCTCTACCCCGGTGCCTCCGCCGAAGCACCGAAGGGATACCGGCAGTGGCTCGCGAAGCGGGCGCGGCCGCTCATCCGGATGCACGGACTCGACGGCCGCCATGAGGACGACTACCCCCGACGCGGAAGCCGCACCGGGGAGGGACACGTGCAGACGAAGCCGACCTTCACCCCGACCACACGAACGGCACCGACCGCCGCGCAGCCGATGCTGTTCTGACGGCGGGTGGAGCGGGACGCGGTCGAGCGGAGCATCCGCGGCCGCGTAGGCTCGGGGATCATGGCGATCGGTTCGACAATCCACACGTTCGAGGTGCAGCTCGCTGACACCGATCGCGGCGTCTACGAGGACTACTCGCTCCGCGTGGCACGGCATCCGTCCGAGACCGATGCCTACATGCTCACCCGGGTGCTGGCGTACGGGCTCGAGTTCGCGGAGGGCATCGCGTTCGGCGGCAGCATCTCGTCGACCGAGGAGCCGGCGGTGCTCGTGCGCGACCTCACCGGACTGATCACGGTCTGGGTCGAGATCGGAGCACCCGACGCCGAACGTCTACACTATGGCAGCCGCCTCGCCGAGCGCACCGTCGTGTACACGCACCGCGACCCCGCCAAGGTGCTCGCCCCGTGGGCGGACAAGCGCATCCACCGTCGCGAGGACATCCGCGTCTACAGCTTCGACCCCGGATTCATCGACGAGGCGGCCGCACTGATCGAACGCCGCAACACCATGACCCTCACGGTCACCGAGAGCGTCATCTACCTCGACCTGAACGGCACGAACCTGACCTCGGCCGTGCACACCCACGACCTCGCCTGACTCTCGCCTCTCTCCTCCGCTCCCCGGTCGTCGGGAGGAATTCTCGCCCTGGGGTGGACTTCGTGGGCGCAGGTTTCCTCCCCACGCAGAGAAACTCCGCCGGGACGGGCCAGGCGCGAAAAAGCCCCGCCCTGCCGAGGCAGAACGGGGCCTTCCTGGACGAGACTCAGGCCGTGAGGTCGGCTGCGGTCGGCATGCGACCGGCGATCTCTTCGATGATGTCGTCGTCGAGACGCGCGTTCTCGAACGGCGCGTCGATCTCGGCACGGTCAAGCAGCTCGGTCATCCGGCGCTGACGCTGACGCGTGATCAGCGTGACGACGCGACCCGAACGACCGGCACGACCGGTACGACCCGAGCGGTGCAGGTACGTCTTGTACTCGTCCGGGGCGTCGGCCTGCACGACCAGGTCGATGTCGTCGACGTGGATCCCGCGGGCGGCGACGTCGGTGGCGACGAGCACGTTCACGCGACCCGAGGTCAGACGCTCGAGGTTGCGCGTGCGCTTGGCCTGGTTCAGGTCGCCGTGCAGCGAGACGGCCGGGATGCCGGCATCGTCGAACTGCTCGGCGAGCATGTCCGCATATGCACGGGTGCGCGCGAAGACCAGCGTCTTGCCCGCACGGTCGACGAGCGAGGTGAGGATGTCGGCCTTGTCACGGTGCTCGATCACGAGCACGCGGTGCTCGATCGTCGAGGACTCCTGGTCCTCACCGGCAACCTCGTACACGGCCGGGTCGACAAGGAACTCGTCCACGAGCGCGGCGACCTCGCGGTCGAGCGTGGCCGAGAACAGCAGCTTCTGGCTGCCGTCGGCGGTGTGCCGCAGAATGCGCTGCACCGGCTCGACGAAGCCGAGCTCGCACATGTGGTCGGCCTCGTCGAGCACGGCGATGCGGCAGTCGGACAGGTCGAGCTTGCCCTGGTTGATGAGGTCCTCGACGCGACCCGGCGTGCCGATCACGATGTCGACGCCCTTCTTGAGCGCGCCCACCTGACGACCCTGCGGGACACCGCCATAGATCTGCGTGGTGAACAGACCGACGCTGCGGGCGATCGGCTGGATCGTGCGGTCGATCTGCAGCGCGAGCTCGCGCGTCGGGGCGAGGATGATCGCCCGCGGCGACCGCCCGAACTCGCGACGCTTGCCGGCCTGCGACTGCAGCACACGCTCGACGAGCGGGGCACCGAACGCGATGGTCTTGCCGGAGCCGGTGCGGCCGCGCGCGAGCACATCGCGTCCTTCCAGGACAGCCGGGATGCTGGCGGCCTGGATCGGGAACGGTGTCTCCGCCCCCATGTTCTTCAGCGTCTCGACGATGTTCGAGCCGAGACCGAGGTCGGCGAAGGTGACGCCGTCGACCTCGACCGCCGCCACGGACTTCGCCTCGAGGCGCTCGTGCACGACGTCGTCGGTGGGCTCGAAGGCAGCCTTGGGCTTGGCATTCCAGTCGTTGCGGGACGGACGCTCGGTGCGCGCCGGTCGCTCGTCACGGCGCGGACGCTCGGTGCGGTAGGCGCCACCTGTCGACGGACGCTCACGGCCACCCTCGAAGGAACGGTGCGCACGGTCACGGTCGAAGGCGCGGCGGGCGCGGTCGGCGTCATAGGAACGCTCGGGGCCGCGGTCGTTCGACCGGGCGCGGTCGCCTCCGCGGTCGTCACGGCGCGGACGGTCGTCGCGGTCGTACCGGGGTCGCTCGGCACCACGGTCGTTGTACCGGGGACGCTCTCCGCCGCGGTCGCTGTTGTACCGGGGGCGGTCGGCGCCGTCGCTGTACCGAGGACGCCCGCCGTCGCGGTGGTCGTTGTCACGGAAGCCCTGGCGCTGGCTCCCACCGCTGCGGTCATCCCGACGCGGACGGTCGTCGCGGTCGTACCGGGGACGCTCGGCACCACGGTCGCTGTTGTACCGGGGACGGTCTCCGCCGCGGTCATCGCGGAAGCCCTGGCGCTGGCCGCCACCGGCGCGGTCGTCACGGCGCGGCCGGTCGTCGAATCGACTGCCACCCGAGGTGCGGTCGTTGTACCGGGGACGGTCTCCGCCGCGGTCGTCGTATCGCGGACGCTCGTCCCGGTGGTGCGGCGCCTCACGGCGGCCCGACTCCGCGCGGTTGCGGATGCTGCGGGCCTCGTCGCGACCCGCACGCTCGGACGCGTTCCAGCGACGCTTGGGCGCGCCGCTCTCGGCTTCCTCGGGGCGGTAGCCACGGTGTCCGGCGCTGCGGCTGCCCGGCCGACGGTCGTAGCCGCCTGCGGGAGCGGACCGGCGGTCACCGGCATCCGCGCGTCCACCGCGCTCGTCGCGCGCACCGTCGCGGGAGGGACTGCCGTGATGACGGTCGTGGAACGAGGTCTTCTTGGCGCCGTAGCGCGGCTCGAAGTTGGCGGACGGACGCCCGCCGCGGGGCTTCTTGTTCTTCGGCATTGCGATGTTCTTCCTGTGTTCTCGCACGAGAACAGCGCCGCGCGCACGCGCGAGCACCCTGCGCCTGATCGAACTCGACAAGCGGGGTTCCGGACTGTCAGCGGCCGGGGCCATTCATGTGATGGTTGATTAGCGTCGAGCGACGCTCACCATCGGCCCCTGGACTCACACTTCACACACAGAAAACGTCCACGCCAACGCGCGGGTGTCCGAAGCCGACCATCCGATCCTACCGGGTGCACCTGGGAGAGTGCCGACGGGAGGCGTAGCCGTACGATGACGAGGTGAGTACCGCTTCCCCCACCGGCGCCCAGATCCCCCTCCAACTCGGCGCTGTCACGGCGCAGATCGCCCAGGTCGGCGCCTCCCTGCGCTCGCTGCGTGTCGGCGGTGTCGATCTCGTGCCCCCGTATCCGCACGCCCTGCCCACCCCCGCCTGTTCCGGCGTCGTCCTCGCCCCCTGGCCGAATCGGGTGCGCGACGGCCGATGGGACGACGAGGGCACCCCGCGGCAGCTCGCCCTCACCGAGCCGAAGACCGCCAACGCGAGTCACGGGCTGCTGCGGTTCACGGCCTACGAGTTCACGCACACCGCTGCCGAGGCCGTGCTCCGAGCGACGATCGTGCCGCAGACCGGGTACCCGTATCTGATCGAGACGACGGTGACGTATGCCCTCACCGCTGACGGCATCGCCGTGACGCACACGCTCACCAACCGTTCGACCACCCCCGCGCCGGTCGCGCTCGGCACGCATCCGTTCGTGACGATCGGCGACGTCGACCCGCACGAGCTCGTGCTGCGCATCCCGGCCGCGACCGCTTTCACGACCGACGAGCGGATGCTCCCGATCGGCACCCGTCCGGCGGAGGCCGCGCTCCGCGACGGCGTACGACTCGGCGATGTCACGCTCGACACCGGCTTCGCCGACCTCGCCCGTGACGCCGACGGCCGCGTGCGCCACTCGCTCACCGCACCCGATGGCCGCCGCGCCACGCTGTGGCAGGGCGAGGGCTTCGACTACGTGCAGGTGTACACGACGCCCGCCTACCCCGGTCAGAGCCTCGCGGTCGCGATCGAGCCGATGACCGCGCCGGCCGATGCGCTGAACAGCGGCCTCGGCATCCGTCGCCTCGCTCCGGACGAGACCTGGACCCTGCGCTGGGGCATCGCTCTCGTCTGACCCTGGTCTCTCCGAGTCCGGCCGTTCACAACTCGAAAGGCCCTGAATGCCGCCTGCGCGGGGCATCCAGGGCCTTTTCTCCTGCGTTGTGAACGGTCGAGGGCGACCGGCGAGCGCTACTCGCCGCGCTCCCGCAGTTCGCGTCGCGAGAGCTGCGGCGCGTGCGGCAGCCCCGAGGCGTCGATCAGCACGGGCTGATCCGTGGCGACCGCGGCCGGTGCCACAGGACCGGCCGGAGCATCCGGGGCCGGGGTACCACCGGCATCCGAAGAACCACCGGCCTTGCGTGCCGCGCGACGCTCCTTGGCGCCCTCGACGAGGTTGTAGAGCGTCGGCAGCACGATCAGCGTCAGCACGGTCGACGAGATCAGCCCGCCGATCACGACGATCGCGAGCGGCTGCGAGATGAAGCCGCCGTGCCCGGTGATGCCGAGCGCCATCGGCGTGAGGGCGAGGATCGTCGCGAGCGCGGTCATCAGGATCGGCCGCAGACGCTTCTCACCACCGGCCTTGACCGCCTCGATCGTCGACAGACCCTTCTCGCGGTACTGGTTCACGAGGTCGACGAGCACGATCGCGTTCGTCACCACGATGCCGATGAGCATCAGCACGCCGATCAGCGACGCGACGCCGAGCGGCACACCCGTGGCGATCTGCAGCAGGATCGCACCGGTCGCCGCGAACGGCACCGACACGAGCAGCAGCAGCGGCTGACGCAGCGATTTGAACGTCGCCACCATCACGACGTAGACGATCAGGATCGCCGCGAGCATCGCGAGTCCGAGCTGCGAGAACGAGTCCGCCTGCTGCGAGGCGACACCGCCGACCTCGGCGGAGGCACCATCGGGAAGGTCGACGGCGGTGATGGCCTCGTTTACCGACTGCGTGGCCGTGGCGAGGTTGTCGGATGCCGGGGGCACGGTCACGGTCGCGGTGCGGCGTCCCTGCTCGGTGGTGATCGAGGTGGGTCCGTTGCGCTGCTCGACGGTCGCGATGTCCTGCAGCTGCACGATGCCGGCCGGGGTCGGGATCGCGAGCTCCTTGAGCGCATCGACGGTGGTCGGCGGGTTCGGCGTGACGATGTACACGGTCAGTGCGGTGTCGTCGATCTCGACGGATCCGGCCTGCTGCGGCCGCATGGTGTTCGACACGATGGAGCCGACCGCGACCTCGGAGAGGCCCTTCTGCGCCGCGGCTTCCCGGTCGACCACGACGGCGATGTACGGCAGCGACGCGGCGAGGTTGTCGGTCACCTGGCCGACGCCGTCACGACCGTCGAGCTCCTTGACGAGGGCGGTCGTCGCGGTCTGCAGGTCGTTCGCATTCGACGCGGACACGGTGACCTCGATGTCGCTCGACCCGAAGCCGGCCGAGGCCGACACGGATACGTCGCCGACCTCGTCGCCGAGTCCGTCGATCGCCTTCTGCACGTCGGCGCGCAGCTTCTCCTGGTCGGCGTCGCCGTCCGTGAGGACGGAGTAGGTGACTCCGGCCCCGCCCGAGAAGGCGTCGCTCAACGCCGAACCGCTGGTGCCGATCGAGGCCTGCACGTGCTCGATGCCGTCGATGTCGAGGAGTGCGTCTTCGACGGCGACCGCGGCATCGGACTTGGCCTGCAGGCTCGCAGTCGGCCCGAGGTCCTGCGTGATGGTCATGGTGTTCTGCCCCGAGTCGCCGAGGAAGTTCACCTTCATCAGCGGAGCGGCCGCGAGGGTGGCGCCGAGCACCACGACCGCGAGGATGACCGTGATCCCGGAGTGCTTGAGCGTCCAACCCAGAATCGGACGGTACTGTCGCTGGAGCCAGGTCGGCGGGGCGTCCGGGTGCTCCGGATCGATCGCGTTGCCGTGCTCGTCGAGCAGGGGCTTGCCCGGCTTGAGGAACCAGTAGGCGAGCACCGGCACGATCGTCAGGGCGACCAGCAGCGAGGCCACCATCGCGATCGTGACCGTCATCGCGAACGGTCGGAACAGCTCGCCGACCATGTCGCCGACGAACATGATGGGCAGGAACACGGCGACGGTGGTGATGGTCGATGCGGTGATCGCCGTGGCGACCTCGCGCACGGCCAGTCGGATCGCGGCACCCTTGTCGGCATCGCCGACGTAATGACGCTTGATGTTCTCGATCACGACGATGGAGTCGTCGACCACGCGCCCGATCGCGATCGTGAGCGCGCCGAGCGTGAGCACATTGAGCGAGTAGCCGAACGCCTGCAGTCCGATGAACGTGATGAGCACGCTGGTCGGGATCGAGATGGCCGTGACGAGCGTGGATCGCACCGACAGCAGGAACAGCAGGATCACGAGCACCGCGAACACGAGACCGAGCAGGCCCTCGGTCGCGAGCGTCTCGATCGACTGCACGATGAACGGCGCCTGATCGAAGATGATCGTGAACTGCGCGTCGGGGAAGGCCTTGCCGATGGTGTCGAGCGCGGCGATGACACCGTTGGACACCTCGACCGTGTTCGCGGCAGGGAGCTTCGTGATGGAGATCGAGAGCGCGTCCTTGCCGTCCACGCGCGAGATCGAGGTGACCGGGTCGGATTCCTGCACGACGGTCGCGACGTCGCCGATCGTCACGTCGGTGCCGACCAGCGGGAGGGCGGCGATCTCGTCGACGGAGGTGATCTTCGCCCCGGTCTGCACCGTGAGCGTCTGCCCGTCCTGGGTGATGTCGCCACCGGGGAAGAGCGTGCCGTTCTGCTGCAGGGCGTCGCTGATCGCCTTGGTGCTCTCGCCCGCGGCGGCGAGCTTGGCCATGTCGGGTGTGATGCTGACGCGCTGGCCCACGCCGCCGACGATCTCGGCGGCGTTGACGCCGTCGACATCTTCGAGCTCGGGGATCGCGACGGATTCGAGTTCGGCCTGTGCGTTGTCCGCATCCTCGAATCCGGTGACGGCGACCTGGATCACCGGGAAGTCGTCGATCGACACCGAGAGCACCTGCGGGCTGACGTCCTCCGGCAGCTGCGACGAGATGCGGTTGATCGCCTGCTGGATCTTCTGCTCCGCCGTGGCGAGGTTCGTGCCGTAGGCGAACATCGCCTGCACGATCGACGCGTTCGTGGTGCTGGTCGCCGTGGTCGATTCGAGCCCGGGCACACCCTGGATCGCCGCCTCGACGGGCGTCGACACGTCGTTCTCGACCACCTCGGGCGATGCGCCGGGGTAGGTGGTCATGACGACGAGCGCGGGCAGCTCGAGCGAGGGGATGAGCTCCTGCTTGAGGTTCGTGAGCGCGAGCCCGCCGAACACCGCCGCGACGATGGTGATGAGGGCGATGAGCGCGCGGTTCTTCAGGCTCAGGATGGCGAGTTTCGACAAGGCGGGTTCCTCGGTGTCAGGGTGTGGCTGTCGCTGCGGAGGGGGTGGAGAGGGAGTCTCCGAGGATCCGCGCCAGTGCGGTCTCGATGAAGGACTGTTCGAGCGGGGCGTCGCGGATCTGCGTGCTCCACATGATGCCGTCGATGAAGATCATCGCCGCTCGGGCACGGTCTTCGCCATAGGTCGGCTCCAGCAGCTCGACGAGCTGGTCCGACAGGTGGCGGGCGAGTTCGCGCAGGCGGGGGTCGTGCACGGCGGCGGTGACGACGGCGCGGTCGGCCTGCACCGCACGGGCGTCGTCGAGCCCTGCGAACACGAGGGCGGCGATCACGTCGGGGGTGTCGCCGCGTTCGGCGATCGTGTGGCGGACGCCGTCGAGGCGGGCGTCCACTTCTTCGGCCAGGGCGCCGAAGGCGGCGGCGCGGAGATCGTCGAGGGTGTCGAAGTACTGGGTGGTCGCGCCGAGGGGAACACCGGCGCGGGCGGCGACCATGCGGTGGGTGACGGCGTCGGCGCCCACTTCGACGATGAGTTCGGCGGCGGCGGTCACGATCTCGCGACGGCGCGCCTCAGGGTCGCGGCGGCGGCGCGCGCCTTCACCCATCGAGGACCCCCTGGACATCCGTACATGTACGTTTGTACATTTCTGGATTGTGAGGATGCTGGGAGGGGGTCACCACAGCGTGCCGAGGGCGAGCCCAGCACCGGCCGCCAGCAGCCCGAGCAGCAGCATCCCGACGCCGTTGAACACAGACGCCCCGCGCTCGCCGTCGCGCCACAGGGCGACCGTGTCGAGCATCGCCGTGCTGAAGGTCGTGTAGCCGCCGAGCAGTCCGGCACCCAGGAGGAACGCGGCATCCGGCAGCGCGGTGGTGACGAGACCGAGGGCGAAGGAACCCGAGAGATTCACGAGCAGGATGCCCCAGGGGAATCTCCGACCCGCCAGCCGGGCGACGCCGAGATCGGCCAGGTACCGCAGCACGGCCCCGACGCCTCCGGCGAGCGCGGCGCCGACGAACAGCAGCGGACTCACGCGACCACTCCCCGGCGCGGGCGGGCGAGTCGCAGGCCGAGCGCGGCGGCGGCGAGGCCGAGCACGAGGCTGCCCACGGCGTAGGCGACCGCGAGCAGCGGCGCATCCGTCCACAGGGCGAGCGTGCCGGTCATGAACGCACTGTAGGTGGTGAAGCCGCCGAGCACGCCCGTGCCGAGCAGCAGCCGCAGGTCGGTGGAGCCGGGCAGACGCGCGGCGAGCACGCCGATCAGGAAGGCCCCGACGATGTTCGCGAGGAGCACCGCCAGGGGGAAGCCGCCCGTCGCGGGGATCACGAGCCCCAGCGCAAGTCGTGCCGCGGTGCCGACCGTGCCGCCGAGGGCGACGAAGAGGATGCGGCGGAGGGTCACGTCCGCCACTGTAGTCCCGACGGGCAGTACGCCGTCGCCGTGTCAAGGAGGTGGCAGCGCGGTGGCGCGCGGAGTTGACTGACGACATGGATCCGCTGTGGAAGTCCGACAAGAGCCCGCTCGCCTCCTCGCCGTTCGAGTCGGGGGCGCGGCACGACGTGGTGGTGGTCGGCGCCGGGATCACGGGTCTCACCACGGCGGTCCTGCTCACACGGGCCGGACTCGACGTCGCCGTGGTCGACTCCGGCGAGGTCGCGGAGCTCGCGACCGGCGGCAACACCGGCAAGCTCTCCCTGCTGCAGGGGCGGCAACTCGCCACGATCCGCCGCCATCACCCCGCCGCCCTCGTGCGCGCATACGTCGACGCGAACCGCGCCGGCATGGAGTGGCTGCTGGGGTTCGCGGACGGGGCCGGAGTCTCGTACACCCGCCGCACGGATCACTCCTACGCGCAGGGACCTGCCGGGCTCGAGGCACTCCACGACCAGCACGCGGCCGCGCGCGAGGCCGGGCTGCCGGCGCGCATGCTCACGCCGGACGAGTCCACCGCGCATACGTTCCCGATCGCCGGGGCGACCGCGCTCGACGGCCAGGTCGCGATCGACCCGGTCGCCGTCGTGCAGGCGCTGGCCGCCGAGGTGCTGTCGGCGGGAGGGACGCTGCACACCGGCATCCGCGTCACCGGCACGCACGCCGTCTCGGGGCGGGTCGATACCGCAGCGGGTCCGTTGTTCGCCGAGCACATCGTGCTGGCGACCGGCACACCCATCACCGATCGCGGCCTGTACTTCGCCAAGACGCGCGGCCTGCGGTCGTACTGCGTCTCGTTCCGCGTGCCTGATCTCGCCCTCGACGGCACGTTCCTCTCGGTCGACGGCCCGACCCGGTCGATCCGTCCCGTGTCGGACGTGGACGGCCCGGCGGCCACCGCGCAACTCGTCGTGGGCGGAAACGGTCATCCGGTCGGCCGCTCGGACGGCGAGACCGCCGCCGTCGAGGATCTGGTGGCGTGGACGCGTCTGCACTTCCCCGATGCCGAGGAGACGCACCGCTGGTCGGCGCAGGATTACGAGTCGCACAACCTGATCCCGTTCGTGGGCGCGATGCCGCGCGGACTCGGACGCATCCGTTTCGCCACCGGGTACGCCAAGTGGGGGCTCTCGAACGCCCCGGCCGCGGCGCTGCGACTCACGGCCGAGATCCTCGGCTCTCCACGCCGCGAGCGGCCCACCTGGATGAACCTGATCAGCACCCGCCTGACGGTGCCGGCCGACCTCGGTCGCGGTGCCGTCGAGGGTACGAAGGTGGGCAGTGCCGCCGCGAAGGGGTGGGCGGATGCCGAGACGCACGCCGTGCCGGTGCCGCAGCCTGCGGAGGGCGAGGGCGTGGTGGCGAACCGTGCCGGGCATCCGGTCGCGATCTCGACGGTGGGCGGCGTGACCCGAGCCGTCAGCGCGGTGTGCCCGCACCTGGGTGGCGTGCTCGACTGGAACGACGCCGAGTGCTCGTGGGACTGCCCGCTGCACGCCTCGCGCTTCGCCCCGGATGGCACCCGCATCGAGGGTCCGGCCGGGCGCGACCTGAAACCTCTCGACCGCACGACCGCGGGTTGAACCGCGATTCGCGGGATCAGGAACGCGCCGCGAATCGCGCTCTCAGGCGCCTTATTGATCCCGGCTGGCGCGGGGCGGGGGCTGGGGGGCTGGGGGGGGTCAGTCCCAGCCTTGTTGGGGGGTGTCGCCGTTCTCGCGGAACACGTACTGGGACACGAGCTTGCGCTGACTGCTCGTCCAGTCGATCGCGGGTCGCCGCAGCTCCGGGGGCAGGTAGCCCAGCCGGTAGACCGCCATCAGCTCGAGGTCGTCCGGCACGCGCAGGAGTCGCACGATCTCGTCCCAGCGCCCCGGCACCTCCATCGGGAACGAGATGAACTGGATGCCCATGCCGAGCTCGACCGTCGTGAGCCACACGTTCTCCATGGCCGCGCCCATGCTGAACACCGAGTAGAACGACGAGAGTTGCCCCGGTCGGTACTCGCTGCGGTCGAGCATGACCCCGAGCAGCAGCGGCGAGCCCGCGACCAGCTTGCGATTCTCCCCGCCGAGGGTCTTGGGCACGCCGAAGGTGTTCATGAGCGTCTGCCCGCGCTTGGTGAACACCTGACTCGTGAACGGTCGAAGCGCCGCGGGGAGCTTGTCGAACAGCATCCCGCTGCGCTTCTCCTCCATCTCCGCCTGACTGAAACGGAAGTACGGCTTGTAGCGCTCGAAGAAGGTGCCGTTCGACATCGCCTCGGTCATGCTCTCACCCGAGATCCGCGCGATCTCCTCGATCGTCTCGCGGTTCTCGATCACGACGAACCGCCACGGCTGGCTGTTCAGCTGCGAGGGAGCCCGGCCGGCGGCCTCCAGCAGGATGCGCTGATGCTCCTCCGAGACAGGGTCGGGCAGGAACGGTCCGTTCGTGGTCTTGCGGCGGCGGATGGCATCGAGCAGTTCCATGCGTTCACTTCCGGTCGGCGGAGCGTCGCGAGACGAGGAGTCCCGCGACGAGGAAGGGGGCGGCGGCGAGGGCGACGAGCGGGTGTCGGCGCGTGTGCGTGCCGAGGTAAGGGATCGCCGCGAAGGGGACCGCGGCGGGGAAGAGGGCGAGAGCGGCCCGGCGGTCGGGCGTTCCGGGTCCTCGAGACCAGCCCGCCACGACCGCGGATGCCGTCGTGGCGCACGTCACGATGTACAGCGCGTGGTGCACCCAGCGGAAGCGACGGGTGTCGATGATGCCCCCGGCGACGGACGCCCCGAGTGCGCAGTTCAGGCCGTACGCGGTGGCCGCCGCGACGAACAGCGGCGCCGCGGTCGTGCGCCTGCGTCGCCGACTCATGGCACGACCATACGCCTCCCCCTCCTCCGCCGACCCACCCCCTTGCGCGCGAGCGGCCCCTTTGCGTACGTCCACAACGGGGTGGGTCGCGTGCAAAGGGGCCGCTCGGCATCGAGGGAGACCGGGTTAGAGGTTCGCCTCTGCGTAGACGCGGAGTGCGTCGCGGACGAATTCCGCGCCATGGGTGCCGCCGGACGACGTCGCGTAGTTCGCGCCGAAGCGCGGATCCGCGACGTACATCTCGCCGAGCCCGAGCACATACGCCTTCACGTCACCGCCGGGAACAGACGCCGGAGTTCCCGGGATGCCCGTGAGCCAGGCGACGTGGCGTCGCGCCAGCTCCTGCGCCTCGGGGGACGCCGGGTCGATCCCGCTCTCCGCGGCGGCGATCCAGTCGCGGCCGAGGTCGGACACGCGCTGCTGCCAATCGGCGCGTTCGGCGTCGGTCATCCCGCGCCACCAGCGGTCGCTGTCGGCGTAGGCCTTCTTCCCCCAGCGCTCCTCGACCTCCTCCTTGTACGTCGTGTGGTCGAAACCGTCGAACATGTTCTGAGCCATGAGTTCTTCACCTCCTCTCAATGCCGTGATGGTGGATTCGACCGACGCGATCTGCCGCGCCAGCCGGGTCTGCTCCTCGCGCAGCACCGCGAGATGAGTCTCCAGGGCGGATGCTTCGTCGGCCGCGACCGCCCGGTCGGAGGAAGCTCCGAGAACGTCGGCGATCTGCGGCAGCCCGAGTCCGAGCTCACGCAGCAGCAGTATGCGTTGCAGACGCACGAGCGCCTGCCCGTCGTAGTGCCGGTAGCCGTTGTGCGCGATGCGCGACGGCGGCAGCAGCCCGATGTCGTCGTAGTGCCGCAGCGTGCGGCTGGTCGTGCCTGCGAGGCGGGCGATCTCCTGGATGGACCAGTCGTCCGTGTGCATCGCGTTCTCCTTTCGCCGGTGATCCTGTTTCGATGACTCGACTCTAGAAGTTGACGCAACGTCAAGGTCAAGCACAAGCCCGCGAAACGCGAAAACGGCCCCACCCCCGGGTCGGGAGGGTGGGGCCGCTGGTCGCGACGGGCGTCGAGGAGACTCAGCCCGTGGTGGCTCGGAACGAGGTCACCGCGTCCGTGAGCGCATCGGCGACGGCCTGTGCGTCGATGTCGAAGAGCACATCGACGTTCGGCACTCCCTGCCAGCGGTCGATCATCTGCACGACCGTCTGCCCGCGGGTGTGCCGGCCGTTGAGCTCCACGTCGACACGCAGGTTGCGCACCGTGAACCAGTCGGGGTTCAGCGCGTAGGCGACGCAGGGCACGTCGTTGAGGTGCATGCCCTCGGTCTTCCACTCCGGCATCTCGTCGCGGTCGTCCTGACGGTCCGGGTAGCCGATCATCTCGCACAGCGCCACGCCCATCGGCGAGCGCGACTCCCACAGGGTGCGGATGTGGTCGGGCGAGAGGGAGAAGCTGCGCGACACGTCCAGGCCGACCTGCGTGAGCGGAGCGCCGGACTGGATGACGATCTCGGCCGCCTCGGGGTCGTTGTAGATGTTCGCACTCGCGACCGGGGTCACGTTGCCCCAGGTGAGAGCCGCCCCGCCCATGTAGATGATGCGGCGCACGGACCGCGCGAACTCCGGCTCGAGCGTGATCGCCAGCGCGACGTTGGTCAGCGGAGCGAGCGCCATGATGGTCACCTCGCCCGGCGACGCCATGACTGTGTCGATCATGCGACGCACGGCATCAGGGGCGACTTCGGCATGAGGATCCGGGTCTGGGTACTCCCAGTAACCCACCCCGCCGGGGCGGTGGATGTGCTCCGCGAAGTTCGGCTCGCCGACCAGCGGACGGCTGGCGCCCTTCCAGATGGGCAGGTCGGAGCGGCCGGCGAGGTGCGCGATCTTGCGCGCGTTGGCCGTCGCCGTGTCGACATCGACGTTGCCGAACACCGTGGTCAGCGCCTCGATCTGGAAGGCGTCGGACGCGAGCGCCCAGAACAGCGCTCCGGCGTCGTCGATCCCGGGGTCGGTGTCAATGATCAGTCGTTCCATGTCCATTCCTTCTGTCATGTCCGAGCGGCTACGCCAGCCGTCCGGACGCTTCGTCGAGCCCATCCGTGTCGCCCGGCTTCGCACGCGCCGCACGGGCGGAGCGCAGATAGACAGCCAGGTACCAGCAGTTGATCGCGATCAGGGTGATGTTGAGCGCGACCATGGGCGCGCTGCCGAGCATCAGGTTGTAGCCCATGAGCAGGGCCGATGCGCCGAGGTTCAGCCACCGCAGGCGCGAGATCGTCGGCTGGAGGATCGAGACGATCAAGAGGGCGCTTCCCGCCCAGCCGACGACCTCGCGCCACGCATCCATCAGGCGGTCACTTGCCCACGAAGAGGCCGTTGCGCCGCTTCGCAAGGAGGTAGAGCACGACGCTGATCGCGCACAGGGTCGCGATGTACACCGGGAAGACCCACATCATGCCCTGGCTCTGCAGCCACAGCAGCAGGTACGAGGCCGTGCCGCCGAAGATCGCGACGCCGAGGCCGTAGCCGAGTCCGAGGCCGGTGCCGCGGATGTGCTGCGGCAGGAGCGAGTTGGACACGACCACGAAGATCGTCATGTTGAGGAGCAGCACGATCGCGCCGCCGAACATCACGCCGGCGAGCGTGCCGACTCCGGGCTGCGAGTACAGCAGCGCCAGGAAGATGGTCGGGATGGCCAGCAGACGCGCGACCACGAACCAGCGCGACATCGGGAACCGGTCGAGGATACGGCTCAGCCCGTACGCACCGAGGGTCAGGAAGACGCCCATGCCGGTCGTGATGGCGAACACCGCGGTGGGTCCTCGCCGAACGTGCCGTTGGCGAGGTTGGGGAGCCCGGCGATCCAGGTGTAGTTGTACGCCTGGATGGCACCGACGATGAACACCGTGGCGAGCACGCTCAGCCAGTACTTGCGCACGTCGCGCCACACGGAGTTGTTCTTGGTGGGGATCGCGCCGACCGTGCGGATCGCCGCGGTGTCGAGCGTCTCGGGCAGGGTGCGGCGCAGCCACAGCACGATCAGGCCGAACGCGCCACCCACGATGAAGGGGATGCGCCAGCCATAGGCGGCGAGGGCTTCCGGTCCCAGCAGAAGGCTGATGAGGAAGATCGACGTCGGCGCGAGCAGGTTGCCCAGGTTGTTGAAGAAGGCGAAGAACCCGGCGACGTAGCCGGGGCGGTTGGGCACCAGCTCCAGCGCGTACGCCGTGCCGAGAGGCGCTTCGACACCGGCGGAGAGTCCCTGGAGGAGGCGCGCCGCGACGACGATGATCGGCGCGAGGACCCCGATGGTCTGGAAGTCGGGGAGGATGCCGATGATGAAGCTTCCCAGGGCGACGGCGCCGACGGCGAAGATCATGATCTTCCGGCGGCCGTAGCGGTCGGCGACGAAGCCGAACACGACACCGCCGAGCGGTCGTGCGACGAAGCCGACGGCGAAGACGGCGAGGGCGTTCAGGGTCGAGGCGAGCGGGCTGTCGGACGGGAAGAACGCTGCACCGAGGTACACCGACAGCAGTCCGAAGATCGCCCAGTCGTACCATTCGAGCGCGTGCCCCCAGCTCAGCGCGCGGAGGTTGCGGCGCTCGGTCTTGCTGGCCTTGCTCGTCAGCTGCTGCGGCGCCGCGGCTGCCACTACTTCTTCAGTGCTCATGGAGCTCCTTTGCTCTGCCCCGAGGGGGAGGTGATCGACCCGTCAACGACTATAGTATAGCAGGATTCCCCTTCGTGACAGAAAGAGTGCACCGTGGCTTCTCCCCTGAACGACGCCGACCGCCGCCTCGTCGAGGCCGCCTCCGAACTGCTCGTCCGCACGCACGACGCCGACCTCCACCGTGTCGCTGCGGCGGCTCGCGGAGCGACGGGGCGGATCTACCTCGGACTCAGCCTGCGCTCCCCTCGCGTGAGCGTGTGCGCCGAGAGCTCGGCACTGGCCAACGCCCGGATCGGCGGGGAGCAGGACATCGAGGCCATGGTCGCGGTCGGGCTGCGGGAGGACGGGACCTGCGTGATCCTCAACCCCTGCGGCGTGTGCCGCGAGCTCGTGCCCGCGATCGCCCCCGGCATCCGCACCCTTGCTGACGACGGCGGCCACCCGGTGTGGGTGACCGCCGCCGATCTGCTGCCGATGCCCTGGGTGCGCGCGCGCTCCTACGACTAGCCCGACGCGCTTCTCAGCGCCAGGGCAGCGGGCGCCGCAGCACCTCGCCGATGCGCTCGAGCACGCCGTCGAAGTCCATGTCGAAGACGACACGGTGGATCGGGCGCGTCTCGCCCTTCATCGGGTGCACGCCCGCGAGGTAGCGGTCACCGGTCTCGGGGTCGCGGAAGGTCTCCAGCGGACGCCTGACCGCACCGGTCACCAGCTCGGGGTAGAGCAGGCTCGCCACCGCCATGCTGTCGTTGATGCCCATCACCCGGCGTCCCTCCGGCTGAGGATAGGAGCGCGAGTAGAACCCGGCGTAGTCGCGGCTGATGGCGGTGATCAGCTGCGCAGGTGCGAACCCGGTCGACGACGCGATGTCGAGGAAGAAGTCCTCGGGCACGAGCGCCTGCCGGGTGACGTACGGTCCGCACCAGGTCACGTCGCCCTCGTGGGCTGCGACGATGCGCGCCGCGTCGATGTCGAACGACACGTTCGGGTCGCGCGAGACCCGGAATCGGCGGTCCTCCCACGGCGCGGTGTCGTGATACAGCGCCGGGCCGAGCGTGCCGACGATCGTGGTCGAGCGCAGTCGCTGCAGCAGGTCGGGCTGCGCCTGGATGCCGGCGGCGAGGTTCGTCTGCGGACCGAGGGCGATGTAGTCGATCTCCCCCTCGTGCTGAGCGACCAGGTCGAGCACGACGGGAACGCCGACCGGCTCCGGGTCGACGGAGCGCTCCGGGCGGAGTCCGGTGTTGCCGAAGCCGTCCTCCCCGTGGATGCCCGGGTTCATGCGCAGCTCCTGCACGAGCGGGACGTCCGCGCCGCGGTACACGGGCACGTCCGTACGCCCGCAGGTGTCCAGCACATAGCGCGCATTGTCCGCGGCCCGCTCTCCGGTGGTGTTGCCGAAGACGCTGACGGCGGCCAGGATCTCGACCTCCGGATCGGCGGCCAGCAGCATCAGGGCCAGGGCGTCATCCACCCCGGTGTCGGTGTCGACGATGACTTTTCTCATGAGTGCTCTCCTCTTAGGGGTCAGGGGCGCGACAGCCCGAACGCGGCGAACGCGTCCTGCGTCGACTTCTCGGTCAGGAGGGTGACGAATCGTGCCGCGTCGTCCCCGGCTCCGGGGCGGGCGCCGACGGCGAAGCGTCCGTAGGACTGCAGTTCATGGGGGATCGGCTCGACGAGCTGGGGCCCTGCGACCGACCGCAGCTCGCTCACCTGCTGGACCGCGACATCCGCCCGGCCGTCGAGCAGCGCCTCCACCGTGAGACCCGCCTCGCAGCGGACCGCGCGTTCATCGAGGCGCTCCAGCAGGTCGCGCTCGCGCAGCATCTTCATGAAGTGCACGCCGCTCGCGCCGCTGAGCGTGTAGGCCACAGCCCGGGCGGCGAGGAGGTAGTCGAGGAAGGCCGTCGCCGAGTCGTCGACCGGTGCCGGTGACCCGTCGAGCCGTGCGAATCCCACGGACGAGACCGCGATCTCCGCGACCTGGGCGGGATCGAGCACTCCGCGCTGGGCGAGGTCGGTGACCGACGACGACACCCCGAGCACCAGGTCGGGACGCTCACCCGCGGCGATGCGCTCCAGGAGGACGGTCGTGGGCTCGAACGTCGCATCGATGCGGGCGCCCGTCTCGCGCTCGAACGCCGGGATGATCTGTTCGACGAGAGGCTTCTGGACGACGAGGCCGCTGTACAGGGTGATCACGAGGGAGTCCTTTCGGAAGGTGCCGCGAACGCGTGCAGCTGCGCGGAGGTGAGCGGGGCGGTGGCGAGACCGCGGGTGAGGAAGAACAGCTGTGCGGTGTGCTCGAGCTCTTCCAGTGCATCGAGCGCGGCGTCGAGGTCGACGCCCGCGACCACGGGACCGTGATTGCGAAGCAGCAGGGCGTGCGTGCGGCGGGCCGCCTCTTCCACCGCATCGGTCGCGGCCGGGTCGCCCGGCGCGAAGTAGGGGAGCATCCGCAACGTCCCGACACGCATGCCGTAGTAAGCGGTGAGGGGTGGGATCGGATGGTCGGCATCGACGTCGGCCAGACACGAGACGGCGGCTGCGTGCACCGAGTGCGTGTGCACGACGGCGTTCAGGTCGGGACGCACACGCAGCATCGCGACATGCAGGAACGCCTCCTTCGTGGGCTTCGGACCATCGAGGTGCGTGCCGTCGAGGGCCACCACCGACAGCCGATCTGCGTCGACGTCGGCGAGGCTGACGCCCGTCGGGGTGAGCAGCACGTGCTCCCCCTCGCGCACCGCGAGGTTGCCGGTGCGGCCGTGGGTGAGGCCGCGGCGGTGGATGGAGTGTGCGACGCGTTCGATCGCGCGGCCGGCGGTCATGCGGCGAGTCCTTGGCGCGCGACCTCCACGAACAGGTCCTCGTCGCCGAAGTTGCCCGATTTGAGCACCAGGTGCACATCGCGTCGCTCGTCGTGGATCCACGGCGCCCCCGGCGCGACTTCCTCTCCCACGACCGCGACGGTGGTGCCGAGTGCGCGGATGACCTCGCCCGAGGTCTCACCGCCGGCGATGAGCATGCGCGTCACACCACGGTCCGACAGCTGTGCGGCGATGAGGCCCGCCGTGCGCTCGTAGAGCTCCCCGGCGCCGGGCACGTCGTCACGACGCTCGGATGCGGGGCTGGAGGAGTAGAGGAGGGCGGCCACATCGGCGGGTTGGCGATCCCACCACTCCAGCGCGCGCGAGGCGAGTTGATCCGCGGTGTCGCCGGGTTCGGCGGCGATGCGGAAGGCGGGGCTCCCCGTCGCGACGAAGCGGTCGATCTGCTCGAGGGTGCGGCGAGAGCAGCTGCCCGCGATGATCGCCGTGCGTCCCGCGGGCGGCGCCGGTGCGACCGTGCCGTCGGCCGTCTCGCGCAGCGCGATCGCCCCGATCAGGCCGGCGGATCCGGCGACGAGCGCGTCGCCCGCGACGACCTCGGCGAGCACGGCGAGATCGGCGTCGGTGACGGCATCCGCCACGAACTGGAGGGCGCCGTCCGCGCGCGCACGGTCGAGCACGTCACGCACCGCCCCGGCACCCTGCTGCACCACGTCGAGTGATACGGTCGCCACCGGCGCCGTGCTCTGCGCCGCGAGCAGTCGGAGCACCGAGGAGTCGCGCATCGGCGTCACCGGGTGATCGCGCATGTGGGTCTCGGCGAGCAGCGTGTCGCCGACGAAGAGATGCGCGCGGTACACGGTACGAGCGTGCAGGGGCGCGGCGGGAGTCGTCACGACCCGGTCGGCGCCGAGCTCCTGCGCGACCGCCTCGGTGATCGGACCGATGTTGCCCTCGGCCGTGGAGTCGAAGGTCGAGCAGTACTTGACGTAGATGCGGTCGGCTCCGCGCTCCCGCAGCACCGCGAGCGCGTCGAGGCTCTGCGCCACGGCGTCGGCCGCGGGGAGGGACCGCGTCTTGAGTCCGATCACCATCGCGTCGGCCGTGACCGCGGAATCGTCGAGGTCGGTGCCGAGCGCGAGGAGGGTGCGCAGCCCCGCACGGCGGAGCGCTGCCGCGACATCGGTCGCCCCCGTCACGTCGTCGGCGATGACACCGATCATCGAGGGTCCTCGCGCAAGGCCTCGGTCAGGCGGCGCGCGGCCGCAGCGGGCCCGTCGAGCACGGTCACGCCGAAACGGTCGGCGAGGGCGTCGGCTGCGGCCGCGAGCGAGTACTGGGCGAGCACGATCAGGTCGTAGGGCTCGTCGACGGCGGCGATCGCGGTGGCGAGGGCGTCGATCAGCTCCGGAACGGCCAGCGGGACGGCGGCAGCGGAGACCACGACCGGATGCACCTGCGCCGAGGATCCGCCCGCGGCGAAGGCGGCGGCGAGCCGGGCCGTGCTGTCGCTCGCGGACGACTCCAGCGATGCCACGAGCAGCACGCGCGCGGGCGCGGCGGCGACGGCCTCGGCGAACAGCGGACCGTCTGCCGAGAGCACGGCGGCCCCGTCGACAGCAGGGTCACGGCGGTCGGCCCGCACGCCGAACTGCGAGCAGGTGAGCAGCACGCCATCCGCTCCCCCGGCGAGCGCGAGCTCGATCAGGCTGTCCATCCGGGCGGCCAGCGGTTCCGTGATGCCCCCCTCGACGTGGGCGTCCGCGAGCAGGCGGTCGTCGAGCAGGTTCCACACGGTCGCCGTGGGCAGCGCGGCCGTGATCGCCGTCGCGGCCGGCGCGATCGCCAGGGGAGTGGCGCTGATGAGCGCGATCCTCGGGTCGGTCATCGGATGATCCTCTCGATCCAGGAGAGCCCTTCGCGGGTGCCCGCGACGGGGCCGTACTCGCAGCCGATCCATCCGGGATAGCCGCTCTGGGCGATGCGGTCGAGCACGCGTTCGTAGGCGATCTCGCCGGTGCCGGGTTCGCCGCGTCCGGGGTTGTCGGCGATCTGCACGTGCACGATCACGGGGAACAGCTGCTCGAACCGCTCGATGATGTTCCCGCGGTCGACCTGCGCGTGGTACACGTCGAACAGCACGCCGACCGTCTCCGGGTCGACGGCCCGCGCGACGGCTGCGGCGGTCTCCATCGAGTCGAGGCCGTAGCCGGGCTGATCGCGCTTGTTGATCGCCTCCAGCGCCAGCCGCACTCCCGTGCCGCGTGCCTGATCGGCCGCCCAGGAGATGTTCGCCTGGTACGTCGCGAACGCGGTGTCCTCGTCGGCGTCGGCGGGCTTGATGCCGGCCATGGCGTGCACCACGCCGGCGCCCAGCACGTCCGCGTACTCCAGCGCGCGCAGCAGGCCGTCGCGGAACTCCTGCTCCGCACCGGGCACATACGCCGCACCGGATGCCGTGGCAGAGGCGGGCGCACCGGCGGGCGTGTTGATGAGGATCTGCCTCAAGCCCGCGTCGTCGAGCAGGCGACGCACCTCCGCGGGTGCGAGCTCGTACGGCGAGGCGAACTCGACCGCGGTGAAGCCCGCCTCTGCGGCGGCGTCGAAGCGCTCGACGAACGGCAGTTCGGTGAACATCCACTTCAGATTCGCGGCAAGACGCACCGGCCCCGACGCGCTCTCGACGATCATGCGGTCACCGCGCTGTAGTCGGGGTTGACCACGAACTCCGGGGCCGCGCCGCCGAGGGCCGCGATCACGGTGCGAGCGGCCATCCGGCCCGACTCGCCGCGGGCCTCGCGGGTGGCACCGGCGACGTGCGTCGTGGCGAGGATGCCGGGAGTGTGCAGGAGCGGACTCGATGCGCCGAGCGGTTCGTCGGCGAACACGTCGAGTGCGGCACCGCCGATGCGCCCCTCGCGCACGGCATCCACGAGGGCATCCTCGTCGACGATCCCGCCGCGCGCCGTGTTGATGAGCACCGCGTCGTCCTTCATCATCGCCAGTCGGGGCGCGTCGATGAGGTTCCGGGTGGATTCGTCGAGGAAGAGGTGCAGGGTCACGAAGTCGGCCTCGCGCAGCAGCTCGTCCAACTCACGGCGACGGATGCCGTGGGCTGCGGCGAACTCCTCATCGAAGTACGGGTCGTACGCGACGACGTGCATGCCGAAGCCGGCGGCGATCGTCGCGACCGCCTTGCCGATCGAGCCCAGTCCGAGGATGCCGAGGGTGGCACCGCGCAACTCGCGTCCGCTGAGCTGCTGCCACGTTCCCGCCGCCAGGTTGCTGACGTTCTCGGGGATGCGACGGGCGCAGGCCAGGGCGAGCGCGAAGACGTGTTCGGCGACCGCCTGGCGATTCGCGCCCGGGGTCACGCACACGGGGATCTGGCGCGCGGTCGCAGCGGGCACGTCGACGCTGTCGTAGCCGACGCCGGTGCGCACGATGATCTGCAGCTCGGGTGCGAGTGCGAACTCCTCCTCGCCCAGCGGCCGCGTACCGGCGATGATAGCGCGCGCTCCGGACAGCGCGTCGGCGCGGTCCACGGGCGTCAGCTGGGCCAGCTCGGGCTCGTGCCGGGTCGTGAGACCGGCGGCGCGCAGCATCCGGTCGACCTCGTCACCGGGTTCGAGGAACGCCGTGGTGATGAGCACGTCGTGGGAATCGGTCGTCGTCACCAGATTCCTCCTTCATAGTCGGGGGCGGCGAAGGCGCCGCCGTGCAGAGTGGGTGCGGGGGCGGCGAGGTCCACGGCCTCGGCGTGGTCGGCCGCGTCGTCGCGCGGGACGTACCCGATGGCCGCCCATCCGGCGTCGCCGTTCCACCAGCGCTCCGTGTTGGCCGAGCAGCCGTACACGACCTGGCATCCCACGGGCGGGCTCTCGATCGCACAGCGGAAGAGCTCGACGCCGTCGCGCCAGCTGAGCCAGAGTGCGAGCTGACGCCGGTCCTCGGGAGCCGGGCGGAAGGTGCCGATGCGCACGAGCACCGACTCGATCCCCCACTTGTCGTGGTACAGGCTGGCGAGTGCTTCCCCGAACGCCTTCGACACCCCGTAGAAGGTGTCGGGGCGCAGCGGCGCGCTCTCGTCGAGGACTTCTGCCGCGGGGTGGAACCCGACGACGTGGTTCGAGCTGGCGTAGACGACGCGGCGCACTCCGGCGCGTCGCGCCGCCTCGTACACGTGGTGGGTGCCGTCGATGTTGACACGACGGATGCTGTCGTACGGGGCTTCGTCGGCGATGCCGCCGAGGTGCACGATGACGTCGACGCCCTCGGCCGCCGCGGTGAGGGCATCGAGGTCGCCGAGGTCGCCGATCACGACCTCCTCACCGGGGAAGAGGGGCTCGTCGGAGTCGGAGCGCGCGAACAGCACGACCCGGTCGTAGCGGGAGGCGAGTCCTTCGCGGATCACCCGGCCCATCCGTCCGGTCCCCCCGGTGTACAGCACAGTCGTCATCGTCATCCTCTCCTCCGGCAGCGGCTCAGCCGATGCTGCGATCCTCTTCACCCGTCGATGGATCGGCGAAGAACCCGATCTCCGCCCGCTGCGGGCGCTGACGGTGCGCGGTGCGGCCGTCCCACCGCAGTTCCGCATCGTGTCCGGGGACGAGCGCCGCTCCGGTGTCGGTCAGCAGCGAGCGCAGCGCGGCGATGGTCCTGGTGCTGGCGTCGACGTCAAGCGTGGAATCCACCCGTCCGGTGGCGAGTTCGTACACGTTCTTCACCGCGTCGCCCGCGAACACGCGCTGGTCAGCAGCGCGATCGAGGTAGAACGCGAGGTGGTGCGGAGTGTGCCCGGCGCTGTCGACGGCGTGGATGCCGGGAAGCACTTCCTGGCCCGCGGCCATGCGCTCGACCCGCCCGGTACGGCGCAGCAGCTCCTGCACGTGCAGGTCGGGGATGAAAGGTGTGCCGGCGGGCTGATCCGCGGCCCAGCGCAGCTCCTTCTCGCCCACCCAGGTGGTCGCGTTGGCGAACATCGGGAAGTTCGAGACGTGATCCCAGTGCATGTGGGTGAGCAGCACGTCGGTCACGTCGTCGGCCGTCATGCCGAGACGTTCGAGGCCGGCGTGGATGAGCGGGATGTAGGCGGGTTGGCCGGCGTCGATGAGCACGCGGCGCACGCCGTCGTCGAGCAGCCAGAGACTGCTCCAGCCGAAGGCGCCGTGCGAGCGGGACTTGCCGGGGAACCCCTCCACGAGCGGACGTGCCACGTAGCCCGACGATCCCGCTGCCGCGGTCGTCGGCGTCGAGTTGGGTCCCTCGTTCTGCGCCATCACAAAAAATAGTATAGCGCAGATCCGGGAGACCGGCGGGGCGGATCAGCCCTCGAGCAGCCTCTCGGTCGCGCCGACGATGTGGTGGCGCATCGCCTCGGCCGCGCCGTCCGCGTCGCCGGCCACGATCGCCTGGTAGACGGCATCATGCTCGGGGGCCGCGCTCACGGCGCCGGTGCGTCCGAACTTCGAGAACAGCCGGAAGCGCTGGATCTGCCCGCCGAGTGCGGCGTACGACATCTCGAGGAAGGCATTGCCCGACTGCGCCGCGATCATCATGTGGAAGCGCGCATCGCTGCGCCAGTAGAGATCGAAGCTCTCGGTCTCGGTGTCGGCGACGTCGGCCGAGCGGCGGAAGTCCTCGACCGCCTCGCGCAGCCCCTCCAGGAACTCCGGCGTCGTCCGCTGCGCCGCCTCGAACGCGAGCCGGGGCTCCAGCAGCACGCGGGCCTCCCCCAGCTGCTCCACCTCTTCGCGCGTCATGACCGGAGCCACCCGGTAGCCACGCAGCGCCTCACGCTGCACGAGCCCGGTGTGCTCCAGACGTGCGAGCGCCTCCCGCAGCGGCGTCTGACTGACATCCAGCTCGCGCGACAGGGCACCGATGTTCAGGCTCTGCCCTGCTGCCCGCTCTCCCGACATGAACTGGTGCAGCAGCACCTCGTACATCCGGTCGGCGATGGGCTGCTTCGTCGATCGCCCGGCCACATCTTCTCCCCTCGAAGTCTTTCCGTCGAAGACTACCGGTCGGCTCCGCACGGCCCGGACGGACGCGCTGCGGCTCTGGCGACCGATGATCACGAGGAGAGGGTTGACAACATCGAGATATATCGTGTTATTGTGACAACACACGATATATCGTGATCCCTCAACCCAGGAGAAGCAGACATGACCGAGAAGTGGCTCATCGCCCCCGGCGAGGAACGCGTCATCGACATCGAATCCGTCACCCGCCTGAAGGTGGGCCTCGTCGGCGGACAGGTCGACATCATCGCCCACGACGAACCGGGCATCCGCATCGAGGTGCACGGCGTCACCACCAAGGACCTCCGCGTGGAGTCCCACGACGGCGAGGTCGAGATCGACCACCCCCAGCTCGGCTGGGACAACTTCCTCGAGGTGTTCCGCAACTTCGGCTCGGGCGGCCCGCGCGCCGAGGTGAGCGTCGCGGTCCCCCGCTCGATCGCGCTGAACCTCGGCGTCGTCAGCGCCGGCGCGCTGGTCTCGGGCCTGCGCAACGACGCCCGCCTCAACACGGTCTCCGGCGACATCATCGTCGACACCCTCATCGGCGATCTCACCGTCAACTCCGTTTCGGGCGACGTGCAGGTGCGCGGTCTCACCGGGTCGATCAGTGCGAACAGCGTCTCGGGCGACGTCGCCGTCACGGGTGCCGTGCGCCGCGCGACGGTCGACATCGTCTCCGGATCCACGCTGGTCGATGCCGCGGGCGACGTGAACACGATCACCGTCAACTCGGTCTCCGGCGGCACGACCGTGCGCCTGGACGAATCGCTCGCCGCGAACTACGTGATCCGCTCGCTGAGCGGGCGACTGCTGATCGACGGCGTCGAGCGCGGCACCTCCGGGCCCAGCAACTACACCGGCACGACCGGGGAGCTCGCGGGACGCTTCGTCGACCTGCGGGCGAACTCCGTCTCGGGCGGCGTGACCGTGCTCCGGCGCACCCCGGCCTCCATCACCGACGACGCGGAGTGGGAAGCATGAGCCCCGCGGTCTTCTCCCACGGCGACCTGCGCCTGTACCTGCTGTCGCTCCTCGCCGAGGCGCCGCAGCACGGCTACGGCATCATCCAGTCGCTGACCGACCGCACGGGCGGCACCTACACGCCGAGCGCCGGCACCATCTACCCCCGGCTCGCGAAGCTCGAGGAGGAGGGCCTGGTGACCAAGACCGTCGATGGCCGCACCACCATCTACGCCATCACGGAGGCCGGCCGGGCCGAGCTCGCGTCGCGCGAGGGCGACCTCGCCGGCATCGAAGCGGGGCTCACGGATTCGGTGCGGCTGATCGCGAGCGAGGTGCGCCAGAGCGTGCAGGACGCGATGAAGAGCCTCCGCGCCGATCTCGCCGCCGCCGAGAAGGGAGACCGCAGCGCCGCCAAGAGCCGCCCCCGCACCGCGACCGACGACTCCCGACTGGTGAGCCGCGAGGAGATGCATCGGGCGGATGCCGTGATCAACGCGTTCCGCGCACGGGTGCGCACCGACCTGCGCACCCACATCGCGAAGGGCGGCACGCTGTCGCCGTCGATCGTGACCACGCTCGAGAACGCCCTCGACGACGCGGCGCGAGGGGTCACGGTCGCCCTGCGGTCATCGGGCTCATGACCGAGATCGCGGGACCGCCGCGCACACCCCCGGTGGGCGACGCCCGCGTATCGGCACCGCCGATCGCGACGTCACCCCACGGCGTGCGGCCCGTCGCCGGCGCGGCGCCGGAGACTGCGGCGTCACGACGGCACGGCATCATCATCCGCATGGGTTGACGGGCACAGAAAGGGGCCCCGGCGTTCATCGCCAGGGCCCCTTTCCGTCTGCGCTACTCCGGCCAGATCTCCTTCTGCTCGTCCGGCACGGACTCCCCGAGCGGAACGACCAACACGGAGCGATGCTGACGGTGGGCCAGTCGTGCCGCCACCGAGCCGGTGAAGAACTCCCGGATGGATTCGCCGATGCCGCGCTTGCGGGTGCCGACGACGATCAGCTGCGCGTCGAGCTTGTTCGCGAGCTGCTTGATCGCCAGGGCCGGATCCCCGACGAGCTGGCGGGCGGTCCAGGTCACATCGGTCCCCGCGAGCATCGTGGCCGCAGCTGCCTCGACGGCTTCGAACTCGGCAGCGCCCGCATCGAAGTTGATGTCGATCGGCGCCGAATGCACGTAGCCGTCCGGGTCCTCGTAGGTCACGAAGCGCGTGACGTCGACGTGCGCGACCACGAGGGGCGCGTGCAGCAGCCGCGCGTAGCGCACGGCCTCATCGATCACGTGTCGGTCCTGGTCGAGCTGCATGCCGACGATGACGGCCTTCTGCAGCGCCGCGTTCTGTGCGGCTTCGTCGGACGGAGTGGAGGTGTTCTCGGTCATGATGATCGTTCCCTTCACCAGCCTGGCATCAGCCAGAGGGCCATACCCGCGTGCTATTCTGAATGCTACTCTTACCGGCCTCGAGCCGGTGTCGTGAAAAATGCCGCGGGCCTCGAACCCCGCCGCTTAACTCGTGAGGGGGTCTCGCGCATGGGCCGTGGCCGTCAGAAGGCGAAACACACAAAGATCGCCCGCGAACTCAAGGCGTACAGTCCGTCGGTGAACTACTCGGCTCTTGAGCGCGAGCTTGGTCACCCGACCGACGAAGACGCATACGTCGACAAGTGGGCTGATGACTATGCCGACGAAGACGAAGACGAACTAGAAAAGGCCTGACCGCCTGATCTGCTTCGAAACACCCGCACGACGTGCGGGTGTTTCGTCGTGCCCGATCATCCGCCCCACACGGCACGGGCACCGGCCTCGCCGATGAGCACGACCATCACCGTGCTGCCCGCACCGCTCACCACCGCGAGACCGGCGATGATCGCGCGCGCCGTGCGTCGGGGCGCATCGCCGAACCGGTACCAGCACCATTGCGCTGCGGCGACCACGAACATCGCGAGCACCCACGGCCAGAGCATCCCTCCGAGGTCCGCGTGATGCAGTACGGCGGGGATCGGTCCCACCTGCCGCGCGAGGTCCTCCCCGGCGAGCATCGTGATGGGCACGAGCGCGAGCACGACCAGGGCGGCGCCCGGCGTCACGATCCCGAGTCGCTTCCTCGCGGCGGGGACGAACGCCCCCAGGATGAGGGCCAGCGCCGTGAGCGGCACCAGCACGACCACGGCATGCACGATGAGCGGGTGGAGAGGGAGCCCGGCGATCTCGAAGAGGTCCATACTCAGGACACGCGATCGATGCACGCAGGGTTCACGTGAACCTTCCGCTGCGCTGTCTCGTGTCTCCAGGGAGGACCCGAAGGAGGTGCCTGATGCCGAAGGACGATGCGGCACGCCTCGGCGCGCTGTACGACGCGCATGCGGCACCCGTCTGGCGCTACGTCGTGCACCTCACCGGGGATCAGGCCGGCGCCGACGACGTGGTCCAGGAGACCCTGCTGCGCGCCTGGCGCACTCCGCGCATCCTCGCCGACGATCCGGAGTCCACGCGATCCTGGATGTACACGGTCGCCCGGCACCTCGTGGTCGACGAGGTGCGCAGCGCCCGCCACCGCCGTGAGATCGCGATGGACGAGCCGCCGGAATCGGCCGTGCGCGATGCGACGGATGCGATCTTCGATGCGATCCTCATCGAAGAGGCGCTGGCCGCGTTGTCCGAGGAGCATCGCGATGTCGTCGTCCGCGCGTACTACCGCGGGCTCACGGTGGCGGAGATCGCCGCCGAGCTCACCATCCCCGAGGGGACCGTGAAGTCGAGGCTGCACTACGGTCTCCGCGCGCTCCGTCTCGGGCTGCAGGAGAAGGGGGTGACGCGATGACCGCCGACCACGCACGCTTCGCCGAGTGGGATGCCGCGTACGTCCTGGGTGCTCTCAGTGCCGCTGACCGCGCCGAGTACGAGGCGCACCTCGCGCACTGCCCGCAGTGCCGTGCCGCGATCGGGGAGATCGCGCCGACGCTCGGCCTGCTGTCCCGCGTCGCCCCGGAGCGCGCCGAATCCCTGCTGGGCGCGACCGACATGCAGGAGCCGGCCCCCGAGCACCGTGCCCGGGTGCTGTCTCTCGCCACCGCACGGGCGCAGCGCCGCCGCCGTGTCTGGATCGCCGGGCTCGCGGCCGCCGCGGCGATCGTCGTCGCCGCTGTCGCGGTGCCGATCGTGTCGTCGCAGCTCCGGCCGCCGTCCACCACGGTCGCCCTGGAGCAGGTGATCGATGCCCCGCTCGAAGCGTCGGTGACGCTCACGGACGTCGCCTGGGGCACACGGATCGACATGACCTGCGACTACGGAGCCGAGGGCGATGCCCCGGCCGACGGATGGGCATACGCCCTCGTCGTTATCGGCGACGACGGCACCGAGAGCGTGCTGTCGACGTGGCGGGCACATCCCGGAACGACCGCGCGACTGAGTGCGGGGACCGAGCTCCCAGCGTCCGGCATCTCCGCCGTCGAGATCCGCGCGGTCGACTCGGGCCGCGTGCTCATGCGCTCCGCCGTGGACGCATCCTGAACCTTTCGCGCCGCCGTGTCGTGTACCCGGTGACCGCACCCGCGGTCCGGCACAGGAGGTTCGACCATGCTCACCAGATTCTCGAAGACGGCGGCGGTCGCCGCACTGCTCATGACGTTCGTCGTCGCGGGATGCTCGTCGTCCGGCGGCAGTTCCGGCGGCGGATCCGACACCGGCGGCGGCTACGGGCAGTCGTCGGAATCCAGTGCACCGAGCACGAGTGAATCCTCCGGCGCCGGCACGCTGATGGTCGCGGACTCCACACTCGGGAAGATCGTGGTCGACGCCGATGGGAAGACCCTGTACATGTTCGACGACGACACCCAGGGGTCCGGCGCGAGCTCGTGCACCGGCCAGTGCCTGACGAACTGGCCGCCGCTCACGACCACCGGCGATGCTCCCGCACTGCAGGGTGTGACAGGCGATGTCGGAACCATCACCACCGCCGACGGCTCCACCCAGGTGACGCTGAACGGCTGGCCGCTCTACTACTTCGCCGGAGACGCCGCCGCGGGCGACGTGAACGGGCAGGGTGTCGGCGGCATCTGGTGGGTGCTCTCGCCCGCCGGTGAACGCATGGCGGGGTGAGTCACCAGCGGCCGTGCCGGTGCTCCCACTCGTCCTCGACCGTGCGGCGACGCCCCGCGATCATGCCCGCCGGGATCGACACGACGAGCACGCCCGCGATGACGAGGAGCGGGATCTGCCATCCGGCCGTCGTCTCGTGGAGCAGGCCGATCAGCAGCGGGAACGTCGCCGCGATCGCGTAGCCGATGCTCTGCACGAAGCCGCTCAACGCGACCGCGGTCTCGGGCGTGCGCGCGCGGATGCTGAGCAGCACGAGGCTGAGCGGGAACATGATGGCCGTGAGCCCGAAGATGCTGACCCACAGCGGCAGCGCGACCGTCGGGACGAAGAGGAGCCCGGCGAGCCCGACAAGGCCGCCGGCCACAGCCACGAGGAACAGCGGCCTGGTGGCCTGGAATCGCACGACGAGGATCGGCACGAGCAGCGAGCACGGCAGTCCGATCAGCGCGAACAGCGAGAGCAGGAAACCGGCCGTGGCGGGAGAGACCCCGCCGATGTCGACGAGCATCGTCGGCATCCACGCGAACGAGACGTACGCCATGGTCGACGATGCCCCGAAGACGATCGCGAGCGCCCAGGCGAGCGGCAGCCGCCACAGCCGCGCGAACTGACGGCGGTTCGCCGGCGAGGTCGAGATCGGTCCCGTCGCCACGGCCACCGCATCCTGCAGGTCGTTGACCCCGTCGGTGGGGTCGGGAACGAGGAGCTCGGTCTGCACCGGCTCGTCGACCCGCGACCCGTTCTTGAGCAGCAGCGCGACCCACGGCACGAGCGCGATCCCTGCGACGATGCCCCACATGCCGAGCGACACCCGCCACCCGAGCGAGTCGGCCACCGGCACCGCGACCAGCGGCGGCAGGAAGGTCGACACCGCCATCGTGGTCGAGTACAGCGTCATCATGATGCCGAGACGATCCGGGAAGTACTTCTTCACCAGCGGCGGCAGCAGCACGTTGCCCGAGCCGACCCCCGCGAACACCACGGCCGTCGCGGCGAGCAGACTCGTCGCGTCCACCGCGAACCCGCGCAGCAGCAGGCCGAGGGCCATCAGCGTGATCGCGGCCACCGCCATCCGCTCCAGACCGAACCGGCGCTCGAACAGCGGGGTCAGCAGACCGAAGATCGCGAAGCACACCGGCGGCGCTGCACCGATCAGACCGATGACGACCGGCGAGACCGGGAAGTCCTCGGCGACGTGGTCGATGACGGGAGAGAGGGAGGCGACCGCCGAGCGCAGCGAGAACGCCACCAGGACGATCCCCACGAGAGCGAGAGCCCGACCCTGCCACAGCGGTCGTGCACTCGGCATCGTCATGAGGTCTGCGACCCCTCCACCCAGGCCAGGTATTCATCCGAGACGGTGCCGGTCACGTAGCGGCCGTCGAAGCAGCTCATGTCGAGATCGGTCAGGACCGAACCCTCGATGATCGCCGCCTTGAGGTCTTCGACCTCCTGGTACACGAGGTGGTCGCAGCCGAGCTCCTCCGCGATCTCCGGGATCGTGCGCCCGTGCGCGATGAGCTCCTGACGGGACGGCATGTTGATGCCGTAGACGTGCGGGTGCCGCACCGGCGGGGCGGCCGAGGCGAACGTCACCGAGGCGGCGCCGGCATCCCGCGCCATCTGGATGATCTCCTTGGACGTCGTCCCGCGCACGATCGAGTCGTCGATCAGGAGCACGTTCTTGCCCTGGAACTCGGTCGACATGGCGTTGAGCTTCTGGCGCACGCTCTTCTTGCGCACCGCCTGCCCCGGCATGATGAAGGTGCGGCCGACGTACCGGTTCTTGTAGAAGCCCTCGCGGTACTCGATACCGAGCTTGCGCGCGACCTCCATGGCGGCGGGGCGCGACGAGTCGGGGATCGGCATGACCACGTCGATCTTGTCCATCGGCACGTGCTTGGCGATCGTGTCGGCGAGCTTGTCGCCCATGCGCAGCCGCGACTCGTACACCGAGATGCCGTTCATGACGGAGTCGGGACGGGCGAGGTAGACGTATTCGAACGCGCACGGCGCGAGCGTCGCAGCGGTGGCGCACTGCTGGGAGAACAGCTCGCCGTCGTTGGTGATGAAGATCGCCTCGCCGGGCTCGACCTCGCGGACCACCTCGTAGTCGCCGTTCTCGAGCACGAGCGACTCGCTCGCGACCACCCACTCGTCCTTGCCCTCGGAGCCGACGACGGTAGAAGGACGACGGCCGAGGATCAGCGGACGGATGCCGAACGGGTCGCGGAAGGCGAGCAGACCATACCCGGCGATCACGGCGATCACGGCGTAGGCGCCCTCGATGCGCTCGTGCGTGCGGGCGACTGCCTCGAAGATGCGCTCGGGGTCGAGGTCGACGCTCGACGTGGTGTTCTGCAGCTCACCCGCGAGCACGTTCAACAGCAACTCGGTGTCGCTGGAGGAGTTGAGGTGACGACGGTCGCGCTGGGCCATGTCGGCCGTGAGCTCCCGCGTGTTGGTGAGGTTGCCGTTGTGGATGAGGATGATGCCGTACGGCGCGTTCACGTAGAACGGCTGCATCTCCTCTTCGTTGGAGGCCGTGCCCTTGGTGGCGTAGCGCACATGGCCCAGCCCGACGTTGCCGAGCAGCGCCCGCATGTCACGGGTGCGGAACGCCTCCCGCACCATGCCCTGCGCCTTGGCGTTGTGCATCACGCCGTTCGCCTCGGCGGTGGCGATTCCCGTCGCGTCCTGGCCGCGGTGCTGCAGCAGCAGGAGTGCGTCGTAGATGTCCTGATTGACCGGGGCAGAGCCCACCATTCCGACGATGCCGCACATGGGCTCTTACTTCGCTCCGTCCGCGTAGGCGCCGACCAGGCGCACCGCTCCACCATCGACGCCCTTGGCGCCCTGCTCGAATTCGCCGGTCGGGCGCGGGCCGAAGCCCACGGTCCCGACCTGCCACGAGGGCATGCCCTCGGCGTTCAGCGCCGCGATCGCGGCATCCTTCTTGTCTGCGGCGACCACCGCGAGGAATCCGATGCCGAGGTTCCACGTGCCCTCGGCGGACTCCAGCGTCGAGCCGGCGATGTCGCTGAGCACACGGAAGACCGGGCTCGGCGACCAGCTGCTGCGGTCGACCTCGGCCCAGCTGCCCTGCGGGAGCACGCGGGCGAGGTTCGCCGCGATGCCGCCTCCGGTGACGTGGCTGAGTGCGTGGACGCCGCCGGACAGGGTCTCGATGAGACGCAGCAGCGGCAGCGTGTAGAGGCGGGTCGGCTCGAGGAGCGCCTCGCCCCAGGTGGTGCCGAAGTCGGCGGCGTTGTCGCCGTAGGAGATGCCGGCGCCGGTGATGATGTGGCGCACGAGGGAGTAGCCGTTGGAGTGCAGGCCGCTGGAGGCGACCGCGATCACCGCGTCGCCGTCCTGCACGAGCTCGGCGCCGAGGATCGCGTCGGCCTCGACCACACCGGTCGCCGCACCGGCGACGTCGTAGTCGCGGGGGCCGAGCAAGCCGGGGTGCTCTGCGGTCTCGCCGCCGACCAGCGCGGTGCCCGTGGCCGAACATGCCTGGGCGATGCCGCGCACGATGTCGGCGATGCGCTCGGGGACGACCTTGCCGCACGCGATGTAGTCGGTCATGAAGAGGGGCTTGGCCCCCACCACGACGATGTCGTCGACGACCATGCCGACCAGGTCCTGCCCGATCGTGTCGTGCTTGTCGATCGCCTGCGCGATCGCGACCTTCGTGCCGACGCCGTCGGTGCTGGTCGCGAGCAGCGGGCGGCGGAAGTCGCGCAGCGCACTGGCGTCGAACAGCCCGGCGAAGCCGCCGACACCGCCGAGCACTTCGGGGCCGTGCGTCGCGCGCACGGAGGACTTCATCAGCTCGACGGCGAGATCACCTGCAGCGGTGTCGACGCCGGCTTCGGAATAGGGATTGGTGGGGGAGGCAGCCACGCCTCCAGCCTACCGCCCGCAGGCCCCCCGACTCTCCGCTCGAATGACTCTCGGATCCGGGCCCCCGTGCCGCCTACGATGGGGCCATGGCCGACAAGCCGCAGTGGCTCATCCGCGAAGACGCGAGCGTTCCGGTGCTCGTCGCGCTCGCGTTGCGCCAGGCACTCGGCATCCGCACCCCGGAGGATCTTCCCCCGCTGCGGGAGCTCGCGGTGCGGGCCCCGGATGCGATCGACGCCGATCCTGCGGTCGAGGCGCAGTGGCGCGACTACTGGGACATGACGGTCGAGCCGCGCGCGCATCCGTCCGGCGTGCCCCTCGAACTCATCGACGGTTTCGACACGCTCGTCGCGCTGCCGGCGTCCGGGGCGGAGGCGCTCTCCGCGGCGATCGCCCCGCACGCGGCATCCGCTCTCCTGTTCGCCCGCGCCGCGCATGACCGCTACGTGAATGCGATGAAGAGCCACACCGGCGGTGACGCCTACCGCGCCTATGCGAGCGCGATCGCCGAGTTCGAGCGCGAGGTGGGTCGCCGCGCGCATTCGTTCGAGCTGAACGTGCAGGTGCTGCCGTTCTCGCAACGGGGAATCTGGTGGATCGGTGCGCTCACGGTCGCGGTGACCGATGGTCTGCGTCGCGACGTCGTGGCGTTCGACGCCGCGATCCGCCCGGTGATCGCCGAGCTGGCGTAGGTCGTCCGAAGGGTCGGGGTCAGTCCTCGTCGACGACGGTCTCGCGGTCGACCCGGACGACGCGGTCGTGACGACGCGCGATGCGCTCCAGCACGAGACCCGCGATACCGCCGAGAGCGAGTCCGATCGGCACCGTCCACAGCAGCAGGAAGCCGAAGACCTGGCCGGGGGGATAGACGACGTCGAGCGCCTGCGACTCCTCGTAGCTGCCGATCCAGGTGAGGATGCCGGCGGCGATCACGCCGACCACGACGCCGATGCCCATGAGCACGCCGTACCGCGGCACACGGCGCACGGTCGCTTCGACGGTCTGGTGGGAATCGGTGGGGGCCATGCCTCCATTGTCCCACCGCTCGACGATGCCGTGCACCGATGTCCGTGCGACGGAGAACGGCCCTCCCCGCGTCCGCCGCGGAGAGGGCCGTTCCGTCATGCGCCCGGGATCAGACCTCGGTGGTCACCTCGGCCGTCTCGCCCTTCTTGTTGCGACGCGCGATCAGCACACCGCCCGCCGCGGCCAGAGCCACGACCACGATGCCGCCGACGATCCACGGCCATACCGGGGCACCCTCGCTGTCGACGGGCGCGGTCGCAGTGGTGACGGCTGCAGACGCCTCGGAGTCGACGGTCGTCTCCTCCGCGGCGACGCCGCAATCCGTGTTCACCGGGATGACAGCCGACAGCGGGTCGAGCTCCTCGCCCGCCGCGTACGTGCCGAATGCGGCCGCGCCGGCATCGGTGAGCGTGGTCGGGACCGCGTCGAGCGACAGGGCGCCGTCGACCACGGCGGCATCGCCCAGCGCGAACTCCGCGAGACGCACGCCCTTCTGGTCGATGCTCTCACCGCCCTGCGTGGTGCCGCTCACGTCGAACACGACGTAGCCCTTGTCGCCGGCGAGCTCGAGGCGGGCGTTGGCGAGCGTCGTGTTCAGCGCGCCGTCATGGCCCGTGAACGTGATGCTGCCGCCGTACGTGACGAGTCCCGTGAGGGTCTTGTCGTCGAACGATCCGGTGCCGTTCATCCACACGTAGTCGGGGTACTCGTACGCCACGTCGGTCAGAGTCCAGCCGCCCTTCGCGATGCCCTCGATGTAGGTGCGGAACGACTCCTTGTAGCCCCAGTTGAGCGAGGCGCCGTCGACCGTGCACGAGCCGATGACCGTGGTTCCCCTGGCGAGCGTGAACACCAGACCGCGGTTGACTGACCCCTGGAAGGTGAGTGTGTGCTCGCCGTCCTCGAGGCTCGCGGGCAGCGCACCCGACCAGGTGGCGACGCCGTTCGCGTCGGCCGACACGGTCTCGAGCAGCACAGGGGTCGAGTACACGACGACCTTGATGTCCTTCTCGTTCGGCTGGAACCCGGATGCCGACACGGCAGCGGGCTGGCCGGCGCCGAGCGCGGCGAGGTTCGCGTCATCGACGTCGATGCCCTCGGTCGCGGGCGGGGTCGCCGGGAGCGTGGTCTTCGCCTTCACGGCGGCCACGGCCACGGTTCCCGATGTGCCGGCGGGCGCCGCAGCGACCGAGCCGATCGTGAACGTCACCGGGTTCAGCGTGGTGCTGTATCCGGACAGGACGCGGTCGCGACCGGCGTCCGTGAGCGACGCGGGTGCCGCCGTGTAGGAGACAGCGCCGTTGGCCGTGGTGCGCACCGCGCGGGAGAGGTCGAGCGTGGCGAACGCCACCTGCGCCCCACCGCTCGTGACGTACAGCGTCGCCGCGTCGGCAGAGGTGATGCGGATCTGCGGGTTGGAGACGGTCACGTCGAGCGCGCCGTGGTGGCCGGTGAAGCGCACCGAACCGCGGTACACGACGCTGCCGAGGCCGGTGCTCGTGTCGAAGTCGCCGCCGACGGTCTGACCGAACTGGAACTGGCCGCCCGATCGGGTCGCACCGTCGGTGACCGCGATGGCCCCCTGCGCGATGCTGCCCGTGATATAGTCCGTGAACGACGAGGAGATCGCCCAGCGGAGGGAGCCTCCCGGCACGGTGACCGGCGGCGTCGTCGGGGTCGTCGGCTTGGTGACGCCGAACAGGTCGTCCCACTGCTCCGGCGTGATCGTCACCGCCGAACGGACGTAGATCGTCTCGGCCGTGGGGTTCGTGTGCTGCTGCCACACGATCACCTCGTACGACTTCGTGCGGTCGAGGTTCTTCGCCGCGGTCGTGAGGTCGACCGTGAACGCCTCGAACGTGAGCTGCCGCACGTACTGCATCGCGAGGAATCCGCCACCGGCTGTGACGTCGGCCTCGGTCCCGGTCTCGATCAGTGCGACGTAGGCGCCGGGGATGGATCCGAGCTTCCGGGCCGCGGCGGTGACGGTCAGACCGTCCGCCGCCGTCGCCGTCTTCACGGTCGCGGTGAGCGAGGTGGACTCAGGGAACAGCGTGTCCCACTGCGCGTCGCTGACCGCGACGCCGGCGCGTGCGTAGAGCGTGCTCGCGTCGGGCATGGTGTGCTGCTTCCACACGATGACCTCGTACGACTTCGTGCGGTCGAGCTTGTCGGTCGCCGCGGTCAGGTCGACCGTGAACGCACCACCCGTGATGCCGCGCACGTATTCCATCGCCAGGAACCCGCCACCGGCCGTGACGTCGGCCTCGGTCCCGGTCTCGATGAGTGCCGCGTAGGCGCCCGTGATGGAGCCGAGCTTCGACGCGGACACCGCCACCGTCAGGCCGTCCTTCGCGGTCGCCGACTTCACCGACGTGGTCACGACGGGGGTGTCACCGTAGTTCAGGGTGACGGCGCGTTCCTGGTCGGCGTTGGAGACCCCGCCCGCACCGTAGGTGTAGACACCGTAGGACCCCGGAGTGGCGGTCGCGTCCTTCAGCGTCAGCGTCGCACGGAACGTGCCATCCGCGGCGATATCGACCCACTGCGAACGGATCGTGCCCTGATACTGCGAGGGCACCTGGTTCAGCACACCCTCGGCCAGAGCCCACGCCTGCGTGCCCACCGACCGGGTCGACGACGCCGCACCCGTGGACGGCTGCCACGCCGCACCGAAGTTCCCGAACACCACATATGTGCCCTGCGGCAGGTTCGACGGGATCGGAACACCACGCCCACCCACATTCGCCGCCGGGTCATACCCCGAACCCTTCACGACGATCTTGTCGCCCGCCTTCAGAGCAGTGGTCCCCACCGGCGTCGTCCCATCCGCAAGGAACACCTCGATACCCGCAGAGACAGGAGCCGGCTGCAGGGCTTCCCACTGCGCGTCGCTGACCGCGACGGCGGAGCGTGCGTAGAGCGTGCTCGCGTCGGGCATGGTGTGCTGCTTCCACACGATGAGCTCGTAGGTCTTGGTCTTGTCGAGCGTCCCCGCGGCGGCGGTCAGGTCGACCGTGAACGCACCGCCCGTGATGCCGCGCACGTATTCCATCGCGAGGAACCCGCCACCGGCCGTGACGTCGGCCTCGGTCCCGGTCTCGATGAGTGCCGCGTAGGCACCCGTGATCGCGCCGAGCTTCGATGCCGAGGCGGTGACGGTCAGGCCGTCTGCCGCCGTCGCGGACTTCACGGTCGCCGTGGCCACCGCAGTCTCCGCGTAGTTCAAGGTGACGGCGCGTTCCTGGTCGGCGTTGGAGACCCCGCCCGCACCGTAGGTGTAGACACCGTAGGACCCCGGAGTGGCGGTCGCGTCCTTCAGCGTCAGCGTCGCACGGAACGTGCCATCCGCGGCGATATCGACCCACTGCGAACGGATCGTGCCCTGATACTGCGAGGGCACCTGGTTCAGCACACCCTCGGCCAGAGCCCACGCCTGCGTGCCCACCGACCGGGTCGACGACGCCGCACCCGTGGACGGCTGCCACGCCGCACCGAAGTTCCCGAACACCACATATGTGCCCTGCGGCAGGTTCGACGGGATCGGAACACCACGCCCACCCACATTCGCCGCCGGGTCATACCCCGAACCCTTCACGACGATCTTGTCGCCCGCCTTCAGAGCAGTGGTCCCCACCGGCGTCGTCCCATCCGCAAGGAACACCTCGATACCCGCAGACACAGGAGTGGTACCGGGGTCCGTTCCCGGGTCGGTACCGGGATCCGTTCCCGGGTCCGTGCCGGGATCCGTTCCCGGGTCCGTGCCGGGATCCGTTCCCGGGTCCGTGCCGGGATCGGTACCAGGATCCGTACCGGGGTCCGTGCCCGGGTCGGTGGGGACGGGACCGAACACGGCATCCCACTGTCCCGCCGAGACCGTCACGTCACCACGTCCGTAGATCGTGGTGACGTTCGGGTTGGAGTGCTTCTGCCAGACCAGCACCTCGTACGTCTTCGTGCGGTCGAGCGAGCCCGCGGGGGCGTCGAGCGTGAAGGTGCTCGCGCCGCCCACGACGGTCGGCATCGTGAAGGCCGCGAATCCGCTGTCGCCCGTGAGTTCACTCTCGGTGCCGCGCACGATGAGCGCCGCGTATGCGTCCGCGACATCGGGCAGGCCGCTCGCCTGCACCTGCACGCTGACACCGGTGGTGTCGGCGGAGGTGACGCCGGTGGTCACGGTCGCGCCGGCGGCATGCGCGGGCGGAACGATCACCGCGCCGGCGGCGATGAGGAGGAAGGAGACGAAGGCGGCGAGCAGCACACGTATGCGTGTGCTCGCCGGGGATGCGATGGCTGTGTCGGTCACGATTCTCCACGGCCCCCGGGTGCGCACGTCGAGCACGCACGCCGGCGGTGCCGCAATGCAGTCGGGCGAAGGTAGGGTGTTGGTTAGGCTTAGCTAAGCAAGCCACCGATCCTGAGCGTAGAGGTGCGAAACCATGCGCGTCAAGTTTTAGGATAGCCTTGCCTAATGCGTCGCGTTCTTGCCGTCTTCCTCGCTGCCGCTCTCGCCGTCAGCCTCGCTGCATGCGCGGCACCGACCGCTGACGCCGCCCCCGCCGCCGAGACCGTCGACGCCTCCTGCCCGCAGGCGTCCGTCCCCCTCGCCGACCTCGACCTCGTCGGCGACGTCCGCACTGCGACTGGCCCCTCCACCGCCTGCCTCGCGAGCCACGCGATCGAACCCGTCGACGACGACACCGTCCCGAAGCTGCCGGTGACGGTGACCGACAGCGAAGACCGCGAGGTGACGATCACCGACGTCGACCGCATCCTGCCGATCGACATCTCCGGCACGATCGCCTCGACCGTCTTCGCACTGGGGCTCGGCGACCAGGTCGTCGGTCGTGACTCTTCGACGATGTTCCCCGGCACCGAGAAGCTGCCCGTCGTGACGAAGAGCGGCCACTCGCTCAACGCCGAGGCGATCCTGGAGCTCGCGCCCACCGTGATCCTGACCGACACGACGATCGGACCGAAGGAGATCCGCCAGCAGCTGCGTGATGCCGGCATCGCCGTCGTCGTCATCTCGAGCGACCGACGCATCGACACCACCGACGAACTGGTCACCGAGATCGCGACCGCGCTCGGCGTGCCCAGCCGCGGCGAGGCGCTCATCCAGCGGCTGGACGACGGTCTCGAGAAGGCGCTGGCCGAGATCGCCGAGGTGACGCCGGCGAAGGAGGACGAGCGTGCACGGATGCTGTTCCTCTACGTCCGCGGCAGTGCGAACGTCTACTACATCTTCGGCGAGGACTCCGGTGCCGATTCCCTGATCGACGCGGTCGGGGGCGTCGACGTCGCCGCCGAGATCGGCTGGGAGGGCATGAAGCCGATGACGGCCGAGGCCCTCGTTGCCGCGAAGCCCGACGTGCTCGTGATGATGACCGACGGACTCGAGTCCGTGGGCGGCATCGACGGGCTGATCGAGCGCATCCCCGCCGTCGCCGAGACCCCCGCCGGCACCAATCGGCGCGTGATCGACATGGCCGACAGTGAGATCCTCAGCTTCGGGCCGCGCTCGGCCGACGTGATCAGCGCACTCGCCCGCGCACTGTACGCTCCCGAGCCGGCGAAGTGACCGGCGAGGTCGTCACCCCGACACCGACCAGGCACCGGGGGCTGCGCTTCCTGCTGGTCACGATCGTCCTGGTGGTCGCGCTCGCGATCACCTGCGTGGTGTCGATCACCAGCGGGCAGTACAACCTCTCCCCCACCGACCTCATCGGCGTGCTGCTGCGCGGCGTCGGCATCGACACCGCCTGGGCTCCGTCCGCCGCCACCGACTACGGCGTCATCTACAACCTGCGACTGCCGCGCCTGGTGCTCGGACTCCTCGTCGGCGCGGCCCTGGCCGTCTCGGGCGTGCTGATGCAGGCGATCTTCGGCAACCCGCTCGCGGATGCGGGTGTGGTCGGCGTCTCCTCGGGGGCGGCGCTCGGCGCGGCTGCCAGCATCACCTTCGGCCTCGCGACCTTCGGGATGTGGACCACCCCGGCGTTCGCGTTCCTCGGCGGACTCGTCGCGGTGTTCTCGGTGTACTTCATCAGCCGCTCGGGCGGTCGCACCGAGGTCGTCACGCTGCTGCTGACGGGTATCGCGATCAATGCGATCGCCGGAGCCGGCATGGCCTTCTTCACGTTCCTGGGCACGACGTCCACGCGCGAGCAGATCGTGTTCTGGCAGCTCGGCTCGCTCAACGGCGCACTGTGGACGAACATCCAGCTGGTCGCGCCCCTCGTCGCGATCGGCATCGTGGTCGCGCTGATCGTCGCCCCCAGTCTCGACCTCTTCGCCCTCGGCGAGCGCACCGCAAGGCACCTCGGCGTCAACGTCGAGCTGCTGCGAATCGTGGTCATCGTGACCGTGGCGCTCCTGGTGTGCGCGGCGGTCGCGTTCGCCGGCATCATCGGATTCGCGGGCCTCGTGGTGCCGCACCTCATGCGCATGATCATCGGCCCCGCGCACCTGCCGCTCGTGATCGCCTCGGCCCTCGGCGGTGCGCTCCTCATCGCCGTCGCCGACCTCGTCGCACGCACCGCCGTGCCGCTCGCCGACCTGCCGATCGGAATGATCACCTCGCTCGTGGGCGGTCCCTTCTTCCTGTGGCTGCTCGTGCGCACGCGTCGTCGCTCCGGGGGCTGGGCATGACCGCCCGGCTGCGCGGCACCGGCCTCACGGTGCGCGTCGGCGAAGGGCGCACGATCCTCGACGACGCGTCCATCGAGATCCACGCCGGGGAGATCCACGCGCTCGTCGGTCCGAACGGTGCCGGCAAGTCGACCCTGTTCGGTGTGCTCGCGGGCGATGTCAGCGCACAGGCGGGCGCGGTCGAGATCGACGACGTGCCGATCGCGCGGATCAAGCCCCGACTGCTGGCGCAGCAGCGCGCCGTGCTCCTGCAGGAGAACGCGGTCACCTTCCCGTTCACCGCCGAGCAGGTCGTGCGGATGGGGCGGACTCCCTGGGCGCACACCCCGGCGGCGGACGACGACGACGCGCGGATCTCCGATGCCATGGCGCAGACCGAGGTGATGCCCCTCAGCGCCCGCGCGGTCCCCTCGCTCTCCGGCGGCGAGCGCGCGCGGGTCGCCCTCGCCCGCGTGATCGCTCAGAGCACCGGCATCCTGCTGCTGGACGAGCCGACCGCGGCGCTGGACCTCAAGCACCACGAAGACGTGATGCGACTCATCCGCGCCCGTGCGGATCAGGGGGCGGCCGTGGCGATCGTGCTGCACGACCTGAATGCCGCGCTCGCGCACGCCGACCGCGTCACGCTGTTGTCGGACGGCCGGGTGACCGCGACCGGCACGGCAGCCGAGGTGCTCACGGCCGCGCGCATCGAGCAGGTCTACGGTCAGGCCGTCGACGTGTTCCCGCATCCGACGACCGGCGTGCCGCTGGTGGTCGCGCGCCGCTGATCTTCGCGTGGCGGCCGCGGCGACCTATGCGATGCCGTCGCCACGCAGAGAACGGATCATGCTCCGCAGGATCCGGAGCGCTCCCGCCTGCTCCTCGGCGCTCATGCCGTCCAGCATCCTGACCTCGACCGACCGCACCGCGGCACTCGCCGCCGCCAGGCTCTGCCTCCCCCGGGCTGTCAACCGTGCAGGAAGGGCCTTGCCGACCGGCGCTTCGGACGGTCTGGTGACGAATCCGTCCCGTTCGAGTGCCTGCAGCAGCACGTTCATCGACTGACGGGTGACGAATGCGCCCCGTGCGAGCTCCGAGTTCGACAGACCGGGACGCTGAGCGAGCAGTTCGAGGCAGGAGTAATGGGTGATCGTCATGCCGAGCGGACGCAGCACCTCCTCCATCGCCGCACGCAGGGCACTGGACGCCTCCTTCAGCAGGTAGCCCAGTGAGGTGTCCAGGTCGATGACCGCAGCGTCTTGACTCATGTCAGTATTCTGACATATGGTGTTGCGTGTCAGAAAACTGACATCAACGGAAGGAAGCACCATGCCCGTCACCGGACCCGACTTCATCTCCCTCCAGGTGCGCGACCTCGACGCCTCGCAGGCGTTCTACGAGCGGTACCTCAGCCTCGTCCGCTCGCCCGCCGGCCCTCCGCACGCCGTCGTCTTCGACACCGCACCCATCGCATTCGCCATCCGCGACATCGCACCGGGCACCGACCTCACGGCCGTCGCGCAGCCCGGCATCGGCACCGCGATCTGGTTGCACGCCACCGAGGTGCAGACCATCCACGATGCACTCCTCGCCGACGGCCACCCCATCACCGCGGAGCCGATCGACGGGCCGTTCGGCCGCACCTTCACCTTCGCCGACCCCGACGGCTACCGGATCACCCTCCACGACCGCGCCTGACCCACGAGCTCAGGGACGCACCGGCAGCACGTCGGCGAGATCCGCGCGCACGCCCGACGCGTGGATCCGCCCCGCCATCGCCGCATCCGCCCAGACCTCGGTGCCGGTGGCGACCGCGATCCAGGTCGCGGCGTCCATCTCGACCACGTTCGGCGGCGTGCCACGCGTGTGCCGCGGGCCCTGGATGACCTGCACGGCACCGAACGGGGGGACGCGCACCTCGACGCTGTTGCCCGGCGCCTTCTCGTCGAGCAGCTGCAGCAGGTAGCGCACCGCCGTGGCGAGCTCCGCGCGCTGCGGCTTCCCACCGGCGACCTCGGCATCGCGCACGGCCGCGAGCGCCGCCCGCCCGTCCACGATGTCGATCTTCCTGGCCATTCCCCCAGCCTAGGACCGCCACCACGAACGCGGTCCTAAGCTCGGATTCATGAGCATGCATCCCCAGGGCGCCCGCGCCGAGCTGCTCGCCGCGGTGGCGGACCACTCGTGGGGCGTGCGCATCCCGCAGCTCGCCGATCCGCACAGCGCCAACGACGCCGCCGTCCTCATCCTGTTCGGCGTGCTCGATCGCATCCCCGCCCCGACGACGGATGCCGCTGTGGCCCGCGACCTCGACGTGCTGCTGCAGCGTCGCGCGCCCACCCTGTCCTCGCATCCCGGACAGGTCTCGTTCCCCGGCGGCCGCGTGGAGCCGGACGATGCGGATGCGGTGGCCACAGCGCTGCGCGAAGCCGAAGAGGAGACCGGGCTCGACCCGCATGGGGTCGAGGTGCTGGCCACGCTTCCCGTGATCCCACTCGCCGCCAGCAACCACCTGGTCACGCCCGTGCTGGCATGGTGGCAGTCCCCGTCGCGCGTCGTGGCCGTCGACCACGCCGAGACGGTCGAGGTGTTCCGGGTTCCCGTGGCTCAACTGCTCGATCCCGCCACCCGCTTCACCTCGACGCTGACCCGCATGGGTCGCACGTTCCGCGGCCCGGCGTTCGACGTCGACGGGACGATCGTGTGGGGATTCACGGCCTTGGTGCTCGACGCGCTGTTCGACGCGGCTGGGTGGACCGTGCCCTGGGACGCCGCAGTGGAGCGTCCGGTCGAGGTCTGAGCCGCATCGCCGAAACCCGGTCCTCGCGCCTCGGTAGTCTGGACAGGTGAAGATCCTCGTCCTCGGTTCCGGTGCCCGTGAGCACGCGATCATCCTCGCCCTGCGGGCCGAGCAGACGGAGCACGAGATCCTCGTCGCTCCAGGAAACGCCGGCATCGCACAGGATGCGACTCCCGTGGCACTCGACCCCCTCGACGGAGCCGCGGTCACCACGTTCGCCGACGAGCACGCGGTCGACCTGGTCGTGATCGGACCGGAGGCACCCCTCGTGGCCGGTGTCGCCGATGCGCTGCGCGTGCGCGGCATCCCGGTGTTCGGCCCCGGCAAGGCCGCCGCGCAGCTGGAGGGCTCGAAGTCGTTCGCGAAGCGGGTCATGGATGCCGCGGGCGTGCCGACCGGTCGCGCGGTCCGCGCCGCCAGCACCACCGAGGTCGAGGCCGCGTTCGACGAGCTGGGCGCCCCCTACGTGGTCAAGGCCGACGGACTCGCCGCGGGCAAGGGCGTGATCGTCACGTCCGACCGCGCCGAGGCACTCGCGCACGCCGAGCACTACCTCCCCGCCGGCCCTGTCCTGATCGAGGAGTTCCTCTCCGGCCCCGAGGTGTCACTGTTCTTCCTGAGCGACGGCGATACCGTCCGCGCGCTCAGCCCCGCGCAGGACTTCAAGCGCGCGCTCGACGGCGACGCCGGACCCAACACCGGCGGCATGGGCGCATACTCGCCGCTGCCCTGGCTCGCCGAGCAGTTCGGCAGCGAGCAGGCCTTCGTCGAGGAGGTCACCCGTGATGTCGCGATGCCCGTGGTGCGGCAGCTCGACGCCGAGGGCACCCCCTTCATCGGGTTGCTCTACGCCGGGCTCATCCTCACCCCGGCGGGTGTGCGCGTGATCGAGTTCAACGCCCGGTTCGGCGACCCCGAGACGCAGATCGTGCTCCCGCGCCTGGTCACCCCGCTGTCCGAGCTGCTGTTCGCCGCGGCATCCGGGACTCTCGAGGATCAGCCGGATCCGGTCTTCAGCGACGACGTGGCCATCACGGTCGTGCTCGCGAGCGAGGGCTACCCGGAGGCACCGCAGACCGGCCGACCGATCGAGGGGCTCGCGGATGCCGCAGCCGTCGAGGGCGTCCGCCTCGTGCATGCGGCGACGGCGAGCCCGGATGCTCCCGGCGGATCGCTCATCGCGACGGGCGGCCGCGTGCTGAACGTGGTGGCGGTGGCTTCGGACTTCCGCACCGCGCGCGACCGTGCGTACGAGGCGATCGGCCGCATCGACCTCGAGGGCTCGCACTACCGCACCGACATCGCCGCCCGCGTCGCGGAGTAGCGCGCCGCCGCGTCTCTCCCCCCCCCCCCCCCCCCCGAGTGCACGGCTTCGCGCCGAGTGCACGGCTTCGGGCCGCGAATGCCCCGTGCACTCGGCAGCGTCCCGTGCATTCGGCGCTGCCCACCGCGCACGATTCGCGACGAATGCGAAGCGGAATCCTGCCAACCTTCGTCGCCCGACGCCGCCGCACTTGACACCGCCAGCTTTCTTCAAGAAAGTTGGCGCATGCCCCTCCGCTCCGACTGGTCGTCCGCGACCTGCCCGATCGCCCGTTCGGCCGACATGCTCGCCGACCCGTGGGTCCTGCTCGTCCTGCGCGAGATGTTCTCCGGTCGGACGCACTTCGATGAGCTGCGCGACGCCACGGGCGCGGCCGACTCCGTGCTCTCGCGGCGGTTGAGCGCGATGGTCGAGGCCGGCCTGATCGCCCGGGAAGACCCGGATGCCGGTCGCAGCGGATACCGGCTGACGGATGCCGGACGCGAAACGCTCCCGATCCTGCATGCCTACGCACGTTTCGCACGCATCACGGACCCGGATGGCCCGTGGGGACTGACCGTCAGCTGTGGTCGCTGCGGCGACGTCGCGCGGTCTGTCGACTGGTGCGCCACGTGCGCCGCACCGCTCGACGCCGACAGTACCCGCTGGGCACGTCGCAGCATGGGCGGGGAGCCGTTCGCACTGTTCTCCGGGCACGCGGCATGACCGCCGAGTCGGTCGATGAACCGGTCGGCATCGAGCCCCACGGCATCCGGCCTCGTCGCATCCACCCCGCCTGGACGGTCGCGCTCGTCGCGCTCATCGCACTGATCGGCGCCGCCGGCTTCCGCGCCGCTCCCGGCGTGCTGATGGTTCCGCTCGAGCAGGAGTTCGGCTGGAGCACGGCCGAGTTGTCGCTCGCAGTCTCGATCAACCTCCTGCTCTACGGACTCATCGCACCGTTCGCCGCAGCGCTCATGCAGCGGTTTGGGATCCGCGCGGTGACGGTCGTCGCGTTGTTCGTGATCGGCGCGGGTGCAGCCCTCAGCGTGTTCGTCGCAACACCGGGACAGCTGATCCTCACGTGGGGTGTGCTGATCGGACTCGGCACCGGATCGATGGCCCTGGTGTTCGCCGCCACCATCACCGACACGTGGTTCGCGACCCGTCGCGGTCTCGTCTCCGGCGTGCTCACGGCGGGCAGTGCGACCGGGCAGCTCATCTTCCTGCCGGTGATCGCGGCCGCGGCGGACAGCATCGGTTGGCGCGGTGCCTCGCTCATCATCGCCGGCGGTGCTCTCGCGGTGATGCCGCTGGTGTGGATCTTCCTGCGCAATCGTCCCAGCGACCTCGATGTCACCCGCTACGGCGAGACCGGCTCGCTGGCCCCGGCCGCGCCCGCCCCACGCGGCACTGCCTGGGGCGCCGCACGTCTCGCGCTGACGACGCTGCGGGATGCCTCACGCACGAAGACCTTCTGGGCGCTGGCCATCGGTTTCGCGATCTGCGGCGCGACGACCAATGGCCTGATCGGCACGCACTTCATCCCGAGCGCCCACGACCACGGCATGGCGACCACGACCGCCGCGGGACTCCTCGCCGTCGTCGGCATCTTCGACATCGTCGGAACCGTGTTCTCGGGCTGGTTGACCGACCGCGTCAACCCCCGCATCCTGCTCGCCGCCTACTACGCACTGCGCGGGGTGAGCCTGCTGTTCCTGCCCAGCCTGCTGTCGGCCGAGGTGCAGCCGAGCATCATCGTGTTCATCGTGATCTACGGACTCGACTGGGTCGCGACCGTCCCGCCGACCATCGCCCTGTGCCGCGAGGTGTTCGGCGACAAGGGACCGCTCGTGTTCGGATGGGTGTTCGCCGCACACCAGATCGGCGCCGGTATCGCGTCGGTCCTCGCCGGGCTGGTCCGCGACCACACCGGCCAGTACACGGTCGCGTGGTTCGCCGCCGCCGGACTCTGCGCCGTCGCGGCTCTGGTCAGCGCCACGATCCGCCGGCACCGCCCCACCCCCGACCCATCCTCGACGCCGAACCACCCCGTTACGAGCGAACCACCCCTCTGAGTTCGCACTCACAGGGGTGGTTCGCGCCCGAAGGGGGCCGCTCGGCGGCGCGTTTGAGGGGGCGTCAGAGCACCTTGGAGAGGAAGTCCTTCAAGCGCTCGTTCTTGGGGGCGCCGAACAGCTCGGCGGGCGGAGCCTCCTCGACCACGACACCGGCATCCATGAACACGGTGCGACCGGAGACCTCGCGCGCGAAGCCCATCTCGTGCGTCACCAGCACCATGGTCATGCCGCCGGAGGCCAGATCGCGGATGACCTGCAGCACCTCGCCGACCATCTCCGGGTCGAGAGCGCTCGTGGCCTCGTCGAACAGCATGATCTCGGGATCCATCGCCAACGCACGGGCGATCGCCACACGCTGCTTCTGCCCGCCGGAGAGGGATGCCGGCTTCGCGTCCGCCTTCTCCGAGAGGCCGACCCGATCCAGAAGCGCCAGCGCCCGCTCACGCGCCTCGGCCTTGGAGAGCTTGCCGAGTTCGACGGGGGCGAGCGTGATGTTCTCCAGCACGGTCATGTGCGGGAACAGGTTGAAGTGCTGGAAGACCATGCCGATGCGCTGACGCACCTCGTCGAGCTTGACGCTCTTGTCGGTGAGGTCGACGCCGTCGATGACGACATGTCCCGATGTGGGCTCCTCGAGCTTGTTCAGGCAGCGCAGCAGAGTGGACTTGCCCGACCCTGACGGACCGATGACAGCGACGACCTCGCCGTCCTGCACCGTGAGGTCGATGCCCTTGAGCACCTCGTTGGCGCCGAACGACTTGTGGAGGTTCTTGACCTCGATCTTGCTCATGCGTTGAACTTCCTCTCCAGGCGGTTCGCGAGCAGCGTCAGCAGCGTGATCACGACGAAGTAGATGACGGCGACGATGGTCAGCACCTGCGCCGACAGATACGTCGAGGCGATGATCTGACGCGACACGAAGGTGAGCTCCGCCAGGCCGATGACGCTGATCAGGGACGTGTCCTTGAGGGTGATGATGCCCTGGTTGACGAACGACGGGATCATGATGCGGAACGCCTGCGGGAGCACGACCTTCTGCATCGTCTTCCAGTGTCCGAGACCCAGCGAGCGGGAGGCCTCTGCCTGGCCGGGGTCGACGGCCTGGATGCCGCCGCGGATGATCTCGGTCATGTACGCACCCGTGTTGAGCGAGAGCGTGATGGCGCCCGCCACGAACGGGTTGAAGGTGAGCCCGGGGAACAGCTGCGGGATCGCGAAGAACACGAAGAACGCCTGGATGAGGATCGGGGTCCCGCGGAAGACGTAGACGTAGGCGGTGGCGATCCACCGGAACGGCGCGAACTTCGAGATGCGCCCGAACCCGAACACGAGGCCCAGGATGAACGCGGCCACGATCGCGACGATCGTCGCGAGGATGGTGAGCCACAGGCCCTCCATGAGTGCGGGCCAGTACTGCGCGGCGACCGAGAAGATGTCGGTCGGCTGCGCGGACTCCTCGCCGCCGGAGAGGTAGGTGTCGACGATCTTGTCGTACTCGCCCGAGGCCTTGAGGTTGGCGAGTCCCGCGTTGAACATCTCGATCAGCTCGGGGTTCTGCCCCTTGTTCACCGCGAACCCGTACTCGCCGCCGAGCTCGGGATCGCCGACGAGGCGGAACCCGGAGCCCTGCTGGATGCCGTACGCCAGCACGGGGAAGTCCTCGAAGTAGCCGACCGCCTGGCCGGCCTTGACGGCGTCGACCATGTCGGTCGTGTCCTGGTAGGGAGTGACCTTGAAGCCGTACTCGTCCTTGTGCTCGTCGGCGAAGGTCTGACCCTGCGTGCCGGTCTTCACCGCGACCGTCTTGCCGTCGAGGTCATCGAGGGAGTGGATGTCGCTGGCGTCGAGCACGCCCAGCTGGATGCCGCTGGTGAAGTACGGCTCGCTGAAGTCGAACGTCTTCTGCCGCTCGTCGGTGATCGACATGCCGGCCATGACCGCATCCACCTGGTTCGACTGCAGTGCCTGCACGGCGGCGTCGAATCCGAGCTGGCGGATCTCGACCTCGAAGCCCTGATCCTTCGCGATCGCGCGGAGCAGGTCCATGTCGATGCCGACCAGCTCACCGTCTGCATTCGTGAACTCGAACGGCGCGAAGGTCGTGTCAGTGCCGATGACGTACTTGTCGCCGGCGGCGGTCGCGGGCACGGCGGCGCCTGCGACGACGGCCCCGGCGGCGATGAACAGGGCGAGCATGGCCGCGCCCGCGCGACGCACAACAGTGTGCAGTCGTCGGGTCGCGGAGGATGGATTTCGGCTCACGTCGAGTGCTCCTCGGGGATGGGAAAGGCGACCCGGCGGCCGCCGACCATCCACCCTAACCCCGCGCCGACGGTCGACCGGAATTCTAGGAGGGGCGCGCAGACGCCGATCGAGAGCGTCAGGAGGGTCAGCGCGGAGCGAGCTCGATCCAGTAGCGCCGCACCCTCGGCAGGCCCGGCTCCGGAGCGTCGACGACGTCTTCGAGCACGCCGCCGGCCCCCTCGATCGTGCGGTATGACGCGATGTTGTCGTCGTCGCAGGTGAGGAGCACGCGATCGTACCCGTCGGCGCGGGCGGCCCGCAGCGCGAGTCGCAGGGCCGCATGCACGATCCCCTCACGTCGGCGCGAGGGGATCACCGAGTACCCGATGTGCCCACCGAAGTTGCGCAGGTAGTCGTTGAGCTCACGACGGAAGGAGAGGAAGCCGACCACCTGGCCGGATTCGGTGATCCAGTAGTGGTCGCAGGGCACGTGCCCCTCCGGCAGCACGGCACCGGGTGTGGCGTAGACGGCTGCCTTCTCGACGAACGCCTGACACGCGGCCCGGTCGGGCACGAGACCCTTCTCGGACCCGCCGCCGGCGATGTGACCGCCGTCGAACTCGGCCACCGCGGTGGCCCAGGAGTCGAAGAGGTCGATGCTCGGTCGGGAGAGTGCGATCGTCATCGCCCGATGACACCAGAAAGGGTGCCGTGTCCGCAAACCGACGGACACGACACCCCTTCTGATGCGCCTACTCCGCCGGTGCGGGAGCGGACGGGGCGGACACCGCGGCGTCCACCTTGTCGTAGCGGCCGAGGAACAGCGACGCGATCAGGGCGATGCCCATGACGCAGGCCGGGAGCAGGATCGACTGCGCCATGCCGGCAGCGAAGCCGTCGGCCACCTGCGGCGGAAGGGTGCCGCCGGTCGAGATGCCCGCAGGAGCGTCCGCGAGACCGGGGAGGTTCGCTTCCAGGCGAGACTGCATGAACGCGGCGATGGACGCCGAGCCGATGACCGAGCCGATCGTCCGGGTGGTGTTGTAGATTCCCGCACCGGCGCCGGCCTGGCGCGGCGGCAGCTTGCGCGTCGCAGTGGTGGCGAGCGGCCCCCACATGCCGGCGTTGCCGATGCCCATCAGCGCGGACGGCAGCAGGAACATCCAGATCGGGGTGTCCATGTTGATCAGCGCCGAGTACCAGAGGAGTGCGCCGGCGACGCACAGCAGACCAGGGATGAGGATGATGCGCGGATCCACACGGTCGAGCAGCTTGCCCGCGCTCGGCGCCAGGACGCCGGAGAGCACGGCCATCGGGATGAGGAGCAGCGCCGCCTCGGTCGGGGTGAGTCCTCGTGCGGTCTGCAGGAAGAACATCATCGGCAGCGACATGCTCGTCACCGTGAAGCCGACCGCGGCGATCGCCACGTTGGCGCCCGAGAAGTTGCGGTCGCGGAACAGCGCCAGCGGAACCAGCGCCTCGCTCTTGGTGCGGGCCTGCTGCAGGATGAACAGTCCGAGCACCACGATGCCGACGATGATCAGGCTCCACACCGAGATGGGACCCCAGATCACACCCCAGTCGTACTTCTCGCCCTCCTGGAGCCCGAACACGATGAGGAACAGGGCCACGGCGCTCAGCACCACGCCCACGATGTCGAAGCGGTGCGGGTGCGTGGCGAGCTTCGGGACCAGACGCCAGGCGAGCACGAAGGCCACGATGCCGACCGGGATGTTGACGAAGAAGATCCACTCCCAGCCGAAGCCGTCCACGAGCAGACCGCCGACGAGCGGGCCGACGAGTGTCGCGACACCGGCCGTGGCTCCCCACAGCCCCATGGCGGCGCCGCGACGCTCGGGCGGGAAGGTACGGGTGATCACGGCCATGGTCTGCGGTGTCATGAATGCGGCACCGAGACCCTGCACGGCGCGGGCGACGATGAGGCCGTCGAGCGTGGTCGACAGTCCGCACCAGAGCGAGGCGAGCGTGAAGACCGCGAGGCCGATCAGGTAGATGTTCTTCGGGCCGAAGCGGTCGCCGAGGCGTCCGGTGATCAGCAGCGGCACGGCGTAGGCGAGCAGGTACGCGCTCGTGACCCACACCACGTTGTCGAGGTTGTTGGTGTTCGGGTCGAGAGCGGCCTTGATGGCCGGGTTCGCGACCGAGACGATCGTGGTGTCGACGAGGATCATGAAGAAGCCGATGACCAACGCCCAGAGGGCGGGCCAGGGGCTCTTGGGCTTGTGGCCGACGGAGTAGGTGCCGGTCGACGGACCGGACGTGGAGGGCGCGGACACCGGCGGGCGGTCTCCGTCGCGGGTGGGATCGGTCATTGCTGTGCGGCCTTTCGCTGTGCGCGGTAGCGGTCTGAGTTCTGGAATGCCGTGGGACCCCACGGCAGGCTTTGGGCCTCGAGGCGATTGAGGAGGGAGTCGAGCCAGCGCAGCTCGGCCTTCAGCAGGGCTTCCTGACGTTCGATCTCGACGAGCACCTGCTCGGGAACGTTTTTCTCCCTGGCCCGCACCAAGCCGTCCCGGTGCCGGGCATGATCGTCGACGAGAGCACCCCGCCGCGCGCGCAGGAGGTCGACGACCTCAGGACGCTCGAGGTTGTGGGCCTCGGCGAGCGCGATGCGGAAATCGGCAGGGCGATCGACGCGTGGCAGCTCCCGTCGCACCCACGTCACGACCGCGTCGCGCCCGGCATCCGTGAGGGAATAGGTCGTTCGTTCGGGACGGTTGCCCTCGCGATCGATGCCCAGCTCGTCGATCAGCCCCGCCCGATGCAGGCGCGAGACCGTGTGGTAGAGCGTGCCGTTGGTGATCGTGAGCAGTCGGTCGTCGTGGCGTGCCCGCATGAGCCGGACCATCTCATAGGGGTGCATGTCGCCCTCGCGCAGCAGCGCGAGCACCATCACCCCCATGGGAGTGAGCCGGTCGACGGCATCCTTCTTCATGACCCACCTCAATTAGTCCATGTGGACTATACGCCCTTTTCGGCTCGGCGAAAAGCCACCCGGCGGGACGTGCGTGTTCAGAGCGAGGCCGCCGCGAGCTGCACCAGGCTGAGCGGGCGATCGGCGTAGACCAGGCGCCACACGGACGGATCGGGGTTGCCTGCGTCCGGAGCCCGGTGCACGAGTTCGAGCCCCACCTTCTCTGCCACGCGCGCCGAAGCCCGGTTGTGCTCGACGAGGTAGGCGATCACCGGGCGGTCGGGGTCGACCGCCCGCGCGTGCTCGATCGCCGCGAACGAGAGCTCGGTGGCGTAGCCGTTCCCGTGATGATCGGCCGACAGCCGGTAGCCGAGGTTCCACACCTCGCCGCCGAGCAGAGTGCAGCCGCCATAGCCGATGATCTCCCCCGTGCCGCGCACCCGCACGGACCAGGGACCGAGCCCGGCACTCTCCCAACTCGACGCCCAGCGCGCCATCATCGCCGCCGTCTCCTCGGGCCGGACATGCCGAAGGCTCGGATAGTGGGTCCACACCCGTGCGTCGGCGGAGATCGCGAACAGCGCATCGAGATCCGCGTCCGTCGGTCGCGAGAGCCGGAGGCGCGAGGTGAGGACGTCGGCGGTCATGCGACCAGGCTAGGACCCCGCACCGACACGGGTGCGGGACCGTCGCGCCGGGTCAGACGTCGCGCGGACCCAGTCCCGCGCGCTCGAGGATCACGCCGACCTGGACGCGGTTGCGCACACCGAGCTTCGCGAACACCTGCTCGAGGTGCGTCTTCACGGTGCCCGCGGAGATGTGCAGTTCGACCCCCACCTCCTGGTTCGTGGCACCGGAGGCGACCAGGGTCGCGACATCGCGCTCACGGTCGGTGAGCCCGGCGATGCGCGCGTTCGCCGCCTGCCGTCCTGCGCCACCCTCGGCCTCGACGGCGCGACGCACGAGCTGCGCCGTGCTCTGCGCCGAGAACACCGTGTCGCCGAGGGCGGTGCGGTGAATGGCATCCACGATCCGCGCCGGGGACTCGTCCTTCAGCAGATAGCCGCTCGCACCCGCGAGCAGCATCCGCATCAGCTGCCCTTCCGCATCGATGCTGGTCATCGCCAGCACCCGCGCGCTCGACTCGGCCACGATCGTCGCCGTGGACTGCGCCCCGTCGACCCCCGGCATCCGCACGTCCATGAGCACGACATCCGGGCGGTGCCGACGCACCAACTCGATCGCCGCCGCCCCGTCCGGCGCCTCTCCGACGACCTCGATGGCGGGATCGACCGCGAGCACGAAACGGAACCCGTTGCGGATCAGCGGCTCGTCATCGACGATCAGGACCCGGACACGAGAGTCGACATCGGCAGTGACCACGCACCGAGCATATCGACGCGGTCAGCCGCGCTCCTGCCACGGCAGGCTCACGTCGACGATGAACGATCCCTCGAACTCGCCGATCCACGCCTCCCCGCCGAGCGAGACAGCGCGCTCCCGGATCCCGACGATCCCGTTGCTGCCTCCGGGCACCGCGGAACGACCACCGGGGACGAGCGGATTGACGACGCGCAGCCGTGCACCCTCCGACGGCGAGACATGGACGAACACGTCGATCGCGGCGCCGGGCGCGTGCTTGATGGCGTTCGTCAGCGATTCCTGCACGATGCGGTGAACGGCGCTGTCGAACAGCGCACCGGTCCGCTCAGGTGATTCGATCACGACGAACGAGGTGATCGGCTGCCCGCCCGCGCGCACATCCGCGAGGAGGGACCCGATCGCACGCATCGTCGCCGGTGGTGCGAGCGCCGCGTCGTGCGGGCTCCGCAGCTCGCCGATCAGGCCGCGCATGTCCTGCAGCGCCGCGTGGGTCTGCTCACGCACCGTCTTGGCCATCTCGCTCGCATCGCCGTGTCCCGCCGCCGCCTCCAGCGCGCCGGCATGCAACGACACGACCGAGAGCCGATGAGCGAGTGCATCATGCATATCGCGCGCGATCCGCTCCCGCTCCGCCTGACGGGCGGCCTGCTCTGTGAGAGCATCCGCCCGCTTCACCACCGTGTCGGCGCGCCGATCACTCCGCTCGGCCCGTTCGCGACTGCGCGAGATCGCCACGATCCCTGCGGCGACGCCGAGCGACAGCGCTGCGCACACGAAGGACGCCAGTGCCCAGCCCAGGTCGTCGAGCGCACCGATGCGCGTCGTGAGGAACCACGGGAGCGCTCCACCCCACGGCGACAACAGCTCTCGCAGGGCGAATACCAGCACGCCGAGGCCGACGAGCGTCGCCGTCAGCCGCAGCTTCGCCGGGCGGCGACGCACGAAAGCCACGGCGCCGACCAGGAGGAGGAGATAGGAGACGCCGATCGCGGCGAGCACTGCGCCCGCCACCAGCGGGATCACCGGGTGACGGCCGCGCCAGAACACCGTGACCCAGGCGCAGATCACCACGATTGCGAGGAATCCGCCGAATCCGGTGACCTTGACGTCGCCGCCGTCGACTCCGGGGAACGTCGCCGCCCCCGGGACGTTGATGATGCCGCAGATGTCGATAGCGCCGCCCACGACGGCGAGCGCGATGCTCGACGCGGCGCCGCGCGCACGACGCGCCGTCGTCGGCGTGCCCGGGTTGATGGATGACGTCACACCCCAGAGCGTATTGGTCCGGCACACGCGCATCGTCCACCGACCGGCTGCGGCCGACTCCCCCGAACGGCAGAGCCGATGATGGCCGCACGACCGATCCCCGGGGTATCCCTCCGCTGGGACGCTTCCTTCAGCGGGGCCGATCCTCGCCCTGCTTCACCTGCATGCACCACCCGCCCGATTCGGCGGGAGCTGCGACCCTCACCCACCGAGCACAAGGACCCGTCACATGACCTTCGACAACAACAGCCAGATCCCGCCGTCCGCACCCGGCCCGATGCCCACCACGCCCCCGGTCGCCTCCGCGTCTGCTCCCGGTGCTCCCGCCCCCGCGGCGATGCCGGTCGGGGAGAAGTCGTTCCTCACCACCTGGCTGCTCGCCCTGCTGCTGGGAGTCCTCGGCGTCGATCGCTTCTACCTCGGCAAGGTCGGCACGGGAATCCTGAAGCTCATCACGTTCGGCGGCCTCGGCATCTGGGCGCTGATCGATCTGATCCTGGTCCTGACCAACTCGACCCGCGATGCCAAGGGGCTCGCCCTGGCCGGCCACCGGGAGCACAAGAAGGTGGCATGGATCGTCACCGGGGTCGTACTGGTCCTCGGCATGATCAGCGGCGGGGTCAATGCCGCGCAGCGCCCGTCGCTTCCGGCATCCGACGCCCCCGTGGTGAGTACCCCGACGGCCGATCCCGCCGACGAGCCCACCGAGGAGATGACCGAGGCGCCCGTCGAGGAGGAGAAGGAGCCTGAGGCGCCGGCAGTCCCGGCGGAGTACGCGTCTGCACTCGTCAAGGCACAGCGCTACTCCGACATCATGCACATGAGCAAGGCCGGCCTCTACGACCAGCTCACCTCGGAGTACGGCGAGAAGTTCACCGCGGAGGCCGCGCAGTACGCCGTGGACAACGTGAAGGCGGACTGGAACGCCAACGCACTCGCGAAGGCGAAGAGCTACCAGGAGACGATGGCGATGTCGCCCTCGGCGATCCACGACCAGCTGACGAGCGAGTACGGCGAGAAGTTCACCGTCGAGGAAGCCGACTACGCGATCGCGAACCTCAACGGCTGAGCGCCGACGCTGCCGGGAGGAGAGATCTCGCTCCGCCCGGCAGCGGCGTCTCCGCGCGAGACCGGCCGGGGCATCTGGGAAGATGAGCGGGTGAGCACTCCTGCAGAAGGCACAGCACAGAGCATCCCCGGCTGGCGGCACATCTATTCGGGCAAGGTCCGCGACCTCTACGCGTCGGAGGACCCTGCGGACACCCGCATCCTCGTCGTCGCCTCCGACCGGGTGAGCGCCTTCGACTTCGTGCTCTCCCCCGGCATCACCGACAAAGGCGCCCTGCTCACGCGGCTGAGCCGCTGGTGGTTCGACGAGCTCGCCGCCTTCTCGAACCATCTCGCCGAGGGCGAGCTCCCGGCCATCGTCGCCGACCGCGCCATGCTCGCGCAGTCCCTCGAGATGCTGCCCATCGAATGCGTCGTGCGCGGCTACATCACCGGGTCCGGCTGGGCCGAGTACCAGGAGAGCGGCACCATCTGCGGCATCCCGCTGCCCGCCGGCCTGCAGAACGGCGACCGCCTGCCCGAGCCGCTGTTCACCCCGGCGTACAAGGCGCCGATGGGCGAGCACGACGAGAACATCACCTTCGCACGCGCCGTCGAACTGGTCGGCGAAGAGCGAGCGACCGAACTGCGCGACACCTCGCTCGCGATCTACGCGCGGGCCGCCGAGATCGCGGAGGACAAGGGCCTGATCCTCGCCGACACCAAGTTCGAGTTCGGGACGGATGCCGACGGCACCCTGCGCCTCGCCGACGAGGTGCTCACGAGCGACTCCTCGCGCTACTGGGACGCGGAGGCCTGGCGCACGGGAGACACGCCGAGCGCGCGCATGGCGAGCTTCGACAAGCAGATCGTGCGCGACTGGCTCGCCACGAACTGGGACAAGCAGGGCGAGCCGCCACTGCTGCCGGACGACGTGGTCGAGCGGACGGCCGCCCGCTACCGCGAACTGATCGACCGCCTGGGCGCCTGAGCCCGCGCTACTCCACGCGCCGCACGTCGGTGTGGATGAAGTCGTCACCCTTGAAGAGCAGCGGCTCGTCGCGACTGATCGCGAGCGCGTACGAGAAGCAGTCGCCGTAGTTCAGACGCGCCGGGTGTCCGGAGCCGCGGCCGTACCTGAGATAGGCATCGCCCGCCTGGCGGGCCTGGGCCTCGTCGAGCGGAACCACTGTCGCTCGCGCCAGTTCCAAGAGCTCATCGAGGGCGCGTGCCTTCGCCTCGCCACCCTTGCCGCGGAGCACGATCAGGGACTCCGTGAGCGTGGCCGCCGACAACGAGAAAGAGCGAGATTCCAACGCACCACTCAGTTCATCGGCGCCAGGCTCAGCCATCAGCACAGCCACCAGCGCTGAGGAATCGACGATCACCGCGGCATCCCCGTCTCGTCGTACAGCTCGTCCATGATCTCCTCGGTGGTACGACCCGTTTCGGGAAGCTGCTGCGCCCGGCGGATCACCGCACGGATACGACGACGACGTTCCTGCTCATCGTCAGACCGCTGCTGCGTCAGCTCGGCGATACGCCGCCGCACCGCGTCTTCCACGGCGCTGGTCTGGCTCTGCCCGGTGAGCGCCGCGAGCTGCCGCACGAGCTCGTGCGTCGTCTCGTTCTTGATGTTCAGGCTCATGTCTACCATTCTACCCAGGGCTTCTACCCTGGTAGACACGCTCAGGGAAAACTCAGGAATCGGTAGTGTTGCTCCAGCACTCCCGACATCCCCAACCCTGAGGAGCCCGCATGGCCCTGTGGAAGCTGCACGGAAACGGCCGCACGGTCGAGCCCGGCGCCGTCGTCCGTCCCGATGAGCGCCTGAACTGGCCCGCGACGATCACGATCGGACTCCAGCACGTCGTGGCCATGTTCGGTGCGACCTTCCTCGTGCCGATCATCACCGGGTTCCCGGTCGCCACCACACTGCTGTTCAGTGGTGTGGGCACGATCCTGTTCCTCCTGATCACGCGCAACAAGCTGCCCAGCTACCTCGGCTCGTCGTTCGCGTTCATCGCTCCGGTCACCGCGGCCACCGCGTCCGCGAACATGGGCACGGCGCTGGCCGGCATCGTCGCGGTCGGCGTGCTCCTGGCGATCATCGGCGTCGTCGTGCACACGGTCGGCGTCAAGTGGGTCGACCGCTTCCTGCCGCCGGTGCTCGCTGGCACGATCGTCGCCCTCATCGGGTTCAACCTGGCCGGGGCCGCGCACAACAACTACGCCGCCGCCCCCGTGACGGCCACGTTCACGCTCGCCATCACCATCCTCTTCGCGGTCGTGTTCCGCGGCTTCCTCGGCCGCATCTCGATCTTCCTCGGCGTGATCGCCGGGTACATCTTCGCGGCGTTCCGCGGCGAGCTGGACTTCGAGGCCGTCGAGAAGGCGGACTGGATCGGCCTGCCCACCTTCACGCTCCCGAACTTCACCGAGCCGGGCACCCTCACCGCGCTCGCCATGTTCCTGCCGGTCGTGCTGGTGCTCATCGCGGAGAACGTCGGCCATGTGCGCGGCGTCGCGACCATGACGGGCGATGCGACGGTCAACGAGCAGACCGGCAAGGCGCTCATCGCCGATGGCGTCTCGACCACCCTCGCCGGCTTCTTCGGCGGCTCCGGCACCACGACCTACGGCGAGAACATCGGCGTCATGGCATCCACCCGCGTCTACTCCACGGCCGCGTACTGGGTCGCGGGAGCGGCGGCGATCCTGCTCAGCCTCTCGCCCAAGTTCGGCGAGGTCATCAACTCGGTGCCCGCGGGCGTGCTCGGCGGCGTGACCACGGCCCTGTACGGCCTCATCGGCGTGATCGGCATCAAGATCTGGGTCGACAACCGTGTCGACTTCTCGCGCCCGGTCAACCAGTACACGGCGGCCGTCGCGCTGATCATGGCCGTCGGCGGTTTCATGATCAAGGACGAGGCGTCCGGGTTCGAGCTGGGCGGCATCGTCATCGCCACCGTCGCGGCCATCCTCATCTACCACCTGGGCAACCTCATCGCCCGCTTGCGCAAGACCGGCGCCGACGACCCGAAGCCGCTCGAGGCGGTCGGCCCGCTCGGCGGCGACCCCTCCTGAGGACGTGACGAGCGGAGCAGGGTGTCGCGCCCGGCTCCGCTCGCTCACCGCGCGGGACGGTCGAGCGCCGCGGTCGCGCGCGGACGCGGTTCGCCATCGCGCAGAGCCGACGCGGTCGGGAGTGCGGCGGCCGGCTCCGGCAGGTCGTAGCGTCGGTGGATCCAGCGCCGCGCATCCTCGAGCGGGTACGTGTCGCCGAAGACCGCGAACTTCACGAAGATGCCCTCGAGCGTGCTGCGCAGCATGATCTCCTCGAGCGCCGGATCCTCGGCACCCCGGGCACGGAACAGGTCGCGCACCGCGTCTTCCGCCGCAGTCGCCGCCTCCTCGTGCCGCGCCTCGGACTCGGCGAACAGTCGATGCGTCGAGGGCTGCTGCTGCATCGCGAGCACCGCACGCTGCAGGGGAAGCGCGTAGGCGGTCGCCGTCAGCGCGCCATCGATCACCGCGGCGAGCATCTCGTCGGGCGTGCCCTCGACGCGGGCGAAACCGAGCACGGTCTCGAACCAGCGGTCGATCACCGCGGACACGAGCTGCTCCTTGCCCCCGAAGTGGTAGTTCACCAGCCCCTGGGCCACGCCGGCGCGCGTCGTGATATCGGCGATGCTCGCCCCGCTCACGCCGCGTTCGCCGAACGCCTCGATCGCCGCCTGCAGGATGTTCTCCCTGGCGCGTTCACGGGCCAGCCGGTTCTGCTCGTCGGAGCGTGCCATGTGGCATCCACCTCCAGAGATTCGCCGGCCGTCTTCCCGATTCGTCCCCCCGCCGTATAGATTACTCACTGAATGTTCGTTCAATCTATGGATGGACACGGATTCACCCCTCCCCAGGAGCACACCCCATGCACTCTTTCGCGAGCGTCGACTTCAACAGCATCACGTCCATCTTCGAGTGGCTCATCAGCCAGTGGTGGTCCTGGGCGATCGTCGGCGCCGTGGTGCTGTTCTTCCTGGTGATCTGGATCCTCCCCGATGCGAAGGTCAAGGCCTCGCCCGACTACTCGACCACCGATACCGAAGCCGACGAGATCGCGCTCGGCTTCCTGCAGATCGTCAACCTCCCCTCGGGCCACTGGAACGACCCGAAGGCCTCCATCCTCGGCGACCGGGAGAAGAAGGTGCTCGTCGACCAGTGGGGCGTGCACACCCGCGAGGAGTGGCTGGCGAACATCGAGCGGCTCGCCACCGTGCGGCGCCGACGCGAGGTGTGGGTGCTCTACCTCGCCGTGCGCGCCGAGCTCGCCGAACGACTGGGACGCACCCCGAAGGCGAAGGAATGGCTCGCCGCGATCGTGCAGGAGGGCGGCGACAAGCGCGACGCCCGCACCTTCGTCACCTCGATCGAGTACTCCGAGGCCCAGGTGCGCAAGCGCGTGGGCAAGGACATCGTCACCCCCGACCTGTTCGTGCGCACGCTCGACGGCTACGCGCTCGGCCAGGCCGTCGCCATGACGACGTGGGGTGTCGCGCTCGGTCACGGCGACGTCGCCGAAGCCCGCGAGATCATCCACCGCATCAACGTGGAGGGGCGTCCGGCGTTCACGTCCTGGGCCGACTTCGGCCTCAGCTACATCGTGGGCCGAGTCATGCACTGGTCCGACGGCAACGTCGACGAGAAGTCGTTCGAGAAGTTCGGCGACGGCTGGTCCGACTTCAAGGCCGCGGCGACCGCGAAGCGCAACGGCCCGTGGGCGACGCTGTCGTGGAGCCTGTAGCCGTCGACCTGGGACCGCTGCGACGAAGCGCAGGACTCCGCGACATCCTCACCTACGAGCGCATCTGCGGCATCCCGCCGCACCGCCGGTTCCTCACGATCCTGGTCGCCGTGCTGCTGTTCGCCGCGGCGATGCTGTTCGGCCTGTGGTTCCTCGGGCGCAGCGACATCCTCGCCGTGTCGCCGATCCTCGCCGTGTTCGTGATCGGCTACACGGTGCTCGCCGCCGTCGGGTTCCTCTGGTGGGCCGTGGGGCTGAGCCGGCGGGTCAAGGTCGCGGCCTTCGCGTGGCGGAACGGATGGGCATACGCCGATGCGCTCGAGCGCACTCGACGTCCCGGTGCTCCGTTCGCCCGGGTCGTCCACGGCCGCGAGCGCGCCGTCGTCGCGTGCGACGACGAGCGGATGCCGTTCGAGCTCGGTATGCACCACTCGGTGTCCCGCGGCGACCAGCGGGCCACGATCCAGCGCCCGTTCGCCTTCATCGAGTTGCCGCTGCCCTCGCCCGTGCCGCACATCGTGCTCGCCAACCGGAAGCGCAGCGTGATCCCCACCCTCGGGCTGGGTCGGGGAGCGGCGCGGATGGATCTCGAAGGCGACTTCGCCCGGACGTTCCGCCTCATCGTTCCCGAAGGATACCAGCAGGACGCGCTGTACATCTTCACACCCGACCTGATGGCGCGCGTGCTCGACCTCGGTTCCGGGGCGGAGATCGAGCTCGTCTCCGACCGGCTCTACGCGTACCTCCCCGGCAGCACCCGGTTCGACCGCGCCGACACGATGGCCGCCGCCGTCACCCTCGCCGAGGAGTTCCACCGTCGCTTCGCCGCCCGCACCGCGCAGTACCGCGACGACAACGCGGGCGAGATCGCGGCCAGGGCGGGAGTGGCGGTCGGGCTGCGCGGGCAACGGCTCGGGGGTAGCGGGATCTCGGTCGTCGCGGTCGCGGGCACGGCCGCGGTGCTGCTGCTCTCGGCCGGGCTGACCGCGTTCACCCTGTTCGGCGGTGACCTGCTGACATCGATCTTCGGCTGACGCGTTCAGCCGCACCCAGACGCACGGTTGCGTTCCTGGCCCGGAGGGGGCGCCAGGAGCGCAGCCGTGTTCATCCCCTCCGTCCGCCGACCGGGGTCAGGCGGAAGCGCGGACCACGAGCTCGGTCGGCAGGATCGTCGTCTGCGGCGGATCCTCCCCCGCGAGACGCGACAGCAGCACCTGCGCCATCGCCTCACCCTGCGCGTACATCGGCTGACGCATCGTGGTCAGCTGCGGGTCGGTGGTCACGGCCACCGAGGAGTCGTCGAAGCCGACCAGGGCGATGTCCTCCGGCACGCGCACGCCCGCCGCGCGGAGGGCGGTCAGTGCACCGCGGGCCATCAGGTCGCTGGCGACGAAGATCGCGTCGGGACGTCCGCCGCCGAGGAGCCGCCGCGCAGCCTCCGCGCCGCTCGCCTCGCTGTAGTCGCCCTCCTCCTCCGCGTAGGGAGTGAGTCCGGCATCCTTCAACGCCGCACGGAAACCCTGCACGCGGTCGGCCGAGGCGACCATGGTCAGCGGGCCCGAGATCGTCGCGATACGCGTGCGGCCGATGTCGACCAGACGTCGAGTGGCGTTCTCCGCCCCCGCGACGTTGTCGACATCGACCACGTAGTCGCTGGACCGTCGATGCTCCGGGCGCCCGCCGAAAACGACCGGCACGGCGTCGGCGATCCGGTCGATGAACGCGTCGCTCGTGTGATGCGACACGATGAGTGCCCCGTCGACGCCGCCGTTGCGCACGAAGCTGGTCATCTTGTCGCCGGGGTCGTCGCTGGCGATGAGCAGGTTGAGCAGGTAGTCGGAGCCGCCGAGGGCGCCCGTGATACCCGCGACGATGGCCGCGAAGAACGGGTCGCCGAAGAATCGCGTGGTGTCCTCCGGCACGATCAGGGCGATGGCGTGCGTCTGCCGAGACGCCAGCGAGCGGGCCGCCCGGTTGGGCACGTAGTTGAGCTCGTCGATCGCCGCGCGGACGGCGGCGAGGGCCTCCGGGCTCACCGCCGTCGACCCGTTCACGACACGCGACACCGTCGACCGGGAGACACCGGCGGCGGAAGCCACCTCTTCGATGGTCGCCCGTGACGACATCACCGTACGCTCTCTTCCATCGCCCTATTCTCGTGCCTGCGGGCTCAGAAACGTGCCCGGATGGCGGGTCGGGCGCACCTTTTCGCGCCCGCCGCCGACCTAGACCGCCCGCGCGGCGATGATGCGGCGGTACTCCCGGCCGGAATCCTTCAGGCTGCGCTCCTGCGTGTCGTAGTCGACGCGCACGATGCCGAAGCGCTTGTCGTACCCCCACGACCACTCGTAGTTGTCGAACAGCGACCAGTAGAAGTAGCCGCGCACGTCGACTCCGGCTTCCACAGCGTCCAGCACGGCATCCAGGTGTAGTCGCAGGAACTCGGTGCGATCGGCGTCGTGCACGCGCGTCTCGCCGTCTTCGACCACCGCGACATCGTCGTAGGCGGCGCCGTTCTCGGTCATGGCGAGCACGGTGCCCGCGGGCTCGGCGTACTCGGTCCAGACCCGCTGCAGCAACCGGGTCAGCCCTTCCGGCTGCACCTCCCAGTTCTGCGCGGTTCGCGGCAGGCCCCGCTCGATGGCGTGGATGCCCTCGCTCGACGGGTACGGGCTGCGTCCCTTCCGCTCGGTCGCGGGCCCTCCCGACACCGGCGGCTCGGCCGGAGCCGTGCCCGACACGAGGTCGCCGTGGTAGTAGTTCACGCCCTGGGTGTCGATGTGCTGCGCGATCGTGTCGAAGTCGCCCTCGTGCACGGCGGCCTCGAACCGTGCGACTGCCTCCGCATCCACCGCTCTGATGTCCTCGACGATGTCGGCGGGGTAGCTGCCGCGGTAGATCGGGTCGAGGAACCATCGGTTGAACTGGCCGTCCACCCGGCGCGCAGCGTCGACGTCGGCCGGGTTCTGCGGGTCGGCGGGATCGGCGACCGTGTGGTTGAGGGTGATGCCGAGGTTGAGCGAGGCGTCACGGCCGCGCAACTCCTGCACCGTCCGGCCGTGCGCGAGCAGCAGGTGGTGCGAGGCGAGCAGCCCCTCCGCGATGCTCGTGTGCCCCGGCGCGTGCTCGCCGCCCGTGTAAGAGAGGAACGACGAGCACCACGGCTCGTTCAACGTGGTCCACACGTTCACCCGGTCGCCGAGGGCGTCGTGCATGGTGCCCGCGTACTCGAGGAAGCGGTCGACCGTGTCGCGGTTCGTCCAGCCTCCGACCTCCTGCAGGGCCTGCGGCATGTCCCAGTGGTAGAGCGTCAGCCAGGGCAGGATGTCGGCGGCCAGCAGCTCGTCGACCAGCCGCTCGTAGAAGTCGACCCCCGCCGCATTCACCGCACCGCCGTCGGGGCGCACACGCGACCACGAGGTGGAGAACCGATACGTCTGCAGCCCCAGCTCCTTCATGAGCGCCACGTCCTGCGGATACCGGTGGTAGTGGTCGCAGGCCACGTCGCCGTTGTCGGCGCCGACGACCGCGCCGGGCACACGCGCGAACGCATCCCAGATCGACGCCGTGCGTCCGTCCTCGAAGGCCGCTCCCTCGATCTGGTAGGCCGCCGTGGCGGCGCCGAAGAGGAAGTTCTCGGGGAAGGAACGGGTCATAGGGGTCATCCTTTCACCGCGCCCGCCATGATGCCACTGACCAGCTGCCGGCCCGCGATCACGAAGAGCACGAGCAGGGGGAGGGTCGCGAGCACCGCGCCGGCGAGCACGATCGAGTAGTCGATGTAGTAGCCCGATTGCAGCTGGCTGAGCGCCGTCTGCAGGGTCGGATTCTGCGGGGAGAGCACGATCAGAGGCCACAGGTAGTCGGTCCATGCGGTCATGAAGGTGAAGAGTCCGAGGATCGCCATGGCCGGGCGCGCGGCGGGAATGCCGACCGTGAGGAACGTGCGGAACTGGTTCGCGCCGTCCATGCGCGCGGCCTCGATCAGCTCGTCCGGGATCACATCGACCAGGTACTGCCGCATGAAGAACACCCCGAAGGCGGTCACCAGGGTCGGCACGATCACCGCCCCGATCGACCCGGTCCAGCCGAGCTGGCGCATCAGCATGAACAGCGGGATGATGCCGAGCTGCGTCGGGATGGCCATGGTCGCGATCACGAAGATCATCAGTCCGTCGCGGCCCTTGAACCGCAGCTTCGCGAACGCGTATCCGGCCAGGGTCGAGAACGTCACGACCGAGACCGTGATGATCGTCGAGATGAGGAATGAGTTGCCCAGCGCCAGCCAGAACGGGATCGCGTCGAACACCTTGGCCGCGTTGGTGAAGAAGTTGCCGCCGGGGAGCAGGGGCAGCGTCTCGCCGCGGGTGGCGTTGGTGCGGCTCGCGACCACGACCGACCACCACAGCGGGTACACGCTGCCGATGATGAACGCGGCGAGCAGCCCGTAGGTGAGGAAGCCGGGGCGGCTGCCGATTCCGGCCGTGCCGGTGGATGCGCCACGGCGACGGCGGATCCTCTCGGGCACGCTGAGTGCCTGCGTGGCGGTCATCGCGCGTTCTCCTCGGTCGTGGTGGCGATCGTCGTCCCTGCGGCTGCTGCGGTCGCTGACGACTCGGTCGTGCGGGCGCGGCGTCGGGCCATGCGGTTCTTCGGGGCATCGCCGGTGGAGATGCGGCGGGAGATGAGGAAGTTGATCACGCCGATCGCGACGATCAGCAGGAACAGCAGGATGGCGACGGCCGACGCTTCGCCCAGGTTGCGGCGGAAGAACGCCAGCTCCCACAGGAACAGCACCGTGGTCTGGAACTGCCGGTCGCTGCCGCCGATGCCGCCCGCGGTGGAGACGTCGAACAGGCGCGGCTCGGCGAAGATCTGCAGCCCGCCGATCGTGGCCGTGATGATCACGAAGATGAGCGTCGGCCGGATCGTGGGGATCGTGATCGAGAAGAACCGGCGGGCGGCGCCGGCGCCGTCGAGAGCCGCCGACTCGTACAGGTCGCGCGGCACGGCCTGCATCGCGGCCAGCAGGATGAGGGCGTTGTACCCCGTCCAGCGGAAGTTCACCATGACCGCGATCGCGATGTGCGACAGGGCCGTGTTGTGCTTCCACTGTTGGTCGGCGATGCCGATGAGGTTGAGCAGGTTGTTGGCCAGGCCGTCGGCCTCGTTGAAGATGCTCGAGAAGATGATGGCGACTGCCACCGGGGTGACCACGAACGGGATGAGCACGCTCATGCGCCAGAACGTCGGGGCCCGGAGTCCCCGGTCGAGGAGGTACGCGATCACGAGGGCGACCGCCAGCTGCGGAATCGCGGAGAGCAGGAAGATGCTCAGGGTGTTGCCGATGGAGTTCCAGAACATGGCGTCGCCGAGGATCTCGACGAAGTTGCCGACGCCGACGTAGTCGCCCTGCCCCTTGAGCAGGTCCCAGTCGTGCACCGCGACCCACACCGTGTACAGCAGCGGGAACAGACCGACCAGCCCGAACAGCAGGAAGAACGTCGAGATGTAGAAGTAGGGCGAGGCGTGCTGGTCGAAGCGTGAGACGCGGTGGCGCCAGGAGCGCTTCGCGGGCGCATCCGGTGGCGCGGATGCCGCGGGCTGAGATGCCTTCGGCGGGGCGGTGAGAGTCATGGGGTGTCCTTGGAGGGAGGCGGATGGGGCGCCGCATCCCGCTTGCGCGGGACGAGGCGCCCCGGGGTGATCAGCCGACGAGTTCGTTCAGCAGACCGATCGCCTGGTCCCAGGCACCCTGCGTGTCGGTCTCCTTGCGGTCGAGGCTGCTGAGCGCCGGACCGAAGACGTTCTCCTGGATGACCGAGTCATCCGCGCCCTTGAACTGCGCCACGACGCCCTTCGCACGCTCGGCGAGGATCGCACCGGTGGGAGCGTCGTTGAAGAAGGCGTTCGGCGTCGCGTCCGAGGCCAGCTTCTCCTGCGCCTTGATCGTGGAGGGGAAGTTGCCCGCCGCGGCGGACTGCTTCACCTGCTGCTCGGGCTGCGTGAGCCAGTCGGCGAGCTCGGCCGCCGCCTCCTTGTGCTGCGAGGTCTCCGGGATCGACAGGAAGGCGCCACCCCAGTTGGCCGCGCCTCCGGGGAACACGTCGGCGAAGTCCCATCCGGTCGACGCATCGCCGCCGCCGGCCTCGATCTGGCCCTGCACCACGCCGAGCATCCACCCGGGGCACACGAACGTCGCGAAGGTGCCGTCGACGAACGACTTGCCGCCGTTCCAGTCCCAGGCCGTCTGCGCGGCGGACTGGCCGCCCTCGGTCGCGGCTCCCAGCAGCTCGAAGCGCTGCTTGAGCTCGTCGTTGCCCTCGACGTTCAGCTCGCCGTCGGCGGTGTAGTAGCCCTCGTCGAGCTGGTTGACCATGGCGTTCCACACGAAGCCGGAGTGGTCGTACCAGGCCTTGCCCGTCTTGGCGGTGTAGTCGGCGCCGACGGCGAAGTAGTTCTCCCAGTCGCCGTTGAGCAGCTCGGCGACCGACTCGCGATCGCTCGGGAGACCGGCGGCCTCGAACGCGGCGCCGTTGTAGCAGATGCCGCTCGGGCCGATGTCGGTGCCGTAGCCGATCACGCGGCCTTCGGCATCGGTCGCCTGCCCGTACTTCCAGTCGACCCAGTCGGCCTTGCGGTCTTCGATGCCGTAGTCGCGCAGATCGACGAAGGTGTCGGAGACGTCCATGATCGCGCCGAGCCAGCCCTCCTCGATCGCGACGACGTCGCTGAGACCGGAGCCGGCGGCGATCTTCGTGAACGCGTCGGTGCGGGCGTTGCCACCGGTGTCGATGTTGGTGGCCTCGATCTTCACGTTCGGGTGGAGCTTCTCGTACTCCTTGTAGAGGTCGTCGTAGCCGAAGGTGCCGAACGTGGTGACGGTCAGCGTGACCTGTTCGTCGGCGTTGCCTTCGCCGTTGTCGCCGGTGCTGCTGGAGCAGCCGGCCAGGGCGAGGGCGGAGACGGATGCCACGGCGGCAGTCACGAGGATCCGGTGGCGGGCACGTGTGTTCACAGTTCACTCCTTTGTGGTGGTCGTGCGGTGTGTGATGCTTCGGGACGTCGTGGGAGCGCTCCCACATACTGGGCAGTCACTCTATGGGAGCGCTCCCACGGTGTCAACCTGAGCCAGCCGGGGTACCCTTGGGCAGTGCCCGAAGCCACACTCTCCCCTGCCCTCGTCCGCGCTGAAGCCCTGATCCGCAACGTGCCGGACTATCCGGAGCCGGGCATCATCTTCCGCGACATCACCCCGCTCCTCGCCGACGCCGAGGCGCTGCGCGTGACGACGGAGGCGATCATCGCCCCGTTCGCCGGCCAGTTCGACGTGATCGCCGGCATCGAGGCACGCGGCTTCATCCTCGCCAGCGCCGCCGCCCTCGCCGCCGGCGTCGGCCTCATCCCGATCCGCAAGGCCGGCAAGCTGCCCCGCCCCGCGGCATCCGTCGACTACGCCCTCGAGTACGGCACCGCCACGATCGAGATGCACGACGACCTACCCGCAGGCTCCCGCGTGCTGCTCATCGACGACGTGCTCGCCACCGGAGGAACGCTCGCCGCGGGCCGTGAGCTCGTCGAACGCCTCGGCAGCCATGTCATCGGCATCTCCGTGCTGTTCGAGATCGACGGCCTCGGCGGACGCGAGACGGTCGGAGACCTGCACACGGTCTTCCACTCCGCGTAGCCCGCGCCTCGCGAGCAGGGGCCGTCACCCGGGGCAGTAGACTGGGTGCGCCCGTCCGCCCGCGACTCCCGGAGCCGTTCATGCCCACCATCGTCGTCGACGTCATGCCCAAGCCCGAACTGCTCGACCCGCAGGGGAAGGCCGTCTCCGGCGCCTTCGCCCGCCTGGGCGTCGAGGGCTTCACCGATGTCCGCATCGGCAAGCGCTTCGAGCTCACCGTCGAGGGCGAGGTCACCGACGAGGTGCTCGCCGAGGCCCGACGCATCGCCGACGAGGTGCTCTCCAACTCCGTGATCGAGGACGTCGTCGGCATCGAGGTGGTCGAGTGACCGTCCGCATCGGCGTCGTCACCTTCCCGGGTTCGCTCGACGATCGCGACGCGCAGCGCGCCGTCCGCATCGCCGGCGCCGAGCCGGTCGCCCTGTGGCACGGCTCGCACGACCTCGAGGGCGTCGATGCCCTCGTGCTCCCCGGCGGCTTCAGCTACGGCGACTACCTGCGCGCCGGCGCGATCGCCGCGCTCTCGCCGATCATGAGCGAGGTCAAGAATGCCGCCGCCAAGGGCATGCCCGTGCTCGGCATCTGCAACGGATTCCAGATGCTCGTCGAGGCGCACCTGCTCCCCGGCGGCCTGATCCGCAACAACCACCAGCACTTCGTGCGTCGCGACCAGAAGCTCACGGTCGAGAACTCCGACACCGCCTGGACCAACGCGTTCCGCACCGGCCAGGAGATCGTGATCCCGCTCAAGAACGCCGACGGCGGCTACATCGCCGATGAGCAGACGCTCGACCGCATCGAGGGCGAGGGGCTCGTGGCCTTCCGCTACGCGGGCGTGAACCCGAACGGCTCGCTGCGCGACATCGCCGGCCTCACGAACGAGGCGGGCAACGTGGTCGGCCTGATGCCGCACCCCGAGCACGCCACCGAGGCGGGCTTCGGCCCCGACACGTCCGCCGCCATGCGCAGCGGTGTCGATGGGCTCGACTTCTTCACGAGCGCGATCGCCGACGTCACCCGCGTCGCCGCCTGAGCCCCACCCCCGCCACTCCGCCTCTCAGCGGATGCCGAGCTCCTCGGCGATGACGAGGGCGGTTCCCCCGAGGAGCACGATGTCGTCGCCACGCACGGCGACGCGGATGTCGAGCGCATCGGTGACGATGGCGAGTGTCTGCTCCTCGATGGTCGCCCTGGCCTCATCGAGGAACACGCCGCCGACCACGTCTTCCGGACCGGACAGGACGACCTGCTCGAGCCCGAGCGCCGTCACGACGGGTGTGAGCACGCGTCCGAGCGCCCGCCCGGCCGCTCCCAGCACCTCATCGGCGGAGGCGCCGGGCCGGGCCAGATGCTGCCGGATGTACGGGACCGCGGCGACGACCTCGAGACATCCGTGGCGGCCGCATCGACACTGCACGCCGGTCTCGTCGACCAGCACGTGCCCGATCTCACCGGCGGTGTAGCGATGACCGGTGACCAGTGTGCCGCCCACGACGACGCCACTGCCGATGCCCTGCCCGATCCGGACGAGGGCCAGGTCTTCGACGGCAGGCTGCCCGTAGGTCCGAGCGGCGAGCGCCGCGGCGTTCGCGTCATTCGCGATGTGCACCGGAACGGGTACGGCGTCGGCGATCGCGGCACCGACGTCGAGATCGTGCCAGTCGAAGGCCACGGCCTCACGAACCACGCCCTCGGCGTTCACGACGCCGGGCGAACCCACCCCGACGCCGAGGACGCGCACGGTCGAACGCTTGACGAGCGCCGATGCCAGGGAGCACACCTTCCGCAGGAGCGCCTCACCGGTGGCTCCGTCCATGGGCATGCTCATGGTGTGGATCACCTCGCCATCGAGGTTCATGATCGCGCCGGTGAGCTCGGCGTACGCCGACAGGTCGAGGGACACCACGTGGTATGCGTCGGCGTTCAACGCGATCGGCGTGCTCGGCTTGCCCACGCGTCCGCCCGACCTGGGCCCGTGCTCCAGGACCAGCCCCTCGGCGGTGAGGTCATCCACGATCCGCGACACGCTCACTCTGGTCAGACCGGTCCCCCTCGCCAGGTCGGCGCGACTCATCGCGCCCCCGTGGAAGAGCGTGCGAAGGATCAGCGACCGGTTGACCTGGCGCGTGTGCTCCGGAAGCGCCTTCTCGGTACCGCGACTCGCCACGATCGCATCCGCGTTCCTCGACCCCATCAGACACTCTCCCACTCAAGAGGGCATCCGACCACCGTGGTCACGAGATCCCCAGCTCCGCTGAGAGTACCGCGACAGCCGCCCCCTGCAGCCCGAGCAGGCCGCCGTCGGAACCGATGTCCACCCCGATCGGGCGCGTCGTCGCGGGCAGCGTGCGTGCGGTCAGGCGCTGCTGCACGTCCGCAGCGAAGGCATCGTCGAGGAGGTCTTCGGGACCGGCGAGCACCACGCGCGTCGCTCCGAGGACGGCGATGATGGGCGCGACGGCCGCTGCGATCGCGTCGGCCGCATCCTGCATCACCACGTCCCGAGGCTCCCCCTCGTCCATCCGGTGCCGCAGCTCCGGGATCGCGACGATCGACTCCAGACATCCGCGGCGCCCGCAGGCGCACTCCATCTCCCACTCCGGCGCCACGATCACGTGCCCGATCTCGCCCGCGGCGAAGTCCTCGCCGTCGATGAGCTTCTCCCCGACGATCAGCCCCGCACCGACTCCCCTCTGGATGGTGAGGATCAGAATGCTCCGCCCGTCGTTCTGACGGAAGGTGTGCACGGCGAGCGCCATGCCGTTGGCGTCGTTGACGATGTGCACCGGCAGATCGAAATGCCTGGCCAGAGCACCGCGCACATCGGCGTCGAACCAGCCGAGGTGCGGGGCGTAGCGCACCACACCGTCGCGGTCCACGACGCCAGGACTCCCGATGCCGATGCCGAGCACGGGCGCCGTGGCCTGACCGATCAGGTCCTCCGCCATGTCGATGACACGAGCGATCGCGGCATCTCCGCGGTCGGCCTGCCCGTCGAGGCGCCGCAGGGTCGATGCCCGGCCGCGCAGGTTCATGACCGCGCCCTGGAAGGCCTTCTCGTCGGACAGGTCGAGGCTGATGATCGAGCGCGAGTCGTCGTCGATGGCGACCAGCGTCGCCGGTTTGCCCACGCGCACCGCGGTGGACTGACCGGCGTCGACGAGGATCCCCTGTTCCACCAACTCGGCCACGATGGCCGAGACCGTGACCTTGTTCAGGCCGTGGAGCCGCGCGATGTCGGCACGGCTGCGCGGCCCGTCGTGGAACAGCGATTGCAGAAGCATCGCCCTGTTGCGCAGACGACTGTGCTCCGGCAGAGCCTTGCTCGTGATGCGAAGATCAGCCATTGATCTTCCTCTCTCTTCGGTGCGCGATCACCGGGACGGGTGAGGCCGGCGAACGGATCCCAGCCTCGCACACCGCGTGTGCATCGGCAGCCGGTGATCGCACGCCTCAGCCCTTCACCGCCCCCGCGGACATCCCGGTGACGAGGTTGCGCTGGATGATCATGAAGAACACGACGACCGGCAGCGCGAACAGCGTGGCCGCAGCCATCTGCCCGCCGTAGTCGGTTCCCATCTCACCGCCGACCGAGACAGTGAAGGAGTTCAGCCAGACCGGCAGGGTGTAGTTCGCCTGATCCTTCATGAACGTGTAGGCGATGATGTAGTCGTTCCACGCGGCGATGAAGGCGAACACGCTGCTGGAGATGATGCCGGGCATCACCAGGGGGAACAGCACTCGGGTGAGGACCTGCCAGGTGGATGCGCCGTCGATCCGCGCCGCCTCGTCGATCTCGATCGGGATGGCCAGGAAGAAACCGCGCATGACCCAGATCGAGAACGGGAGCACTCCCGCGACGTAGGCGAAGATGAGTCCCCAGTACGTTCCGAGCAGGCCCATCGAGTTGAAGATCAGGAACTGCGGGATGAGCAGCGCCGTCGCTGGGAGCATCTGGATGATCAGGATGAGCACGAGGATCGGTCGTCGTCCACGGAAGCGGAACCGCGAGAGCGCGGCCGCGGCGAACAGCCCGAGCACGATCGAGAAGATCACCGCCCCGGCGACCACGACCACCGAGTTCTGGAAGTAGACCAGGAACTGTCCCTTGCCGATGGCCGTGAAGAAGTTGTCGAGGGTGGGATTCTCGGGGAGGAAGTGCGGTGTCGTGCTGAGCATCTCCGACCGCGGCTTGAACGCCGTGTTGACCATCCAGTAGACCGGGAACGCCCAGACGATGCAGAAGACGATGGCGATGGTGCTGCTGATCCAGGGAGTGCGGCGGCGCCGACGGGTGCGAGTGGCCATGGTCACAGATCCTCTCCCGAACGCACGAGGCTTCGGATGTACAGGGCGCTGAGCGCGACGAGGATGAGCGTCGAGGCCACCGCGATCGCGGCGCCGGTCCCGATCTGCAGGTTCCCCGAGAAGGCGGTGGTGTAGGTGAAGACGCCGAGCGTGGAGGTCGCTCCGTTCGGGCCGCCCTCCGAGATCAGCCAGATCTGGTTGAAGACGTTGAAGTCCCAGATGATCGAGAGCATCGTGACCAGGAGCATGGTGGGCGCGATCGACGGCAGCACCACCACCCGGTAGATCCGCCATTCGGATGCGGCGTCGAGCCTGGCCGCCTCCTTCAGTTCGCCGGGGACCTGCGTCTCGGAGGCGTACAGCGTGAGCGCGATGAAGGGCACGGCCTGCCAGACGACCAGCAGCCAGATGCACACCCAGGCGAGCGTGGGGTCCGACGCCCAGTCGGTGCTGGTCATGTCGCCGAACAGCCCGGTCTGGGTCAGCATCCAGTTGATGACGCCATACTGCGGCTGGAAGAGCCAGGACCACACGATCGACGATGCGACGTTCGGCATCGCCCAGGCGAGGATCAGCACGACGGTGGTGACCAGCCGCAGCGCAGAGGTCAGGCGCGTCATGAGGTGCGACATGCCCGCGCCGATCACGACGCTGCCTGCCACCAGGGCGGTGGTGAAGAACACCGTGCGCACGAGCGCCCACCAGAACTCGCGGTCCGCGAGCACGGCGCCGTACTGCTCCAGTCCGACGAACTGGAAGGCTCCCGTGAACAGAGTCCGCTGGTTGTAGTCCGTGAAAGAGGTGAAGACGAGGAATCCGATCGGCAGCAGCGTGACGAAGACGATCACGATGCCCGCCGGGCTGAGCAGCCAGAACGGTGCGGAGGATCTGTGCGGGTTGTTCGTTCGGGGGGAGCGCGTCGGGGAGGCTCGACGTACCTCGACGGGAGTGCTGACCAAGGACTCGCCTTTCATCTGCGCAGCGCCGACGGATGATCGGCGCGCGGGTTCTCAGGGGAACGGGTGCCGGGTGACGGAGCCGCCCGGCACCCGTGCCACTACTTGGTGTTGAGCGTCTTGTCCGCCGCGACGTCGAAGTCGTCGGCGGCTTCCTGCACGCTCTTCGATCCGGAGGCGATGGACGAGAAGAGGTTGTTGATCGCTTTGTTGCTCTCGATCGTCGTCCAGTTCGCGTTCGCCGGAGTGGCCTGGGAGTTGAGGGCTGCCGTGAAGAAGCTGGCCTTCACCTCATCCAGCGACTCCTGCGCGAACGCGATGCCCTCGGCGCTGTTCGGGATCCAGCCGTCCACGCCGAAGACGTAGTCCTTCTGGATCTCGGGGCTCGCGGCGATCTTGACCCAGTTCAGCGCGAGGTCGCTGTGCTGCGACTTCACAGGGATGGCCCAGTCAGAGCCGCCGAGCATCACGGGCTGCGACTCGCCGGACTGACCGGGGAACGGGAAGGTGCCGAGGTCGTCCTCGAGCGTGGGATCGATCTTGAGGATCGCGGCCGTGTTGGTGTTGAGGATGGCCGAGGTCTTCCCGTCGGCGAAGATCTGGCTCTGGTTCGGCTCGAGGGTGTCGAGTGTGGAGGATGCCGCCGTGGAGTACTCGTTCTGGAAGGACTGGAACGTCCTCAGGCCCTTGATCGACGCCTCGCTCCCGAACGTGGAGGTCCACGACCCGTCCTTCTCGGTGGCGATGCTGCCGCCGGCGTCCCAGACGAACTGGAGGCCGGCGAACCAGTACTGTCCCGGGAGGTAGAAGGGTGCGAAGTCCGCAGTCTGGGCGTTCGCGGCCTTCACCTTGTCGAGGGCTGCCGTGAGCTCCTCATACGTCGTCGGCGCCTCGGTCACTCCCGCGGCGGCCCACATCGTCTTGTTGTAGACGACGGCGCGCGCTCCGGCGAATCCGGGAACGCCGTAGAGGCTGCCGCTGATCGTCGCGGGGTCGACGAGGCCGTCGAGCCAGGTCTGCCCCTGCGCCAGGTCGTCCTTGTACGCGCTCAGGTCGAACAGTCCGCCGTTCGCGCCGTAGCTTGCGACCTGCGTGTTGCCGACGTCGACGACATCCGGCGGGGTGTCGGTGGCGAGTGCGGTCGTGATCTTGGTGGTGATGCCGTCCCAGGTCTGCACCTGGAGGTTGACCTCCGCTCCCGTCTTCTCGGTGAACTTCGCGTTGATCGCGTCGAGGGTCTCGGTCGTGTAATCGCCGTCCATGACCCAGACGGTGATCTTCTGCCCCTTGCCATCGACCTGAGGGACCTTTCCATCGCTCGGGGCGGCACCTTGGCCGCTCCCGGTCGAACCGGAACATGCGCTGAGCGTGAGAGCAGCCACGACGCCGAACGCGCCGATCGCTGCCAACTTCTTGATTGCCACTGATCTTCTCCTTCGTAGATGTGCGACCGAACGTCTCTGCCGGCGCTCGCCCTTCACTTCACCGCCTGCCCCAGGGATGGACCACGTGAATGTGCTGGACGGTGAAAGTTAGTACACCTCTGTTTCATATCCTGTGTCAATCACAATGTGGCGCAGATTTGGAACTGTTATATTCTCTGGAATGACGCGGCGAATGCATTCATGATGCAAAAGCAGCCTCTCGAATTAGGTAACTATATTTACTAACTATTAGGGCATGAAACCAACTAATTCATGACCGCGAGATCTGCCTATACAGGAGCTGGACCATGCCGACCCTCTTGCCCCGAGCCCTCCACGAACGCGCCCTCGAGGGGGATTTCGAGCTCACGCCGGAAACCACGATGACGGCCCCTCCGGCGCTCGTCGAGCCGGCGCTGCGCCTACAGGAGCAGTTGCGCCACGCGACCGGTTTCGTTCTCCCGATCACGATCGTCGAGCACGGCGCGGCACACCACACCGGGATCCGTTTCGAGCAGGATGACCGGCTCGATGAGGAGGGCTTCGAGCTCACGGTCACCCCCGCGGGGGTGCGGATTGGAGCAGCCGTCGAGCGCGGCGCGCACTGGGCCGCGCAGGCCCTGCTCCAGCTCTTCCCCGCCACCATTCACCGCCGCGCGCCGTTGCCGTCGACGGTTCCATGGCGCGCTCCTGCACGAGAGATCCGCGATTCACCCCGGTTCAGCTGGCGTGGTGCCATGCTCGATGTCGTCCGCCACTTCGCACCTCCGCGCGACATCCGCCGGTTCATCGACCTGCTCGCCATGCACCGGCTGAACACGCTCCACCTGCACCTGACGGACGACCAGGGATGGCGCATCGAGATCGCCCGCTACCCGAAGCTGACCGAGGTCGGGAGTTGGCGTCCCGAGTCGCAGGTGGGCGCCGCGCCCGAGTCAGACGGCGACGGAAGACCGCACGGCGGTTTCTACACGAAGGACGACCTCCGCGAGATCGTGGCCTACGCCTCGGCTCGAGGGATCACCGTCGTCCCCGAGATCGAGCTCCCCGGGCACGCACAGGCCGCCGTGGCCGCCTATCCCGAACTCGGTGTCGGAGACGCGGCCCCCGAGACGCCCTGGACGCGCTGGGGCATCAATCCCGTGATCTTCAACGTCGAGGAGTCGACCATCGCCTTCCTCGCCGATGTCCTCGACGAGGTCATCGACATCTTCCCCTCGGAGTACATCTGCATCGGCGGGGACGAGTGTCCGAAGGTGCAATGGCGCGACGATCCGCGCACGCAGGAGCGCATGCGCGAACTCGGGGTCGAGGAGGAGGAGGAGTTGCAGAGCTGGTTCATCGGGCGCATCGCCGCCCACCTCGCCTCCCGCGGGCGGAAGCTGCTCGGCTGGGACGAGATCCTCGAAGGCGGACTCGTCGACGACGCCAGCGTGCTCTCCTGGCGCGGGCAGATCGGTGCCCTCGTGGCCGCACGCGCCGGGCACGACGTGATTGCCTGCCCCGTCGACTCGGTCTATCTCGACTACCGGGAGTCGGACATGCCCGGCGAGCCGATCCCGGTTGGCACCGTGACGACGGTCGAGACGGCGTACGGGTTCGACCCGGTGCCGCCCGAGCTCAACGCGACCGAGGCGCGCCACGTGCGGGGCGGGCAGGCGAACCTGTGGACCGAGCACATCGACTCGTCGCGCGCCATCGATTACCACGTCTTCCCGCGCCTGTGCGCGGTGTCCGAGGCGCTCTGGACGCGCGGAGACCGCGACTTCCGCGAGTTCGAGCCGCGGCTCGTCGAGCACCTCGCGCGCCTCGATGCGGCGGGCGTCGAGTACCGGCATCCGGACGGGCCACGGCCGTGGCAGTCGCGCCCCGGCGTGGTGGGTCGACCGTCATCGATGGAGGATGCCGTGGCGCACCTCGAGCGGATCACGGCGAACATCGGCTGACCCCTTCCGCCTCCCGGTCAGTCGACCGGGAGGCGGAAGGGGTTGTCCCCCGCCGCTGCGAGCAGGTACCACGCCGTCGTTCCCGTGTGCAGGCTCGCGTAGTAGAGGTCTCCGAAGCCGGAGTCCAGGCCGTCGGTCGATGTCGCGACGATCCCCTTGCCATCGCCGTTCACGGCATCGCGCTGCGCCAGGCGGATGCTGCCCAGCAGCGTCTCGGCACGGTCGGCATCGCCCGCTCCGCCGCGCAGTGTGAGCGCCAGGGCGAGGTGTCCCGCACCCTCGAACCAGGCCTTCGACACGTCGACGTCGCTGATCGAGGGCCCCGTGTACGGGCCGTCGGTGGCGATCAGGTTCGTGAGGGTCCAGTCCAACGCGGCGCCGTAGCGGGCGTCGCCCGTGCCGAGGTAGCTCCACGTCTGCGCATCCAGCGGGACGGGATGGGTGTTGACCGTGGAGCCGTCGAGGAGAGTACCGGTGTCGACGTGGCCGTCCGTGCTCTGCATGGCCGTGACGAACGCCGCCGCGACCGCTGCCCGATCCGCCCACACGGTGTCGCCGGTGAGCTGCGCGAGCTGCGTGAAGAAGCCGGCGACGTCACTGTTGTGCTCGGTGGACTTCCACACCAGCGGGGTGCCGTCTGCGAGCTGGCCGCCCGTGTAGCCGAAGGGAGCGCGCACCAGGTCGGCCGTGTTGTCCTGGATCCACTGACCGATGCGCAATGCGCTGTCGAGGTAGCGGGAGTCGCCGGTCGCGTGTGCGAGCCGGGCGAGTGCCATCCCCGCCCAGGCCTGGTTGCCGGTGAACGTGCCGGGGCCGGTGATCTCCACCCGCCCGTCCCGGATGCCGTGCGGCTCGTAGGAGGTGCGCGTGCGCCCGTCGCCGATCGGATCGTTCTCCTGCACGAACAGCAGGGTGTCGCCGATCGCCCGCGCCCGGCGGAGGTCGTCGGGCAGACCACGCGCCGTGTAGGCGATGATCACCAGGGCATCGTCGTAGACGAACGAGGGCGTGAAGTCCCAGGTCGGGAGGTCGGTGAAGAATCCGCCCTGATAGCTGCGCGGCAGGCAGTGGCCCGCGCCGTCGCAGAACTCGTCGACGCGCGCGTCGAGGAACTCGTAGGCGAGGGCCACGGACTGGGCCGGATCGGTGGTGACGTCGGCGGTCGCATCGCCGGGATCGCCGATTGCGCCGAGGGCCGCGGGGGCGGCTCCGGCGAGGACGGCTGCGGCGACGAGAGCGGCACCGATGGCCCAGGGCGCGGAACGGCGCGATGAACCGGACATGTGGGGGGAACCTCTCGGTCAGAACCGCGCGGTGGGGAGACGCGCAGGTGACCCAGGGGTCACGAGACCAGCCTGACAGCGGCGGCCATGCCGGCAGAAGCGGCGAAAGTCTAGTGTTCCCGTTCCACAAGTCGAGAGGGCGCGCCGTGAACCGTCGCGCGACCTCGGCGTGCCGACCTAGCCCAGGGCCGGCGGCCAGACCCCGATGATGATCGCCATGACCACGACCGTGACGAGCTCATGCGCGATGTTCAACGTGGTCAGCCTGGTCGAGCGGCCCTCGAACGCATCGTGTGTGATGAAGCGCGCAGCGGTGAACCCCGCCCACAGCGTGACGGCGGTGACGATCGCACCCCAGAAGTAGGAGCCGCCGTAGAAGTGCCAGGCGATGGCGGATGCGCCGGCGAGCACCCATGCCGTGATGAAGCTCACGATCACCGTGGTGATGATGGGCCAGGCCGCGGTCGCCGCCGGTCGGTCCATGTCGACGTTCGCGAGCTTCGACCAGCGGGTGCCGAACACGCCGCGGGCGTACCAGACCGAGCCGACGAGCATGCTCGACGCGGTCGCCAGCAGCACTGCCCAGTAATTGATCTCCGGCACCATGACAGCCTCCACTCATCGGATGCCGCCACCATACTCCCGCGGCAGGACAGCGCCTCGGCTCCGAACCGATTCGATCCCCATGCTGGCATGTATGTAAGCGTTTGCAGTAGCCTGTTCGCATGGCACAGCTTGAGCAGATCGCAGCCCCCGGTTCCGAGTGGTGGCGCAGCGCCGTCATCTACCAGATCTACCCCCGCTCCTTCGCCGACGCCTCGGGCGACGGCATCGGCGACCTGCCGGGCATCACCAGCCGACTCGACTCCCTCCAGGAGCTCGGCGTCGACGCGATCTGGCTGAGCCCTTTCATGACCAGCCCGCAGCGCGACGCCGGCTACGACGTGGCCGACTACCGCGACGTCGACCCGCTGTTCGGCACGCTCGCCGACTTCGACCTGATGCTCGAAGAAGCACACGCCCGCGGCATCCGCGTCGTCGTCGACCTCGTCCCGAACCACTCGTCCGACCAGCACGTCTGGTTCCAGGAAGCCCTCAAGGCCGCACCGGGAAGCCCCGAGCGTGCGCGCTACATCTTCCGCGACGGCAAGGGCGAGAACGGCGAGCTCCCGCCGAACAACTGGGAGTCGGTGTTCGGCGGCGGCATGTGGGAGCGCGTGACCGAGGCCGACGGCACCCCCGGCCAGTGGTACCTGCACATCTTCGACGCCACGCAGCCCGACTTCGACTGGACCAACGAGGAGGTGCGCGAGGAGTTCCGGTCCATCCTGCGCTTCTGGCTCGACCGTGGCGTCGACGGCTTCCGGGTCGACGTGGCGCACGGCATGATCAAGGCCGACGGCCTCCCCGACTACACGCCCCCGAGCGACGCGGACTCCATGGGCGGCGGCGAGTCGAACGTGCCGTACTGGGGTCAGGACGGCGTGCACGACATCTACCGCGACTGGCACAAGGTGCTGGCGGAGTACGACGGCGACCGCGCCCTGTGCGGCGAGGCCTGGATGCCGACCCTGAAGCAGACCGCGCTCTGGGTGCGCCCGGACGAGATGCACCAGACGTTCAACTTCCCGTACCTGATGACGGAGTGGGACGCGAAGAAGCTGGGCGACGTCATCCGCGAGTCGCTCGACGAGTTCGGCGCTGTCGGCGCTCCGAGCACCTGGGTGCTCTCGAACCACGACGTCGTGCGCCACGCCTCGCGACTCGCGCTGACGGACGACAACCCGCAGGGCGAGGGCATCGGCCCGAAGACGCCGCACAAGCCCGACACGGCCATCGGCCTCGCACGCGCCCGCGCTGCGACGACCCTGATGCTCGCGCTTCCCGGCTCCGCGTACCTCTACCAGGGCGAAGAGCTCGGACTCCCCGAAGCCATGGAGATCCCCGACGAGTTCCGTCAGGACCCCACCTGGTTCCGCACCAACGGCGAGCGCTACGGCCGCGACGGCTGCCGCGTGCCCCTGCCGTGGGAAGCGGATGCTCCGGCGTTCGGCTTCAACGACACCGGACTGTCGTGGCTCCCGCAGCCCGCGGAGTGGGCCACGTACGCCCGCGACGTCGAAGAGGTCGACCCCGGCTCGACGCTCGCGCTGTACAAGCGCCTGCTGGCCGCCCGTCGCGAGCACGGTTTCGGTGCCGGATCGCTGGTCTGGGAAGATGCCGGTCCCGACGCGGTCGCGTTCCGCCGCGGCGAGGTGCACGTGGTCGCGAATCTCGGCACCGCCCCGATCGAGCTGCCCGCCGGCGCCCTCGTGCTGCTGCAGAGCCAGCCGTTCGACGGCGGATCCCTGCCGATCGACACGGCCGTCTGGTACACCACGGCCTGACGCACGACCCTTCCGGTCGCGATCCTCACCCCCCCCCGGCGGGGCGGGGATCGCGACCAGAGCACTTTCGAAGAGGAACACATGGCCAGCATCGATGAGGTCGCCCGGCTCGCCGGAGTCTCCACCGCGACCGTCTCCCGCGCACTGAGCGGACGCGGCCACGTGTCCGAATCCGCCAAGGAGCGGGTGCAGGCCGCGGCCCAGTCGCTCGGCTACGTCGTCTCGTCCCGCGCCTCGAGCCTGGCATCCGGGCGCACGCGCAACGTCGGGGTCGTGGTGCCGTTCCTCGACCGCTGGTTCTTCAGCACCGTGCTCTCGGGCGTCTCGGCCGCTCTCATGCGCGCGGGCTACGACATCACGCTCTACAACATCACCGCCGACAAGGACGTGCGGCGACATGTGTTCGATACGTTCCTGCGACGCCAGCGCGTGGACGCCGTGATCGCGGTGTCGATCGAGCTCGACGAGGACGAGACGCAGTACCTGCTCGACCTCGGACTCCCGGTGATCGCGATCGGCGGCCCGAACCCCAAGCTCGACACCCTCACGGTCGACGACGTCGCGGTGGCGCAGCTCGCCACCGAGCACCTGATCAGCCTCGGCCACACCGACATCGCGCACATCGGGGCCAACCCCGAGTTCGACATCGACTTCCACATCCCCACCAATCGCCGACTCGGATTCGAGAAAGCGCTGGCGAAGGCCGGGATCCCCCTGAACCACACCTTCCTGGAGCCGGCCGACTTCACGGTCGAAGGCGGCTACCGTGCGGCGAAACAGCTGCTGGGACGGCCCGGTCCCCGCCCGACCGCAGTGTTCGCGGCGTCGGACGAGATGGCGATCGGGGCACTCCTCGCCGCCCGCGACCTCGGCTTCAGCGTGCCGGAGGAGCTGTCGATCGTCGGCATCGACGGTCATGAGCTCGGGGAGTTCTTCCGCCTGACCACGGTCGATCAGTTCCCGCTCGGTCAGGGCGAACGGGCGGCGGATGCGGTGCTGGCCAAGCTGACGACACCCGAGGCCGTGCACATCCCGTCGGCGCTGCCGTACGAGCTGAACGTGCGCGGCACGACCGCCCGCCTGCTGTAGCGCGCTCTGCCTGTCGCTTCCGCCGACCCGGCCCCTTGCGTGCGTACGAGAGGGGCCGGGTCGCGCAGAAGGGGCCGGGTCGGCGGAGAGTAGGGGCGGGTCAGCCCGCGACGATGAGGCCCTGGGTCGCGGTGCGGGCGGCCTCGAAGCGACGCTGCACGTCAGGCCAGTTCACGAGGTTCCAGAACGCCTTCACGTAGTCGGCGCGCACGTTGAGGTAGTCGAGGTAATAGGCGTGCTCCCACACGTCGAGCTGCAGCAGCGGCGTGACTCCCAGCGGCGCGTTGCCCTGCTGGTCGAACAGCTGGAAGATCACCGGGCGTGCGCCCACCGAATCCCAGGCGAGCACCGCCCAGCCCGAGCCCTGCACCCCGAGCGCGGTGGCCGTGAAGTGCGCGCGGAACGCATCGATCGACCCGAACGCGTCGACGAGCGCCGCCTCGAGCTCGCCCTCGGGAGCGCCGCCGCCCTCGGGCGACAGGTTCTGCCAGAACACCGAGTGGTTGATGTGGCCGCCGAGGTTGAACGCAAGGTCCTTCTCGAGCTTGTTGACGTTCGCGAGGTCCCCGGCGCTGCGGGCGGTGGCGAGCTGCTCGAGCGCGGTGTTCGCGCCGGTCACGTATGCCTGGTGGTGCTTGGAGTGGTGCAGCTCCATGATCTTGCCGGAGATGTGCGGCTCGAGGGCCGAGTAGTCGTAGGGCAGTTCGGGGAGCGTGTAGAGCGTGGTCATGACGGTTTCCTTTCAGAGGGCGGTGTCGTGCGTGTTGTGCGGAAGGGAGTGGAAGCGGCGGTCGAGGTAGACGAGCGGGCGGCCCGGTGAGCCGGGCAGCACCTCCAGCACCTCGGCGATGACCACGGTCGAGGAGCCGACCGGGACCGTCTGGATCGGGCGGCAGCGCAGCGCGACCCTCGCCTCGGGGAGGTGCGGCTCACCGGTCGGGAGCGTGTCCCACCCCTGCTCCGGCGTGAAGCGCTCGGCGCCGCTCACCGCGAAACTCTGCGCGAGGGCGGAGTGCTCATCGTCGATGAGGTGCACGACGAAGGTCGCCGCCCCCAGGATGGCGCCCGCACTGCCGGTGGCGCGGGTGACGGAGAACACGATCGCGGCAGGGTCGACCGCCACGGACGCGACGCTCGACGCCGTGAGACCCACCGGGCCGTCCGGGGTCGGTGCCGTGATGATCGCGACGCCGGCCGGATGCGTGCGGAACGCGTCCTTGAGCCCTTCGCCGACCGGGGTGGGTACGGGTGTGACGGTCATCGACCGGCCTCCATCATCTGCTCTTTCGTGGCGTGAGCGAGCATCTCGGCACGCTCCACTATCTTCGTCCGTTCGCGACCTCGCGCGGTTCCGGCGTCGCGTTCGGCGGCGTCGATGCGGAGCCAACCGTCGAGGTCGACGGCATCGGCGAGGTGGGCGATCGGGTCGTCATCGCGCACGGCGCTCTCGACGGCGGCGAGGTCCTCGACCAGGTGCGCGACGGTCTGCGCGGCATCCGACTTGGTCGAGCCGATGAGGCCGACCGGGCCCCGCTTGATCCAGCCCGTGGCATACAACCGCGGGATCGGGGTGCCGTCGGCATCCACCACGCGCCCCTCGACATGGGGCACGACGCCGCGTTCGGCGTCGAACGGCACGCCGGGCACCGCGGTGGAGCGGTAGCCGACCGCACGGTAGACCGCCCCCACGTCGTAGCGCAGCAGCTCGCCCGTACCGACCATGCGGCCCAGCTCGTCCGACGCGGTGCGCTCCAGCTCGATGCCGGTCACGCGCCCCCTGCCGAGCAGGCGCACCGGACGTTGCCGCAGATGCAGGTGGATGCGGCGCGAGGCCGTCCGGGAGGCCGGATCGAGCGCGGCCCACTCGGTCATGGTCCGCACGATGATGCGGCGCTGCGAGAACTGCGCGATCATCCGCTCGGCATGCTCATCCAGGGCGAGCTCCGACGGATCGACGATCACATCCACGTCCTCCTGCTCGGCGAGCTCGCGCAGCTCCATCGCGGAGAAGCGCACGTCGGCCGGTCCTCGCCGCGCGAACAGGTGCACGTCGCGCAGCGGGCTCGCGGCGAGCTGATCGAGCACCGCGTCCGGGGTGTCGGTGTGCGTCAGCGTGGCGGCGTGCCGGGCCAGGATCCGCGTGACGTCGAGCGCCACGTTGCCCGCCCCCAGCACCGCGACCGACTCGGCGGCGAGCGGCCAGGTGCGCGGCGCATCCGGGTGCCCGTCGTACCAGGCGACGAAGTCGGCGGCGCCGAAGGATCCGGGCAGGTCGATGCCGGGGATGTCGAGCGCGACGTCGAGATCGGCGCCGGTGGCCACGATCACCCCGTCGTAGGCGGCGCGGAGCTGGTCGAGGTGGATGTCGACCCCGAGCTCGACGTTGCAGCGCAGTCGGATGCGCGGGTTCACCAGCACGTCGTGCAGGGCATCCGTGATCTTGCGGATCTTCGGATGGTCGGGCGCGACGCCGTAGCGGACCAGGCCGTACGGGGTGGGCAGCTTCTCGAACAGGTCGACCGTGGCGGTGGGTGCCGCGGCGAGCAGGATGTCGGCCGCGTAGATGCCGGCCGGCCCCGCCCCCACGACCGCGATGCGCGGGCTCATGCGTGCGCCTCCTGCGGCGGGAGCGCGGCGATGATCGGGTGGTCGAACGAGAGCATCCCGGTCTTGGCGGCGCCACCGGGAGAGCCGAGCTCGTCGAAGAACTCGACGTTGGCCTTGTAGTAGTCCTGCCACTCATCGGGCAGATCGTCCTCGTAGAAGATCGCCTCGACCGGGCACACCGGTTCGCAGGCACCGCAGTCCACGCATTCGTCCGGGTGGATGTAGAGGGATCGCTCCCCCTCGTAGATGCAGTCGACGGGACACTCGTCGATGCAGGCCTTGTCCTTCACATCTACACATGGCAGTGCGATCACATAGGTCATCGCGGGAGCTCTGTTCGGGTCACGGTTTCCACCGTAAAACCTCAAGTACACTTGAGGTCAAATCCGGAGGAAGGACTCAGGTTGACGCCACACGCCCCCGACGAGCCGCTGACGATCGGCGAGATGACCCGACGCACCGGGGTCGCCGCATCCGCCCTGCACTTCTACGAGTCGCTGGGACTCATCGCCTCCACCCGCACACCCGGCAACCAGCGCCGCTACGCCCGTCACATGCTGCGGCGGGTGTCGCTCATCACGGTCGCCAAGCGCCTCGGCATCCCGCTGTCCGATGTGCAAGCGGCCTTCGCCGACGTGCCGCTGACCGAGACGCCGAGCCACGCCGACTGGCAACGCGCCTCGCGCCGCTGGAAGCGCGAGCTGGAGAAGCGCCGCGAAGGCATCGAGCGTCTGGAGCGCGAGCTGACCGGATGCATCGGCTGCGGCTGCCTGTCGATGAAGGCGTGCGGGCTGCTCAACCCCGACGACACCCTCGCCGACCAGGGCGCGGGCCCGCAGCGCCTCCGCGACTGACGCGCACCCCCGCCACAGCCCGCCGAGCCACCCCTTTGCGCGCCACCCGGCCCCTTGCGTGCGAGCGCAGAGGGGTGGCTCGCACGCAAGGGGGTGGTTCGGCGAAAGGGGTGAAGGGGAGAACCCTCAGGCGACCTCGAAGTCGGCGGAGAGGAGCACCTCGTCGCGCGAGCTCGGGCCGACCAGCAGCTCGAACGTGCCCGCCTCGACGATCCGCTCGCCCGCGGCATCCACGATCGTGCAGTCGGCGACCGGCAGCTCCAGCCGCACCCGCACCGACTCGCCCGGTGCGATGTCGACCTGCCGGTAGGCCTTGAGCTCCTTGTCGGTCCAGCTCACGCTCGTGACCGAATCCCGCACGTACACCTGCACGGTCTCGCGCACGGGGCGCGTGCCGGTGTTGGCCACGGTGACGTGCCCGACGATGGTGTCGGACTCCGTCAGCGCCGTCGCCTCCAGCTCCAGGTCGGCGTACTCCACGGTCGTGTACGACAGGCCCTCGCCGAACGCCCAGGCGGGCGACTGCGTGAGGTCGGCGTACCGGTCGCCGTGCTGTCCGCGGATCTGGTTGTAGTACGTCGGCTGCTGACCCACGTGACGCGCGAACGAGATCGGCAGACGCCCGGAGGGCTCGACTGCTCCCGCGATGATGTCGGCGAGCGCCTGCCCACCCTGCATGCCGGGGCTCGCGGCCCAGATCACGGCGGCAGCCTGTGCGGCGGATGCCGGGAGCACGAGCGGCTTCGAGGCGAGCAGCACGATGACGACGGGCTTCCCGGTCGCGACGAGCGCGTCGATCAGCGCGTTCTGCCCGCCGATCATCTCGAGGGTCGCGGTCGAACGGCCTTCGCCCACGAGCTCGATCCGGTCGCCCACGACCGCGACCACGACATCGGCCTCGGCTGCGGCGGCCACGGCCTCGGCGATCAGCGCGGCGTCGGGGGCGCACGGCTTGACGACCGGCGGACGCGGCTGTTTGTCGGGGAAGTGTTTACCCCGGGGGTCGTCCTCCAGGGTGAGGATGTCGGCGCCGCGCGTGTGCGTGACGCTCCAGCCGTCCACGCCCTGGAGGCCGTCGAGCACGGTCGTGATCATGTCGCGGGGCTGCCCGTCGAGCCACCCTGCCTGGCCGGAGCCGCCGGCCCAGTCGCCGAGCTGCGTCTGCGCGTCGTCGGCGAGAGGCCCGGTGACGGCGATCCTGAGCGGCGCGGAGGCGTCGAGCGGCAGCACACCGTCGTTCTCGAGCAGCACGATCGAGCGCCGCGCGGTCTCCAGGTTCAGGGCGGTGTGCGCGGCACTGCCCACCACGGCGTCGAGCTCCGTGCCGGGCAGGCGCGGGTTCTCGAACAGGCCCAGCTCGAACTTCAGCGTGAGGATGCGGGCGGCGGCCGCATCGAAGGCGTCTTCCGCCAGCATGCCCTTCGCGACCGCGTCCAGCGCCCCCTCGAAGAAGGCCGGGGTGGTCATGATCATGTCGTTGCCCGCGCGCACGGCGGCGGCGGCCGCGTGCGTGATGTCCGGCTGGATGCGCTGCTCCCACACCATGCGTCCGACGTTGTCCCAGTCGGTGATGAGCGTGCCGGTGTAGCCCCACTCACCGCGCAGCACATCGCTGAGCAGCCAGTCGTTCGTGGTGATCGGCACGCCGTCGGTGGTCTGGTAGCCGAGCATGAACGTGCGGCATCCCTCGCGGGCCACGCGCTCGAACGGCGGCAGGAACCACGAGCGCAGCTTGCGGCGCGAGATGTCGGCCTCGCTGGCATCGCGTCCGCCCTGCGTCTCGGAGTACCCGGCGAAGTGCTTGGCGGTCGCGAGGATCGCGGTGGGGTCGTCGAGCCCTTCCCCCTGGTAGCCGCGCACCATGGCCGAGGCGAGCTCACCGATCAGGAACGGGTCCTCGCCGAACGTCTCGTCGATGCGTCCCCAGCGCAGGTCGCGGGCGATGCAGAGCACGGGGGAGAACGTCCAGTGGATGCCGGTGATCGCGACCTCCTCGGCCGTGGCACGGGCGACGCGCTCGACGAGCTCGGAGTCCCACGATGCGGCCATGCCGAGCTGGGTCGGGTAGATCGTGGCGCCGGGCCAGAACGAGTGCCCGTGGATGCAGTCCTCGCCCACCAGCAGGGGGATGCGCAGGCGGGTCTGGGCGGTCAGCTCGTTCGCGCGCAGGATGCGCTCCGGCGAGGTGTGCAGGATCGATCCGGCGTGACGGCGGCCGATGTGGTCGTCGAGGTCGTCGCGGGCGTCGAGCTGGAGCATCTGCCCGACCTTCTCCTCCACCGTCATGCGGCTGAGGAGGTCGGCCACGCGCTCCGGGATCGAGAGTGCGGGGTCCTGGTACGGCAGGACCGTGGTCAGTGTCTGAGAGGTCATCACTTCGTGTTCTGTGTCGTTGCGGTCGTTGCGGTCGTTGCAGTCGCTGGGGTGGTCGTGGTGGTCGGATCGGGGGTCTTGCCCGGCAGGGGCACGGCGCGCACGACCGTGACGGCGTCGTTCACGTTCAGCCCCTTCTTCTTCATGGCCCTGGCGCGCTCTCCGGCCGAACGCAGGCGCGGGTTGACGTACTCGTCGATGCCGAAGTTGATCAGCGACAGGGCCACGCCGATGATCGCGATGCAGAGACCTGCGGGGACGTACCACCACCACAGGCGCGGGAAGGCGCCGTTCTGCTGCGCCCAGAACAGGATGGTGCCCCAGTTGAGGTTGCTCACCGGGATCACCCCGATGAACGCGAGCGTGGTGAGGCCGAGGATCGCCGCGGTCACGGTGCCGACGAAGCTCGACGCGATGAGCGCCATGAGGTTCGGGAGCATCTCGACCGTGATGATGCGACGCAGCGGTTCGCCGTTGGCGCGCGCGGCCTGGATGAAGTCGCGGTTGCGCAGCGACATGGTCTGCGCGCGCAGCACCCTGGCGCCCCACGCCCATCCGGTGATGCCGAGCACCGCGGCGATCACGATCAGCGGCGGGTTGTCGAACTGCGAGGCGATGATGATGATCAGCGGGATGCCGGGGATCACCAGGAACACGTTGGTCAGCGCCGAGAGGGACTCGCTCTTCCAGCCGCGCACGTAGCCGGCGATGACGCCGATCGTGATCGCGATGATCGTGGCGATGAACGCAGCGAGGAAGCCGACGACGATCACCCCGCGGGTGCCGTAGATGAGCTGGCTCAGCACGTCCTCACCCATGTGGGTCGTGCCCAGCCAGTGCTCCCAGGACGGCGGCTGACGCAGCGCCGTGCGGTCCTTCTGCGTCGGACCGTACGGGGCGATCCAAGGCGCGAAGATCGCGATCAGCACGAACGCGCCGAGGATGATCAGGCCGGCGACCGACTTGGGGTTGCGGAACATCGCGAACGCCTGGCCGAGCTGCGACCAGAACGTCTTGCGCGGCGGGGGCGTGCTGGCCGGGGTGCGCAGCGTCGCGGTCTCCGGCATGCCCGAGATCACGGGCGAGCCGTCGGGCGCGGTGCTGTCGGTGGTCGTGGGAACGGTCATCTCAGGACTCCGTCTGGCGCGTGCGCGGGTCGAGGTAGGCGTAGACGACATCCGCGAGGATGTTGGCCACGAGCACCGAGAGCGTGATCACCAGGAACACGCCCTGCATGAGCGCGAAGTCCTTGGCGTTGGTGGCGTCGAGCAGCAGCTTGCCGATGCCCGGGTAGCTGAAGACCATCTCCATCACGATCGTGCCGCCGACGATGAAGCCGATCGACAGCGCGAAGCTCTGGATCTGCGGCAGCACCGCGTTGCGGGCGGCGTACGCCCACAGCACCCGCTTGTTGGGCATGCCCTTGGCCTGCGCGACCGTGATGTAGTCGTCGTCGAGCACGGTCAGCATCATGTTGCGCATGCCGAGCACCCAGCCGCCGAGCGACGCGACCACGATGGTGAGCGCCGGCAGAGTGCCGTGCATGATCACCTGGCCGATGAAGTCGAAGCTCCACTCCGGGGATTGCCCCTTGTCGTAGGCGTGCGAGGAGGGGAACCATTTCAGCGTCGAGGAGAAGATCGCGATCGCGATCAGGCCGAGCCAGAAGTACGGGATGGTGTTGAAGAATGTCGTCACCGGGATGATCGCGTCGAGCTTGCTGCCGCGCTTCCAGCCGACGACGGCGCCCGCGAGGGTTCCGATCGTGAAGGAGATGATGGTCGCGATGCCGACCAGGCCGAGCGTCCACGGCAGCGCCGCGGCGAGCACCTCGGCGACGGGGCGCAGGCCGTGCAGCGTCGAGATGCCGAGGTCGCCCCGCAGCAGCATCCCCCAGTACTCGATGTACTGCTGCCAGATCGACTTGTCGGTGTCGATGCCGAGCAGGATGCGCAGCGCCTCCTCGGCCTCGGGGCTCACGCTGCGGTTGCGGGCCAGGTACGAGCTGACCGCGTCGCCCTTCATGAGGCGAGGGATGAAGAAGTTGATCGTGATCGCGGCCCACAGCGTGAACAGGTAGAAGGCCGCTCGTCCGACGAAGAAGCGCCAGGGCACGCGACGGCGTCCGCGCTCGGCGGTCGTCGCGGTGGTGCCGACCTCGAGGGCGTCGCGCGCGACGAGGTCGTTGTCGTCGAGCTGGGGGAACGCGGTGCTCACAGGTCACCTCCGGTCGATGAGGCGTGCGCGAAGTGCTTCTCCGGGTCGGGAGAGGCCGCGCGCAGCTCGCGGGTGTAGGGGTTCTGCGGGTTGAGGATGACGTCGTCGGCGGTGCCGTACTCCACGACGCGCCCCTGGTTGAGCACCATGATCTCGTCGCTGAAGTGGCGGGCGGTGGCCAGGTCGTGGGTGATGTAGAGCACGCCGAGTCCCTCCTCGCGCTGCAGGTCGGCGAGCAGGTTGAGCACGCCCAGGCGGATCGATACGTCGAGCATCGAGACGGGCTCGTCGGCGACGAGCAGGGAGGGGCGGGATGCCAGCGCCCGGGCGATCGCGACGCGCTGCCGCTGTCCGCCGGACAGCTCGTGCGGGCGGCGATCGATCACGGCATCCGCATCCAGTCGCACCCGTTCGAGCAGGCGGCGCACCTCGGCCTCGGTGTCCTTCTTGGGCACGACGTCGTCGAGTCGGATCGGGCGCTCCAGGTGGTAGCGGATCGAGTGGTACGGGTTGAGCGAGGCGAACGGGTCCTGGAACACCATGCGCAACTGCTGCCGGTACTTCCGCAACCCCTTGCCGCGCCGCGGGATCGCGTTTCCGTCGAGCAGCACCTCGCCGGCGGTCGGGGTCTCCAGCTGGGTGAGGATCTTCGCGATCGTGGACTTCCCGCTGCCGGACTGGCCCACGAGGCCGATCGTCTGGCCGGAGGTCAGGGTGAAGCTGACGTCGTCGAGCGCCTTGATCTGGCCGGCGCCGCGGACGTTGTACGCCTTGGTGACGTGACGGAATTCGAGGGTGGTCATCGCACCAGCACCCCTCTCTCGCCGGTCAGTCGGGGGAACGACGACAGCAGCGTCTTCGTGTACTCGTGCGCGGGTTGCGTCCAGATGCGCTCGGCGGTCGCGAGCTCGATGATCTCGCCCTCGCGCATGATCGCGATCCGGTCGCTGATCTCGAGGAGGAGAGGAAGGTCGTGGGTGATGAAGATCACCGAGAAGCCGAACTCGTGCCGCAGCTGCGAGATCTGCTTGAGGATCTCCCGCTGCACCAGCACGTCGAGAGCCGTCGTGGGCTCGTCCATCACCATCAGCTGCGGACGCAGCGCGAGCGCCATCGCGATCATGACGCGCTGCCGCATGCCGCCGGAGAGCTCGTGCGGGAAGGAGCGCACGCGCTGGCGGCCGACCTTCACGATCTCGAGCAGCTCCTCGGCCTCGGCGCGACGCTGCCGACGGTTCATGTCGGGCCGGTGGATCTCGAACACGTCCTCCAGTTGCGAGCCGATCGTGGCGACCGGGTTGAGGGCGTTCATCGCCCCCTGGAAGACCATCGACACCTTGTCCCAGCGGAACCGCTGCATCGCGTCGACGTCGAGGGCGTTGATGTCGATGTCGACACCGGTCACGTCGTGGAAGGTGACGCTGCCGCTCGTGATCACGGCCGGGGCGCGGAGCAGGCGCTGCACCCCGTAGGCGAGCGTCGTCTTGCCGCATCCGCTCTCGCCGGCGAGTCCGAGGATCTCACCGCGCTGCAGTTCGAGGGTGACGTTCTTCACCGCCTCGACGGGCGGATCGACGTCGTACACGACCGAGAAGTCGCGCACGCTGAGCAGGGGGTCTGGCATGGCGGTGTCTTTCGTCGGCCCGGTGGGGAGCCCGACCCGTGTGGACGGGCCGGGCTCCCGCTCCGGATGGTGCTTACTCGGCGGGCTTGAGCTTCGTCAGGATCTGCACGATGTTCTGCTGAGTCGGATCGGCAGAAGCGTACGGGTCCTGTTCGGAAGGCCAACCGACGTAGTTGCGCGTGTTGAACTCGCCGAGCAGCGGGTGCGCGCCCAGCGGGATGGCCGGCACCTGCTCGGAGAAGATCGTCTGCAGCGTGTCGACCGCCGCGGTGCGCTCCTCGTCGGAGGAGGCGTTCGCGTAGGAGTTCAGCGCGGCCGTCGCCTCCGGGTCGTCGAAGCGGCCGAAGTTGAAGCCGGCCTTGCCGTCCGAGATCCAGCGCGGGTCCATGGTGGAGGTGTAGAGGCCGTATGCCGTGCCGCTGTCCTCGAGCCAGTGGATGATCGCGGAGAACGTGCCGTTGTCGCGGGGGTCTGCCCAGCCGCCCCAGTCCGGCATGTCGATCTTGACCTCGGCACCGATCGCCTCGGTGACGTCCTCGGCGATCAGCTCCTGCGCCGTGTTCCAGTCGCTCCAGCCGGACGGGACGGAGAGCGTGAACGACACGGGCGCGCCGTCGGGGTCGATCAGCGCGTCGTCCTTCCAGGTGTAGCCGGCCGTGGTGAGCAGGTCGCGCGCCTTCTCGGCGTCGACGGAGTACTCCTTGCCCACGAACTCGGGCTGGATCTCGTCCTCGAGGATCGACGACAGGCCGGTCACGGACCAGACCGCTTCACTCGCCCCTTCGCGAGCGATGTCGACGTACGAGTCGCGGTCGATCACCCAGGCGAGAGCCTGACGGAAGGCCGGGTCGTCGAACGGCTTCTGCTGCAGGTTCATGAACAGCGTCGCGGAGCCGGTGGTCGGGGCCGCCCAGAACTTGTTGTGCTCCGGGTCGGCGGAGAGGAACTGCTCCTCGATCTGCGGGATGAACGCCTGCGCCCAGTCCGCGTCGCCATTGGCGAGTGCGGTGGTGAGGGCGGTGTTGTCGCCGTAGGACACGTAGTGCAGTTCGGGCACGGCCAGGTCGCCGCCCCAGTAGTCGTCGCGGGCCTCGAGGGTGACCGACTCGGTCGACCAGTTCGACAGGACGTAGGGGCCGGTGCCGACCAGGTCGTCGCCCTTGACGGGGTCCGTGGCCGGGTCGTCGAGGTTCTCCCAGATGTGCTTCGGGACGATCGGCACGTGCAGGGCGCGGGCCTGGTTGACGTACTTCGATGCGGCGAAGGTCAGCACGACGTTCTCGCCGTCGACGGCAGCGCTTTCGAGCTGGAGCCCGGCGGTGTCCAGCGCGGGCGTGGAGGCGAGCTCGTAGGAGTAGACGATGTCGTCGGCGGTGAAGGGCTTGCCGTCGCTCCAGGTGACGTCCTTGCGCGGGACGACGGTGAGCTGCGTGTAGTCGTCGTTCCACTCGAGGCTCTCGGCGAGCCAGGGGGTGACGCCGCGGTCACCGGTCTGGTTCACGAGGGCGAGGGTCTCGAAGATGACCTTGCCGTAGCCGTACTTGGAGGCGGACGAGTCGCCGACGTACGGGTTGTTCGACTCGGTGGTGATCGCGCCGTCCGGCTTCGCGATGGTGAGGGCGGCGCCGCCGCTTCCGGCGTCGGATTCGCCGCCTGCTGCGCATCCGGCGAGGGCCGAGACGCTGAGGGCGGTGATCGCGGTCACGGCGATCAGAGACTTTCTGAGCTTCATTGCTTCTCCTAGGGCACTGGTCTTTGTGCTGTGTCACCGGCGGAGGGGGATCCGTCGGCCATCGTGATTTGCTTACTGTCGAGAAAGTAAGCTTCCGTGAGGTTACCGAGTAGTAAGTTGGATCGCAAGCACAGCCCGACGATGGAGAGGAGGCCACGGTGGCAGACAGCGACCAGACCTTACGCGTGCGCCCGGCGACCCTCGCGAAACGCGAGCAGATCCTCAAGGCCGCCGTCGAGATCTTCGGGAACAAGGGATCCACCAACGGCACCCTCGCGGATGTCGCGGAGCAGGTGGGCATCACGCACGCCGGCGTGCTCCATCATTTCGGCTCGAAGCAGAAGCTGCTCCTCGAAGTGCTCGCCTACCGCGACCAGACCGATGTGGCCGAGCTCGCCGAGAAGCACATCCCCGACGGACCCGAGCTGTTCCTGCACCTGGTGCGCACGGCCTTCGCGAACGAGAAGCGTCCCGGCATCGTGCAGGCCTACACCGTGCTCTCCGCCGAGTCGGTGACCGACGACCATCCGGCACGCGGGTTCTTCGAGGATCGGTACACGACGCTGCGCCGCGAGGTCGCGGCCGCCTTCCACGAGCTGTGCGAGCAGGAGGGTGTGCGCGAGCCCGCCACGGTGGCCGCCGCGTCCGCTGCGATCCTCGCCGTCATGGACGGCCTGCAGCTGCAGTGGCTCCTGCACCCGGGGGTCGTCGAGCTCGGCGAGGCCAGCGAGTTCGCGATCCAGGCGATCGTGAACGCCGTGCTCCACCCGGGCCCCACCCTCCCCACCTACACCCACCCCGCCTGACCCCCTCCCCCCTCTCCCGGAGCGACGAGGCGCCCGGCTAGGCTCGGGCCATGACGATCGACCTCGAAGCGCTCTACATCGACCTGCACCAGCACCCGGAGCTCTCCTTCCAGGAGACGCGCACGGCCGGCATCGCCGCGCAGCATCTCCGGGATCTCGGGCTCGACGTCGAAGAGGGCGTCGGGGTGACCGGCGTGGTCGGGGTGCTGCGCAACGGCGAAGGTCCCGTCGTCTGGGTGCGCGCCGACATGGACGCCCTCCCCGTCGAGGAGCAGACCGGCCTCGCGTACGCGAGCACTGCGAAGGGCGTCGACCCCGTGGGGAACACCGTCCCCGTCATGCACGCCTGCGGTCACGACATGCACGTCACCGCCATGATCGGCGCGGTCGAGCGGCTCGTCGCCGAGCGCGACCAGTGGTCGGGCACGGTCGTGGTGCTGATCCAGCCCGCCGAGGAGTACGGCGCCGGGGCACGGGCCATGCTCGATGACGGCATCCTCGACCGCTACCCGAAGCCCGACATCGTGCTCGGTCAGCACGTGACCCCGCTGCCTGCCGGCATCATCGGCGTGCGCAGCGGCACGCAGATGGCGGCGTCCGACGGCTTGACCGTGACACTGCACGGACGCGGTGGCCACGGCTCCCGCCCGCACGCCACGATCGACCCCGTGGTGATGGCGGCGGCGACCGTGATGCGCCTGCAGACCATCACGTCGCGCGAGATCGACCCGCAGGGCGTCGCCGTGGTGACCGTGGGCTCGATCCACGCCGGGCTGAAGAACAACATCATCCCCGCGGAGGCGAAGCTCGAGCTCAGCCTGCGCTACCCCGACGAAGAGGCGCGGGAGAAGGTGCTCTCGAGCGTCGAGCGCATTGTGCGGGCCGAGGCCCTCGCGTCCGGTGCCGAGCGCGAGCCCGAGATCCGCACCGACCACACGCTGCCCGCCACGATCAACGACGAGGAGGCCACGGCCCGAGTGACCGCGGCACTGCAGCGCGCGCTGGGCGAGACGACCGTGATCGACCCCGGCATGTTCACCGGCAGCGAGGACGTGTCGTGGTTCGCACGGGATGCCGGGGCTCCCCTGGTGTTCTGGTTCTGGGGCGGTATCGACCCTGCGCGGTTCGCCGCAGCGCAGGCGGCCGGGCGCCTCGAACAGGAGATCCCGACCAACCACTCGCCGTTCTTCGCCCCGGAGATCCACCCGACCATCGAGGTCGGCGTCACGGCGCTGTCGTCCGCGGCGCGGGAGTTCCTCGGCGCGTAGCCGGCGGCGGCCGCGAGCCGAAAACTCGGAGAACGGCAGAATCTTCGCAGGAATCTCGCGGTTTTCTGCGAAGTTCTCGCCGTTCTACGAGTCGCGGGCCGGGGAGCCTGCGACGGAAGCCAGCACACCCTGACCGGGAACCAGCGCGTTGCGCTCCGCGGCATCGCGCGCCATCGCAAGCGCCTCGCCCAGAGGCACACCCGTGTCGAATCCGTGCAGCAGGCCACCGAAGAACGAGTCGCCGCTGCCGGCGGGGTAGCGGCCGACCACCTGCGGAGCATCGAGGACGCGGACCTCGCTGCCGACTCTCGCGACGCCGCCTCGCACGCCATCGGTCACGACGGCATCCACGCCGAACCGCTCGCGAAGCGCCTCGCATGCGGCAGCGGCATCCACCATCTCCCGCCCGACCAGCTCGGCGACCTCGGCACGGTTGACCTTGATCAGATCGGCATGCTCCGCGAGATGTGCGAGTGCGGCTCCGGCCGTGTCGATCGCGATCCGCGTACCGCGAGATCGCGCGTCGATCAGAACCCGAGCGAAGTCGTCGAGCGGGACACCGGCCGGAATGCTCCCGGACACGGCCAACCACCGCGAGGGAGTCGCGGCCCGCACGGCCTCGGCGAACCTCGCCCACTCCTGCGCATCGATTCGCGCGGCGGACTCATACACGTCGGTACTGGTCGCGCCGCCTGCGGCTTCGACGAGCGACAGACACGTGCGCGTCTCCGCGGCGATCTCGACAACCGTGGCCGCAACACCATCGGCCTCGAGCCAGCGACGCACGCGTTCTCCGCTCAGACCCCCGAGCGCCACCGTCACGTGCACCTCCGCGCCGAGCGCCCTCGCTGCGCGCGCTGCGTTGAGGGCCTTCCCGCCCGCGACCGTGGTCGTGCGCGAGGGGCGGTTGATCTCGCCGGGCACGAGCGCGTCGAGCTCGTACGTCACATCGACGGCCGGAGACAACGCCCACACCGAGATCACGGGCGACGCTCCCAGGGGCGGACCGTGCCGAGGACGCGCGACTCGCCGCCGTCGAACACGTCGAGAGCGGCCGCCGACACCTCGTCCGGCGTGTGCCAGCGCACGGTCGCGCCGTCGTCCCGCCAGCCCAGCTGAAGCACATCGGGCGGAAGTGCGACCTCTCCCCGCACGGGATCGGCCGCCGCGCTCGTGCGCACCCGGACCAGCCTGTCCACCGCCCGCGCGATCAGGGGCAGCGTCGATTCGTCGACGGTCGGGCCGTAGACGATCGCCGCCGTCCACCGGCGTCCGTCCAGCACGGCGGCGAGCGCCGTCGCGTCCCGCGCATCCGCGTGCAACGCCTCGACGCCGTCGGGCATCGCGCCGCGCCGCGAGATGCCCGTCACGGTCGCGCCACGTGCGACGAGAGCGGATGCCGCGGGGGCGAGGATCCCGGAGGCGCCGACGATCAGAATCGAGCCCATTCGTCCCAACCTAGAACGCCTGCGGACCGACGGACGCCCCCGACCGCCCCTGGAGGAAGTCGAGGTCGAGCCCCTCATCCGCCTGGGTCACGTGGTCGATGTAGAGCCGTGTCCATCCGCGCTCGCTGTTCGGCACGACCGGCGCACGCCAGTCCGCCCGACGCGCCTCGAGCTCTTCGTCCGTGACGTGCATGTGCAGCGAGCGTCCGGCGACGTCGAGCGTCACCAGGTCACCCGTGCGCACCAGCGCCAGGGGACCGCCCGCGGCCGCCTCGGGCACGACGTGCAGCACCACGGTGCCGTACGAGGTGCCGCTCATGCGGGCATCGGAGATACGGACCATGTCGGTGACGCCCGCCTCCAGGATCTTCCGTGGCAGAGCGAGATTCCCCACCTCCGGCATGCCCGGATACCCCTTGGGCCCGACGTTGCGGACCACGAGGATGTCGTCGGGTGTCACGTCGAGATCAGGATCCTCGGCATCGGCGAGATAGTCCCGCAGCGAATCCCACACCAGCGCGCGACCGGTGTGCTGCATCAGCTCCGGGGCCGCAGCCGACTGCTTGATCACAGCGCCGCGCGGGGCGAGGTTGCCCTTCAGCACCGCGATGCCGGAGCCGACGGGCTTGACCGGGTTGTCGAGCGGGCGGATCACCTCGCGGTCGAACACCTCGGCTCCCGCGTAGTTCTCACCGAGCGTGGCGCCGGTCACGGTCAGCGTGTCGCGATGCAGCAGGTCGCCGAGCGTCTCCGCGAAGCCCGCGGTGCCTCCCGCGTACTCGAAGTCCTCCATCAGGAACCGGCCGCTCGGCATCAGGTCCGCCAGCACGGGGACATCGCGCACGAGCGTGTCGAAGTCGTCGATCGTGAGCTCCACCCCGACCCGGCGCGCAAGGGCGAGCAGGTGGATGACGGCGTTCGTCGATCCACCCAGTGCCGCGTTCGCGCGGACACCGTTCTCGAACGCCTCGCGGGTGAGGATCTTCGAGGGCCGCAGATCCTCCGCGACCATCTCGACGATGCGGCGACCGGCCAGATGCGCGGCCGTCGCACGGCGCGAGTCGTTCGCCGGCAGCGAGGCCGTGCCCGGCAGCTGCATGCCCATGTACTCCGAGATGCACGCGAGCGTCGATGCGGTGCCCATGGTCTGGCAGTGACCCTGACTGCGGGCCATGCAGCCCTCCGCCTCGGTGATCGCGGTGTCGTCGATCAGCCCGGCACGGTACGCCTCGGTGAACTTCCACACCGAGGTGCCGGAGCCGATGTCGGTGCCGCGGTGCTTGCCGTTCAGCATCGGACCGCCGGTGATCAGCAGTGCCGGGAGATCGACGGATGCCGCGCCCATCAGGTACGCGGGCGTCGTCTTGTCGCAGCCGGCGAGCAGCACGACGCCGTCGAGCGGGTTCGAGCGCAGCGTCTCCTCCAGATCCATCGCCATGAGGTTGCGCAACAGCATCGCGGTGGGACGCACCAGCGGCTCCCCCGCAGAGGTGGTGGGGAACTCGAACGGCACGCCACCCGCCTGCCAGATGCCGCGCTTGACATGCTCGGCCAACGCGCGCAGATGGATGTTGCAGCTGGTCAGCTCGCTCCACGAGTTGGCGATGCCGATGATCGGCCGACCGCGGAACGAGTCATCCGGGAGACCTTCGCTGCGCAGCCAGGACCGGTGCATGAACCCGGTCTTGCCCTCCGCGCCGAACCACTGCTGGCTGCGGAGGCCCTGACCCCACTCGTGCTCGCCCTGCGGCGCGAATCCCGCGAACGGCTCGTGCGTCGACCCGATGTTCTCGGCACTCATGCGAACCTCGGAAGGTGCTGCGCCTGCGCGGCGATGAGGTCGTCGGCGAGGGCAGTGGCGCGATCGGCGTCGAAGACCGCGCCGTCGGCGATCATCGCCTCGACCACGAGTCCGCGGTCGCCGGTCAGCGCGGCCTCGACCGCGATGTCGACCGACGTCAACCGTCGCGCCAGGATCGCGGTGAGCGGCTTGCCGAGGTCGGGCACCGCCACCGGCCGGATACCGCGGGCCGTGGCGACCCCGGGGATCTCGACCGCAGACCAGTCGGGGAGGCCCGGCACCGCGCCGTTGTTCACGACGTTGCAGCTGAACATCTCGCGCGAGTCGAACGTGATGGAGCGGATGATCGCGATCAGCTGTTCCTGCTCGCCGCCGGATCGCTCGAAGATCGACTGGTCGAGCGGCTCCTCGCCGAGCGCCTGACGCTTCATGCCCTGGTAGCGGTTCTCGCCCCACTCCAGGATCTCCGGGAGGCTGAACGCGTCGATGCCCAGCTTCTTGCCGTAGTAGTCGCCGTTCTGGAAGCGCTCCGGGAAGAACTCCACCACGTGGCGGTCCCCTGCGGCGGCGAAGGCGCCGTAGCGCTCGAACAGCTCCCATGCGAACGGGTTGTGCCAGGCCGTGGGGGTCTCGTAGAAGATGTTGCCGATGTCGTCGGGGTTCGGCGCCTCCGCGAGCTCGCGGCGTACGCGCTCGGCGACCAGCGGCCATGCATCCCGGCCCTTCCAGCGGAAGTCGTAGATGAACGTGAGGTGGTTGATGCCCGCGTACAGCGTCGAGGTCTCGTCGAAAGGTGCGTCGATGAGCTGCGCCAGCTCGCGCTGGATGTGGTGCATCCCGTGACACAGCCCCACCACGTCGAGGCCGGTCTGCTGGTGGATCGCCTGGATGTTCGCGGTCATCGGGTTGGAGTAGTTGAAGAAGAACGCGTCCGGTGCGAGCTCGGCGATGTCCTGCGCGATCTCGACCAGCACCGGGGTCGTGCGCAGCAGCCGCGAGATGCCGCCGGGCATGATCGAGTCGCCCACGGGCTGGTAGATGCCGTGCTTCTGCACGATCTCGTGGTCGAGCTGCCAGGCGGGACGGCCGCCGACGCCGACACACGTGACGATGAAGTCGGCGCCGGGCAGCACGGCGCGGCGGTCGGTCGATCGCACGATGCGGATGCTATCGCCCACACCGCGCGCGGCGACCATGGCTTCGGCCAGATCGGCCGCGACGTTCAGGGCCGTGCCGTCCACATCGACGAGTCGGATCTCCCATCCGCCCAGGTCGTCGGCGCTGATCAGGTCGGCGAGCAGCCCACGGGTGAAGACGGCGGATCCGGCCCCGATGAGGACGAGGACGCGACGGTCGGTGGTGTTCATCTTGTGCGACTTCCGATCACTGGGCGGGGTCAGTTGCTCTGCTGCGAGCGGTACACGAAGCGGTTGCGCAGCTCGCCGATGCCTTCGACGCCGGCGACGACGACCTCTCCATGCTGGAGGTAGCGGGGCGGGGTGCGGAACCCGCCGGCGCCCGCGGGAGTGCCGGTGAGGATGAGGTCACCGGGTTCGAGCGTGACGCCGTCGCTGACGAAGGCGAGGATGGTGGGCACGTCGAAGATCATCTCGGCCGTGTCGTCCTCCTGCAGCAGCTCGCCGTCGACCTCCGCGTAGATGCGGTGACCGCGCGGGTCGCCGAACTCGTCGGGGGTGACGAGCGAGGGGCCGAGCGGGGTGAAGGTGTCGAACGACTTGCCGCGCGTCCACTGCACATCGCCGAACTGCACATCGCGGGCCGACACATCGTTGGCGACGGTGTACGCGGCGACGTCGTCGAGGGTGGCCGGCGTCTCGCCTCCGCAGCGGCGGCCGATGAGCAGCGCGAGCTCCGACTCGAAGTCGACGCCCTGCGTGAGGTGGTCCGGCACCACGACGTCTGCCGTGGGACCGGTGATCGAGGTCGCGTACTTCGCGAACGTGAGCGGGCGTTCGGGCTGCGCGATACCCGTCTCGGCCGTGTGGTCGACGTAGTTCAGGCCCACGGCGATGATCTTGCCGGCACCGGCGACCGGGGCGAGGAGTGCGAAGTCCGTCGGATCGACCTCGGCCCAGTCGGCGGAGAGGCCGTCCTGCACGGAGGCCAGGGCCGCGAGCGCGTCGTCCGGGTGCGTCTCCGGGGCGAGCCGGGAGACTCCGGCATCCGTGATCAGGATGCGGGGGGTTCCGTCGACGAGGACTCTGGCGATTCTCATGCTTCTCCTTCGAAAGGTCGTGAAACACATGTTGTCACAAACATCCACAAATGAGCAAGAATAAGCAAATGCATTCAGAGATCATCATGACGGTGGGTTCCGAACGGTCGACATCTGGGCCGGTGGGCCTGGCTCAAGGCGTCTACGGCGCCCGCGGCAACCTCGAACTGGTGGCCTGCGATGCCGCGGACGGGCTGTGGGTGTTCTGGTTCAACGCCGACGCCCCCGACGATCCGCAGGAGACTCCCGACGTGCCGCCGGGACACTGGAGCAGCGGACTGGCGTTCGCGCCCGGACACCGATACCTGGATGCGCAGATCGCACAGTCGACGCTCGGCCCCGACCACCTCGAGGTGGCGGCCCTGCGTGAGGACGGCGTGTTGGAGAGCTGGTACTGGTCCCCCGGTCCTGGCTTCCAGCGACGTGATGCCGATGTCGCGGCATCCGTCTCCCGCTTCCGCCTCTCGCACCGCGATGGCGTCCTCACCGTCGACGTGCAGCATCTCGACGGCCGCACGGCGGTGGTGTCGTCCGACGCCGAGGGATACCCGACCCGCCGATGGGTCGCACGCCCGGGCAGTGCGATCCTGGACGACCGCCGTGCACTCGAGGCTCTCCACGCCCACGGCATCACCCCGCTCCCCGACACCGCCCGCTCCACCACCTCCACCCGCAACGGCGGCACGCTCGAGCTCACCTGGCGCGCCCCCAACGGCCCCATCCACCACCTCCCCCTCCCCCTACCCCAGCCCCTACCCCGCTGAACCTCGCAGAACGGCAGGAACTTCGCAGAGATCCGGCCGACTCCTGCGAAGTTTCCGCCGTTCTGCGAAGTTTCGCGATCCGGTTCAGGCCGCACGGTGCAGCCCCTGGGCAAAGGCGCGCATGATCAGGTCTTGAACCATCGGCCATTCGTCGATCATCTGCCGGTATCCGATCCTGATCACGTGGAACCCCATGAGCTTCAACGCCGCGTCGTGGCGGATGTCCTCCGAACGCTGCGCACCGACATGGTGGGCACCGTCGATCTGCAGCACGAGCCTGTCGCCGAGAAGCGCATCCACGCGGTGACCGGCGATCCAGGTCTGCACGCGGATCGGGACGCGCAACCACCGCAGCCGCAGTCGCAGGTAGGTCTCGAGTCCGGCATCTGCGAACGGGGATGCGCGTTCGAGAAGGCCCCGGGCTCGAGCCCGCAACGGCAGGTTCTGCAGGAGCTCACGGGTGACGAGCCCCTTGTTCAGCGCCGATTCCCACGTGGCGAGAGCCTGCTCGAAAGGTTCGCATTCCGCGACGAGAGCAAGCACGTTCTCGATCGGATCGACCAGCACGCCCGGCTGTCGAGGCACCAGCGGTTTCGCCCAGTGCACGCGGATGCCGTCGGGCTTGCCGCCGGCACTCCCCGGCGTCGCTGCGACGTGCACCCCTGGCGCCTCCGCATGCACCCAGACTCCGAGGCGACGCGCCTGAGTGATGCAGGAGAGCACCACGCCACAGCGGGCCGCGGCGACGAGTGCGGGGTCTGCGTCCGGGACCGCCACCCAGCCGTTGCGCACGCGGACCAGCCCACCGCCACGGATCGCCGCATCCAGTGTCGAACGACGGAAACCGCGGTCGGTCAGGTCGCGCACCCGCGCCACACCGTGCACTCGGCGGACGGCCTCGACGATGCCGATGAGCGAAGAAGGATGCACCCCGCGATGGTGTCAGACCTCGACCCGCCGCCTCCTCCTGTCCTGCCCTCAGTTCCCTCTTCCTGGGGAACCTTCGGTGACCGGCCTCCTGTGCAGGACCACTGCGCGCCCCAGACCCGTCGGTACGAGATCGCAGAGCGGCACGAACTTCGCAGAGATCCCGGGGATTCCTGCGAAGTTCATGCCGTTCTGCGAAGTTTCGGCCAGGGGCCAAGGGCCAGGGGCCAGGGGCCAGGGGCTAGTTCACCCTGTGGATCATGGTGTTCGCGAACTGGTACCGGTAGCCGGCGTCCTTCACGGCCTGGTCGTGGCGGGGGCTCTGGCCGTAGGAGGAACCGTGCAGCCACACGAACGCCGGGGCCTCCTGCCCGGTCACGGCCTCCAGCTGCGCCTTGGACTCGACGACCTCGCGGCGGATGTCCTCGTCGGACAGTACCGTGTCGAAGCCCTCGTGGTGGGCAGTGTGCGGGAACACCACATGCCGCTTCGACACCTCGGCGACCTCGTCCCAGCTCATCGCGATGCGTCCGCCCTTGGTGTCCTCCTCGACCAGCGAGATCCAGTGCGCGCGGGCGAAGGCCTCCTGGTGCTCGGGGTCGCAGTCGACGAACGAGGTCGCGATCGGGAACCAGCCCGTGAGCCCGTACTGGTCGCAGAGGGGCGCGGCGACCGAGATCGAGTTGCGGTATCCCTCGTAGAACACCGGGATCAGGCCCGGCTTGTCCTTGTGCCAGGTGCCCGTCTCGAACAGGCGGTCCAGGTCGTCGAGGGTGACGGGGGCGTAGTCCCTGGCGAACCCGGCGAGCTCCTTCTCGAGCTCGGCACGGGCACCGCGCGGGGTCGAGTGGTAGTTGACCACGCGGATGAAGTGGCCGTTCGCCAGCTGCTCGCGCTGCACGTCGAATGAGGGCTTGGTCATGAGGGGGATCCTTCCGCGACGGTCGCGTTGGTGAGCGGCTCGGCGCCCGGAGCGAAGTGGGTGTAGGCGAGCACCTGCATCGCCGTGATGACGGCACCCTCGTCGTCGGACCGCGCCCACGGCACCAGGGCGTCGCGGTAGCGGTCGAGCACGGCGAGGAAGGCCGCCCCTTCGGCGCGCTGGTCCGAGGATCCGGCCACGGGGATCGGACCGCGTTCGTCGGCGAGGCCGAGCACCATCGGGATGCCCTCCCGCTCGAGTCGTCGGTCGTGGCAGGCGCGCATGAGCCCGACGATGTCGCCGGCCTCGAGCAGCGCCGCGGCGCTCGGTTCGCCGTCGTGCGAAGACGGCCCCTGCACGGTTGCGGACATGGGGTTCCTACCTCTCCTGGTCCATGGGGTGCGAGATGTCGATGGGGTGCGAGATGACGTCGAGCAGATGCGCGACCTCGCAGGCGATGGATTCCCGCGCCGCGCTCAGCGCCGTGCGCGGGTCGACGCGATCGGCGAGCTCGGCCCGCAGTGCGTTCGAGTAGGCGGCGGACAGCTGGGTGCCCACGTTCACCTTGCGGATGCCGGCCGCGACGGCGGCACGGATGCCCTGGTCGTCGACGCCGGACGAGCCGTGCAGCACGAGCGGCACGGGGACGGCGGCGGCGAGCCGGGAGATCAGGTCGACGTCGAGCTGCGCCGTCCGGCTGGTCATCGCGTGGGAGGAGCCGACCGCGACCGCCAGGGCATCGACACCGGTGGCGGCGACGAACGCGGCGGCCTCGGCCGGATGGGTGCGGACTCCGGGCGCGTGGGCGCCGTCCTTGCCGCCGATCTCCCCGAGCTCGGCCTCGATCCAGATCCCGTCCTCGTGACCGCGCGCCACGACACGGGCGGTCGCGGCGACGTTGTCGGCATAGGGCAGGGTCGAGGCGTCGAACATCGCGGAGTCGAAGCCGAGCTCTGCCGCTTCGCGCACCAGCTCCTCGGACTCGCAGTGGTCGAGGTGCAGCGCGACGGGCACGGCAGCCGCGTCGGCGAGCGCACGACAGGCCGCGGCGATCGGTGCCAGAGCGCCATGGAAGCGCACCGCATTGTGACTGATCGAGAGCAGCACGGGCCGGCCGGCACGCTCGGCACCGGCGACGATCCCCTCGGCGTATTCGAGGGTGATGACGTTGAAAGCAGCGATGGAGGGCAGGCTCCCGCCCAGCCCCACCGCCGAGAGGGCGGGTGGGATCAGCATGTCTCGACGGTCACCCCCGCGCCGCGCAGCAGCTCGACGAGCTCGGCGTCCGCCCCGTCGTCCACGATCAGGCGGGAGATGCCGTCGGTCGGGACGAGGCGCGCTGGTCCGCGCCGTGCGAGCTTGGAGTGGTCGGCGAGCACGATCAGCTCACGTGCCGAGGAGGCCAGCGAACGGTCGGTCTGCGTCTCCGACAGGTTCGTGCCGGTGACGCCCATCTCGGGGTCGACGCCGAATGCTCCCGTGAACACCCGGTCGATGCCGAACTCGTCGAGGCCCGCGATCGTGAGGTGCCCGAGCAGGCTCATCTCCTGACGGCGCAGCAGCCCGCCCAGCACGATGATGTCGATGTCGGGGAACTGCGACAGCCGACTGACCACCGTGAGGCTGTTGGTGAGGACGGTCAGCCCCGGGATGCCGCCGAGGAACGGCAGCATCGCCTCGGTCGTGGTGCCACCCGTGATCAGCACCGTGGAGTTCGGGGTGATGTAGGCGGCCGCGGCGCGTCCGATGCGCTGCTTCTCCTCGGCGAAGGCGACCTCGCGCTGCGGCCGGAGGGGCTCCACGTCGTCGTCGACCTGCGCCGCACCGCCGTGCACGCGCTCGATGAGCTTCTTGTCCTGCAGCTCGTTCAGATCACGCCGCACGGTGGAGGTGCTGACCCCGAGCAGCTTCGCCATCTCGCTGACCGACCCCGCGCCGTAGGTGCGGATGTAGTTGAGCAGCTCGCGCTGACGCTTCGGCCCGATCAGGGGCTCAGTAACCGGCTGCACGGTCCACCTCATTCAGCAAGGGCCGATTCGCGGCCAGTCGGGTCAGATTCTCGACGATGAGGTCGAGTGTCTGTGCATGATACTGCGGGGCGAGTCCGGCGACGTGCGGGGTCACCAGCGCGCCGGGCTCCGTCCACCACACCGATTCCGCGCCCAGCGGCTCCTCGTCGAACACGTCGAGGGCGACGCCGCCGAGGCGTCCGTCACGCAGTCGTTCGAGGAGCGCCTGCTCGTCGACGATGCCGCCGCGGGCGATGTTCACCACGCACGCGCCGGGCGGGAGCAGGTCGAGCTGTGCCGGTCCGATGAGGCCGCGGGTGAGCTCGGTGAGCGGCACGACCACCACGAGGTGGTCGCTGCGGCGCAGCACCTCGTCGATCCGGTCGATGGGGAACAGCTCGGCGGGATCGTCGGCTGCGGCCTGGCGTCCGGTATCGAACTTCTCAGCCGCGGCGACCCGGGCACCGGAGCGGCTGACGCCGAGCACCTGCATCCCGAACGCGGTGGCCAGGCGCGAGATCTCGCGTCCGATGCGGCCGTATCCGATGATGCCGATCGTCGCGCCCGGCAGCTGCCGCGGGGTCAGCTCGGCGAGGCGCTCCGCATTGGACGGCCAGGTGCGGTCCTCGCGGTGCTGCACGATGGCGGGCATCCGGTGCGCGAGCTCGAGGATCGACATCAGCGCGTACTCCGCCATCGGCACGGGCGCGATGCCGCCGAGGGTCGCGATCGGCACGGGGCTGTCCCACAGCGAGGTGCCGCGCACATGGTCGACGCCCGAGGTGTCGAGCTGCACGAGACGGAGCCTCGGGACCTGGCTGAACTCCGGCAGCCACTCGCTGGTGTGCAGCAGGTCGACCTCGGCGAGCAGTTCGGCGGACGGCGGCGAGTCCGGCGTCATCCGATGCACCGCGACATCCGGCATCCGCTCCGCCAGTTCGGCGAACCAGGCATCCGGCAACGGCAGCGAGCACAGGTAGGTGAGGGTCATTTGATGCCGCTCCGGGCGAAGCCCTGCACGAAGTACCTCTGGAAGAAGATGAACAGCAGCACCATCGGCAGCACCGAGATCAGCGCGAGCGCCATGATCGCGTTGTAGTCGGGCGTGGTCTGGTTCTTGAGATACAGCAATCCGATCGGAAGGGTGAACAGCGAGTTGTCCTTGAGGGCGATCAAGGGCCACGCGAAGTCGTTCCAGCTTCCCATGAGAGTGAGCAGGGTGAGGACCGCGATCAGCGGCTTGCACAGCGGCAGCACCACCTGCACGAAGATGCGCAGGTGTCCGGCGCCGTCGATGCGAGCCGCCTCGACGATCTCATCCGGGATCCCGATGAAGAACTGGCGGGCCAGGAAGATGCCGAACGCCGCGGCGGCACCCGGCAGGATGACGCCCCAGTAGGTGCCGTAGATGCCGAGGCCCGAGACGAGCTTGAACTGGGCGACCATGATCGCCTGCACCGGGATCATCATCGTGGCCAGCGCCAGGATGAACACGGCGTTGCGGCCACCGAAGCGCAGGCGCGCGAAGGCGTACCCGGCGAGCAGGTTCACGGTCACGGTGAGCACGGTGACCAGCACGCCGATCACGACCGAGTTGCCCAGCCAGTCGATCACGGGGACCCGGTCGAAGACCTTGGTGAAGTTCTCGAGCGTGAAGGTGCTCGGCCACAGGCGCAGCCCCGGCTTGAACACCTCACCCCGCGGCGAGAACGCGACGACGAGCATCCAGTACAGGGGGAACACGACGGCGATCGCGATGATCGACGCGACGATCGTGCGCCAGACGATGCCCTTGCGCCCGTCGCTGTGACGACGGCGACGGCGCTGCACGCGGCGCGCGCCCCGCTCGCCGAGCACGGCCGCATCGGCGATCTGGAGAACGGTGGTTGTCTCAGCCATGGTCCTTACTCCGCCAGGTCTCTGGTGCGGCTCGTCTTCCACTGGATGAACGTGAAGATGAGCGTGATGATGAGGATCACGATGCCGATCGCGGCGCCGTATCCCTGCTCCCTGATCTGGAAGCCGTTGCGGTAGGCGTAGGTCACGAGCACCGAGGTGGAGTTGCCGGGGCCACCGCCGGTCATGATGAAGATGAGGTCGAACACCTGGAACGAGGCGATCACGTTCATGATGAGCAGGAAGAACGTGGAGGGGCCGACCAGCGGCACCGTGACCGAGCGGAACTGCTGCCAGCGGCTGGCGCCGTCGATGCGGGCGGCCTCGTACAGCTCGGGCGAGATCGACTGCAGACCGGCCAGGTAGATGATCATGTTGAAGCCGAGGCGCAGCCAGATCGCCACCGCGATGACCGAGATCATCGCCGGGGTACCCTGCGACTGCCAGCCGATCGGGTCGAGACCGAACGTCTGCAGGATCTTGTTGACGAGGCCGTTCGACTCGTAGAACAGGATCACGGCGATCATTCCGGAGGCGACGCCGGAGATGACCATCGGCAGCACGATCATGGTGCGGAACACGCCACGGGCCGGGAGCACCGAGTTGAGCAGCACGGCGAGCGCGAGGCCGCCCAGGAGCTCGATCGGCACCGTCACGAGGGTGAAGACGATCGTGTTGGCGAGGCTCTGCCAGAAGACCGGGTCCGACACCAGGGTCGAGTAGTTGTCGAGTCCCACCCACTCCGGGTTCCCGAACCCCTTGGTCTCCTGGAAGGAGATGATCAGGGCCCAGATGATCGGGATGAAGAGGAACAGCGACATCAGCACGAGGTTCGGCGCGGCGAACGCCCAGCCGACGAGAGACTCGCGCAGCCGGGCGGCCCGCCGCCCCGCCCGCGGCCGGGACGGCGCGACGGCGCTGTCCCGGTCGCGGGTGGAGAGAGCAGTCATTACTTGGCGGCTTCCTCGATCGCGGCCGACAGGTTCTTGAGCGTCTCGGCGGTGGACTGACCACCGATGAACGCGGCCTCGAGCTGGTCCTGGAGCGCGGTGTTGATGGCGGCCATGGCCGGCGAGGTCAGCTGCTTCACGTCGCTCGGCTCGATCGTGCCTGCCTGGTCGACGAACACCGGCATCACGTCGGGGCGCACCTTGAACTGCACCGCGTCGCCTTCGAGGTCGGTGCGGGTGGGCAGCTCGTTGGTGTTCGCGCAGAACTCGCTCATCGCGTCCTTGGACACCATGAACTTCAGGAACTCGGCGGCCAGTTCGGGGTTCTTCGTGGTCTTGGTGGCCACGAGCGCGTTGCCGCCGAGGTCGGTCGCGCCGCGTGCGTCCTTGGGCATGGGCAGCGCGGTCCAGTCGAACTCGGCGAGCGAGTCGATGTCCGGCACGAGGAACGAACCGGCGAACGCCATCGCCACCGTGCCCTCGGTGAAGAGGTTGTCGGCGTAGACGGTGCCCTTGGTCGAGCTGGTCGGGGGCACCCACTGCTCGTCGAAGAAGCTCTTCGTGAAGTCGAGCGCCTTGGTGCCCTCGGCCGAGTCGATCGTGGCCTTCGTGCCGTCGAGGAACGTGCCGTCGGCCTGGAACAGCCAACTGAGCCAGCGCGGGGCGCCGCCGAGCTGCCAGTTGTAGGCGAACGGGTACTTGTCGGCGGGCAGTGCCGCGCGGAGCTTGCCTGCCACCTCGGCGAACTGCTCCCACGTCCAGGCGTCGTCCTGCGTGGTGGGCAGGGTGGCCGGGTCGATGCCGGCATCCTTCAGCATCGCGGTGTTGACGAGGAGCGCCGAGACGTCAGTCTGGTGCGGCACGCCGTAGGGCTTGCCGTCGAAGGAGACGGCCTCCCACATCGCGGGGGTGAACTCGCCGGCCTCGTCGTCGTCGAAGTAGGGGCTGAGGTCGAGCAGCTGGTCCTGGCTGGAGTACACGCCGAGGTTGCCGTAGTCGACGCGGAACAGGTCGGGGGCGTCACCGGACGAGAGCTGTGCGTCGATGTTGGAGAACATCTGGTCGTAGGGGACCACGTTGAGCTTGATGTCGACGCCGTCGTGCTCGGCCTCGAACTGTGCAATGAGGTCCTTGAACGTCGTCTCCTCGGACTCGCTTCCCCAGGTGGTGAAGGTCAGCGACTGGTCACCGCCGTCGTCGCTGGAACCGCCTCCGCCGAAGCCTGCGCACCCGGAGAGCACCAGTGTGCTCACGGCGCCGATTCCAACGATGCCGATGAGGCGCTGATTTCTGATTCTCACGCTTCGAGCTCCTTCTCGTGTGATCCTGCCCGCGGCACCGATGCCGTGAGCGTCCCTGCTCTTGCAGTATTCAATAGTTGGCTCAATCCGTCAAGAACTTTCATTGTTTGCTCATTTCTGATTGAATCTGCACAGATCGTCGCCACTTGCGCGACGGCGGAGAGATCTGAAGGACCAGCAGATGAACGAAAGCATCGCCGGATCAGGCGCGACCACGCGGGCAGAGCTCATGAGCCAGCCCGCCATCTGGCAGCAGGCGCTCGATCTCACGCAGCAGCACCGCGAACTCCTCCCCGTTGCGGGCGAGAAAGTGCTCGTGGTCGGCTGCGGCACCTCCTATTACATCGGGGATTCGTACGCGTATCTGCGCAACGATGCCGGTCTCGGACGCACGCGTGCCGCGATCCCCAGCGAGCTCGACTGGATCGACGACGACGAGCACATCGTGGTCATCTCCCGCTCCGGCACGACGGTCGATGTGGTCGACCTCGTCGAGCGCTACCGCGACACCCACCGCATCACCGCCATCATCGGCGACACCGACACCGCCCTCGGCCGACTCTGCGCCGACCGCACCGTGCACCTCGGCTTCGCCGACGAGAAGTCCATCGTGCAGACCCGCTTCGCCACCACCGGGCTCACGACCCTGCGGGCCTCGATCGAACAGGCACCCGCCACGCTCGTCGACGACGCCAGGACGGCACTGGCCACCGATCTCCCCGTGGACCCCGCGCAGGTGAAGCACATCGTCTTCCTCGGCCACCGCTGGACGAACGGGCTCGCGCAGGAGGCAGCCCTCAAGGTGCGCGAGTCGGCCGGGTTCTGGACCGAGGCGTACTCGATGTGGGAGTACCAGCACGGTCCGATCTCCTGCGCGGGGCCCGAGACGCTGGTCTGGTTCCTCGGCGAGGCGCCCGACGTGGTCGCGGATGACGTCCGCACGACCGGCGCCAGCGTGTACGTGAACGACCTCGACCCGCAGGCCAACCTGCCGCTGGTGCACCGGCTCGCCGTCGACCTCGCGGCGCTGCGCGGACGCAACCCCGACACCCCGCCGTTCCTGAACCGCTCGGTTCTCGTCACCGACTGATGCCCGTCATCACCGTCGCGACCGCTCCCCACCCTGCGGAGCGCGAGCTGCTCGTCGCCATCGCGGACGCTGCCGCCGACGCCCTCGGGCTCGCGGCCGGAGACGTGATCGCCATGACGATGCCCGTCCGCACGACCGTCGCGAACGGGCAGTCGTCGGACGCCGCGGCAGGAGCGTGGATGCTCGTCAGCATCCACGGCTCCGATCGCGGAGCCGACGGCACGCGGCGCGCGTGCGATGCGGTGCGCGCGGCGGCCGCAGACTGGAGTCGTCGGCACGCTGCAGAGCGGGAGAACGATGCCGACCTGGAAGGGGTGTGGTGCGAATGGCTGCTGCCGGAGCATCCGTGAATCAGCTGCTCGTCGTCGGCGAGCTGTGCGTCGATCTGATCATCGACGTCGACGACGAGATCCGGTTCGGCCAGCACGAGCAGATCGTCCCGCGGACCACCCTCACGATGGGGAGCTCCTCGGCGATCACCGCGTGCGGGGCGGCGGCACTCGGCGTCCCCACCCGCCTGATCAGCGTGCGCGGCGACGACACGTTCGGCCGCTTCCTCGACGAGGAGCTGGCCCGACGGGGCGTCGACACCGCAGCCGTGCGTGTGGATCCCACGCTCCCGACCGGCGCGTCCACACATCTGACACGTCCGAGCGGCGACCGCGCCATCCTCACCTCGATGGGCTCGATCGGCACGGTGCGCGCCGCCGATGTGACCACAGAGGCACTGGCATCCGCCGCACACCTGCACGTGGGCAGCTACTTCCTGCAGCACGCGCTGCACGCCGAGGCTCCTGCGCTGTTCCGCGCCGCGCGTGCGGCCGGGGTCACCACGTCGCTCGACGGCAACTTCGACCCGACCGAGCAGTGGGACTGCGGCATCCTCGATGTGATGCCGCACGTCGATTGCTTCTTCGGCAACGAGGAGGAGCTGACCGGGATCACCGGCGCGAGCGGCATCGGTCCGGCCGTGCGTCAGCTGCTCGACCGCATGCCGGAAGGTGCGGTCGTGGTCGCGAAGCTCGGCGCCGATGGTGCGGTGGCCGCGCGCCGGGTCGACGGCACGATCGAGGCCGTGCGAGCGAGCGCGCCACCCGTGGCTGAGCCTCTGGTCGACACGGTCGGTGCGGGCGACACCCTCGCGGCGGGGTTCCTCTCGGCACGACTGTCCGGCCTGCCGCTCGACCGCGCGATCGCGTTCGCCGTGGCATGCGGCACCGCATCCACCCGCGGCCCCGGCGGCGTCGGCGCCCAACCCACGCACGCGGCAGCCTCCGCCCTCGCCGCTCTCGCCGCCCTCTCCCCCCACACCTTCCCGAACTGACCCCCGGACCCCGGCAGAAACTCCGCAGAACGACACGAACCTCGCAGAGATCCTGAGGATTCCTGCGAGGTTCGTGTCGTTCTGCGAGATCAGACCCGGGTGACCGGGGGCGGCGGCGGGGCGAGCTGGCGCTGCGGAACCCCGTGCGCCTCGCGGTGCAGGCGCTCCATGCGGCTGTCGAGCTCGGCGGCCGCATCCGCGGCATCGGACAGGCTGTCGACGAGGTGCGAGGGCACCTGGTTCGAGAACTTGTAGTAGATCTTGTGCTCGAGGCTGGCCCAGAAGTCCATCGCGATGGTGCGGAACTGCACCTCGACCGGAACGGACAGCGCCCCGGTCGACAAGAACACGGGCACCTCGATGATCGCGTGCAGGCTCTTGTACCCGTTGTCCTTCGGGTGCGCGATGTAGTCCTTGACCGTGCGCACCGTGATGTCGTCCTGCGCGGTGAGCAGATCGAACAGCCGGTACACGTCGGCGACGAAGCTGCACGTCACGCGCACCCCGGCGATGTCGGTGATCTCGGCGCGGATCCGGTCGAAGTCCGGCTCGTCGATGCCCTTGCGGGCGATCTTCTCCACGATGCTGTCCGGCGTCTTGAGCCGGCTCTTCACGTGCTCGATCGGGTTGTAGGCGTGGTCGTGCGTGAACTCGTCGCGCAGGATCGAGATCTTCGTCTCGACCTCCCGCATCCCGAACTCGTACTCGCGCAGGAACCGCTGCAGCTCGTCGCGCAGCTCGCGGGCCTGGTTGATCGTGTCCTCGGTGACGTGAACGGTCGTCATGGCATCGACGTTACGGGTTCGTGATCGGAAACCGCTGTGGATACCCGATGTCCCTACGCTTCCCCTACAGGTGTCGTTCCCCCCGCGCATCTGCCCGCGCATCCGCGAGGTGCTGGCCCGAGATCACCCCGGGTAGGCCCCGGCCGAGGCGCGTGGTGAACAGCATCACGATCGCGACGAGGATCAGGATCGAAGAGGCCAGGTCGAACAGACCGCCGCCCAGAGCCAGCGCGCTCAGGCCGCCGATGCCCCCGGCCCAGCGCAGCAGGCGGGAGAGCGGGGCGGGCACCCGCGAGCCCGCATAGCGCAGCTGCACGGCGAAGTCGCCGACCGAGCGTCCGCTCGCCAGGATCAGCACCAGGAAGATCGCGGAGGGGACGACCGCACCGACCGTGCTGGCGAGACCGCCGTCGAGCACAGCCTGCCGATCGCGCACGACGTACTCCAGCCATACCTGCACCGTCACCCCGACGCCGGCGCTCAGGAAGCCGTAGGCGAGGCCGTCGCACAGCATCGCGAGGGCGCGACGGCCGCGGGTGACGGGACGCGGGAGGTCGGCGTCGGGACTCGCCTTCGCCCCGCGCAGCGACCGCGGCACGACCAGTGCCAGCGCGCAGCCCACGACCGCGCCGAGCGTGTTCGTCATCAGGTCGCCGACGTCGAAGAACCGGTACGCACAGGGGTAGATCCCCCACACACCGGTCAGCTGCGTCGTCTCGACCAGTAGCGACAGCCCGAAGCCGGCGGCCAGCGCCACCAGGATGCCGCGGCCGGCGAGCACCCGGATGAAGACGCCGAGGGGCACGAACAGCAGCACGTTGAACACCAGCTGCAGCAGCGCGGGATGCCGCAGCGGAGTGCCCGGCGCCGCGAGAGCCGTCTGCACATCGCGCACCACCGACATCGGATCGGTGATCGCCCCCACGCAGCGGATCGTGTCCGGGTCGGGCAGCGGCAGCAGCGTGTACGTCCAGATCGCCCAGAAGTAGATCAGCGCCGAGAGCCAGAGCAGCGTGCGCCCGAGGCCGAGATGCCCGCGTCGTCGATAGCTGACCGCGACGAAAGGGACGAAGAGGAGGATGCCGAAGGCCACTCCGATCGCGATCGCGATGACCCCGAGCACGACCTGATCCTCCACAGCGTGCCAGTGTAGCTTTGCCCGTAAGGATTCCGTGAGGAGCCCGCCATCCCACCGTAGGGATTCCGTGAGGATGGCGTGAGGATGCCATCAGGAGGCGTAGTGTCGCCGGACGTGTCAGACGAAAACAGGGAGGGCGCGGACACTCCGCTGCTCGCCAAGCGCATCCTCATCGGCGACCCCCTGACGAGTGAGCAGGTCGACGACCAGCTCCTCCCGAAGCGCATGGCACTGCCGATCTTCGCGTCGGATGCGTTGAGCTCGGTGGCCTACGCCCCGCAGGAGCTCGTGATGATCCTCCTGATCGGCGGCCTCACGTTCCTGTCGTTCACGCCGCTCGTCGCGATCGCCGTCGTGATCCTGCTGGTGGTCGTCGTGCTCAGCTATCGACAGCTGATCAAGGCGTACCCCTCGGGCGGCGGCGACTACGAGGTCGCGTCGAAGAACCTCGGCGAGATCCCCGGCGTGATCGTCGCGGCAGCCCTCCTGGTCGACTACGTGCTGACCGTGGCCGTGTCGGTGGCGTCCGGCGTCGACAACATCATCTCCGCGGTCCCGGGGCTCGATCCGTTCCGCGTCGAGCTCGCCGTCGGATTCGTGATCCTCATCATCATCGTGAACCTCCGCGGTGTGCGCGAAGCGTCGCTGGTGTTCGCGATCCCGACGTACGTGTTCATCGGGTCCGTCGGCATCATGATCGTCACCGGCCTGATCCGCACGTTCCTGGGCGATGCGCCCGTCGCCTCGAGCGCCGAGTTCTCGGTGCAGGCGGAGAGCCTGAGCCAGGCGGCCGTGATCTTGCTGATCCTGCGCGCGTTCTCGAGCGGATGCTCCGCCCTCACCGGCGTCGAGGCGGTGTCGAACGGCGTTCCCGCCTTCCGCGCGCCGAAGATCCGCAACGCCCAGTCCACGCTCGTCCTCATGGGCAGCATCGCCGCCTGCCTGTTCGCCGGCCTCACCGCGCTCGCCCTCATCACCGGTGTGCACTACGCCGAGAATCCCTGCGACCTGGTCGGCTTCGACTGCACGAATCCGCAGCCCAGCCTGATGGCGCAGATCGCCTCGGCGACCTTCGGCGGCGGCAGCATCCCGTTCTTCATCGTGCAGGCTGCCACCGCCTGCGTGCTGCTGCTCGCCGCGAACACCGCCTTCAACGGGTTCCCGCTGCTGGGTGCCGTGCTCGCCCGCGACGGCTACGCGCCGAAGTCGCTCAACACCCGCGGCGACCGACTGGTGTTCTCGAACGGCATGATCGTGCTGGGCATCGCCGCGATCGCCGTGCTCGTGGTGTTCCAGGCGAAGCTGACCACCCTGATCCAGCTGTACATCATCGGCGTCTTCGTGTCGTTCTCGCTGGGTCAGATCGGCATGGTGCGGCACTGGCGCCGCGTGCTCCGCGGCCCGGCGGAGGACCGGTCCGGCCCCGGCATCGACGGCGCCTCCGCGTCCGACCGCCGCTCGGCCAAGGTGGGTCTCATCATCAACTCGACCGGCGCCGTGATGACCGTGCTGGTGCTGGTCATCGTGACGATCACCAAGTTCACGCACGGCGCGTACCTGGTGTTCTTCGCGATCCCGATCCTCGCGTTCCTGATGCTGGGCGTGAAGCGGTACTACCGCGACGTGGAGCACGAGATCGCGATCGACGACACGACCCGCTTCGGGTCATCCGGCGACGTCGCGATCGTGCTCGTGAACCATCTGCAGAAGCCCGTGATGAAGGCCATCGACTATGCGATCGCCGCAAAGCACGACAAGACGCTGGCCGTGCACGTGGCCGTCTCGGCGGAAGCCGCGGCGCAGGTGCAGAAGGACTGGGCCGATCACCTCGTGCCGGTGCCGCTGGTGATCGTGGAGTCGCCGTACCGCTCGTTCGCCCAGCCGGTGACGCAGTTCATCAAGCAGTACCGCGAGAAGCACGGATCCTCGGTCGTGACCGTGTACCTGCCGCAGTACATCGTGGGGCACTGGTGGGAGTCGTTCCTGCACAACCGTCGCGCCCGCCGTCTCGCCAACCAGTTGATGCTCGTGCACGGCGTCTCGATCACGCTCGTGCCGTGGCTGCTCGACTCGTCCGAGCTCATCTACGGTCGCCGCTCGCGCCCGCTGCCCGGTCAGGAGCGCGCCGGACGCCCGGTGGTCGTCAACGGACGCCGCGCGCATCGCCCCGCCGGTCCCCCGCAGGATCCGACGCCCGACGCCTGAGGACGCCGCCGTCCGCCGTGCTCAGGAGAGCGCGTCGAGCACAGCGCCCAGAATCCCCGCGGCCTCGGCAAAGCGCGGCGGGTCGGCGTTGGCGTAGTTGAGTCGCACGTACGGCCCGGACGGCTCGGCCGGGAACCACTCGGTGCCGGGCGCGATGATGAGCCCGCGCACCTCGCATTCACGGACCACCTGCCCGACATCCGCGCTCTCGGGCAGCCGCGCCCACAGGTTGAGACCGCCGACCGGCACACCCTCCACCTGCGCGGCAGGAGCATGCGCCGCGAGGTTCGAGATCAGCAGGTCGCGGCGCGCCCGCAGCTGGTCACGGAATCCGCGCAGGTGCGTGCGCCACCCCGGCTGCGTGACGACGTCGAGCGCCGCAGCCTGCAGCAGGCCACTCACGTACATCGACTCCGCGGCACGATCCGCGAGGATGCGATCGCGCGCGGGGCCCCGGGCGATCACGGCCGCGACCCGCAGCGCCGGAGAGGCGCTCTTGGTGAGCGAACGCAGATACACGACATGACCGTCGTCGTCGGATGCGGCCACGGGACGCGGATCCGCATCGATCCCGAGGTCGTGCGCCCAGTCGTCCTCGATCAGGAAGGCCCCGTGCCGACGGACGGCCTCGAGCACGGCCTCACCGGTCGCCGTCGGCCACTGCGCTCCGGTCGGGTTGGCGAACGTCGGCTGCGCGTAGAACGCCCGTGCCCCAGTCTGCGCGAACGCCCGCTCGACGTCGTCCGGATCGGGCCCCTGGGGGCCGGAGGGGATCGGCACCAGGACGACGCCTGCCTGTGCGGCCGCGAGCATGGCACCCCAGTACGTCGGCGATTCGATCAGCAGCGGCTGACCGGGACCGACGACCGCGCGGAAGATCGAGCTCAACCCGCTCTGGCTGCCCGAGATGATCAGGGCGTCGCGGGCCGAGGCCGGCGTGACGCCGGCGGGTGCGGAGGAGGCGAGTTCGCCGGCGAACCACGCCTGCAGGTCGGGGAGTCCGGCGGCCGGGGATCGGGTCAGCGCCGCCTCGGTGCGCGCGGCGCGCACGATCGCCTGGCGCACCAGTCGCTCCGGCAGCAGTTCGACCGCGGGGTATCCCGAGTGCAGTCCGATCGCGTCGGGTGCGACGGTGCGCTGCGTGGAGGAGAGCCCGGCGAGGGGGGACGGCGAAGCCCCGAGTGCCGCGGTCTGCCAGCCGTAGTCCACGGATCGGGTGGGACGCACGGCGCGCACGAACGTCCCCGCTCCCGGTCGGGACTCCACCAGGCCGAGTCGAGCGAGGTGCTGCATCGCCTTCTGCACCGTCACCGGGCTGGCGCCGTACTCGGCCATGAGCGCGCGGTTCGAGGGGACCTGCGCCCCGGGAGCAGCGGATGCCACCCAGGCACGGACTCCGGCGACGATGCGCTCAGTGCTATCCTGATTCATGAAAGAACAGAGTAGCGTTATCGCTCCGCGTGCGACAGTGCTATCGACGCGCGCCGGTCTCTGGTGGGGGCTTCTCGGCGTCGCCGCCTTCTCCTTCACCCTTCCGTTCACGCGCATCGCGGTCGGCGGCCTCTCACCGCTGTTCATCGGCTCGGGGCGCGCCGTGGTCGCGGCGCTCCTCGCCGGGATCGCCCTGGCGGTGACACGGCAGCGACCGCCCACGAGCGTGCAGTGGTGGCGGCTCGCGATCGTCGCGGGAGGGGTGGTCGCCGGCTTCCCGCTGCTGACCTCGTTCGCGATGACCACGACGCCGGCCAGCCACGGCGCCGTGGTGATCGGGCTGCTGCCCGCTGCGACCGCCGTGGCCATCGTGATCCGCACCGGGGAGCGCCCCGCCCGGTCCTTCTGGGTGTTCGCGATCCTCGGGGCGGTCGCCGCCGTGACCTTCGCCGCACTCCAGAACGGTGGGCTCGGGTCGCTCACCGGAGCCGACCTGCTCCTGTTCGGGGCCGTCATCGCCGCCGCCATCGGCTACGCGGAAGGCGGTCTGCTCGCCCGCGAACTCGGATCCTGGCAGACGGTGTCGTGGGCGCTCGTGCTCGCGGCTCCCCTCATGTCGGTGCTGACCGTCGTCGCCGGCGTCGAGCAGCCACCAGCCGCGACACCTGTGCAGTGGCTCGCGTTCGGCTACCTCGCCGCCGTGAGCATGTTCCTCGGCTTCTTCGCCTGGTACCGCGGCCTCGCGATCGGCCCGATGGCGCAGGTCAGCCAGATCCAGCTCGTCCAACCCGTGATGGGCATCGCCTGGGCCGCGCTGCTTCTGCACGAACCCATCGGCTGGGCGACCGCCGTCGGCGGCCTCGTCGTCATCGTCTGCGCCGCGCTCGCGGTGCGCACCCGTCTGAACCACCGTCCCCGCACCGAGGAGTCCTGATGCGCCACACACCCCGCTACCTGATGACCGACCCCGACGAGGTCAAGCGCCTGATCCGTGACAACCCGTGGGCGACGTTCGTGTCCCCCGCGAGCGGCGGCCTCGTCGCCTCGCACTACCCCGCGCTGCTGCTCGACGACGAGGACGACATCGTGATCGTGAGCCACTTCGGGCGGCCGGACGAGCAGCTCCACGAGCTGGGCCGGCACGAGGTGCTGGTGATCATCCAGGGGCCGCATGACTACGTCTCGCCGAGACTCTACGCCCCCGGCGACCTGGTCCCGACCTGGAACCACGTCACCGCGCACCTCTACGGCACCCCGGAGATCCTCAGCGACGAGGAGAACTACGCGATGCTCACCCGGCTGACCGACCATTTCGAGGACCGGCAGGAACACGGTCGGCATCTCTCCGAAGACGAGGCCGGCACCCGCCGCGCCGCGAAAGGCACCGTCGGCCTGCGGATGCGCGTCGACCGCTTCGATGCGCGCGCCAAGCTCAGCCAGAACAAGTCGCCCGAGGTGCGCGAGAACATCACCGCACGGTTCGCGGAGACGAACAGCGCGCTCGCCGAGGAGATGCGGCGGGTGTGAAGCGACGCCGTGACACAAGTCACCGCAGCCGGTGACGAGTCGACACTTCCCGGGGATGCCGGGGTCGGATGGACTGGATCGCAGACCCGGAACCGAACCCGCGGTCGAGAGAGAGCAGCATGCGCAAGCCCTGGAGAGTCGTCCTCACCACCCTCGGAGTCCTCGTCGCGGTCCCCGTGCTCACGGTCGCCGCGACCGCGATCGGGAACGTCATCGCGACGAAGGTCGAGGAATCGCTGTTCACCCCCTACGGCGAGACGGTGACCGTCGACGGCAAGGAGATGAACGTGGTCGTGGCGGGTGAGGGCGAGGAGACGATCGTGCTGCTCCCCGGACTGGGCACCGCGGCGCCGGGGCTCGACTTCCAGCCGCTGATCGCGGAGCTGCAGGACACGTACCGGGTGGTGGCGGTGGAACCCTTCGACACCGGACTCAGCGACCAGACCGACACCCCGCGCACGGCCGAGAACATCACCGGGGAGGTGCACGCCGCGCTGCAGGAGCTCGGCATCGACCGGTACTCGCTCATGGGGCACTCGATCTCCGGCATCTACGCCCTGACGTACACGGCCGCCTACCCCGACGAGGTCACGGCCTTCATCGGCATCGACAGCAGCGTGCCCGACCAGCCCGGCTGGGACGAGCCGATGCCGACATCCACCATCGCCACCCTCTCCGCGCTCGGGATCACCCGCGTGCTCGGGGCCATCGCCGGCGATCCCTACGCGGGACTGCCGTACGACGACGACACGAAGGAGCGGATGCAGGTGCTCAGCGCCAGGAACGCCGCCGCTCCGACCCTGCTCGACGAGATGGACCGTGCGAAGGAGAACTTCGTGGCCGTCAGCGGCACGACGTTCCCCGCCGATCTCCCCGTGCTGCTGTTCGTGGCCGAGGAGGACGCCGAGGTGCCGGGCTGGCTCGAGCTGCACGAGACCCAGGCCGCGAGCGTCGACCACGGCGAGGTCGTGCGGATCGACGGCGGCCACTACCTGCACCACACCCGGTCGCCCGAGCTCGCGGCCCAGACGCGCACGTTCCTGGACGCGCTCGCGACGCGCTGACCGGCGCGTCCGGTGCAGGGCTAGCCCGAGACGAGCGCCAGCACCAGCACAGCGGCGAGCACGGTCGGCACCGCCGCCAGCACGCCCCACATCATGAAGCGGCTCCACCGGATCGTCACGCCCAACGCGACGATCCGGTGATGCCAGAGCAGCGTCGCGAGCGAGGCCCACGGGGTGATGAGCGGACCCACGTTGACGCCGATCAGCAGGGCCATCAGCGCCACCGGGTCTCCCGCGGCCGGCTCGAGCACCAGGTAGGCCGGGAGGTTGTTGATCGCGTTGGCGCTCACCGCACCGAGCGCGGCCAGCCGGAACAGGTCGCCGGGGGAGTCGCCGTTCGCGGTCGGCGACGTGAGGAAGTCGAGCAGACCGTGCGCGTGCGCGGCCTCGACCAGCACGAACAGCGACGCGGCGAGCGCGAGCGCCTGCCACGGGACCAGGGCGATGCGCAGCGCCCGACGCCGACGCACGGCGAACAGCACGATCAGCGCGAGGGCGGCGCCCGTGGCCGGGATCCACACGTCGTGCGTGATCGCGAGCAGGGGCATCAGCACCAGGAGGATGCCCGTGGCGCTCCAGAACAGTGCAGGGTCGGCCGGGCGTCGCGGTGCGGGCGTCTCGTAGGTGCGGAACACCGTGCGCCGGTGCATGACCGTGAGGATCGCGACCGGTACGAGGATGCCGACGAGGGTGGGCGCCCAGCTCAACGCGATGAACGCCGTGGGGCTGTCGCCGATCGCCGGGGCGGCGAGCAGATTCGTGAGGTTGGAGACCGGAAGGGCGAGGGATGCCGTGTTGGCGAGCCAGACGGTCGCGAGCGCGAACGGCAGCGGTGAGACCCCGATGCTCTGCGCCAGCAGGACCACCACGGGCGTGACGATCACGGCAGTGGTGTCGAGCGAGAGGAACACCGTGCTCACCACGGCGAGCGCCACCACCAGCATCCACAGGGCCACCACCCGCCCTCGGCCCCACCGCGCGAGGCGCTGGGCGACCACGTCGAACACGGCGGCGTCACGGGCGAGCTCGGCGACGATCGTGATCGCCACGACGAAGCCGAGCACGGGCGCGATCCGCTCCCCCAAGGCCCCGGCGTCGGGTCGCGGCAGGAACCCGGTGACCACGCACACGAGCGCGACCGTGACCAGCCCGGCGACGACCCACGTCCCCGACCCGATCCTGGACCATCTGATTCCCACCTCGTGAGCATAGGGCCGAATCCCCCGGTTCCCGCACGAAGATGCGGTTCCCGTGAGCAACGCGCATGCATCGGGGCGGGGTGCGTAGGGGAAGCGTGAGGATCGCGGCGGCGGGCATCGCGGCGGAGTTGTATCGGATCCGTGCTCGACATCATCTACATTGCGCTGACTCTCGCGCTGTTCGCCCTCGTGTCCCTGGTCGCCAAGGCGGTGGAGAAGGCGGGCCCACGCGCCCGAGGCTCCGCCCAGCGCGAAGCGATGGACGGAGGGGCGCGGGGATGATCGTCTTCGAGATCCTCGCCGCCGTCCTCGCGGTCGGCGCCATCGTCTACCTCGTGGTCGCTCTCGTGGCCCCCGAGAAGTTCTGATGGACGCGTCCGTCTGGTTCGGCGTCCTCCAGCTCACGGCCGTCGTGGTCGTGCTGGTGCTCCTGTATCGCCCGCTCGGCGACTACATGGCCCATGTGTTCAGCTCGGCACGCGACCTGCGGGTCGAGCGCGGCATCTACCGCCTCATCGGCGTGGATTCCTCGTCCGAGCAGACCTGGCGCGCCTACGCCCGCAGCGTTCTCGCGTTCTCGGTGGTGGGGGTGCTCCTCGTCTACGGTCTGCAGCGGCTCCAGGCGTTCCTGCCGCAGTCGCTCGGACTCCCGGCCGTACCGGAGGGGCTGTCGTTCAACACCGCGGCCTCGTTCGTGGCGAACACCAACTGGCAGTCGTACTCGCCCGAGCAGACCATGGGCTACACCGTGCAGCTCGCGGGCCTCACGGTGCAGAACTTCGTGTCGGCGGCGGTCGGCCTCACCATCGCGATCGCGCTGATCCGCGGTCTCGCCCGGCGCGGCTCGACCACGATCGGCAACTTCTGGGTCGACCTCATCCGCGGGCTCGGCCGCATCCTCCTCCCGATCGCGCTGATCGGCGCGGTGGCCCTCCTCGCGGGCGGTGTGATCCAGAACTTCGCGGGCTTCACCGACGTCACCACGGTGTCGGGCGGCACGCAGCCGATCCCCGGCGGCCCCGTCGCCTCGCAGGAGGCGATCAAGCTCCTCGGCACGAACGGCGGCGGCTTCTTCAACGCCAACTCCGCGCACCCCTTCGAGAACCCGAGCGGCTTCACGAACCTGCTGTCGGTGCTGCTGATCCTGGTGATCCCGTTCTCCCTCCCCCGCACCTTCGGCCGCATGGTCGGCGACCACCGGCAGGGCTACGCGATCGCCGCAGTCATGGGCACGCTCTTCCTCGTCTCGACGGTCGCGCTCTCGGCGCTCGAACTGGCCGGCCGGGGCACCGCACCGGAGCTCGCCGGGGCCGCCATGGAGGGTAAGGAGGTGCGCTTCGGCATCCTCGGCTCGACGCTGTTCGGCAGTGCGAGCACGCTCACCTCGACCGGCGCGGTGAACTCGATGCACGATTCGTACACGGCGCTCGGCGGCATGATGCCGATGCTGAACATGATGCTCGGCGAGGTCGCCCCCGGCGGCGTCGGATCGGGTCTGTACGGGATGCTCGTGCTCGCGATCATCGCCGTGTTCATCGGCGGTCTGCTCGTCGGACGCACCCCCGAGTACCTCGGCAAGCGCATCGGCCCGCGGGAGATCAAGCTCGCGAGCCTGTACATCCTCGTGGTCCCGGCACTCGTGCTGGGCGGCACGGCGCTGAGCTTCGCGATCCCCGGCATCCGGGAAGACGTGGAGTCGACCAGCATCCTGAACCCGGGCGTGCACGGCATGAGCGAAGTGCTCTACGCGTTCACCTCGGCCGCGAACAACAACGGCTCCGCCTTCGCCGGGCTCACCGCGAACACGCCGTGGTTCAACACGGCCCTGGGCGTGGCGATGCTGCTCGGACGGTTCCTGCCGATCGTGCTCGTGCTGGCCCTCGCCGGATCGTTCGCGGCGCAGCAGCACGTGCCCGCGACCTCGGGCACCCTGCCCACGCACCGGCCGCAGTTCGTCGGCCTCCTCCTCTCCGTGACCGTCATCGTCACGGCACTCACCTACTTCCCGGTGCTGGCACTGGGACCCCTCGCTGAAGGCCTCGTCTGACCATGACCCTCATCACCACTCCTTCCGAACAGCAGGATGCTCCGGCATCCGCTCCGACGACACCCCCGCGTTCCTTCGGCTGGGCGCAGCTCGTGCAGGCACTCCCCGGGGCGCTGCGCAAGCTGGACCCGACGGCCCTCGTCCGCAACCCGGTCATGCTCCTGGTCTGGGTCGGTGCGGCCTTCACCACCGTGCTCGCGATCGCCGAGCCGTTCCTCGGCGGCCCCGCCTCGTCGGGCGGCACCCCGGTGCCCGCCCCCTTCACCTGGGGCATCGCCATCTGGCTGTGGCTGACCGTGCTGTTCGCGAACGTCGCGGAATCGGTCGCCGAAGGCCGCGGCAAGGCGCAGGCCGCGAGCCTGCGCAAGACCCGCACCAGCACGATGGCCCGCCGCGTGGTCGGCTACGACCCGGCCGCGGATGCCGCGGCAGAGCACGCCGCGACCGCCCAGGTCTCGTCGGCCGAGCTGCAGCGCGACGACGTGGTGATCGTCACGGCGGGCGAGCTGATCCCCGGCGACGGCGACATCGTCGCCGGTATCGCGACCGTCGACGAGTCGGCCATCACGGGCGAGAGCGCCCCGGTGATCCGCGAGTCCGGCGGAGACCGCAGCGCCGTCACGGGCGGCACCCGCGTGCTGTCCGACCGCATCGTGGTGCGCATCACCTCGAAGCCGGGTGAGACGTTCGTCGACCGCATGATCGCGCTCGTCGAGGGCGCGAGCCGGCAGCGCACGCCCAACGAGATCGCCCTGAACATCCTGCTCGCGAGCCTGTCGATCGTGTTCGTGGTCGTCGTCCTCGCCCTGAACCCGATCGCCTCGTACGCGGCATCGCCGGTGAGCATCCCGGTGCTGATCGCGCTGCTCGTGTGCCTCATCCCCACCACGATCGGGGCGCTGCTCTCAGCCATCGGCATCGCCGGAATGGACCGCCTCGTGCAGCGCAACGTGCTCGCCATGTCGGGGCGTGCGGTGGAGGCCGCGGGAGACGTCACCACACTGCTGCTCGACAAGACCGGCACCATCACCTACGGCAACCGTCGCGCACACGAGGTGCTGCCGCTGCCCGGCGTGAACGGCGAGGAGCTGCTCGAGGTCGCGGCACTGTCGTCGCTCGCCGACCCCACCCCGGAGGGCGCCTCGATCGTCGAGCTCGCCGAGGCGAACGGCATCCGGGTGACCGCCCCCGCCGACGCGGTGGTCGTGCCGTTCACCGCGCAGACCCGCATGTCGGGACTCGACCTCGCCGACGGCACGCAGATCCGCAAGGGCGCCGGTTCCGCCGTGCGCGCCTGGCTCGGACTCGACGGCGACGACGCGGAGCTCGCCAGCCGCACGGATGCCGTGGCCTCCCGTGGCGGCACCCCCCTCGTCGTCGCGGTGACCGCGCCCGGTGCCGGCGGCCGCGTGCTCGGCGTGGTGCACCTCAAGGACATCGTCAAGGACGGCCTCCGCGAGCGCTTCGACGAACTGCGGGCGATGGGCATCCGCACCGTCATGATCACGGGCGACAACCCGCTCACGGCGAAGGCGATCGCGGCGGAGGCCGGGGTCGACGACTTCCTCGCCGAGGCGACGCCCGAGGACAAGCTCGAGCTCATCCGCCGCGAGCAGGAGGGCGGCCGGCTGGTCGCGATGACCGGGGACGGCACCAACGACGCCCCCGCGCTCGCCCAGGCCGACGTCGGCGTGGCGATGAACACCGGCACCTCGGCCGCGAAGGAGGCCGGCAACATGGTCGACCTCGACTCCGACCCGACCAAGCTGATCGACATCGTCCGCATCGGCAAGCAGTTGCTCATCACGCGCGGGGCGCTCACCACGTTCTCGCTCGCGAACGACATCGCGAAGTACTTCGCCATCATCCCGGCGATCTTCATGGGGGTGTTCCCCGGGCTCGCCGCACTCAACATCATGCAGCTGCACTCCCCGGCATCCGCCGTCACCAGCGCGATCATCTTCAACGCCATCGTGATCGTGTTCCTCATCCCGCTGGCCCTGCGCGGCGTGAAGTACCGGCCCGCGAGCGCCTCGCAGATCCTGCAGCGCAACCTGCTCATCTACGGCCTCGGCGGCGTGATCGCCCCGTTCCTCGGCATCAAGCTCATCGACCTCGTCGTCAGCCTCATCCCGGGCTTCTGACCCGGCTCGGAAAGGGAATCCAGACATGTCCTCCACTCGCACCGCGGCCCGCACCACCGGTGTCGCCGTCCGCGCGATGCTCGTCCTCACCCTCCTGCTCGGTGTCGGCTACACGCTGCTGGTGACCGGCATCGGCCAGCTCCTGCTCCCGTGGCAGGCGAACGGCTCGCCGCTGCCCGACGACAAGGGCAGCTCGCTGATCGGCCAGTCCTTCACCGACGCCGACGGCAACGCCATTCCGACCTACTTCCAGTCACGCCCGTCCGCCGCGGGCGACGGCTACGACGGGGCAGGCTCCAGCGGCAGCAACCTGGGCCCGGAGAACCCCGACCTGGTCGCCGCCATCGCGGAGCGCAAGGCCGCGATCGCGGCACGCGAGGGCGTCGACCCGTCCCAGGTCCCGGCAGACGCGGTCACGGCGTCCGGCTCGGGCCTCGACCCGCACATCAGCGTGGCCTACGCCCTGCTGCAGGTGCCGCGTGTGGCCGAGGCGCGCGGCCTCTCCGAGCAGGCGGTGCGCGACCTCGTGGAGTCTAGGATTCAAGGGCGGGATCTGGGATTCCTCGGCGACGAGCGCATCAACGTCGCCGAACTCAACCTCGCGCTCGATGACCGGGAGGGCGAATGACCGCAGCTCCTCTCCGTCGACCTCACGGCCCGTCGCGCCGGGGGCGGCTCCGAGTACTCCTCGGGGCCGCCCCCGGCGTCGGCAAGACCTACGAGATGCTGGCCGAGGGGCGCCGCATGCTCGACGAGGGCCACGACGTCGTGATCGCGATCGTCGAGACGCACGAGCGCGCCGCGACCCTCGCGCAGACGGTCGGACTCCCCGAGGTGCCGCGGCGGGTCGACCTGCACCGCGGGATCGCGCTCACCGAGCTCGACCTGGAAGCCGTGATCGAACGCGCACCCGAGATCGCCCTGGTCGACGAGCTCGCCCACACGAACGCCCCGGGGTCGCGCAACCCGAAGCGCTGGCAGGACGTCGACGAGCTGCTCGACGCCGGGATCGACGTGGTCACGACCGTCAACGTGCAGCACATCGAATCGCTGAACGCGGTGGTCGAGAAGATCACCGGTATCGCGCAACAGGAGACGATCCCGGATGCGGTGGTGCGTGCCGCCGACGAGATCGAGGTGGTCGACCTCGCCCCGCAGACGCTGCGCGACCGGCTCTCGGCCGGGCTGGTGTACCCGGCCGAGCGGATCGACGCCGCCCTGTCGAACTACTTCCGCCTGGGCAACCTCACCGCGCTGCGCGAGCTCGCCCTGCTCTGGCTCGCCGACGAGGTCGACAGCGCCCTGCGCAGCTACCGCGCCGAGCAGGGCATCGAAGGCACGTGGCAGGCCAGGGAGCGCGTGGTGGTCGCGCTCACGGGCGGACCGGAGGGCGAGACCCTGATCCGTCGCGGTGCCCGCATCGCGGCGCGCTCCGCAGGCGGGGAACTGCTCGCCGTGCACGTGTCGGCGCAGGACGGGCTGCGCGACGAGACACCCGGCGCACTCGCGGCCCAGCGCACGCTCGTGGAGTCGCTGGGCGGCACGTACCACCAGGTCGTCGGCGACGACATCCCGGTCACGCTGGTCGAGTTCGCGCAGGGGGCGGACGCCACGCAGCTCGTGATCGGCGTGAGCAGACGCAGCCGACTCACGGCCGCGCTCACCGGTCCGGGCATCGGCTCCGAGGTGATCCGCCGCTCGGGCGACATCGACGTGCACATCGTGACGCACGCCGCGGCCGGCGGACGGATGGTGCTGCCGCGCATCACCGGGGGAGCGCTCGGGTGGCGGCGACAGCTGCTCGGGCTCGGCGTGGCCCTGGTGTTCGGACCGCTGCTGTCGTGGGTGATGTTCACGTTCCGCAGCCCCGAGTCGATCACCGCCGAGGTGCTGGCGTATCAGCTGCTCGTGGTCGTGGTGGCTCTCATCGGCGGCATCCGTCCTGCGGTGTTCGCGGCCGTGCTCTCCGGCATCACGCTCGACTTCCTGTTCGTCGCGCCGTTGTTCACGATCACGATCGCGCATCCGCTGCACGTCCTCGCCCTCACCCTCTACGTCGTGATCGCGATCCTGGTGAGCCTGATCGTGGACCAGGCCGCCCGCCGTGCCCGCACTGCCCAGCGCGCGGCCGCCGAGGCCGAGCTGCTCGCCGCGGTCGCCGGCAACGTGCTCCGCGGCGACAACGCCGTGCTCGCCCTGGTCAGTCGCACCCGCGAGGCGTTCGGGCTGAGCGGGGTGCGACTGCTCTCCCCGGACGGCGAGGTGCTCGCCAGCGACGGCGAACCGGTGCCAGACGGCCGGGCCACGACCATCCCGGTCGGGATCGGCACGGGCGGCGGTCCCCGGGCGCTGCTGGAGCTCAACGGCGAACCCCTCGCCGGACCCGAGCGCCGTCTGCTGGATGCGATCGTCGCGCAGCTGTCCGCCGCGATCGAGCACACCGATCTGCGCGCCACGGCCCGCGAGGCCGAAGCCCTCGCCGAGACCGATCAGGTGCGCAGCGCCCTGCTCTCCGCCGTGAGCCACGACCTCCGACGCCCGCTCGCCTCGGCCGTCGCGGCGATCGGCGGACTCCGCGGCGCCCGCGGGCTGTCGGCATCCGACCGTGACGAGCTGCTCGCGACCGCCGACGAGAGCCTGGCGACGCTGTCGACCCTGGTCACCGATCTGCTCGACGTGAGCCGCGTGCAGGCCGGCGTGCTCGCCGTCTCCTCGTCGCGCATGGATGCCGCGGGCAGCGTGCTCGCCGCGGTCGACGAGCTCGGCCTCGGGCCCGCGGATGTCGAGCTCGCGCTCGATCCGGAACTGCCGCCGGTGTTCGCCGACCCGGTGCTGCTGCTGCGCGTGCTGGTCAACGTGCTCGCGAACGCACATCGGCATTCGCCCGACGACACCCGGGTCATCATCTCCACGAGCGCGCTCGGCGACCGTGCCGAGATCCGCATCATCGACCGCGGCGAGGGCGTCTCCCCGGAGCGGCGCGACCGGATCTTCCAACCGTTCCAGCGGTTCGGCGACACCGACAACACCACCGGACTCGGGCTCGGACTCGCCCTGTCGCGCGGGTTCACCGAGGGCATGGGCGGTACCCTGACACCCGAGGACACCCCCGGTGGAGGCCTCACCATGGTCATCTCCCTGCCGCTGGCCGCAGGGTCCCCCGACACGGAGGACACGGAGTGAAGCTCCTCATCGCCGACGACGACCCGCAGATGGTGCGGGCGCTGCGGATCACTCTCGCCGCACACGGCTACGACGTCGTGGTAGCCCCCGACGGCGCGGCCGCGATCGCCGCCGCCGCCCAGACGCACCCCGACCTGATCATGCTCGATCTGGGGATGCCGCGCCTCGACGGCATCGAGGTGATCCAGGCGCTGCGCGGGTGGACGAACGTGCCGATCATCGTGGTGTCCGGTCGCACGGGGTCGGCCGACAAAGTGGAGGCGCTCGACGCCGGTGCCGACGACTTCGTGACGAAGCCCTTCCAGGTCGACGAGCTGCTCGCACGTCTGCGGGCGCTGTCCCGCCGCTCGATCCCCGCGAACGGCGAGTCAACGGTGACGTTCGGCGAGGTGGTGGTCGATCTCGCGACGAAGACCGTGACCCGTGGCGGCACCCGCGTGCACCTGACCCCGACCGAGTGGCGGATGCTCGAGCACCTGTCGCGGCATCCGGGCGCCCTCGTCACCCGGCAGGATCTGCTGAAGGAGATCTGGGGCAGCGAGCAGGTGTCCGACTCCGGCTACCTGCGGCTGTACATGTCGCAACTGCGCAAGAAGCTCGAGCAGGAGCCGAGCACGCCCGTGCACCTGCTGACCGAGGCCGGGATGGGCTACCGCCTGGTGCTCTGACGCGCGGCACGGCTTCTCCGCCGCACCACCGCGACGACCGCGACCCCGACGAGCACCACGGCCACGATGATCGCGGCGATCGCGGTCGGCGTGCTCTCGGGCTCACCGGTGAGACGCCCGACGGCGAGCCACGCGAGACCCCACGCCGTGGCCAGAGCGGGGGCGATGCGGCCGGTCGCCCACGCCGCCGCGCACCCGATCACGAGCACGACGACGAGCACGGCGACAGCCCAGACATCGGCCGCGTCCGCCCAGCTCTCCGGGGCGATCTGGGTGAACCACGCGGCGGTGTTCGCGACCGTGGCGATCGTGACCCAGCCGAAGTGCAACCCGTTCGCGCCGCCGGTGAGGATGCGGTCGGCGGCGGTGCGCGCGGGGAAGCGCACCAGCACGACGATCACCCTCGCCAGCACGGCCAGCAGCAGCGCGATCACGACGACCGTCAGCCACAGCGTCAGGTACCGCGCGGTGACGAGCCACAGCCCGTTCAGCACCATCGAGGCGGCGATCCATCCACCCACCGCCCGTTGGCGCACGTCCTGTCGCTGCGCGGGGAGCGCCTGCCACACCGTGTAGGCGATCAGGCCGAGGTAGATGAGCGACCAGATCGAGAACGCGGGGCCGGCTGGCGCGAGGTACGAACCCTGTGCGGACAGCGCACCGTCCTGCAGGTCGTCGACCGAGGTGCCGCCGAAGGCTCCCGCGCCGATGGCCGCTGCGATCAGCATGAACGCCGCCGCGGCGATGACCAGGCTCTGGCGACCGATGTCCTTCATGCGCGATTCCATGCCCGCACGCTACGAGACGTGCACACGCGCCGCATCGGCCTTGACACGTGCACACCTTTTCGCTAACCAGGTTAGTCAAATCACCGCCGCGCCACACGCTTGTCGGGAGTTCGGTCACGCATCCGCCGCCCACTTGTCGGGAGTTCGGACGCTTGTCGGACGACACGCCACGACTTTCCCCGACAGCCGTCCGATCTCCCGACAGGTGAACCCAGACTCCCGACGAGTACACGCGACACGGATCGGAGACACTGACGGAAGGCTCAGACGCGCGCGAAGGCCGCGTCGATCAGCACTTCGGCGGCCCCGCGGGCCTGAATCGCCACGGCCGGATCCGCGGAGATCGCCGCCGTGCTCTGGGCCCCTTCCGCGAGGATCGACAGCTGTGCGGCGAGCGCCGCCGGCGCCCCGGTCTCGGCGACCAGCGCGGCCATGTACTCCTGGAAGGATGCCTTGTGCGTGCGCACGATCTCGGCGACCTCGGGGTTGGTGCCGCCGAGCTCGCCGAACGCGTTGATGAAGGCGCAGCCACGGAAGTCGTCGGCGCAGAACCAGTTCTCCAGGTAGCCGTACACGGCGAGGAGGCGGGCTCGCGGATCGTCTCCGGCATCCGCCACCGCGCGGGCGAGCCCGGACTCCCACTCGCTGTGCTTGCGCGCGAGCACAGCCGCGACGATGTCGGTCTTCGCAGGAAACAGGGAGTAGAGCCGACGCAGCGACACCCCGGCGGCATGACGGAGCTCGTCCATGCCGACCGCCGCGTACCCCTTGCGGTAGTACAGCTCTTCGGCGGCGCTGAGGATGCGCTCGCGGGCCTCGTCTTCGGTCATGCCCAGAAGTCTACTTGACACGAGAACGAACGTTCTCTAGATTGGTCCCATTCGCGAGAACGATCGTTCTCGCAGCAATCGAGAGGATCAGGAACATGGGTCGCATCACCGTCGGGACCGAGAACAGCACCCCGATCGAGCTCTACTACGAGGACCAGGGATCGGGTCAGCCCGTCGTCCTGATCCACGGCTATCCGCTGAACGGTCACAGCTGGGAGCGGCAGACCCGCGAGCTCCTCGCCCAGGGCTACCGCGTCATCACCTACGACCGCCGCGGTTTCGGCCAGTCGTCGAAGGTGAACGCCGGCTACGACTACGACACGTTCGCGGCCGACCTGAACACCGTGCTCGAGACCCTCGATCTGCGTGACGTCGTGCTCGTCGGCTTCTCGATGGGCACCGGCGAACTCGCCCGCTACGTGAGCCGCTACGGACACGACCGCGTCGCCAAGCTCGCCTTCCTCGCCTCGCTCGAGCCGTTCCTGGTGCAGCGCGACGACAACCCCGAGGGCGTGCCGCAGGAGGTCTTCGACGGCATCGAGGCGGCAGCCAAGGGCGACCGCTTCGCCTGGTTCACCGACTTCTACAAGAACTTCTACAACCTGGATGAGAACCTCGGCTCGCGCATCAGCGAGGAGGCCGTGCAGGGCAGCTGGAACGTCGCGATCACCAGTGCGCCGGTCGCCGCCTACGCCGTCGTGGACGCCTGGATCGAGGACTTCCGTGCCGACGTGGAGGCGGTCCGCGCCTCAGGAAAGCCCACGCTGATCCTGCACGGCACGAAAGACAACATCCTCCCGATCGACGCGACCGCCCGCCGGTTCCACCAGGCGGTGCCGGATGCCGACTACGTCGAGGTCGAGGGCGCCCCGCACGGTCTGCTCTGGACCCACGCCGAAGAGGTGAACGCCGCCCTGAAGTCCTTCCTCGCAAACTAGCCCGCCCCCCACCCGCCGCCGGGCGGGATCAAGAACGCACCCCCGGGGCGTCCCGGGGGTGCGTTTTCGATCCCGCCGCGGGGAAAGAGCGGGTCAGTGGATGAAGGCCTTCATGACGACGAACGCCAGCCCGAACGACGCCGTCACGAGCGCGCCGAGGATGCGGACGAGCTGCGAGCTCCCCCGCCGCAGGAACGCGACGTAGCCGAGGAAGGCGAGGATCACGACGCCGGACCAGAGCGCCACGTCGTTGGCGATGTCGTCGGGGATGATCCGGGTGGTTCCGAGCAGGAGGATCAGTGCGGGGACCGTCGCCGAGGTGAGCATCCCCACGGAGTGACGCAGGGAGCCGCGGAACGCGGGCCCGAGCTCGGCGCGCACCTCGTCGCTCGCGTGTTCGCCCATGCGGGCGACCGTGCCCGCGAACACGTGCGAGGCCCAGAAGACCACGACCGTGACGCCGACCTTGATCAGCACCCGGACCGACGTCTCGCCGGAGTAGGACGCCAGGGCGATGAGTCCACTCACGAGGATCGTGCCGTACACGGCGGCCTCGGTGCCGAAGCCGGGACGGAGGGCGCGATGGATGCGGAGGATGCTGTGATCCGCTTCTGACCTGGTCATCGCTGTCAGTATAGGAGACGCGATCAGCGTCGGATCAGCGCCAGCGGGACCGACGCGCGACGGGATCGCACTTCAGGGGAAGAGGCCTTCGATGGACACCGACGACACGATCGCGCACTCGCTGGACGGCCGCGAGTTCCATTTCGACGCCCCCGTCGAGGCCACCTTCGGGATCGGCATGTTCGTGCACCTCGTGGAGTCGCGGCGCACCCGGCTGGGTCAGATCGAATCGCTGCGCATGACCGACGACGGCACGGTGCACGGCGTCGGCACCGTGCTCGGCGAGCTGACGGACGGACGCCTCGACCGGCGGCGCAGCATCGGGTTCTCCCGCGCGATCGTCACCGAGGCCGACGCCGCCGCCACGGCCGTCGTGTACGACGAGTCGCCGACGAGCCTGCGCATGGGCACCCTGCTGGGCAACCCCGCGAACGAGGCACGGGTGCTCTCGCACCGCTTCAACCGGCACACGTTCTGGTGCGGGCAGAGCGGATCGGGCAAGACCTACGCCCTCGGCGTGCTGCTGGAGCAGCTGCTCGTGCACACCGCCCTCCCGATGGTCATCTTCGACCCGAACGCGGACTTCGTGCGCCTGCGCGAGCACCGCGTGACGCCGTCCTCGGCCGCAGCGGCGGATGTCGCGGCCCTCGGCGCCCGCGACATCCGGGTGCTGGGCCCGTCCGCCGACGCGGACGACATCCATGTGCGGTTCCGGTCGCTGTCGCTGCGTTCGCAGGCCGCCGTGCTGCGGATGGATCCGCTCGCCGACCGCGCGGAGTACAACGAGCTGGTGAACCTCAAGGTCACGGATGTGAGTCGTGCGTCGGGGACCGTGGTCGAACGACTCCGCGAACGGGGCACGCCGCCCGCACTCACCCTGGCGGACCGGATCGAGAACCTCCGGCTGGAGGACTGGCGGATCTGGGCGTTCGACGACGCCGCCGTGACCGACATCATCGATGAGCGCCCCGACGCCACCGTTCTCGACCTCGGCGGTTTCTCCTACCCGGAGGAGTCGCTCGTCGTCGCGCTCTCCGTCCTCGACGACCTGTGGGAGAAGCGGGAGAGTCGACGGCCGATCCTCATCGTGATCGACGAGGCGCACAACCTCTGCTCCCCCGACACCGACTCCCCGCTCCACGTGGCCGTGCGCGAGCGGATCATCCAGATCGCCGCGGAGGGACGCAAGTTCGGCCTCTGGCTGCTGCTGTCGACGCAGCGCCCGTCGAAGATCCACCCCAACATCCTGAGCCAGTGCGACAACCTGGCACTGATGCGGATGAGCTCACCGCTCGACCTCGCCGAGCTCGCCGACGTGTTCGGATTCGCCCCGCCGGCGATGGTGATGCAGTCGCCGCGGTTCCAGCAGGGCGAAGCCCTGTTCGCCGGAGGATTCGTCGCCGCACCCACCCTGCTGAAGGTCGGCGACCGGCTGACCGTCGAGGGCGGTGTCGACGTCCCGGTGCCGCAGCGGTGACGCGGCTCAGCCGCGCATCGCGACGCCGCGGCGCCAGTAGCCCATGAACGCCACCTGCGAGCGGTCGATGCCGAGATCCTTCACCAGGTGCCGCCGCAGCGTGGTGACCACACCGCTCTCGCCGGCGATCCAGAAGTAGCGGTCGGCCGGCGCATCCGTGGCGGCGATGTCCTCGCCGAGACCGGAGTACTCCGGCGTCTCCCACACCAGATCCTCGCCTTCGAGGTCCTTCACCTGAAGCTCCTCCGCGGCATCCGCGTCGCCGAGATGCGCGAGCACCGCAGGGATCAGCCGCAGACCGTGCGGTTCGCCGGCGTCGCGCGGCAACCAGTGCACCTCGACTCCGGTCGGCACGTCGATGCGCAGGATGTCGGCCGGCGACGGCACCTCGATGAAGGCCACACCGCGGAGGTCACGCGGGGCGTCCTCCAGGATGCGCGCGATGGCCGGCGCCGCGGTCTCGTCGCCCGCGAGCACGACCGACGGCGCGGCGCCCGGGGCGTACTCGGCACCGCCGTGCGCGTCGACGCCCACACCGCGACGCGGTCCGACCAGGTAGAGCTCCTTCCCAACCGCCGCGTCGCTCGCCCACAGCGACGCGGGTCCGGTGAGCCCCGGCTCGAGGTGCAGCACGAAGTCCACGTCGACCTCGGTGCCGGTCGCGTCGTCGACCCGCAGTTCGCGCACGGAGTAGGTGCGCATGGATCCCCGCTCCTCCTCCGGCACCGCGAGGAACGTCTGCCACCAGTTGTCCGACGCCCGATCCAACTCGGGGAGCACGCCCGACGCCGGTGGGAACACCAGCTTGATGCGGCTGTCGAACACCTCGCCGGGGGTGCCGAACTCGCTCAGCTCGTCGCCGCCGAACGTGACCCGCACGAACGAGGGCGAGATGCGCGAGACGGCCCGCACTTCGGCGCGCGTGAGGATGTACGTCGGACGCTCGGTCGTGGTGGTCTCAGCGGACATGGTGCCTCCCGATGGGTGTGACCATCGGCTTGCCGGAGACCGGGTCGATGGTGATCTGATTGGCGAGGCCGAAGACCTCTTCGACGAGTGCGGTGGTGACGACGTCCTGCGGGGCGCCCGTCGCGTGCACCCGGCCGTCCTTCATGGCGACCAGCTCGTCGGCGTAGCGTGCCGCGAGGTTGAGATCGTGCAGCACCATGACGATGGTGGTGCCGCGCGAGACGCTCAGGTCGGTGAGCAGGTCAAGCACCTCGACCTGGTGCGCGACGTCGAGGAACGTGGTCGGCTCGTCCAGCAGCAGGATGTCGGTCTCCTGCGCGAGCGCCATCGCGATCCAGACGCGCTGGCGCTGACCGCCCGAGAGTTCGTCGACGCTGCGGTCGGCGAGCTCGGTCGTGCCCGTCGCGTCGAGGGCGTCGGCCACCACCTCGTAGTCGTGCGAGCTCCAGCGCGCGAGCATCTTCTGGTGCGGGTGGCGTCCCCGGCCCACGAGGTCGGCGACCGCGATGCCCTCGGGCGCGACGGGCGACTGCGGCAGCAGACCGAGCACCCGCGCGACCTCCTTCGTCGGCCGGGCGTGCACGTACTTGCCGTCGAGCACGATCTGGCCGTCGGTCGGCGACAGCAGGCGGGCCAGCGAGCGCAGCAGCGTCGACTTGCCGCATCCGTTCGCCCCGACGATGGTCGTGATGCGCCCGGGTGCGATCTGCAGGTCGAGGCCGTCGATGACGGTGCGGTCGCCGTAGGCGAGCGTCACCCCCGCCGCGGACAGCGAGTGCGAGACGGTCATAGCGAACCTCCGGAGCGGTTGGTGCGGATGAGGAGGTAGATCAGGTACGGCGCCCCGACCACGCCGGTGACGACGCCGACCGGGTAGCGGGTGCCGAAGGCGAACTGGCCGATCAGGTCGCCGCCGAGCACGAGCACGGCTCCGACGAACGCCGAGGGCAGCAGCAGGTTCGCGCCCGGGCCCGTGATGCGCGCGGCGATCGGACCCGCCATGAACGCGACGAAGGCGATCGGGCCGGTCGCCGCCGTGGCGAAGGCGAGCAGTGCGACCGCGCCGAGCATGAGCAGCAGGCGGGTCGTGTTGACCCGGATGCCGAGGCCCGCCGCGGAATCGTCGCCGAGCTGGAGCGCCCCGAGAGCGCGCCCCTGCGAGAGCATGAGCGGCACGATCACGGCCGCCGCGATCGCCATCGGCAGCACGCGCTCCCAGGAGGCGTTGTTGAGGCTCCCGGTCAGCCATTGCATGGCCGTCTGGATGTCCCAGTTCGCGGCGCGCGACAGCATGTACGAGGTGATGCTCTGCAGCATGGCCGCGACGCCGATGCCGATGAGGATCAGGCGCGTGCCGGCGAAGCCGCCCCTGATGGAGAGCAGGTATATCACGAGCGCCGTGACGAGTGCACCCCCGAGCGCGAGCAGCGAGACCACGGGGCCGTTGGCCGAGAGCACCACGATGCCGGCCACGGCCGCGGCACCGGCACCGCCCGAGACGCCGATGATGTCGGGAGATGCGAGCGGGTTGCGCAGCATCGTCTGGAAGCAGACGCCGGCCATGCCGAAGCCGATGCCGGTGAGGACCGCGAGCACCGCGCGCGGCAGCCGGAGATCGCCCACCGTGAAAGAGGCGCCCGGCACCGTCTCCCCCAGGATCACCCTGATCACCTCATCGGGCGTGTAGAAGGTGTTGCCCACCATGAGTGCGGTGGCGAACAGGGCGAACACGAGGATGCCGAGGACGATCGTCGCGACCGCATGCCGACGGTGACGGGATCGGCGACCCGCGACGATGCGCGCGATGCGGGCGGACGCCGGCTCGTCGACGCGGCCGAGGGTGTGCTCCGTCGTGCTCACAGCTCACGCACCTTCTGCCGTCGGACGATCCAGATGAAGAACGGGGCGCCGATGAGGGCGGTGATGATGCCGACCTGGACCTCTTCCGAGGACGGCGCGATCACCCGGCCCACGATGTCGCTCGCGGTCAGCAGCGCGGCACCGGCGACCGCCGAGAACGGCAGCAGCCAGCGGTGATCCGTGCCGATGAGCATGCGGCACACGTGCGGGATGATCAGACCGACGAAGCCGATGGGACCGGCGATCGCGGTGGCGGCACCCGCGAGGATCACCGCGCCCAGCGCCGAGAGCATCCGGGTGCGGAACACGTTCTCGCCGAGGCCCTTGGCCATCTCGTCGCCGAGCGCGAGCGAGTTCATGCCCCGCGCGCACAGGAAGCAGATGAGTGCGCCGACCGCGAGCACCGGCGCCGTGAGGGCGATGCGCGGCCACTCGGCACCGCCGACGCCGCCGATCTGCCAGGACTGGAACGTCTGCAGCAGATCGACGCGCGGCAGCATGACGGCACTGATCAGCGACGCGAACGCCGCCGAAGTCGCCGCACCCGCGAGGGCGAGCTTGAGCGGCGTCGCCCCGCCCCGACCGAGCGAGCCGACCGTGTAGACGAAGACGGCCGCGATCCCGGCGCCGGCGATCGCGAACCCCATCTGCCCGTACGGGTTGGTGAGTCCGAAGAACGCTATGCCGCACACGACCGCGAGCGACGCCCCGTTGGAGACCCCGAGGATGCCGGGGTCGGCGATCGGGTTGCGCGTCACGGCCTGCATCGCGGCCCCCGACAGGGCCAGCGCCGCGCCGACGAGGAGCGCCAGGACCGTGCGGGGGATCCGCTTGACGATCGCGGCCTGCGCGATCGTGTCGGTGTGGCCGGCGAGGGCGGCCGTGATGTCGTCGAACGAGACGGCTCGCACGCCGAACGAGATCGACAGGATGCTGAGCACGAGGAGCAGGACGCCCCCGGCGAGCAGCCAGAGTGTGCGCACCAGCACCGGGCGCCGCAGGTCTGCGGCTCCCGGTGCTGGTGCGATGACGGTTGTCGAGGTCACGGAGCTGTCAGTCCGCAGGTGCGGAACGGAGTGCTACTTCGACAGCGGCGCAGCCAGGAGCGCGAAGTAGTCGCCGAGGCCCCACGGGATCGACAGCGGCGACGGGTTCGCGGATGCCGCGATCGGCGTGGCGTCAGGAAGGATCGCGATGCGGCCCTCGGCGATGGCCGGGATCTTCGACAGCAGCGGGTCGGCCTGCAGCAGCGGGATGATCGACTCGTCGCCGTAGGTGATGAACAGGTCGACATCGTCGAACTTCTGCGCCTCCTCCGAGCTGACGGTGAGGTAGAACTCCTTGCTGTCCTTGTTCTCCTCGACGATCGAGGGGAACGGCAGACCGAGGTCGTGCAGGTAGCCCGGGCGGGTGTCGATCGCCGTGTAGTAGCCGATCTGGCTGAGGTCGGTCGGGTCGATGTACGAGAAGAGGACCTTCTTGTCCTTCAGCACGCTGTTCGCCTCGAGCGCCGTCTGGGCGTCGGCGTGCAGCTGATCGATCAGCTCCTTGCCCTCCTTCTCGAGGCCGAGGGCCTTGGAGTCCATCTCGATCATGTCGTCGACCGAGGTGCCCCAGGCGACCTTCGGGTAGGCGATGACGGGAGCGATCTTGGAGAGGGTGTCGTACTCCTCCTGCGTGAGGCCGGAGTAGGCCGCGAGGATCACGTCGGGCTCGGTGTCGGCCACAGCCTCGTAGTCGATGCCGTCGGTCTCGTCGAACAGCACCGGGGTCTCGGCACCCAGCTCGTCGAGCTTGTCCTCGACCCAGGGCAGCACGCCGTTGTCGTCGTCGTCGCCCCACGCGGCCTTGCTCATGCCGACCGGGACGATGCCGAGAGCCAGCGGCACCTCGTGGTTGGCCCAGGCGACGGTCGCGACGCGCTCGGGCTTGGAGGTGATGGTCGTCTCGCCGTAGACGTGCTCGACCGTGACGGGGAAGGCGTCGTCGGAGGCCGGGTTGCCTCCACCGGTGGCCGTCGATTCCGGCGCGGACGATGCGCAGGCGGAGAGGCCGGCGGCGAGGGCGATGGCGGCGCCGATGGCGAGAATTCGAGAGGTGCGCACGGGCGATCCTTTCGGTGTGGGGAGGGTGGGGTACGACGGCGCAGAGCGCCAGCAGGTTTGGTAAGCCTGGCCTAATCTAACAGAGGGTCAGACGTGCCCCAAGCCGAGCCCACGCAAAAAGCCGGCCGGATCCGTGAGGATCCGGCCGGCTTCAGGAAGTCAGCGCGCGCTCAGAGAGCGCGGATGTTCGCCGCCTGCATGCCCTTGGGGCCACGCTCAGCGTCGAATTCGACCTTCTGGTTCTCGCGGAGCTCCTTGAAACCGGAGCCGACGATCGCCGAGTAGTGGGCGAAGAGGTCGTCGGAGCCGTCATCGGGAGCGATGAAGCCGAAGCCCTTTTCCGCGTTGAACCATTTCACAGTGCCAGTGGCCATGTGTTTCTACTTTCTGTTGACTTAGCCGTGAGACACGGCCTACGCCGCACCGGAACATCCGACACGCGCGCACTGTCACGCTACCACGGCGGGCTGACGCGCAACCGGGATCGCGGACTCCTTCTGCCGCAAGGCGGCCTCGGTGCGGGTGCTGACGCCGAGCTTCCGCAGCACGGCCGAGACGTGGACGCTCACCGTCTTCACACTGATGAACAGCCGCTCCCCGATCTGACGGTTGCTCAGACCCTCCGCGATCAGCTCGAGCACCTGACGTTCTCGCGCGGTCAGGGGGTCGGTGTCGGCCGCCGGCAACGCAGAGCGCAGACCCGCCGCAGCCGTGAACGCCGCGACCGCATCCTGCAACTGCACGTGCCCCAGGCGCTCCGCGATCGCCGTCGCGTCGGCCAGGAGCGCACTCGCCGCCGCACGTTCGCCGCCGTTGACGCGCAGCCGCGCCAGCTCCAGACGGGTGACCGCCCGGAACGTCACCGGGACGTCGTCGGCGTCGGCGAGCGCGACCGCGGCCTCGAGCGACTCGACCGTGGGCGTCAGCAACGCATCGAGGATCACGGTCCAGAGGGACTCCCGCAGCTCGGCGGTCTGATCGCACCACGCCGCGCGCACCGTCGCGGTGGCATCGGCGACGTCGGCCCCGGATGCCCGCAGCTCGGCGATGATCCAGCCCGCCTGCAACAGGAGGCGCCGCTGGTGCAGCAGCGTCGGGCCCTCGTCGGCCAGCATGTCGAGGATCGCGCCGAGCGCCCCCTCCAGATCGCCGCTGCTCTCGGCGACCGCGACCTTCATCACCGTCGTGTCGTACCAGATCTGTCGCTCGACCGTGCCCGTCTCCTCGAATGCCGGCAGCGACTCCCGCAGCAGCTCCGCCGCCTCCCCGTGACGCCCCCGCCACGACAGCACGCGCACGCGCGTCATCGTCGTGTACATGCGGAACACCCGCAGCGTGTTCTGCGCGAGTTCGCGGGCGAGCATCTCCTCGACGCGCTCCACCTCGCCGAGCTCCAGCAGCGGCACCGCCATGTTCTGCGTCATCACCGAGCCGGAGGTGCGCTCGACGCCGTAGGTCCGCGAGCGCGCGAGGCCGTCTTCCGCCAGTTGCACGGCTTCGCGGTAGCGGCCCAGCAGCGTGAGCAGGTCGGAGAAGTTCACCCGGTACTTCAGTTCGGCGGTCGACCCCCGCGCGAGCGTCCTGGCGCGGTCGTAGTCGCGGATGCCCTCCTCGATGCGACCCCGGTGGGCGTTCGACGCCCCCCTGATGTTCGCGGCGATCGACGCTTCGTCGTCGGAGCCCGCTCGGTCGGCGAGCGCGCCCGCGTCGACCGCGAGCGCGAAGCTCAGGTCGAGGTGGCCGCCGATCATGTGGCGACTCGCGAGCGCGTTGAGGATCGTGGCGTGCAGCCGATCGTCTTCGACGCGATCGCCGAGCACCGCCAGCGACTCCTCGAGCAAGGGGATCGACCCCGGGCGACCGAGGTTCATCATGTAGTACGCCTTGTCGCGCAGCAGACGGGCGTGCAGACGCGCATCGACCGTCGCCGGGTCGACCTCGTCGAGCGCGAGATTGACCACCGCGAGGGCGCGCTCGCCGTCGCCGGCGTTGCGCAGCATCGAACCCAGCACGAGCAGCAGGTCGAGACGCCCGATGCGGGCCGCCTCTGCCGCGTCGGCGACCTGGGTCCACAGCCCGAGCACCAGCTCCCCGAAACGCGCGGCGCTCGCGAACGCGTACCGGGTCTTGGCGTGGCGCATCGCATCGGCGGCGGCGATGAGGGCTCGACGATCGTCCTGCGCGAGCTGCCAGTGGTACGCCAGCGCTGCGGAGTCGCTGCTGTCGGCGCCGGCGCACTGCGCTTCGAGCGTTTCGGCGTACGAGCGGTGCAGGCGCGCCCGCTCACCGGGGAGCAGGTCGTCGTGCACGGCCTCGCGCAGCAGCGCATGCCGGAATCGGTACTCGTCGTCCACGACGACGAGGATGCCGCTGCGTGTGGCCTCGCGCATCGCCTCGTCGAGCCGCTGCTCCGGGAGATCGACGAGCTCGACGACCAGCGGGTGCGTCAGCGGGCGCTCGGCACCCGAGACGACCTGCACGACACGACGAGCGTCGTCGCCGAGGCGGTCGAAGCGGGCCAGCAGGAGGTCGCGGAGGCTGACGGGAAGCGCGCCCTGGGAGCATCCGGCGATCTCCTCGATGAAGAACGGGACGCCCTCGGCCCGCTCCTGCATGCGACCGAGCGCCGACTCGCTGAGCGGCTGCCCGGTGATCTGCTCGGCGAGCTCGCGCACGGCCGTCTCGTCGAGCCTGCCGAGCGTGAGACGCTGCAGCAGCCGCGCCCTGGTGGCCTCTCCGATGAAACGGCTCACCGCATCGCCGCGGCGCACATCGTCGGTGCGGCAGGTGAGGAGCAGCAGGATGCGCCCTCGCCCGAGCGCCCGCAGCAGGAACGAGAGGATCGCGAGCGTCGACTCATCGGCCCAGTGCAGGTCTTCGACCACGAGGACCTGCGGGGCGCGCTCGGCCGCTGCTTCGATGAGGGAGGCGATCGCATCGCGGAGCCGCTCGGGACTCGTGCGCTCACGATCGGTCGGTGTGTCGACGAGCTCGGGCAGCAGCATGCCCAGCGCCTCGGCACCGATCCCGACCGACTCGCGTACCCGCTCGACGCCCATGCGCAGGACGATCGAGCGCAGGATGCCGGTGAGCGGGCCGTAGGGCGTGCGCGCCGCACCCAGATCGAGGCACCACCCCACGTGCACGTCGGACGTGGGCCCGACCTCTTCGGCGAACTCGCGCACCAGACGGGACTTGCCGATGCCGGCCTCACCCTCCACGAGCAGCGCTGCGGGCACGCCGTCGCGCGCGGCGTCGAACAGCCGACGCACCTCGGCGAGCTCGGCCGCGCGGCCGACCATCGGCGCGCTCGAGACGGAAGACGACATGGACTCATCGTCCCACCCCGCGCCGACATCCGCGGTGGCATGCGTCCCGATCGGGATGACGACCGCGGTCACCGGGCGTGCGCCGCCGTCGCGTCGCACACGCTGTCGGTGCGCGACGCCGCCGGTCGGGCGCCGGTCGCGCCGGACAGACGGCGCACCATCCGGCGCAGCGCCCCCTCCGGGCGCAGTCGCACCTGGTCGGCGTGCTCGATCAGGAGGCGGCGCTGTGCTGCCGCACGCTCCATCTGCTCCCGCTCGAAACGGGTGATCTGGCGGCTGAGGTACGGGTGCTCGTACATGGGTTCTCCTCAAGGGTTCGCTGTATCCCTACAGTCCGCTCTGAGGGGGGTCGCTGCCATCGGGCAGATGCCCTATCTTCCGGCCCGGCCTTCCCGATCCGGTGCCGGCAGACGGCTCTTCCGCTCGTGTGCGGCCGGGAGTACGATCAGCGGCGTCGCTGGGGTTCGGTTCGTCTCTGATGAAGGAACGTCGAATGAAGAAGCCTGTTCTGCGCGTGGCGGCGGCAGCTCTCGCCGTGACGGCCGTGACTCTCTTGGGGCTGGCACCGGCGGCCGCGATCACTCCCGTCTCCGGCTCGGTGCTCGTCCCCCAAGCCGGAACGCCCTCGACGGTCAGCACGACGACGGGCGTCCCGTGCGGATCGGGCATCCCCGTGTGCGGCGCTCCCGTGACGGTGAACTACGGCTCCGGCAACAGCAGCGTGGTCACGTCCTACGCGATCGGGGGTCGCACGTTCGAGTTCGTCCCGACGGCGGGCGGTGGTGTGGACGCGGGCACCATCACGGCCCTGCGCGTGCCGAACGCGACCGTCACCACAGACCGGCAGATCATCTGGAGCGTCGACACCGGCACGCACTACAACGTGCTCGGGTCGGATCCGGGATCGCGCACCATGTTCGATGTGCTCTCCGACAACGTCCTGACCGACGGCGCGGACAACGTCTTCGCGAACGCGGGCGGCGCGAACGTCAACAACATCGAGCGTCTCGACGTGAAGCGGGAGCCGTTCTCGACCATCGACCCGGCGGGCACCGGGGTCATCATCGCCGAGCGCGGCGGCAACGACGCGTTCAAGATGGCCGCCATCACCGCGGTCGCCGGCGACGGCACGCCCACCGCGTTCGGGCCGGTCCTGCCGGTCACGGTCGCCGCCTGGGGAGGGGCGGCGAACCTGATCCCCTCGGTCAGCTCGACCATCCTCCGCAAAGACGTCACCGACACGGTGTGGCACCCGAGCGACACCTCGTCCGGGCAGAACATCCGCGGCATCTACATCTCCCTCGCCGAACTCGGCATCACCGCCGGCCAGACCGTGTACGGGATCGCGCTCGTCGGCAACGACGAGACGAGCATGAACCCACCCACCTGGAACCTCACCACCGACGCGAACACCACCGGCGGGCTCGACCTCGTCGCCGCCCAGTTCGTCACGACACCATCGATCGCACTCGACAAGACCGTGACACCGACCACCGCGGCGGCCGTCGGGGACAGCATCGCCTACACGTTCCACGTCACCAACACCGGCCTCGTGCCGTTGACGAGCGTGACCGTGACCGAGACCGCGTTCAGCGGGACCGGCACCCTCGGCGCCATCACGTGCGGACCCACCAGCATCCCCAACGGCAGCGTCACTCTCGCGCCGGGCGCGGAGATCGACTGCACCGCGGCGTACACCCTGACTCTCGCCGACGTCGTCGCCGGGCAGGTGACGAACACGGCGACCACGAACGGGACTCCGCCGGCCGGCCCTCCCGTCGTCTCGCCGCCGGACGACGGCATCGTGACGATCCCGCCCGCCCCGGCGATCGCGCTCGACAAGACGGTGTCGCCGACCACCGCACTGCTCGCCGGCGAGACGATCACCTACACCTTCCATGTGACCAACACCGGCAACCTCCCCCTCACCGCCGTGACCGTGACCGAGACCGCCTTCAGCGGCACCGGCACCCTGGGCGCCATCACCTGCGGACCCACCAGCATCCCCAACGGCAGCGTCGCCCTCGCGATCGGCGCGGAGATCGACTGCACCGCGAGCTACCAGCTGACCCCGGCCGATGTGACCGCCGGCCAGGTCACGAACACCGCCACCGCCACCGGGACGCCGCCGTCGGGCCCGCCGGTCGTCTCACCGCCCGACGACGGCGTCGTCGACATCCCCACGCCGTCCATCGCCCTGGAGAAGACGGTCGATCCGACCACCGCCGCCGCTGTCGGCGACGTCGTCACCTACACCTTCCATGTCACGAACACGGGCGAGGTGGCGCTGACCGACGTGGCCGTGAACGAGACCGCCTTCAGCGGCACCGGCACTCTCGGCCCGATCGCGTGCGGCCCGACGAGCATCCCGAACGGCGCCGTCGACCTCGGGATCGGCGGCGAGATCGACTGCACGGCGACATACGCACTCACCCTCGCCGATGTCGTGGCAGGGCAGGTGACCAACACCGCGACGTCATCCGGATTCCCTCCGGCCGGTCCGCCGGTGGTGTCGCCGCCGGATGACGGCATCGTCACGATCCCGCCTTCGCCGGCAATCACGCTCGACAAGAGCGTCGATCCGACCACCGCCGCCGCCGTCGGCCAGACCATCACCTACACGTTCCACGTCGCGAACACCGGCAACCTGCCCCTCACGAACGTGACCGTGAACGAGACCGCGTTCAGCGGCACGGGTACGCTCGGCGCCATCACCTGCGGCCTGTTCGACATCCCGAACGGCGACCTCGACCTCGCGATCGGCGCCGAGACCGACTGCATCGCGACCTACCAGCTGACCGTCGAGGATGCCCTCGCCGGCGAGGTCACCAACACCGCCACCGTCTCGGGGACACCGCCCGACGGTCCACCCGTGGTATCGCCTCCAGACGACGGCGACGTGATCATCCCGCCGACACCGGCGATCGCGCTCGAGAAGACTGCGGACCCGACCACCGCCGCGGCCGTCGGGGACACCATCACCTACACATTCCATGTGACGAACACCGGCAACCTGCCGCTCACGAACGTGACCGTGGTGGAGGGCGTCTTCAGCGGAACCGGCACGCTCGGTCCGATCACGTGCGGGCCCGACGACACCCCGAACGGCGACGTCGCCCTCGCCGCGGGTGAGGACATCGACTGCACCGCCACCTACCAGCTGACCGCGGCCGACGTCGCGGCCGGAGAGGTGACCAACACCGCCACCGACACCGGGACACCGCCCGACGGTCCACCCGTGGTCTCCCCGCCCGACGACGGCGACGTCGTCATCCCGCCCCCGAGCCCGACCCCGGCACCGGCGCCGCCGTCCGGCGGAGGGCTCAGCGAGACGGGCGGGGCGGTCCCGGTGATCGCGCTCATCGTCGGGATCGGCGCCGTGCTGGCCGGCTTCGCCCTCACGAGCGTCCGGCGGCGCTCCCGGAGCTGAGCGCGCGAGGTCCGGCTTTCACCGACGCGACGACGGCCTCGGGAGGAGCGCACGGCGCGCGGACGGACGCGAACGATCGGGCGACAGGATCGCGAGCACCCGCACCAGCGTCGCCATCCACAACAGCCCGAGCCCCACGACGACGGCCTCGACCACGGTGGTCGAGTACAGCCGGAAGCCGAGCCACAGGACCACGGCCACCACGACGAGCAGTCCCACCCCGATCGAGGTGATCAGCAGAGCCTGCGGCGTCGCGGGGATCGCGGTCACGGTGGCCACGGCCGCCGCGGCGAACAGCACGAGCGTCGCGAACGCGGCGATGTCGTGGGGCACCGGCGCGCGATGCAGGGGCAGCAGACCCACCGCCGCGAGAGCGGCACCCGTGCCCGCCCACAGTGCCACGACGCCCGCGATGCGCCCGAGAGCGGCGTCGCCGAGCATGCGGTGCAGGTCCCGCCCGATGTACGAGCCGACGGTCGCGATCAGGAGCCCGGCCACGACGAGCGTGCCGTTGAACGCCCAGGAGCCGGAGCCGAGCTGCGAGAAGTTCGCCTCCCACCAGCGCGGATCGGCGGCCGTCACCATCGCGAACAGCGTGCCGATCACGAGGAAGCCGAACAGCAGGGCGGCGAGGTCGGCGGTGCGCAGTCCGACACCGGCGCCGAACGCGAAGCGCCCGCCGACCGCGGCCGCCACGCCCGTGAGCAGTCCGCCGCCGAGAGCCGCGAGCCGCAGCCCCTCCAATCCCGCGGACAGCACCTGGGTCGCGAGCAGCACCCCCATCATCGTGACGGCACCGAACGCGAGCGTCAGTGCGAGCGCGGAGAAGTCGGACACCGTCGCCTGCCAGCGCGGCATCGGCGCGGTCTCACCGCGGCGGTGCATCAGCGTGCTCGTGAGGAACGCGGCGGCAGCGACGAGCCCCGCGATCACGGCCGCCGGCATCGCAAGCGACCCCTCGCCGGTGAGCGGTCGCGACCCGCCACCGAGGATCAGAGCGCCGCCCACAACACCGACCACGAAGCACCCGACGGTCGCCCACACCGCCCTCGTCTCGTCCCGCAGCCGCCGCTCCCGCTCCATCTGCTCATGCAAGCACTCCCCGCCGACCTCGGGAAGACCCGGGTGTCAGGGGCGCAGCGACCGCTGCCGCAGCCACGCCCCGATCACGAAGCGCGCGTCGTCGTCGTCGATGTCCACTCCGATCGACTCGGCCGCGCGACGCAGCCGGTAGTGCACGGTCGCGCGGTGCACGCCGAGCCGGTCGGCCACCTCGGTCACCCGCGCACCGTGCGCGATGTAGGCCTCGAACAGGGCGATGGTGTCCGCGGGCGCCTGCGCCAGGCGCCGCAGCGGCTCGGGCAGCAGGTGCGGCGGCGGCTCATCGGCGAGGAGAGTCACGATGGATGCGGCCAGCGGATCGGCACTCCACGACGCCGCCCGGGTGCCGCGGGATCGGGCCACCCGCACGCCGACCAGCGCCTGCTCGTACGACTCCCAGGCATCGGCGAGCTCACCGACCGGGGCGCCGATGCCGAGCACAGCGGCGAGCGGCTCCTGCACGTCGGCGGCATCCGTCTCGCGGATGATCGCCGCGACCATGCCGTCGATCGCGGCCGGGGTCGGCTCGTTGCGGAACCCGATCAGGATCAACGTCTCCGGCGCGGTCGGCACGAAGCTGTACGCGTCGATCATCGGGGTGGTCACGGCGCGCAGCAGTGCGTGCGAGATGACCTCACGCGGCGGCGGCCCTCCCCACGGCGCCCACTCTGCACTGAGCGACAGGCACAGCGCCACGAACCGGCGCGACCGCGTGAACATGCCCAGGTCGATGAGCTCGCTCGCGGCATGACGACGGCTCGGGGCGTCCGGAGTGAGCAGGCCGAGCATCTCGGACTCGACCTCCGCGTTCACCGCCTCGATCGACTGCGAGATGTTCACGAGCAGCGCGCGCAGGGTCTCGCACGTCTCGGTCACCAGCGACGCCTCGCTCGGCGTGAACGGCTCGACGAACGTGATCCAGAGGAACCCGAGCACCCCGTACCGGGAGCGCAGGGCGATCACGAGACGCGGATGCTCGAGTCCGAGCTGCGGGAGCGGCTCCAGCACCCGCGGCACGAGCTGCGCGTGCAGGCGGCGACGTCGCAGTTCGGTCGCGAGAGCGTCGGTCGGGCGGCGCGAGGTGAGCGTCTGGAGCCGCGCGGGGTCGAGGTCGTCGTAGTGCGCACTGCTGGCGAGCAGCACGAACTCGGCGTCCTCCAGCACCACGGACCGGCCCAGCGACATCGCGAGCCGATCGACGGTCTCCTGCACGGTGTCGAACATCGGGCCTCCGCTACCTGACCGGCGAGACGCCTCCGATCCTACGCCGGGGCCGGTCGGCGCCCCGATCACACGACGAGCGTCCCACCCTTCACCACGGCGGCCACGTCGCAGAAGCGGTCGATGGCCTCCAGATGCGCTCCGGGCACGGCGACCAGGTCGGCGTATCGGCCCGGTGCGATCGCGCCGACGTCCGCCGAGCGCCCGAGGCAGTCCGCCGCGACCGTGGTCGCCGACTGCAGCGCCTGCATCGGCGTCATGCCCCACTCCACGAACTCCGCGAGCTGTCCGGCGTTGCGACCGTGCGGGAACACGATCGCATCGGTGCCGTAGGCGATGCGCACGCCGGCCTCGATCGCCAGTCGCACGGCGGCACGGGCCGAGGCGGCCACGTACTCCGTCTTCTCCTGCACCCCGGCGGGGTAGCCCTCGCGCTCGCCGTGCTCCTCGACCCACTGCAGAAGGTAGGTCGTCGGCACGTAGTAGGTGCCGTGTTCGAGCATCGCCGCCATCGCGGCCTCTCCCAGCAGGGTGCCGTGCTCGATCGTGCGCACGCCCGACCGGATCGCCCGCAGCGCCCCCTCCTCACCGTGCGCGTGCGCGGCGACGAACAGCCCGTACAGCGCGGCCTCCTCGACACAGGCGCGGATCTCGGCCTCGGTGTACTCGGGGGCACCCGGGATCGTGCCGGAGGCGTAGACGGCTCCGGTCGTGATGATCTTGATCACGTCGGCCCCGCGGTGGGCGATGCGCCGCACGGCCGAACGCACCTCGTCGACCGAGTCCGCCACGCCGAAGCGGTAGGACTGCGGCAGCTCGATGTCGACCGCGAGATCGGTGATCTCTCCTCCGCCCGAAGAGACCGTGACGTAGGCGCCGGCGCACACCATGCGCGGTCCTTCGACGATGCCGGCATCGATCGCGTCGCGCAGGTCGCCGTCGACGAACGCCCGGAAGCTCCCCACATCGCGCACAGTCGTGAACCCGGCACGCAGCGTTGCGCGCGCGTTCTTGACCCCGAGCAGCGCATCCCGTGCGGGGGATCCGGTGAGGAACGGGCTGTAGCTTCCCCGCTCCAGCTCGCCGACCAGGTGCGTGTGCAGATCGATGAGTCCCGGCGCGACCAGGTGCTCGCTCAGGTCGAGCACGTCTCCTCCGCCATGCCGGGACGGCGACCAGGGCTCGACGGCGGCGATGCGCTCGCCATCGATCAGGATGGCGTGGTCGGTGAGCACTTCACCCGTGAGCACGTCGGCGACGGCTCCGGCGCGGATGGTGCGGACGGTGTTCCCCGCTGCGGTCATCGGACGATCTCTCCTTCTTCTGTCGTGACGAGGCGTCGCCCGAAGGCGATCCGCACGACGATCATGACGACGGCGACGACGGCGCCGACGATGGCGAATCCGGCGAAGTAGCCGGTCTCGTTCACTCCGGGGCTGAACCCCTCTCCGGCGACCCCGGCCGCGGCGATGCCGATCGCAACGGACAGGTAGTGCACCGACAGCATGCGGGTCTCGAAGCCGACCGGGGCGACGGCGCTCGCCAGCGACAGCCCGGACGGCGAGACGACCACGTCGGACGCCCCGAACACGAACACGATGAACACGAGCACGATGATCGGCGTGAGCTCGCCCGTGCCCGAGGCGACGGCGAGCCACCCCATCCCGATCGCGCAACCAGCGAACGCGACCGCGAACTTCACGGCGAGCGACGGCTGACGCTCCCCCAGGGCCCCCCACACGGTGGCGAGGATCGGGGCGACGATGATGGTGCACAAGGGGGCGATGCCCAGCACCGCGGACGGCGGCAGTTGGATGCCGAATATGACGCGGTCGGTGCTCGCCTCCGAGTGGATCGCGACCGTCGTGTACAGCTGCTGGTAGAGCATCGAGAACATGCCGGTCGCGAAGAAGAACGGCAGGTAGTGCAGCACCCGCCGCCGGTGCTCGCGGTCGAGGTCCTTGCGGGTGAGCAGTTTCGTGAGCATGCCGATCGCCGCGACGAGCGCGCCGGCGCCGACGAACGTGGCGGGGTTCCAGCCGAGCGACACCGTGCCGATGACGACCGCGACCCCCACGACGACCGCGATGATCGGCCAGGCGAGCGCCCAGCCGTGCACTCCGCTGCCGCCGACGACCGGGGCCGTGGCCTCGGTGCCGCGGCGGAAAGGGAGGTACACGAGCAGTCCGATCAGGATCGCGACCGCGGAGGCGAGGAAGCCGATCCGGAAGCCGAGTCCGCTCTGCAGCACACCGGTGAGGGTAATGCCGACCAGGGCGCCGCCCGCGCTCCCGAGGTAGTAGATGGTGAAGCCCGACTCGCGCTTGGACTCGTGCGCGTTGAGCGTCCCGCCCAGCACCGCACCCTCGCTGACCCACATCGACGCAGCGCCGAACGCGATCGCGATGAGGCCTGCGGCCAGGCCGACATGGCCGGGCACGAACGCGAGCACGAGATAGCCGACGAGCGCGAGCACCGCGCCCCACCTCAGCCCGCGGCCGGCACCGAGCACGTTGTCGGCGAGCCAGCCCGTGAAGATCGTGGCGAGGAACGTGGCGGCGCCGTACGTCGAGACGATGGCGATGGCGACGGACGGCGACAGCTCGAGGCCGCCGTCGCTCACGGCGAAGTACACGTAGTAGACGAGGATCGTCTGCATGCCGTAGTAGGCGAGGGCGTCGAATCCGGCGAACCCCGCCACCGGGTACATGGTGCGCGGCAGGCCGAAGAGGGTGCGCGCGGCCGGGGGAGCGCTGGGCGGGCTGCTGACGGTCATTGCGCCTCCATCGGTGCAAAGGGATGCCGCATCGCGGCGTCGGGTTGGAGAGAGTCAATCCGATCGGGAGCATCCGGCGGTTTCGACAGACGTGGAATCCTGCCACCGAAAACACGACGAGTGTCGTAGGCGGGACCGACCCCCGAACCCGGACGATGGTCGGATGAGCAATGACGCACACCTGCCCTTCTCCCGGGACGAGTACGCCGACCGCCTGGAGCGGATGCGGCGCGCGATGGCGGACGCCGACGTCACGGTCGCGATCCTCACCGCCCCCGACACCATGGCCTGGCTCACCGGATACCGCAGCCGCTGGTACCGCCAGCACACGTCGACCTCCATGCCGCCCGCGCAGTGCATCGTCGTGCACGTCACGGACGGCTCCCCGTTCATCATCGACGCCGGCTATCACGAGGAACTCGCCCGCACCTCGACCGTGCTCGAGGACATCCGCACCCTCCCGACCTCCTCGTCGATGCACGAGGCCTCGCTCGACGACTACGTCTCCTTCCTCGCCGCGCAGGTGCGCCCCTGGGCCGGCACGCGCGTGGGGATGGAGCGGTGGAGCTGCATCCCCAGCCCCGCGGTCGCCGATGTCGTGGACGCGATGCTCGACGGCCTCGGATTCCGGATCGTCGACGTGACCCTGCCGTTCCGCGGCATCCGCCGCCGGAAGAGTCCGGCCGAGATCGAGAAGATCGAGCGGGCGCAGGCCGCGACGGATGCCGGGATCCGCGCCATCCAGACGCAGGCGACCCCGGAGACGACCGAACTCGAAGCCTGGGCTCTGTATTCGCTCGGCATGGTGCGGGCGGGCGGCGAGCCCGCGGCTCTGCACGAGACGGTCGCCGCCGGCTCCTCGGTCTCGGCCCTGCACCGTCTGAGCGGCGCGACCACTCTCGGCTCCGGCCCCGTCGTGCATCCCGACATGGCGTCGTCGGTGGACGGCTACCACGCCAGGGCGACCCGTCCGCTCATGTTCGGTCGCGTCTCCGACGAGGACAGGCGGCAGATCGCGATCGCGGCAGGCGCCTACGACGTGGTGCAGCAGCACGGCGCGGTGGGCACGCCCTGGCGCGTACTGATCGGCGCGCTGCGCTCCTACTTCGCGGAGAGCGGCGTACCCGACGCCGGCTCGGCCTCGTACGAACTCGGGCTGTCGGTCGCCCCGGCCGACTTCGTCGGCGAGTTCACCTGGAGCATGGACGACGAAAGAGACGACGTCATCGAGGCGGGCCTGGTCACGAACTTCGAGTCGTGGACCTCGCTGATCCTCGTCGACACCGTGGTGTTCGAGGAGACGGGACCCCGGTTCCTGTCCTCCCTGCCCCGTGACGTGCTGGAGTTCTCGTGAGCGCGCCCTGGACGCGGCAGTTCCGGCTGCCCACCGACGCCGGCGAGATCCTGGTGCGCGAATGGGGCGACCCCCACGGTTCGCTCGTCGTGTTCCATCACGGCACCCCCAGCAGCTCGATCGCGGTGCCGGGCGGATGGCGCGGCCCGTCCGACGCCCGGGTGCGCCTGTGCTCGTACGACCGCCCGGGCTACGGCGCCTCCCCCACGGTGCCCGGACGCACGGTCGCGGACGCCGCGGAGTGGAGCAGCCGCATCGCCGATGCCGCGGGTGCCGAGCGCTTCGCCGTGATCGGCACCTCCGGCGGCGGTCCGCATGCCGCCGCGACCGCCGCGCTCCTTCCCGACCGGGTGTCGGCGCTGTGCATCGACGTGGGGCTCGGCCCCGCGCTGTTCGGCTTCGACGCTGCGACCGGGATGGTCGAGGAGACGGTCGCCGAGATCCATGCCGCCCGCCGCGGAGAAGCCGTGCTGACCGCGCATCTGCGGTCGCTCGGCGACGGCACCGATGCCCTGCACGAGTGGTTCGAGCGACTGCCCGCGAGCGACCGCGAGGTTCTGGGCCGCCCCGAGGTGCAGCACGAGGAGTCGGTCGAGGCCACCGAGTGGGCGGCGCAGGGCATCGACGGATGGGTCGAGGACGACCTGGCCCTGTTCGCGCGGGACTGGGCGTTCGACCCAGCGGCCATCACCGCGCCCACGGTGCTCGTCTACGGCGGTGCCGACGTGCTCGTCCCGGCCGCGCACGGGCGCGCCTGGCTCGACGTCCTTCCGCATGCCGAGTTGCGGATCGTGCCGGAGGGCGGACACTGGCTGCGCGACCACGAGACGGACGCGCTGCGATGGCTCGCTGCCGCCGGGCAGACCACGGCCACGCGGGCCCCGGCCGCCGGGGTCTGAGCGAGGATTCAGGCGGCCAGGCGCCCCACGGCCCTGGCGCGGATGAGCACCGCGGTGCCGTCGGAGTAGGCCACCGGGAGCTCCTCCACCGCGACGACCTCGATCGTCGCAGGATCGGCGCCCGCGAGCCGTGCCCGCTCCGTGGCCTCGGCCGCAGCATCCGCCCGCGAGGCCCGCTGGTCCGCCGAATCGACGCGGTAGATCTTCTCGATCTGCCCGGCGACCTCGCCGAGTGCCGCACCCACCGCGTTGGCCGCACCGAAGTGGTCGGGGCGGATGAGCTCCGCGACGCCGCCGAGTGCGGTCGGGGCGATGATGCCCCCACCGCCGACGAGGATGACCGGGACCGGTGCGGCGTTGGGCTTCATCCGGTCGATCGAGTCCTCGAGGATCTCCCGCATCGCGTTCCAGGCCGCGGCACCGATGCCCGCCGGCACCTCGGGAGCTGCGATCCCGTCGATCTCTGCGCCACCGACCGCGAGCGCGATGTCGGTGGCGGTGAGGGTGCTCCCGCCGAACGCCAGTCCCTCCTGCGGCAGCCGATAGCCCACGCTGTCGGGGCCGACGGTCGCTCCCGCCGCGGTCTCACGGATGATCGTGCCGCCGCCGAGCCCGACCGACAGCACGTCGGGCATGCGGAAGTTCGTGCGGATGCCGCCGATCTCCACCGCGTGCGCGGACTGCCGGGGGAAACCGTCCACGAGCACGCCGATGTCGGTCGTGGTGCCGCCGATGTCGACCACCAGCGCGTCGGTCGCACCGGAAAGGTGCGCGGCGCCGCGGATGGAGTTCGTCGGGCCGCAGCCGATGGTCAGCACCGGGAACTCGAGCGCGTACTCGAGCTGCATGAGCGTGCCGTCGTTCTGGCCGAAGTAGGGCGTGGCCGGGATGCCGCGTTCGCGCAGCGCCGCGACGAAACCCGCGGCCATCTGCCGCAGGGTCTGCATCAGCGCCGCGTTCAGCACGGTCGCGTTCTCGCGTTCGAGCAGCCCCAGCGAGCCGATGCGCGCCGACCGCGACACGGGAACGCCGAGCTCCTCGGTCACGATGGCGGCGACGCGCTCCTCCTGGCTCTCGTCGATAGGCGAGAACACGCCGACCACGGCGACCGCGTCGACCTCACCGCGCATCTGCGCACAGGCCGCCCGCACGGCGTCCTCGTCGACCGGGGAGAGCAGGCGTCCGTCGACCTCGAAGCCCCCGGCGAGCAGGTGCGCGTGGTCGCCGATCGCGGCGCGCAGGTCGTCCGGCCACCCCTCCAGCGGGGGAACAGCCGTGGTCGCGGGTGCACCGAGGCGGAGGATGCCGACACGGCCGAGCCCGCGGCGCTCCACGATCGCGTTCGTGCAGTGCGTGGTGCCGAGCATCGCGTGCCCGATCAGGGCGGCGTCGACGCCGGATGCCGCGAGCACCGCATCGATGGCCGCCGCCACGCCGTCTCCCGTGTCGACCGTGGTGGGGCGCTTGACCGAGGCCACGACCTCGAGGTGCTCGTCGAGGATTACGGCGTCGGTGTTCGTGCCTCCGACGTCGATGCCGATGCGATATGCGCCGCCCATCACGCGGCCTCCTCGTCCGTCGTGCGCGGGCGGGAAGCCTGCGCGATGTCCTCGACCGGCACCCAGTCGACGTCGTAGCCGAAGTGAGCGGGTCCCGCCGTCTCCAGCCCGATCGGGGTGCGCCACTTCTCATGGCAGGGGATCGCGATGACCGCGACCCTGGCGCCGTAGCGCAATGACTCGGTCGTGATCGGCATCCCGGTGGCCAGGTCGAGCACCGCGATCAGGTCGGGTGTGACTGCCGCCAGCACGCCGTCACGCCGCCCGAGGAGCATCTCGTTCTGGAAGTCGAGTCGGAACCCGCTCCCCCGGTCGGCACCGACGCCGACCAGCTCGGCCGCGCCGCGGGTGAAACCGCCGTCCACCGCGCGCTGCAGGTCGGCGACCTTGCCGTCGAACAGCCGCACGGCGGCGAGGTCGGCGCACAGGGCGTCGATGCGCTCGTCGTCGCGGAGCTCACGTCCGGCCGCGTCCCGTCCGCGCAGGATCGCTCCGATGCGCTGGGCGAGGCCGATCGTGCCGGGGATGGCGCACTCGCGCACGACCGCACCGCCGTAGGCGTAGTCGATCATGGTGGCCCCTCCCCCCATCTCGACCGTGACCGCCCGTGCGATGCGCTCGGACCAGCCGCCGTCGACCGGACGACTCACCACCTCATTGCCGTGGTGATCCACCAGCACCGTCGCGCCCGGACCGTAGCCGGCCAGGTGGAAGGTGACCATCTGCGCCTCGGGGAACGCCCGACCCATCGCATCGCCGTCGACCATCGGCAGGCCGGCGAGAGCGGCGGTGGCGATGGGGATCATCGAGTTCCCGCCCCCGACCTCGATCGGCATCACGGCGGTGGCCGTGCGGCCGACGGCTCGTTCGATCGCTCGCAGCGCGGCGAGCAGCTCGGACTCGGCCTGGATGCGCTCGACACTCACCGACGGCGCGCCGATCCCGCCGATCGGCACCACGAAGTCGTCGTCCGTCAGCTCGTCGACCGCGATCAGCGGCACGGGTCCGTGCAGGCGGATGAGGCGCTTGGCGATCAGCGACCCGACGTGGGGGTCGCCACCGCCGCCGGTGCCGAGCACCGCGGCGCCAAGAGCGATCTCGTCGATGTCGGCCTCGGTGATCACGCCGCTCATGCGTTCACCCCGTCGTCGAACCGCGCGGCTTCCGCATCCGCATCGTCCGCGACGGGTGCCACGGCGTCCGGTCGGACACGGCGACGCAGCGGCAGGAGTGCGAGGTAGGCGACGAAGCCGACGATGAGTCCGTCCAGCGCCGAGATCGTCGTCAGCGTGAACCAGCCGAAACCGGGACCGTCGAGCGGATTCGTGGTCGCCACGGCGACGAAGATGCCGATGACCCAGGCGGTGATCGACCACCCGTCGACCAGCGGCACGGTGGCGCCGTGCGCCCAGCGTGCGGTCTTGCGTCCGGTGAAGAACGAGGCCAGGTACACGCCGCCGTAGGGGGCGATGATGGTGCCGATCACGAGGATGAACTGCACGAAGTAGTCGGCGGCGCCGATCACGCCGACCACGATGCCGATGGCACCGAGCACGATCGTCACGGTGCGTCGGCTCAGGCGCTCGCTGATCGCGGCGAACGAGAGACCGGCCGAGTAGAGGTTGGTGGTGTTCGTGGTCCACTGGGCGAGGATCAGCACGACCACGGCGACGCCGCCGAGGCCGAGCGCGAAGAAGATCGCCATCAGCTCGGTGCCGTCCATGATGCGCGCCAGCAGGATCGCGACGACGAGGATGATCGAGTTGCCGAAGAAGAACCCGACGAAGCCGGCGATCATCGCCTGCTTCGGCGTCTTCGCCCAGCGCGCCATGTCGGGCGCGAGCACCACGCCGAGGATGAAGATGCCCATCACGAGCGACACGGCACCGCCGAACGTGAACGTCGCCGCGACCGGAGCATCCAGGCCGGCCGGTCCGTTCACGACGAACGCGACGATCACGCCGACCACGAGCAGGAGCAGCAGCAGAGGCACCGCCAGGAGACTGAGCCGGTTGATCGAGCGGTAGCCCCAGAACGCGGTGATCGCCATGAGCACGCCGCCGACCGCGGTGAACACCTGCACCGGCACGTCGATCCCGGTGAACTCGGCGAACGCGATCTGGGCGTTCGTGCCGAAGAAACCCGCCTGCACGGCGTACCAGCCCACCAGGCTGACCGCGATCGCGAGTGCGAGGACCGCGCCGCCGATCTTGCCGAACACCGCCCGCGAGATCATCGCGGTGGACAGCCCGGTGGCCGCGCCGACGTAGGCGCAGGCCATGGCGAGCAGCCCGAGCAGGAGCGAGCCGAGCATCGTGGCGCCCAGCGCCGGCCAGAAGGCCATGCCGGACGCGAGGGCGACACCGAGGAACGCCCCGGAGAGGTCGATGCCGATCGCGATCCACACGGTGGCGATCGACAGCCAGCTCTTGCGCTGGTCCTGGGGCACGACGCCGTGCTCGTAGTCGGTGTTTGTCATCATCTTTTCCTTGAGAGGGGGCCCTGTGCCGCGTCATTGCGGCGAGGGTTCATCGGGTGAGGATCGTGGAGAGGTAGCGCCAGGACTGGTCGAAGCGCTGGCGGTAGACCTCGGGCGTGTAGTGGGTGAGCTGCAGGAAGAGTCCGTCCATGACGACGAAGACGAGAGCGGTGAATCCGTCGGCGTCGTCGGGAGGGAAGGCACCGGCGGCTGCCCCGTCCGCGTAGGTCTGTCGGACGGCGGCCGCGAGAGTCGACTCGGAGTCGAGGAAGATCTGTCGGAGCTGCTCGCCGCCGGGGCCGTACTCGGTGACGGCGGCCCGGAGGCTGAACTCGGCGAGGTCGGGGCGGTCGCGGTAGTACGCCTCGATGCCGCCGAGGAGGTGCTGCAGTCGGGCGAGCGGCGCCAGCTCGGCGCTGCGTCCGACGAGGTCGTCGAAGTAGGCGGTGTGGTCGACGGCGACCGCGGCGTACACCTCCGCGTACAGCGCCTCCTTACTCGAGAAGTGCGCGTAGAGCGAGGGCGTCTTGATCCCGACGGCCTCGGCGATCTCGCGCAGGCTGGTCTCGGCGTAGCCCTGGCGCGCGAAGATCGTGCGGGCCTCGGCGAGGATCGTCTCTCTGGTCATCTATTGCCTAACGACTATTAGTTAGGCAGAGCGTAGCCCCGGATCTCGCCCCGCCGCAAGAGCCGCAGCGACGGCATCCGCACCACTACCGTTGAGGGCATGCGCATCCCCGCCGCGATCCGCGCCACCAGGCGCTCCCCGCTGCTGCAGGTCGTGAAGTCGGCCGCGGCGACGATCGCCGCGTGGCTCATCGCCGGATGGGTGTTCCCCGCGCAGCTGCCGGTCTTCGCCGCGATCGCCGCACTCCTGGTGGTGCAGCCCAGCGTCAACCAGTCGCTGTCGAAGGCCCTGGAACGCAGCATCGGCGTGATCGCGGGTGTCGTGATCGCGGTCGCGCTGGGCCTGCTCCTGGGGTCGCCGAGCTGGATCGTGCTGCTCGCGATCGTCGTCGCGATGCTGGTGGCGTGGATCTTCCGGGCATCACCCGGCACCGGGAACCAGGTGGCCATCTCGGCCATGCTCGTGCTGGCTCTGGGATCGTCGAGCCCCGAGTACGCGTTCGCGCGCATCGTCGAGACGCTGATCGGCGTCGTGATCGGCATCGTCGTGAACGCCTCGATCGTGCCGCCCGTGCTCGTTGCACCCGCCCGACGGGATGTCGGTCTGCTGGGGCAGGAGCTCGCTGCCAGCCTGGACCGGCTCGCCGCAGCGCTGCCCGAACCGCAGACGCCCGCGAAGCTGCAGGAGCTGATGCTGGAGGTGCGGCTGCTGCGACCCATGAGGGACGCGGCCGATGCCTCGATCGCGGCGGGCGAGGAGTCGCTCACCCTGAATCCGCGACGTTCCACGCACCGTGCGGACCTGCGCGAGATGCGTGCGCTCCTCGACCGACTGTCGCCGATCGTGACGCAGACGATCGGCATGACCCGCGCCTACTTCGACCACTACGACGACACGCTCGGCGAGGAGCCCGCGGTGGCCGCGATCGCCGAGCAGCTGCGGAGAGCCGGACACGATGTGCGGCTGGCCGTGCAGGTCGCCGAGGCCTCGCCCGACCCGGAGACGCGGACGTCGGCGATCCCCGCACTCACCGCGCCGCTCGTGATCCGTCCGCCGTCGTCGCAGCACTGGATCCTGATCGGCTCCCTCATGGAGGACCTCCGTCGCATCCGCGGCGAACTCCTCGACGAAGACTGACCGCATCTCCCGCGGGCGCGAACCACCCCCCTCCGTGCGAGCCACCCCTCTGCGTCGGTGCGGAAGGGGGTGGGTCGGGCGGAAGGGGGTGGGTCGGGCAGCAGGGGGTCGGGCGCGGATACCCTGGTGACATGTCGGACATGAGCGTCGAAGAAGCGCAGAGCGAGCTCACTGCGCTGGAGGATCCGAAGATGCGCGCGGCCAACGAGAAGCGCGGCGACGACCACGGCATCAACCTCAGCCGCATGCGCGCGCTGGCCAAGAGGATCAAGACCGACCAGCCCCTTGCACAGCAGCTCTGGGCGACGGGAGACACGGCCGCCCGCCTGCTCGCCCTGCTCATCTGCCGCCCCCGCGACTTCACCGCCGACGAACTCGACGCGATGCTGCGCGAGACGCGCCCGCCCAAGGTCAACGACTGATTCGTGAACTACGTCGTCAAGAAGACCCCGCTCGCCGAGGAGCTGCGGCTGCGCTGGTTCGACGACGCCGACCCGACAGTCGCCGCGGCGGCCTGGTCACTCACGACCGTGCGGGTGATGAAAGACGCGGACGGCCTCGACCTGCCGCACCTGCTCGATCTGATCGACCGTGACCTGAAGGACGCCCCGCCGCGACTGCAGTGGGCGATGAACGAGACGCTCGCGAACATCGGCATCTTCCATCCGAACTTGCGCGCCCGGGCGCTCGAGATCGGCGAACGCCTGCAGGTCCTGGCCGACTACCCCACCGCGCCGGGCTGCACCTCGCCCTTCGCGCCGCTCTGGATCGGCGAGATCGTGCGGCGCCGCGAAGGCTGAGCGCGGGCGGGCACACGGCCCCGCGGCGCTGATTACGCTGGGGCCATGAGCACGCACATCGCCGCAGAGCCCGGTCAGATCGCCCCCATCGTCCTGTTCCCCGGCGATCCGCTGCGGGCGAAGTGGATCGCCGAGACCTTCCTCGACGACGCCGAGCTGTACTCCGAGACGCGGGGGATGCTCGGCTTCACGGGCACGTGGGAAGGGCATCGCGTCTCGGTGCAGGGCTCCGGCATGGGGCAGCCGTCGATGGCGATCTACGCCAACGAGCTCTTCGACGCGTACGGCGTGCAGACCATCGTGCGCGTCGGCTCGTGCGGCGCACTGACCGAGCGCGTGAAGATCCGCGACATCATCATCGCGAACGGTGCGAGCACCGACTCGGGCATCAACCGGGTCCGCTTCCACGGTCTCGACTACGCCCCTGTGGCCGACTTCTCGCTGCTGCGCGCCGCGGTCGAGGCGAGCGAGGCAGAGCCGACGGAGTCGACCGTGCACGTGGGTCAGCTGTTCTCGAGCGATCAGTTCTACAGCACCCGTCCCGAGCTGACGGAGCCGTTCGTGCAGCACGGCATCCTGGGCGTCGAGATGGAGGCCGCCGGTCTCTACACGCTCGCCGCGTACTACGGGCGACGCGCCCTCGCCATCTGCACGGTGTCGGACCACATCGTCACGGGCGAGGAGACCACCGCTCGGGAGCGTGAGCAGACGTTCGGCGACATGATCCGCATCGCCCTGCGCGCCGCGACCGCGTGATCGCCGGGCGATGCCGCGGGACGGGATGGGATGATCGAAGCACCATGAACTCCACACCGCGGCTCGATCCCGCCCTCGTTCCGGACGCCGCGGACCCGGACACCGTCTACCTCGCGTTCGTCGAATGGGCGGAGTCGACGGGCATCAGCCTCTACCCCACGCAGGACGAGGCGGTCATCGAGATCGTCTTGGGCAACAACCTCATCCTGTCCACGCCCACCGGCACCGGGAAGTCGCTCGTCGCGATCGGCGCGCACTTCGCCGCCCTCGTCGCAGGCCGTCGCAGCTACTACACCGCCCCGATCAAGGCGCTCGTGAGCGAGAAGTTCTTCTCCCTCGTCGATGTCTTCGGAGCCGAGAACGTGGGCATGGTCACGGGCGACTCCTCGGTCAACGCGGATGCCCCGATCATCTGCTGCACGGCCGAGATCCTGGCGAACCTGTCGCTGCGCCAGGGCACGGATGCCGACGTCGGCCAGGTGGTGATGGACGAGTTCCACTTCTACGCCGACCCCGACCGCGGGTGGGCGTGGCAGGTGCCGCTGCTCGAGCTGCCGCAGGCGCAGTTCATCCTGATGTCGGCGACGCTCGGCGACGTGACCGAGCTCGCGGCCGACCTCACCCGTCGCACCGGACGCGAGACGGCGACCGTCACCGGTGTCGAGCGACCGGTCCCGCTGCACTTCTTCTACGAGACCACGCCGATCCACGAGACGATCGACGATCTGCTGAACACGGGGCAGGCGCCGATCTACATCGTGCACTTCTCCCAGGCGGCGGCGATGGAGCGGGCGCAGGCACTGTCCAGCACCAAGGTCGCCACGCGCGAGCAGCGCGACGAGATCGCCGCGCTGATCGCCGAGTTCCGCTTCACGACCGCTTTCGGCAAGACGCTCTCACGTTTCCTTCGGGCCGGGATCGGTGTGCATCACGCCGGCATGCTGCCGAAGTACCGGCGGCTGGTCGAGCAGCTCGCCCAGCGCGGACTGCTGCGCGTCATCTGCGGCACCGACACCCTCGGCGTCGGCATCAACGTGCCGATCCGCACGGTGCTCCTCACGGCCCTCACCAAGTTCGACGGCACACGGATGCGGCAGCTGAACGCCCGCGAGTTCCACCAGATCGCCGGTCGCGCCGGGCGGGCCGGCTACGACACGGCGGGCACTGTCGTCGCCCAGGCCCCGGAGCACGAGAGCGAGAACGCCGCGGCCGTGAAGAAGGCCGGCGACGACCCGAAGAAGAAGCGCAAGATCGTGCGCAAGAAGGCACCCGATGGGTTCGTGTCGTGGGGCGAGCCCTCGTTCCGCAAGCTCATCGACGCGGTGCCGGAGACGCTGACCTCGCACATGCAGATCACGAGCGCCATGATGCTCAACGTGATCGCGCGGGGCGGCGACGTGTTCGCGAATATGCGCGCGCTGGTATACGACAACCACGAGCCGCGGAAGCGCCAGCGCGAGCTCGCCCTCCGCGCCATCGGCATCTACCGCACGCTCCGCGAATCGGGCATCGTCGAGAAGACGCCGGACGGCGGCATCCGACTCACGGTCGACCTGCAGCCGAACTTCGCGCTGAACCAGCCGCTCTCCCCCTTCGCCCTCGCCGCGTTCGAGCTGCTCGACCCGGATCCGTCCGCCGGCACCGGGACCGGCAGCTACGCGCTCGACATGATCTCGATCGTCGAGTCGACCCTCGACGATCCGCGTGCCGTGCTCAGCCAGCAGGAGTTCCTGGCGCGCGGCGAAGCGGTCGCCGCGATGAAGTCGGAGGGCATCGAGTACGACGAACGCATGGAGCTGCTCGAGCAGATCACGTATCCGAAGCCGCTCGACGAGCTGCTCACGGCCGCGTTCGAGACGTTCAGCTCCGCCCAGCCGTGGATTCGCGACTTCGAGCTGCACCCGAAGTCGGTCGTGCGCGACATGTACGAGCGGGCCATGTCGTTCGGGGAATATGTCGCGTACTACAAGATCGCGCGCTCCGAGGGCGTGGTGCTGCGCTACCTCTCCGACGCCTACCGTGCCGCGTCGCAGACCATCCCGGAGGAGCTGAAGGACGAGGACCTGCGCGACCTCATCGAATGGCTCGGCGAACTGGTCCGCCAGGTCGACTCCAGCCTGCTCGACGAGTGGGAGGAGCTGATCGCCGGCGTCGACAACGGCACGTTCGACCGGCACGGCGACGACGAGCCGATCGTGCCGCCCGCGCCGAAGCGCCTCACGAGCAACATCCGCGCGTTCCGCATCCTGGTGCGCAACGAACTGTTCCGTCGGGTGCAGCTCGCGGCGCGGGAGGATGTCGCCGCGCTGGCCGAGCTCGATACGGCATTCGGCGACTACGCGTGGTCCGATGCTCTCGACGGCTACTTCGCCGACCACGACGAGATCCTCACCGGAGCGGATGCCCGCAGCTCGAAGCTGCTGATCCTCACGGAAGGCCCGACCTCCTGGACCGCCCGGCAGATCTTCGACGACCCGGCAGGCGATCACGACTGGGGCATCTCGGCGACGATCGACCTGGCCGCATCCGACGAGGCCGGTCAGGCCGTCGTCACCGTCACCGGGGTGGATCGGCTGTAGCGCCTCAGGCCTGCATGACAGCGAGCACGTTGCCCGCCGGGTCGCGGAACCACGCGATGTCCGGACCGCGTCCGTCTCCGCGCACGATGCCGCGCGAGTCGGACGGGAACTCGTCGTCGCCGTAGATCTTCGTGTTCACGCCGCGGGCGATGAGCTCGTCCACCGCGGCGTCGACATCCGCGACCGGGAAGTTGAGGATCGTGAAGCTCGCCGGGGTGTGATTCGGTTTCGCGTACACGAGGATCGACCCGCCGCTGGGGAGCCGCAGGTCGAGGAACCCCATCGCATTGACCTCGACGTCGAGCCCGAGGGTCGTGCCGTAGAACTCTTTCGCGGCGTCGATGTCGTCGACGCTGAAACCGCTGAATGCGTTGTCCACTGTGAAGGCCGCCATGACTCCAGCATCCGCCGTCTGCGGGCGGTTGTCGAGGCCTTCACCGTGCGATGCGGATCGTCAGGCGATCGGTCACCCGCAGCGGGTCGAACAGCGCCCCCAGCCGGACCCGCACGAGCAGCGCGTGGAGCGCCAGACACGTCGCGATCACCAGCGCCGTCAGCACGATCGGTCCAACCGCCTCGACCACCGGAGTGGTCCGCCATCCCGTCGCCCGCAGCCCCGCGTCGAGGAGCGCGAGCGGCATCATGTGCAGCACGTAGATCGGCAGGGTGCGCCGACCGATCCAGCGCAGCAGACGCGCCAGCACCCCCGCGAACCGATCGACGAGCACGCTGACCGCCACCCCGAACGCCACCGCGATCAACGCCAGGACGGGCCACACCCCGGGCAGCAACCGGATGCCGAGCACTGACACCAGCGCGAGGGCACCGACGTAGACCGCGGCCAGCACGGCGGCGACGCCCGGGCGCGGCACAGCGGCGAAGCGCTCCACGATCGCGCGCAGCCGCAGCCCGACGAGGAAGAAGAACACGTTCTGCACCAGCTGCCACAGGTTGCCGAGGTCGGGGATCACCCCGGCTCCGGCGGCCGCGGCGACCACGAACGCGAGCGGCAGCACCACCGCGGTCGGCACAGCGCGGGTCAGCCGTCCGACCACGAGATACACGGCGAGCGCGAGCAGGTACCAGAGATTCGTCGGGCTGACCGTCAGTTGGGCGAGCAGCTGCCATCCGTCGCTCGCGTGCGCGGTGTCGAAATCCGGCGTCAGCGCGAGGACGGCCGTCTGGATGAGCACCCAGACCACGTAGAGCAGTGCGAGTCGGGTGGCCCGCCGCCGCCAGGAGCCGCCATCGCTGTCGAGCACCGCGCGGGCCGCGAACACCCCGGAGACGAGGAAGAACAGCGGGATGCGCAGCGGCAGCAGCTGGGCGTTCAGCATCACCCAGGCATCCGTCACCGGGCCCGCGCCCGGGCTGTGGATCGCGACCTTCGTGACCACATGCCAGAGCACCACCAGGATGATGCAGAGGCCCTTCGCCACGTCGGGCCAGCCGACGCGAGAGGGCACCCGCCCGCTCACACCGCCGCGCGCACGAGGCGCGACACCAGGTCGACATAGGTCACGCCGGCGGCCGCGAACATCCGCGGCGCCTGCGAGGCGGCCGTCAGCCCCGGCATGGTGTTGACCTCGTTCAGCACCGGCCCGCGCTCGGTGAGGAAGAAGTCCATGCGTGCCACACCGTCGCAGCCGAGCGCGTCGAACACGGCGATCGCGGCCCGTTTCAGGGCGGCGGTCTCGGCCGGGTCGAGCTGCGCCGGCACCGTGAAACGCGCACTGCCGTCGTACTTGGCGGCCGTGTCGAACAGCCCCGTCGCGTGGATCTCCAGCGGCGGCGCCGCCCACCGGATGCCGCCCTTCTCGCGCAACACCGCCACGTCGACCTCGCGCCCCCGCACGACCTCCTCCACGAGGATCCTGCGGTCGAAGCGCGCCGCCTCCCGCAGCGCCGCGAGCAGCTCCCCCTCCTCGGTGACCAGGCTCACCCCGTGGCTCGATCCGGCCGACACCGGCTTGACCACCACGGGGCCGTCGAACTCGACGTCGCCGATGTCGTCCGCCGCGATCAGCCGACCGCGGGCGGTGCCGAGTCCGACGGCCTGCGCCACCAGCTTTGTGGTCCACTTGTCCATGCCGATCGCTCCCGCGCGCAGGCCCGATCCCACCACACGCACCCCGGCGAGCGCGCACAGGGCGGCGAGGGCGCCATCCTCCCCGAGGGCACCGTGCACCGCGGGGAAGACCACGTCGGTGCGGGTGAGCAGCGGCAGCGCGAGTGCGAGCGACTCGGCGACCGATCCCCCGTGCGGGCGCCCGTCGATGCGCCACATCCCCTCGCGGTCGATCGTCGCGCAGGTGACGTCGTGGTCGCTCATGCGCAGGGCCGCGGCGACCGCGGCCGCCGACGCCAGCGACACCTCGTGCTCGGCATTCTGCCCGCCGCCGATCACCAGCACTCTCGTCGTCATGCCACGCTCCTCTGCACGCGCGGACCGATGCCGGTGACGACGGTGTGCGGGATGCTGTCCGCCCAGCGCGCCCACTCCTGCACGCTCGGCACCGCGCCGCCCTCCGGACCGAACACGGTCGCGACCGTGCCCCGCGGGAAGGCCGCCGAACCCGTGTCGACCACGATCTGATCCATCGACACCCTCCCCACGATCGGATGCCGCGTCCCCCCGATCTCGACGCCCGCTCCCGGGCGCAGCTCGCGCGGGATGCCGTCGGCGTACCCCACACCGACCACGCAGAGGTGGGTGTCGACCTCGGTGTGGTGTGTGCCCCCGTAGCCGACGGCGGTGCTCGCGGGCGCGAACGCGCTGTGCACCACGGGCGCGGTCCACCGGGCGGCACCCGTCAGCGCGGTCCGCTCGGAGGGGTCGATGCCGACGAGCCCCGCGCCGATCCGCACCATACCGAAGTGCGTCGCCGGATCGGTCAGCGCGCCCGCCGTGGCCGCGAGGTGCACGATCACCGGCCCGAGGCCTGCCCGCAGCACGGCATCCCGCCCCTGACGCATGCGCAGCACGGCCGCAGTGTTCGCCACCGGGTCCCCCTCATCCGCGCGCGGCAGGTGCCCCATCACCCCCACCACCTCGACGCGGCCCCGCCCGGCGCGGGCGAGCCGGAACAGCTCGGGCCACTCCTCGAGCGGGCAGCCGCCGCGCGCCATGCCGGTGTCCAGATGCAGGTGCACGCGCACGGGTTCATCGGCGTCCGCGATCAGCTCGCGCAGTTCCCCCGGCGAGCCGACCGCGATGTCGATGCGGTGCGCGGCCGCCGCGGCAGCGTCGACACCGGAGGGATTCAGCCACGACAGTATCGGCACGGTCAGGCCGGCATCGCGCAGCGCCACGGCCTCGGCGACCTCGGTCACCCCCAGCCATTCCGCTCCGGCGTCGACCGCGGCCTGGGCGACGGTCGCAGCGCCGTGCCCGTAGCCGTCGGCTTTGACCACGGCCATGATCGGCACCGAGACGGCCTCCTGCACGCGCCGCAGGTTCTCGGCGACGGCGGCGGGAAGGGTCTGCAGCGTCGGCGCGTGCAGCCGGGTGCGGGCGGTGCTCTCGCGGGTGAGAAGGGGGATCATCGCTTCGTCCTCGGGTCCTGGGTCGGGTCGGCGAGCATCTCGGGGCAGCCGTCGTCGACCGCCTCGGGACGCAGCTCGTAGTGCCACGATTCGTTGGCGTAGATCTGGCAGAGGCCGTAGCGCCATCCGCGCTGCACGAGCCAGTCGAGGGCGGGGAGCGGGCCGAGGTCGAACGCGTCCCCGGTGACGTGCTCGGAGGTCTCCGGGGTGGCGACCCACCGGCGCGCCTCGCTCTCGGAGCCGTACTGCACGATCGCGTCCTGCAGCATCCGCTCCTGCAGCGCCGGAGAGCGCCAGCCGCTGTTCACACGCAGGGTCACGCCGTCGCGCTCGGCGTCGGAAGCCGCGCGCTGGAGCGCGGCGAGCAGGGCCGGGTCGAGGTTGCCCACGGCGACCCTGTCGACGTCGAAGACCGTCGGCTGGTCGCCGTCGCGGATCACGCCGTCGGCCTCGCTCGGGACGCCGACGGAGCCGGAGATCCGGTCGGCCGGGGATGTGCCCGCGGCCGGGGACGGACGGCTCCCCGGGGTCGCGGCGAACGCGACGGACAGCGACTGCTGCACCGCGAACACGAGGATGACGATCGCCGCGAGCGCGACCGCGGCGATGGCGATCCGTCGTCGGCGGCGTGCTCTCGACGGGCGGGGGTGGGTGGGGGTGTTCATGCTCCCAGTGAAGGAGCGCGGCCGTTGCCGGGGCGTATGCGCTTTTTCATACGATGCCGATATACCGCTGTGCGTAGGATCACAGCCATGCGTGTACTGATCGTCGAGGACGAGCCCTACCTCGCCGAAGCGGTACGCGATGGACTGCGCCTGGAGGCGATCGCTGCCGACATCGCGGGCGACGGCGACACCGCCCTGGAACTGCTCAGCATCAACGCCTACGACATCGCCGTGCTCGACCGCGACGTGCCGGGACCCTCCGGCGACGACATCGCCCGGTGGATCGTGGCATCCGGCAGCGGCATCCCGATCCTGATGCTCACGGCAGCCGATCGCCTCGACGACAAGGCGACGGGCTTCGAGCTCGGTGCCGACGACTACCTCACCAAGCCGTTCGAGCTGCGGGAGCTGGTGCTGCGTCTGCGTGCCCTCGACCGCCGCCGTCAACGCCACAGGCCACCGGTGCTGGAGGTCGCGGGGCTCCGACTCGATCCGTTCCGCCGCGAGGTCTACCGCGACGACCGCTACGTGGCGCTCACCCGCAAGCAGTTCGCCGTGCTCGAGGTGCTGGTCGACGCGGAGGGCGGCGTGGTCAGCGCCGAGGAGCTGCTCGAGCGCGCCTGGGACGAGAACGCCGACCCGTTCACGAACGCCGTGCGCATCACGGTCTCCTCGTTGCGCAAGCGCCTGGGCGAGCCGTGGCTGATCCTCACCGTCCCCGGTGTCGGATACCGGATCGGGACGGATGCGGATGCGTAGGCGCCGCGGGATGAGCGCCCGCCTCAAGCTCACCCTCAGCTACGCCGCGGTCGTGGTGGTGTCGGGCGGGCTGCTGCTGGGCGCGGTCGCCGCCTATCTGCTGCGGTACGTGCCCGACGTGCAGATCGACGCCGGCTTCTTCGTGCCGAACCGCTCCGACCTGATCCGGGCGTTCGTGCCCGTGGCGGCGACGGTCATGGTGGTGCTGCTCGCGCTGGGCCTCGGTGCCGGATGGCTGCTCGCCGGACGGATGCTGGCGCCGCTGGAGCGCATCGGCAATGCCGCCCGACTCGCCGCGCAGGGGTCGCTGTCGCACCGGGTCGCTCTGGAGGGACCGCGCGACGAGTTCCGCGATCTCGCCGACGTGTTCGACTCGATGCTGGAGCAGCTGGAGGCGCACATCGCCGAGCAGCAGCGGTTCGCCGCGAACGCCTCGCACGAGCTGCGCACGCCCCTGGCGATCTCGCAGACGCTCCTGGAGGTCGCGCGTGACGATCCGGATCGCGACGTGGATGCGCTGATCGCCCGGCTGCGGGAGGTCAACACCCGCGCGATCGATCTGACCGAGGCGCTGCTGCTGCTGAGCCGTGCAGACCGACGCACGTTCCCGCGCGAGATCGTCGACCTCTCCCTGCTCGCCGAGGAGGCCGTCGAGGCGCTGGTGCCGCTCGCCGACCGGCGCGGGGTCGCGGTGGAGGTGGGCGGGGCGCCGGCCCCGGTGCTCGGATCGTCGGCGCTCCTGCCGCAGCTGGTCACGAACCTCGTGCTCAACGCGATCGTGCACAACCTGTCATCCGGCGGCGCCGTGGCGGTGCGCACGCACTCCATGCCGCATGCCGTGGCGCTGGTGGTCGAGAACACGGGCGAGCATCTTCCCGCGCATCGCGTGGCCACGCTCGTCGAGCCGTTCCAGCGCGGGGCCGAGCGCACCCGCGGCGACGATCATGCCGGGGCCGGACTCGGACTCGCGATCGTCGACCGCATCGCCCAGGCGCACGGCGGCACCCTGGTGCTGACCCCGCGCCAGGACGGTGGACTGATCGCGACAGTGTGGCTGCCGCATCCGTATCCGCCCGGCCTCGGTTCCTGACCCGCCTCGCCACGCCGTCGCTTGTCGGGCGGATTCCCGGATGTCGGACCGGAATGCGGTTGCTGACCCGACGCCCGTGAATCCACCCGACAGGTGAACGGGTGAATTAGGCTCGCCCCAGGAGGGGGCACCTGCGCGGCACCCGTCTCGCAGAAGGACACGACATGACCGGCCCCCTCGTGACACCCACGGTGGCACCTCGGCCGACTCGGCCACTGCCGCGGCAACGACTGCTCCCGGTCGTCGTCATCACCGTGCTGGTCTCGCTCGCGGTCATCGCCGCGCTGGTCGTCCCGGTCGTCGTGCGCGGCCTCACCCCCTCCGTCTCCGCAGAGGAGCGCACGGTCCGCCTCACGAGCGACACCGCCACGGCCACCCTGGTGCTGCCGGGCAGCTGGTCGTGGCGGAGCCACTTCGGCGATGAGTCCCGCGGGGTGGCCGGCAGCCCCGACCGTCGCATGACCGTCGAGTTCTCGCTCGTCTCCGACTCCGACGTGCAGGCCGCACTCGACCGTGTCGCGCCGGGTCCGCTCGGCCCTGTGAGCGAGGAGACATTGACCGACGGGCCGGCCGGCGTGGGGACGATCCGGCACGCGCGTGTCCTGGATCAGGACGCGCTGGTGGGCGTGATCACCGAGGGTCCGGTCATCCTCACGTTCGTCTCCTCCCCGTCGCCGCGGTACGACGCCGAACTCGCCGATCTGCTGGCGACGATCGAGGTCACCCGATGACGTCGCGCCGGACGCGCTCGGCCCGGCTGCTCGCGGGGATCCTCGGCGCGACGCTGCTGCTCTCTGCCTGCGCGCCGGACGCGGTGAGCGGGTGGAAGCCGCGGCAGTGGACCGTGAGCGGCACCATCGTGGCGACGCCGACCCCTGAAGCCCCGGGGAAGGCCGCGACGATGGACATGCGGCTCAGCAACGACGAGGTCGGCATCGATGCCCGCTGGGCGGCGCTCCCGGGAGATGCGGCGTTCACCGCGGCGGTCGAGCAGGTCGTGCGCGAGACGGTCGCCGCGCAGGCGGCACGCAGCGGTCGCAGCTACCGCCCCATGGTGCACCCGGCCGGGGCGGGTCTGGGTGCGCGCGGCTGCACCCCGGAGGCGACGAGCGCACCGGCCGCCGAGGTGCTCGACGGCCGCACAGGCACCGTCGTCGTCTGCACGGTCGTGCTGGCCCGCGGTCCGTTCTTCGCCGAGCGGCTACGCATCCTCACGGCCTCCGCCGACGGCGTCGCCTCCGACACCTCGACGACCCTGTACACGAATGTCAGCACGGGCGAGATCGCGACCGAGGCGGAGCTGTTCACCGACCCGGCGTCGCTGTGGCCCGCCTACATCGACACCCTGCGTCGGGATGCCGGCAGTCTCAGCCTGCTGCCCGTCGCCGACCCCACCGACGAACAGCTCGACGTGCTGCGCGCGGCGCTGCTCTCGGCTCATCTGACCGACGGCGAGGTGATCATCCCCGTCCCGGACGATCTGTCGGCGACCGAGCTCGACGGCTTGGCCGCGTGGCGCAAGCGCTCCCGGGAGAAGCCCGAGTCGGTCGCCCTGAGCGCGACGCAGGCGGCGGACGCGCTGACCCCGTTCGCGCAGGCGCTCCTCGCCGCGGAAGGAGACTTCACGGGAACGCCGTCGGCGGGCTCGGGGTTCGAGCACACGCCCTGCGATCTGGTGCCGTGCATGGCACTCACCCTCGACGACGGCCCGTCGAAGCTGACCCCGCAGTTCCTCGACGTGCTCCGCGACGAGCAGTCGGCGGCGACCTTCTTCATGCTCGGCAGGAACGCCCAGTCGTATCCCGACACCGTGCGCCGTGTCGCGGCGGAGGGCCACCAGATCGGCAACCACACCTGGGACCATTCGTACCTGACGAAGCTGACCCCGGAGCAGATCCAGGATCAGCTGGGCCGAACCGCGACACTGCTGCGCGACCTGTCCGGGCAGCAGGTGGGCACGTTCCGCCCTCCCGGCGGATTCGTCGATGACGAGGTGGTCGCGGCCGCCGGCGAGCCGGCGATCCTGTGGAGCGTCGACACCCGTGACTGGGCGGGCCCCGCCGATGACGACCTCGCCCGCTACGCGATCGACACCCCCGAGGTGTCGTCGATCATGCTCATGCACGACATCCAGGCGGTGTCCGCGCGGGTCTTCCCGCGGGTGGTCGCCGGTCTCCGCGACCGCGGGTTCTCGCTCGTCACGATCGACGCCCTGTTCGGCGGTGCGGTGCCCGGCGGCATCGTCCGTCACGGACCGGTGGTCTGACCCCCGGTCACCAGGGGCTGGGTTCGTAGTCCTTCAGGAAGACGCCGTGGATGTCTTCGCCGGCCTCGCCGCGCACGATCGGGTCGTACACGCGGGCGGCGCCGTCGACCAGGTCGAGCGGGGCGTGGAAGCCCTCCTCGGCGAGTCTCACCTTGGTGTAGTGCGGGCGCTCGTCGGTGATCCAGCCGGTGTCGACGGCGGTCATCAGGATGCCGTCCTTCTCGAGCATCTCGCCGGCGCTGGTGCGGGTGAGCATGTTGAGCGCGGCCTTCGCCATGTTGGTGTGCGGGTGCCCGGGCCCCTTGTAACGGCGGGAGAACTGGCCCTCCATCGCGGAGACGTTCACGACGTACTTGCGGTGCGCATCGGAGGCCGCCATCGAGGCGCGCAGACGGCTGATCAGCAGGAACGGCGCGGTCGTGTTGGCGAGCTGCACCTCGAGCATCTCGAGCGGGTCGACCTGCTCGATCGACTGCACCCAGCTGTTCACGCGGTTCACATCGGGCACGAGGCCACCGGCGTCGATCGCAGTGCCGTCGGCGTGCTTCTCCAGCGAGGAGGATCCGGGGGCCATCGCGAGGCGCGCGAGGTCTTCGGCCGTCAGCGCCTGGCCGCCCTGCTCGGCGACCGTGCCGCCGAGCGCCGCGACCGACAGCAGCGGATGCGCGTCGACCGAGGCCTGCAGCGCCTGCGGGTGCGGATCGGCCGTGTGCCCGAAGGTCTCCATCTCGGGCAAGGGGCCGTCGGGGAGCGGCTGCAGCTCGGCATCCGCGAGCAGCGAGTAGGCTCCCGGCGAGCGCCGCACGGTCTGCGCGGCGTTGTTGATGAGGATGTCGAGCGGGCCTTGAGCGGCGACCGAGTCGGCGAGGCCGATCACCTGGGCGGGGTCGCGCAGGTCGATGCCCACGACGCGGAGGCGGTGCAGCCAGTCGGCGGAGTCCCGCAGTGCCGAGAAGCGCCGGACGGCATCGCGCGGGAAGCGAGTGGTGATCGTGGTGTGTGCGCCGTCGCGCAGCAGCCGCAGTGCGATGTGCATGCCGATCTTGGCGCGGCCGCCGGTGAGCAGGGCGCGCTTGCCGGTCAGGTCGGTGCGGGCGTTGCGCTTGCCGTGGCTGAAGCGGGCGCAGTCGGGGCAGAGCTGGTGGTAGAACGCGTCGACCACCGTGTACGGCTGCTTGCAGATGTAGCAGTTGCGGGGCTTGAGCAGCTCGCCTGCGATCGGCGCATCCACGACGCTGGTGGCGAGGTCGTTGCCGCGGGTCTCGTCGTCGATGCGGTCGGGCGCTCCCGTGGCGGTGCGGGCGACGACGGCCTTGTCGGCCTCGGCGATCGCATCGCGGATCTGCTTGCGGCGCACGCGCTTCACGTCTTTGAACATCGCCGCCGTGGCCTGACGTACCGCGATGAAGTCGGGGTGCTCGTTGTCGATCCGGTGCAGCTCGCGCAGCACACGCAGCGTGGTCGCGAGATCGTCGGGGTCGATACCGGCACCCGGGTCGGCGGAATCCCCGAGTTCGTCGGGGGTCAGGGGTGCATCGGTCATTGTCCCGATTTTACGCGAGAGACCTGGGCGTTGCTCCATCCCGTGACGCGGGCCCGGCGATGGCGCAGACTGGCTCCATGACCGAACCCGATCCCCATCTGCTCGGCCCCGGGCTGCTGCCGACGCCGTTCACCGCCGACGAGATCCGCGACGCGACCGGATCGGGCAAGACGATCCACCTGCTGCTGGAGGGTCCGGACGGCCCCCTCGGCGAGCACGTCAACCGCTTCCACGACACGGATGCCGACGGGGCGACGCTCGACCGCTGGGCGGCGGAGGATCCGAGCGCGGTCGTGTCGAGTCGAGTGACCTGGGCCGAGCTCCAGGGCCATGCGGCGTTCGATGCCGACACCACGAGCGTCTCGACCGTGAGTCTCGAGACGCCGCTCGGCGCGCTCACCTGCCGGAAGTACGAGACGGGCGACGGGGTGTTCTGGTTCTCGATCGCGGATCCGGGCATGCCCGTGCAGTACGAGTCCGACGGCATCCGCACCACGGTGCTCAGCATGCAGCAGGACTGAGCCCACCCCGCCGACACAGGACGAAGGGCGGGCCCGTCGTGCGGACCCGCCCCTCGCGTGCGCTCAGTGCCCGGCCGCGCCGACCACCACGAACTCGTTGGGCGCGACGTCGAGTGTTGCCTCGGCCGACACCTCACCCGTGTGCAGGTCGATCGCGAGGATCCGGTTCTTCGCCGGCTCGGTCACGTAGGCGATGTCGCCGACCACGCGCAGGCCGGGGTGCGGCTGCTGCCATTCGGTCGGGCTCTCCCACGGGGCGATGACGGGCCACGACTCCTGTCGCACGCCCGACTCGTCGAGCACGTTCAGGGTGCCGTCGGCGCTGAGCACGATCACGTCGTCGTGGCCGCTGCGGCCGACGCCGCGCCAGGTATACTCCACGCCGTCGGGCAGTGCGACGACCGAGAGCTTCCGGGAGGCCGTGTCGATCCGCACGAGCTGCGACAGCAGGTAGCCCTCCTGGTCGGGGTCGGTCTTGTAGTCGCCGAACGCGATCGCGCTGGTGTCGGTCACGTAGGCGTTGCCGGTGCGCCCGAACTCGTCCGGCGCATCGAGCTTCGTGAACGCGCCGCTGTCGAACAGCAGCACGCCGTCTTCGCAGCCGAACATCACGACCTCGCCCTTCACCGCTCCCTCACCGTGCACGCTCGGGCACTGCTCGTCGCGGGCCAGCTCCGTGCCGTCGGCGTCGAGGTGCCGCACGCCGCTGCGCGACTCCGCGGTGCCGAGGGTCGACAGCAGCGTGCCGTCGGACAGCTCGATCGCGACGCCGTGGTGCGCGGCCTCCGAGGAGATCGTGTCGACCTCGGGCAGGGTGCCGGTGCCCACGGCATCCGTGTCGAACACCCGCACCTCACCGGTGCCGTCGTCGAACAGGGCGGTGCGTCCGGCATGGGGGGTCGCGTGCCCGGCGGCGACGGCCTCGAACAGCTCACCGGTGAGGGCGACCGTGCCGGAGGCGAGCCCGGTGTCGAGCACGTGGAAGCCGTCGGCGGCGGTGACGAAGACGTGACCGTCGTGGTCGCCGGCGTCGTTGACGCGCAGGAAGCCGTCGAGCTCGACCTGCCCGATGGTGTCGAGGGTCTCGCCGTCGAGCACGAGCACGCCGCCGTCGTGGGCGATCGCGACGCGGGTGTCGCTCTCGTGGTGGGTGTCGGCGGGCGCGTCGGTCGTCTCGGCGGAGGGCGCGGTGGGCGCGGTGGTCGCGCATCCGGTGAGCGCCACGGCGGCGAGGGCGCCGATCGCGCCGATCGCGAGGCGGCTGCGGGGTCGGGACATGGATCGTCTCTCTTTCTTCGGGGTGGGTGCGCGGGTGCGCGGTGACGACCGTGGTCGTCGAGGGTCAGCCGACCTGCTGGAGGAACCAGGGGTCGAGGTCGGGGAAGGTCCGGGTGAGGCGGCCGTCGCCGTGGTCGATCTCGTGCACGGATCCGGTCGCCGGATCGCTGACGTAGGCGTGCTGCGCATCCGCGATCAGGTGCACGCGATCACGCAGTGCCGGGTCGTGGAGGGACGCCGCGAGCAGCGGTTCCGTGCGGGCGATCACGGTGCCGTCGGGCGCGAGCACGCGCACGCGACCCTCTGCGTCGAGCGCGACGGTGCGGTTCGCATCGTCGCCGAGCGCGACGGCCCGCACGAGCGGCACGTCGGAGGGGATCAGACCCCAGCGCCGCGCGCGCACGTCGAGCAGCCATGCCCCCTGATCGCCGGCGACTCCGGCGAGGTCGGGTCGATCGGCACGGCCCGACAGCTCCGTAGCACCCTCCGCTTCCGCCGGAAGCGGGATGCTCTCCCCGGTCACCGCGCCGCCCACCTCGCGCGTGAACAGTGCGGCGCCGTCGGCGCATGTGAACACGACCCCGACGCGGGTGACGTCGGCGTCGGATGCCCCGTCACAGGGGACTTCCGCTCCGGCGACCGTCGCGCCGCCGGGGCCGATGATCGCGATCGACGCGGCTGCGGGCACGAGCAGGTGTCCGGCGAAGGACACGACGGGCCCCGCCGCATCGACCGGCATCCGCGGAGCATCGTCGAGCCCCGCATCGAGTTCGTCATGGGCGAGGACGATGACCTCACCGCCGTCGAAGCCGAGCGTCGCGCGCTGCTCGCCGCGGGCGACGGCGACGGCCCCCTGTCCCGTGAGCGTGCCCACGAGGTGCGGTTCGCCGCGGAAGGAGTGGGTGTGGTCGCCGTGCGGCACGGTCCAGCGCGCGGTGTCGAACACCTCGACCTCCGTGTGAGCGCCGGTGTGGTGGGCGCGGTAGACGAGTCGGCCGTCGCCGAAGACGGCTTCTGCGCGACCCGGCGCCAGGACGGCGCGCTCCTCGGTGTCGAGGTCGAGCAGCGTCAGCTCGCCCTGCGCGTCGGCCGTGACGAGCGCGAGCGCCGGGGAGGCGACCTCCGCGGCGGAACCCGCATCGATGCCGTGTGAGTCGGGCGCGGACTCGGACGGCCCGGGTTCGTCGGGTGTGGAAGGAGCACATGCGGCCGCCGCGAGGAGGAGAGCCAGAGCGGAGGGGAGGAGCGCAGCGCGGCGCAGCGTGGAGAGGTTCATGACTCTGTCACCTTATTGAGAATGATTCTCAATCTCAAGTCGAGGACGAGAACGCTCCTCCCGCAGTACCCACCCGAACGTCGACGCCCCGGCGTAGGGTCACACCATGAGCAGCACAGCATCCGATCGACGTCACGGAGTGGTCCCGTCCTATCTGCTCGCGCGCCTGGCCGAGTCGGGACGATTCCCCAAGGCTGCGGCCGCCGCGCGGCAGACGCTCACCGCCGGGCGCCCGCCGTTCCGCGCCCGCATCGACCTGTCCATCGACGAGAACGGCGACCTCGTCGCGCAGCTGTCCGACGCACCGAACCGCACCATCAGCGATGCCGGCAACACGCAGCAGCTGCCGGGCGCCGTCGTGCGCAGTGAAGACGACGCCCCGGTCGACGACGTCGCGGTGAACGAGGCCTTCGACGGACTCGGCGCCACGTTCGAGATGCTGCTCGCGGCCTTCGGGCGCAACTCCCTCGACGATGCCGGGGCTCCGCTCGACGCGAGCGTGCACTACGGCGTCGACTATGACAACGCGTTCTGGGACGGCGAGCGCATGGTGTTCGGCGACGGCGACGGCGAGGTGTTCCAGCACTTCACCGGGTCGCTCACCGTCATCGGGCACGAGCTCGCGCACGGCGTGGTGCAGCACACGGCGAACCTCGAGTATCAGGGGCAGCCGGGCGCGCTGAACGAGTCGATCGCCGACGTGTTCGGCGCGCTCACCGAGCAGTACGCGCTGGGGCAGAGCGCCGCGCAGGCCACCTGGCTGATCGGCGCCGAGATCTTCACCGACGCCGTGCAGGGTGCGGCACTGCGCTCGATGATCGCGCCCGGCACGGCCTATGACGACGACGAGCTCGGCAAAGACCCGCAGCCCGACCACATGAGTGGCTTCGTGCGCACGACCGAGGACAACGGCGGGGTGCACATCAACTCCGGCATCCCCAACCGCGCATTCGCCCTGTTCGCCCACGACCTCGGCGGAAACGCCTGGGAGCGCGCGGGCAGCGTCTGGTACCGGGCGCTCACGGGTGGGCTGTCGAGCACGGCCACGTTCACGCAGTTCGCCGACGCCACGGTCGCCGCGGCGGGCGGCTTCGACCGGGCGACGGTCGCCGCCGCTCGACGCGCCTGGACCACCGTGGGAGTCTATGAGGATGAGCGAGTCCCCTCCACCGACTGACGCGCAGGTGGTGATCGCGGTCGTGCGCACCGGCGGCATCGCCGGCATCCGCCGTCAGTGGCGCGTCGAGGCCGAGGCGTCCGACGCGCAGGAGTGGATCACGCTCATCGACAGCTGCCCCTGGGAGCAGGACACGGAAGCCGGCTCGGGTGCGGACCGCTTCATGTGGAGCATCCGCACCCGCACACCCTCGGAACGACGGGAGCGCGAACTGCCCGACTCGGCGCTCGACGGCCCCTGGCGGACGCTCGTCGAGGCCGTGCGCGCTGCAGCCGCCTGACCCTCACGCCTGACGACACGGCATCCGAGCAATCGGGTGTGAATCCGGCCCACCGCTGCGCGCGGGGGTTCACAATGGACTCCATGGGACTGTTCCAGCAGAAGCCTGAAGAGGAAGAGAACCAGTGGGTGCTGCCCTCTGAGCCGCTGGAGCGCGACGAGGCGGAGGTGCTCGACACCGCTCCCGTCGTCGACCCGCTGTCGATCGGCCTCGGCGCCGAGACCAGCGGCGACCTCAGCTCGATCCTGTTCCCGGTGGCCCCGCCCCCGCCCGCCGCGACCCCGATCGAGAACAGCGAACCCGACGACGACTGACCGCCACTCGGCGACAGGGCACCCGTCCGCGCGCGGCTACGGTTGAGGGATGACGATCACCGCCGCCGCAGACGGCTCCGCCCTGGGCAACCCCGGCCCCAACGGCTGGGCCTGGTACATCGACGACGCGAACTGGGCGGCCGGCGGCTCCCCGCACGGCACCAACAACCAGGGCGAGCTGCGGGCCGTGCTCGAACTGCTGCGCGCGACCGCCGGCACCGACGAGAAGCTGCTGATCGAGTGCGACAGCCGCTACGTGATCGACTCCGTGACGAAGTGGATGCCGGGGTGGAAGCGCAAGGGCTGGCGCAAGTCCGACGGCGGCCCCGTACTCAACCGCGACTTGCTGGAGGGCATCGACGAGGCGATCCGCGGTCGCGATGTGGAGTTCTCCTGGGTCAAGGGCCATGCCGGGCACCCGCTGAACGAGGCCGCCGACGAGCGCGCGAACGCCGCGGCGAAGGCCTACCAGCAGAAGCAGGAGCCGCGTCGCGGACCGGGCTTCACGCGCGCGACGAGTGCCGGAGCGACGGTGGCCGCAGCGGCCCCGATCGCCGCGGCCGCTCCGACCATGACCGCATCCGCACCCGCATCCGCACCCGCACCCGCGCCCGCCGAGCAGCAGCTGTGGGCCGAGGCCTCCGACCTGCTCGACGGCCTCGACGCTCCAGACTCGCCCGACGACGACCCGATCGAGCTGCGCATCCCGCTCTCCCCCGACGAACACGCCCGCCTGCGCGACCGGGCCGAGGCGCAGGGCGTGACCCTGGAAGAGGCGCTCCGCCGCCTGATCTGAGCGGCTCTGCCAGCGCCGCTCCGTAGACTCGGCGGATGACGGAATGGCAGGTGACGCGACGGTGAAGGCCCGTACCGTCTTCGGCCTGCTCCGTCTCAGCGCCGCCGCGCTCTGCCTGGTCGCGCTCATCCACCGGCTCGCCTGGGGTCTGGCGTCGAACACCATCGCGAGCCAGAACTTCTTCGCGTACCTGACCAACCAGTCGAACATCGCGTTCGTGGTGCTGCTGACGGTCGCCGGCATCATCGCGCTGCGCCGCGTGAAGGATCCGCGGTGGCTCACGGTCGCCCTGGCCCTGGTGCTGACCTGGACGATCACGGCGGGACTGGTGTTCGCGATCCTGGTCTGGCAGGCGGGCGTCCGCGGCATCCGCATCGATGTGCCGTGGTCGGATCAGGTGCTGCACTTCTGGCTGCCCGCGGCGACGGTGGCGGCCTGGGCACTGGCGCCGGGGCACCGCTCCGTGCCCTGGCGGGTGGTTCCGGTCACTCTCGCGTATCCGGTGCTCTGGGGCGTCTTCACGATGATCCGCGGGCCGCTGATCGGCTGGTATCCGTACTACTTCCTCGACCCGCGACAGGTGAGCGGACCGGCGGAGTTCCTCGTGTCATCCGCGATCGCGCTGGCCACATTCGCGGCGGTCGCGACGCTCCTCGTGCTGATCAGCCGGATGCCGCTGCCACGGAGGCTGCGCACGGATGCCCCCGACGCGCCCGAGCATCAGCCCGTGGAGAGTCCGGTCGACGCGCGCGTCGGTCAGAGGTAGAGCGCGAGCGAGGCGAGGGCCGCGTCGAGGGCGGCATCCTCGTCGAGGTCCGCGAACTCCACGGCGGCCGCCGCGCCGACGATCCCGACGAGCACGTTCTCTCCGGTCACGGGGCGCAGGTTGATCCAGGTCGGGATGGCCGCATCCGCACCCACCGCGTGCCAGATCGCCTCTTCGTTGTCCCAGAACGGCTCGTCCCACCGCAGCCAGATCGTCTCGATCGCTCCCATGCCGAGGGCGGCGATCGCGCCGCGGTTCGAGAACGGCAGCGGCGGGTCGAACTCGATGCCGCGGTCCTGGAGCACGCCGAGCGGGGCGGTCACGACCACGCGATCGAACGACAGCGCCTCGCCCGTGCCGAGGCGCACGCTGACTCCGGAGTCGTCATAGGCGATGCGGGCGACCGGGGAGTTGAGCCCGACCTGCACGCCTTCGAGCGCCTGCTCGACGAAGGGGGTGAGGCTGTCGCGGGCGGCCTTCGGGTCGCTCGTCGGCAGCGGTGGCGCGAACCAGCTGGAGAGTTCGTCGGCGCCGGCACCGGTGCGCGCGGCGAGGATCGCGAGCAGTGCCGCGGTCGCCGGGTCGGCGGGGTCGATGTTCGCGGCGGCGAGGGCGTCAGCCACCGAGGAGTCCATGGGCGCCGCCTGCGCCGTCGCCAGGGCGGCGTCGAAGGGGGCCGGGTCGACCGGGTCGATGTCGCCGTCCGGGGTGCGCCACAGGTCGCCGGTCAGGTCGGCGATGCCGATCTGCCCGCTGTTCAGGCGATCCAGCAGGTCCGCGTCCTCTTCGCCGAACAGCCAGGCGCCGAGCTGCACCGGCACCGGCCAGGAGTCGTCGACGCGCGAGTCCACCCGACCGCCGACGCGGTCCCTCGCCTCGAAGACCGTCACCTGCATGCCCCGCTCGACGAGCAGAGATGCGACCGTCGCGCCGGCGAGCCCCGCTCCGACCACGGCGATGCGCTCCCCGGAGGTGGCCGGGACCAGCACCTCCTCGGCTGCGCGCTCGCCCGAGCTGATCGCGCCGCGCAGGGTGCCGGGGGCGTCGGGGTCGGTCGCCTCACCCGCGAAGAACAGCCGCTTGTCGACCGGACGGGCCAACGCGGAACGCGTGTCCGACAGCACGCCGACTGGGGTGAAGCTGACGGCGCCGAGCGCGAACGGGTCCTTCGTCCAGGTGCTGCGGATGCTGTCGGCGGGTGCGGGGACACCGGGCGGCGGCTCGGGCGTGCGCGTGCGAGTCGGCGTGGGAGTCGGTGCGGGCTCCGGCGTGCAGGAGACGAGGAGCACGGAGGCGACGCCGGCTCCGGCGCCGAGGAGCAGAGTGCGTCGCGTGATCCTCATGGTGTCGCCACTTTATCCCGACCGCTCGCCTTCCGCCTCGGATGCATGCCGCCCGGTCGCCCACCCCACCCGTTCACAACTCCTCAATAACGTGGCCCGAACGCCAAGAACCGGCCGGATCCGTGCGGATCCGACCGGTTCTTCCTGAGTTGTGAACGCTCAGACGGCGAGCAGCTCCCGCTCCAGGCGGGCGAAGGAGGCCTCCATGCCGTCGGCCATGCCGGTGGCGAGGATCATGTCGCGCGTCTCCTTGTCGGGGTACTCGATGAGCAGCGTGACGAGGGTCGCGCCATCCTCCTCGTAGAGGTTGAGGTCATTCAGGGTCTCGGTCGGCAGGCCCTGCATGCGCTCGGTGCTGACCGAACGGCGCGGGGCGTCGATCAGCAGCGCCTCCCCCTCGAACCCGAACGGCTGCCCCTCGGTGTCTCCAACCGGCGCCCAGGAGTTGCGGTACGACTGGCCGACCTCGGTGGCGGCGACGCACTCCGTCATCTCCCAGCCGTCGGGACCGAGCATCCACTGCCGGATCAGCTCGGGCTCGAAATGCGCGCGCCAGACGAGCTCGCGCGGGCCCTCGACCAGCCGCGTGATGCGTACGTGCGTGTCGTCGAGCAGCTCCACCCGCGTGCCCTTGCCCTGCGCGTACTCGCGGAGGTCCTGCAGCACGGTGTCGAGCTGGCCCATCGCCATCTTGATGCCCTCGACCTGGCCCATCTCGACGACCTGCTCGAGCGCGTCGACCGAGTCGAAGTAGCTGGTCGTGACCATGCGGGTGCCCTCCGCGGTCGGTGCGAACGTGAATGACATCCGCTGCGCAGGGAAGCCGTCGATGGGGTTGCCGTCGTCGTCGACGAACGAGTCGAGTACCTCGAACCCGTTCGGGGCGTCGATGGAGAGGAACTCCCACGACCCGGACGACTTCTCCCCGCGCGGACCGTTCATCGAGTAGACGGCGCGACCGCCGACCGTGTGGTCCCAGGCGGTGAACGTGGCCGGCCATCCGGGAGGCCCCCAGAAGCGCTCGAGCTGGCGCGGGTCGCTGTAGGCGTCCCAGACGCGCTCGACGGGGGCGGCGAAGTCGGCGACCACGGTCATGGTGAGGTTGTCGGCATCGGTGATGACATCGGTGACGGGCATGTCAGTCTCCTTGTTCGGTGTTCGTGTTGTCGGTTCTGTCGGATGCGCCGGTCGAGGGCGCCTCTGCCAGCAGGTCGTCGAGTCGGGCGATGCGCGACCGCCACAGCTCTTCGTATCGGGCGAGGAGCGCCCTGGCGCGGGCGATCATCTCGGGGTTCGCGCGGACGAGCCGCTCGCGTCCCTCGGCGCGCTTGACGATGAGGTTCGCGGCCTCGAGCACGGCGACGTGCTTCTGCACCGCGGCGAAGGACATCTCGTATTCGGAGGCGAGGGTCGAGACGGACTGCTCACGCTCGATCGTCCGGCGCAGGATGTCGCGCCGGGTCGACGTCGCCAGTGCGTGGAACACACGGTCGACCTCCGCTTCGCTCAGTTCTCTTTGTGCAACCATTTGGTTGTACGTTATGCCCGGAGTGAACAGCTGTCAAGACATCCATTCACGTGAATCCACCTCGGCCTTTCGCGCGTAGGCTGGGAGGAAGGACGGACCGTCCGAGAAGATCTCCCGGCACCGCGCCCGCCCGGAAGTGGAGTCTCTCGTGGCTCAGTACGACGTCTCGAACCGCTCGGCGATCGTGACGGGAGCGGGAAGCGGAATCGGTCGCTCGACCGCGCTCCTACTGGCGAAGAACGGCGCATCCGTCGTCGTGAACGACCTGAACGCGGAACATGCGCAGGCGGTCGTCGACGAGATCCGCGCGGCCGGCGGCATCGCCGAGGCCTCGGTGGGCGACGCGACGGATGCGGCATGGATCGCGTCTTCAGTCGAGCTCGCCAACTCGCTCGCCCCGCTGCGCATCGGCGTGAACAACGCCGGCATCGGCGGCGCGACCGCCCCGACCGCCGAGTACGAGGACGAGGCGTGGGACAAGGTCATCGCGATCAACCTGAATGCGGTCTTCCGCAACATGAAGGCGCAGATCCCCTCGATCCTCGCGAACGGCGGCGGCGCGGTCGTGAACATCGCGTCGATCCTCGGCAGCGTCGGCTTCGCCGGCTCCCCCGCGTATGTCACCGCGAAGCACGGCGTGGTCGGCATGACCAAGTCGGCGGCGCTGGAGTACTCCGCGCAGGGCGTGCGCGTGAACTCGGTGGGCCCCGGCTTCATCGACACCCCGCTGCTGGCGAACATGGGCGCCGAGGCGAAGGAGTTCCTCGTGTCGAAGCACCCGATCGGCCGCCTGGGTCAGGCCGACGAGGTCGCGAACCTCGTCGCGTTCCTCGCCAGCGACGCCGCGAGCTTCATCACCGGCAGCTACCACCTGGTCGACGGCGGGTACACCGCGCTCTGACGACTACAGCCCTTCCGCGATCTCCTTGATCGCGGCGAGGCGGCGGTCCCAATCGCGGCCGATCGCGTCGAGCTTGGCCGCCGTGGCGGACAGTTCGGCGCCGACGACGCGGAAGCGCACCTCGCGGCCGACCCGCACAGGTTCCACGAGTCCGACCTCCTGCAGGACGGCGAGGTGCTTGGCGATCGCCTGCCGAGAGACCGGAAGGCGCCCGGCGAGGGCGGATGCCGACGCATCCCCCTCGCCGAGCGCCGCCAGGATGCTCCAGCGCGTCTCGTCCGCGAGCGCCGCGAACATGGGCAGCAGAGTGTCCGAGATCACGCTTCCCCTTCCACCAGGGCCACCATCTTGTCGAGCTCGAGGTCCCAGCCGGTGCGGTGCGACTCGAGGTTGGCGCGCGCATCGGATGTGCGCTCGAAACCGCTCTCGACGACCGTGAGCCGGGTGCCGCCATCGGCCTCCTCGAGCGTGAAGGTGAAGACGGTCGAGGTCGCCTCGTCGATCGCATCCGGGAGCTTCCCCAGCGCATCGTCGTTGTTCCAGCGGTAGGTGATGCGCCGCGGTTCGTCGTACTCCTCGACCCGCAGCGGGATCACGTCGTAGTCGGGGAACGTCATCGTGCCGGTCGCGCCGACTCCGACGCCGTCGAGCACCGTGCGTCCGAACCACCGGGAGACGTGCTCCGGCTCGGCGACGGCACGCCACACCTTTGCGACCGGTGCCGCGATCTGGATGCTGCGCCGCACCGAGAAGTTCTCCTCGTCGACGACGGATGCCTCGTTCTGGGTCATGTTCACCATGATGGGTCCTTTCCGGGATTCCTGCATGTCCGGTCGGCCGAGCGACCGACTGCAACTCCAGAGTTGCACATCATGGACGTTGATGCAACCAGTGAGTTGCAATTCGTCAGGCTCGGGGGCGGCGCTTCTCGAGGAACCCGGCGAGCAGCACGGCGACGACCGCGGCGACCGGAGCCACCAGCAGGCCGGCACGCAGGCTCTCGGTCTCGGCGATGTATCCGACGAACGGCGGCGATAGCAGGAACCCGAGGCGCAGGAGCCACGACACGATCGTCAGCCCCACGCCGGCGCGCAGGCCGGGCAGCTCGTCCGCGGCATGCATCGCCGCGGGGATCAGCGTCGCGATGCCGAAGCCCACCGCCGCGAACCCGAGGATCGTGCCGGGAACGCTCGGGAAGGCGAGCGCGAGCGTCATGCCCACCGCGGCGATGACGCCGCCCACCCGCGCGACCAGGCGCTGTCCGAAGCGGTCGGTGAGCGGGTCGCCGATGATCCGGCCGATGAACTGCGCGCCGACCAGGGCGATGAAGCCGAGCGGCGCGATCGCGGCGGCCGCCCCCAGCGAGTCGGCGAGGTACAGGGTCGCCCAGGAGTTGCCCGCATCCTCGGCCACGGCCCCGGCCATCGCGATGAGAGTCAGCGCGATGATCGCGATCACGGTGCGCGGGCTCACACCGCGACGCACCGCGGCGGCGAGCTCGACCGGCTCGGCGACGGCATCCTCCACCGCCTCGTCGTCGCGCCCCGGCAGGCAGAACCGCAGCGCGACCAGGGCGACCATCGCGAACAGCGCCGTGGAGATGCCCAGATGCACGGCCAGCGGCAGCTGCAGGGCGATCGCGACCGCGGCCATCGCCCCACCGAGCACGGCGCCGATCGACCAGATCGCGTGGAAGCCGTTGATGATCGAGCGTCCGTAGCGCCGCTGCACGCGGAGCCCGTGCGCGTTCTGCGCGACGTCGGTGATGGCGTCGGACGCGCCGCCGAGGAACAGGGCGATGGCGAACAGCACGCCCGACGGCGCGAGGGCGGCCGACAGCAGCCCCAGGCTCGTGAGGACCGTGCCGATCACGGCGATGCGCGCCGAGCCGAACCGCCGGATCAGGACCGCGGCGAGGAGTCCCGCGGCGATCGCACCGGCGGGGAACGCGGCGATCGCGACGCCGTAGCCGAGGTTGTCGAGTCCGAGCGCGGACTTGATCTCGGGGTACCGGGGAAGGATGTTCGCGAACAGGGCACCGTTCGTCAGGAACAGCGCCGAGACCGCGATGCGCGCCCGACGCGATGCCTGGTCCGGCACGGATCGAATCGATTCGATGGAAGCCATGCGTACGATCGTACCCGCCTGGGGGCACTGCTCCGCACGTACTGATCCGCACTCCGCTCCGCAACCCCGTTTCCCCCGTCGCACCCCCGGCATACGCTCGGGACATGACCGAGCTCACCCAGCCCACCGGCCGCGAAGACGCACTGCGCGCCATCCCCCGCGCCGACGGCAGCGCGCCGCGCGCCCTCGTGCTGGGGGCGACCGGATACATCGGCGGCCGCCTCACTCCGCGCCTGGTGAACGCCGGCTACCGGGTGCGGGTGCTGGCGAGGGATGCCGCGCGCGCCGCGTCATTCCCCTGGGGCCAGGACTGCGAGATCGTCGAGGGGTCCGCCGACGACGCGGATGCGGTCGCCACCGCCATGGACGACGTCGACGTGGTCTACTACCTGATCCACTCGATGTCCGCCGGCAAGGGCTTCGAGGAGAGCGACGAGCGCGCGGCCGAGACGGTGGCCGCTGCCGCCGTCGAGGCGGGGGTGCGGCGCATCGTGTACCTCGGCGGACTGCACCCCGACGATGTGAAGCTCTCACCCCATCTGCGCTCGCGCGTGCACGTCGGCGAGATCTTCCTGCGGTCGGGCGTGCCGACGCTCGTGCTGCAGGCCGGCGTCGTGATCGGCTCGGGGTCGGCGTCGTTCGAGATGATCCGGCACCTCACCGACGTGCTGCCCTACATGCCGGCACCTCGCTGGGTGCGCAACCGCATCCAGCCGATCGCCGTCCGCGACGTGCTGCACTACCTGCTCGGAGCCGCGCGGGTGGATGCCGCGGTGAACCGCGCCGTCGACATCGGCGGACCCGACGTGCTCCGCTATGGGCAGATGATGAACGGTTACGCGGTCGAGGCCGGACTCCCGCAGCGGGCCATCGCCGCCCTCCCCGTGCTCACGCCGGGCCTCGCCTCGCACTGGGTGAACCTCGTCACCCCCGTGCCGCGGTCGATCGCCCGCCCGCTCGTCGCGTCGCTGCAGAACGAGTGCGTCGTGAAGGACCACGCCGTCGACGAGCTGATCCCCCGCCCGGACGGCGGCCTCACGCCTTACCGGCAGGCCGTCCGCCTCGCGCTCGGGCGCGTGCACGCCGACACGATCGAGACGAGCTGGCAGGACGCCGAGGTCTCCGGCGCCCCCAGCGACCCGCTGCCGAGCGACCCCGACTGGGCCGGGCGCACGGTGTTCACCGACGCGCGTTCCATGAAGACCTCCGCCCCGGTCGACGACCTGTGGCGCGTGATCCTCGGGATCGGCGGCGAGAACGGCTGGTACTCGTCACCGCTGCTGTGGGCGGTACGCGGGTGGATGGACCGGATCGTCGGCGGCGTGGGACTGCGCCGCGGACGCCGCAGCCGCACCGCCGCACGGGTGGGCGACGCGATCGACTTCTGGAGGGTCGAGGCGGTCGATGCGACGGAAGCCGGGCACCTGCTGCGACTGCGCGCCGAGATGAAGGTGCCGGGGGAGGCGTGGCTGGAGCTGCGTGCGGTGCCCGAAGGCGACGGCGCCCGCTACGAACAGCGTGCGATCTTCTTCCCCCGCGGACTGAGCGGGCGGCTCTACTGGCTCGCCGTGCTGCCCTTCCACGGCGCGATCTTCGCCGGCATGGCGGCGCGCATCACCGCCGCAGCGGAGACGACGCGCGCTGCGGACGAGAGCTCCACCCCGCATCCCGCAGACGCTCGAACGCATCCAGCAGCAGATCGAGCGTGAACGAGAACTCGAAGTCCTCGTCGCAGCGACCTCCGGCGACGTCGTCTCCGGCGGAGTAGAGCGCGACCGTGAGGATGTGCGGGTAGGTCGCACGCACGTACTCGATCATCTGCGCGCGTTCGTCGGGATCTTCCGGCACGGGCAGCGCATCCGGATCGTCGAACGCCTCGGGGCTGAATCCCCACACGCGGTGGCCGAGCGCGTGCATCGCATGGTGGGTGAGGTCGGCGCTGAAGCCGCCGTCGAGGAAGAGACCCGTCATCTCGTTCAGATATCCGAGCACGGCCGCGGTACGGGTGCGTCGCGTCTCGATGACCGCACGCGCCCATGGATGACGCACGAGCACGGACCGCGCGGCGAGGATGCGCGTGCGGACGGCGGTGCGCCAATCCGTTGCGGCGGGTGTCTCGCCGTACTCCGCGATGAGCAGGTCGATCATCCCGCCGAGGAGATCGTCCTTGTCGGACACGTGCTTGTAGAGCGCCATCGGCACGACCCCGAGTTCGGCGGCGACGCGGCGCATGCTCACGCTGTCGATGCCCTCGGCGTCGGCGAGGGACACCGCGGCGCGCAGCACGCGGTCTCGGCTCACGCGGAGGCGGGTCTCGGCCATCCCTCCTCCTCTCCGACGGCGACCGTTGACAGGTATACAACGTACACCTAGGCTGTCGTCGAAGAAGGTGTACACCGTACACCTCATGATCGAAGGACCGCGCATGACCCCCTCCCGCCGCACCGCGCTGACCGCGGGCCTGCTCTACCTCCTCACGGTCGCCACCTCGATCCCCGCCCTGATCCTCAAGGAGCCCGTGCTGACGGACCCGGGCCTGATCGAGAGCGGCGGCGCCATCACGCTCGCGTGGGCGGGCGCGCTCGAGGTCGTCATGGCCGCCGCGTGCGTGGGCACCGCCGTCGTGCTCCTCCCGGTGCTGCGACGCACGAGCGAGGTGGCCGGACTCGGCTTCCTCGCCGCCCGGACGATCGAGGCGGGGCTCGTGATGCTGGGCGTCATCGCGATGCTCGCGCTCCCCGCACTCGACGCGGCCGCGCGCGCCGGAGCTCCCGGCGACGCCCTCCGCGCCGTGCACGACGGCGCCTTCCTGCTCGGCCCCGGACTCATCCCGGCCGCGAACGGCCTGCTGCTCGGCGTCGCACTGTACCGTGCCCGGCTCGTGCCGCGCGTCCTGCCCGTGCTCGCCTTCGTCGGGGCTCCCCTGCTGCTGGCCTCCGCGGTCGCGACGATGTTCGGCGCGGTCGATCAGGTCTCGGGACTCGCCGGAGCCGCAGCGCTCCCGATCGCCGCCTGGGAGATCGGGCTCGGGCTGTGGCTCACGCTGAAGGGGTTCTCGGCTCCTCGGAATCCGGCGGCGATGACGGGTCCTGCTGGTCCAGCGCCGCGTCGACGACCGCATCCACCTCGGCCGGCGGGATGATGTCGATCGCCTCGGTCGCGGCCTCGTACACCTCGGCGAGGCTGTCGTCGACGGTCGACTCGTCGATCCAGGCGAGGTCGTCCTCAGAGTGGTCGTATTCGACGGGCACAAGCGCGAAGTCGTCGCCGTACTCCTCGAGCCCCGCCATCACGCTGTGCCGCACCGCGGCCTTGGCGTAGCGCTCGCGGAGGATCAGCGGATCGCGCCGCAGGTCCTTCATGAACGCAATCATCATGAACGCCATGATGATCGCGAACGGCAGCGCGGCGATGATCGTCACGTTCTGCAGCGACCGCAGACCGCTCCCCTCTTCGCCGGTCACGAGCAGCACGGCCGCGATCACACCGACCAGCACGCCCCACACGACCGCCACCCAGCGCGACGGCTCGGGCCGGCCCTGCTGCGAGAGCGTGCCCATCACGAGGGAGGCGGAGTCCGCACCGGTGATGAAGAAGATCGCGATCAGGAGGATCAGCACCACGCTGGTGATGAGCGGGATCGGCAGGTTCTCGAGCACGCCGAACAGCACCTCCTCGGGCGGATCGACCGTGAGCTGCGCACCCTGCATCTGCTGCTGGATCGCCGTGGTCCCGAAGATCGCGAACCACACGAGCGAGATGGCCGACGGCACCACGATGACCACCGACACGAACTGGCGCAGGGTGCGTCCGCGGGAGATCTTCGCGATGAACATGCCCACGAACGGCGACCACGAGATCCACCATGCCCAGTAGAAGATCGTCCAGCTCGACAGGAACGCCTGCGCTGCCTCGCCCTGGGACGCCGAGCGGCCGATCATCTGCGGCAGATCGCCGAGGAACTGCACCGCCACGGACGGGATCACGTTGAGGATGAGCAGCGTCGGCCCGACGAAGAACACGAAGAACGCGAGGAGGAGCGCGACGACCGCGTTGATGTTCGACAGCGCCCGGATGCCCTTCGAGACGCCGGAGACGGCCGAGGCGATGAAGCAGGCGGTGAGCACGGCGATGACCGCGATCAGGATGCCGTTGCCGAGCTCGCCGATACCGCTGACGAGCTCGACGCCGTGGCCGATCTGCAGCGCCCCGAGCCCCAGGGAGGCGGCCGTGCCGAACAGGGTCACGATGATCGAGAAGATGTCGATCGTGCGGCCCAGGGGCCCTGCCGTGCGGCCCTCGCCGAGCAGCGGCGCGAAGATCGAGGAGATCAGCGGGGCGCGCCCACGGCGGAAGGCACCGTAGGCGATGGCACCGCCGACCAGCGCGTAGAACGCCCACGCCTGCGGACCCCAGTGGTACAGCACCTGCGCCTGGGCCGTGTGCATCGCGTCGAGCGTGTTCGCCTCGACGGTGCCCGGCGGCGGGTTCTCGAAGAACGTCAGCGGTTCGGCGGCGCCCCAGAACACCAGGCCGATGCCCATGCCCGCGGCGAACAGCATCGAGATCCACGAGAACATCGAGAACTCGGGCTCCTCGTCATCGCGGCCGAGCGGGATGCGCCCGTAGCGGCTGAAGCCGACGACCAGCATGAACACCAGGATGACCGTGGCGATGGTGGTGAAGAAGAAGCCGAAGTACTCCACGACCCAATCGAGCACAGCGCGGGTGGTGCCGGAGAGGTTGTCGCCCGCGAAGACACCCCAGGCGATGAACGCCAGTGTGAGAGTGACCGCGATGCCGAACACCAGCGGATCGGTGCGGTACGTGCGACCGGTCTCCTCCACCGAGACACCGGGCACGAGCGCAGGGTGCACGCTGCGCGGCGGCAGGGCGGCGACGTCGCGGACGATCTTGCGGGCCGTCTCCGAGGCCTTGGCGGGCAGGCGGTTCGCGCCGGTGCCCGCGGCATCCGCACGGGGGTGCGAAGCGGAGGGTCCTGCGGAGCGTGCGGGGGGCTTCTCGTCCGGGGTCTCCATGGCACCCCATCCTGTCACGCGGGGCGTCAGCGTCGACCGACCCCCGCGAACAGGGAGTGCAGCAGCGGCAGCGCCGAGACGCAGAGCAGGGTGATGCCGAGCGGCGGCACCGCGGGCACCAGCAGCGCTCCACCGATGAGCATCGCCGCGAACAGCACTCCGGAGGCGATGCGTCGGGCGATCCCCTCCAGCCGGTCGAGACGGCGCTCCAGCCGTGACGTGTCGAACGTGACGGTGCCGTCGTCGATGCGGGTGATGATCTTGTCGATGCGGCCCGGCAGGCGCCAGGTCGTGCTCATCGTTCCCATGGCCTGGCTGGCGAACGCCTGCACGATGTTGCCGCTCTCATCGCGCAGCAGCCGTCCCGCGTAGGGCTCGGCGGCGTCCCACACGTTGAACTCGGGGTCGAGGCCGCTGCACATGCCCGACGTCAACGAGACCGCACGGATGAGGAGCAGCATGTTCTCGGGCAACTGCAGTGGGAGCGAGCGCACCATGTCGCCGAACTCGTCGGCGAAGTCCTTGAACTCCCGTGGGTCGACCTTGCTGAGCTCGGCGAAGCCCATCCCCCCGAAGCGGGCGAACAGGGCGGTGAGCGCGCGTTCCAGCTCGGCGGTGTCGGCGGAAGGGAGCAGCACGCCGATCTCCTGCGCCGCCGCGACGAGGCCGTGGCTGTCGCGTCCAGCCACCGCGATGAGGAGCGTGCGCAGCCCGTCGCGGAGGTTGTCCGGCACCTCGGCCATCATCCCGAAGTCGATGAAGGTGAGACGGAACCGGTGCCCCGGCTCTCCGTCCGCCGACGGCACGGGCGTGACGAAGATGTTCCCCGGGTGCGGGTCGGCGTGCACGAAGCTGTGCGTGAACACCTGGTCGAACATGACCTCGGCGAACACCGCGGCGACCTCGGAAGGGTCGATGCCGGCGGCACGGAGCGCATCGGTGTCGTTGATCTTGATCGCCGTGACGTCCGACAGCGTCAGCACGCGGCGGGTCGACCGCTCCCACACGATCTCGGGTGTGTCGACGCGCGGGTCGTCGGCGAAGTTCTCGCGGAACCGTTCGGCGCTCGCAGCCTCGTGCAGGTAGTCGATCTCCTCGAGGCTGGTCGTGGCGAACTCCTCGACCAGCGCGGGCGCGTCGACGCGGTCGGCCACCAGCCGCACGCGGGTCAACCAGCGGGAGACGCGGCGGAGCGCGGCGAGGTCGACGGCCACGATCTGGTCGATCCCCGGCCGCTGCACCTTGACCACGACGTTCTCGAGCCCGGTGTCGGCGGCATCGAGCGCCGAGAGGCGGGCGCGATGCACCTGGCCGAGGGAGGCCGCCGCGACCGGGGTCTCATCGAACCAGGCGTACGCACGCTCGAGCGGGATGCCCAGCTCGGCCTCGGCGAGCGCACGGATCGCCGGGGTGGGCACGGCGGGGACCTCATCCTGCAGCCCCTCGAGCTCCTTCGTGATCTCGGGCGGCAGCACGTCGAGGCGGGACGACATGAACTGTCCGACCTTGATCATGAGGCCGCCGAGCTCGACCGCGAGCACGTGGAAACGCCGGGCGAACTTCTGCATCCGCTCGGCGCGGGTGCGCTCCGCGATCCCGCGCATCCCGAGTCGGGGAAGGACAAGTTCGAACCACCAGATCTTGAGGAACTCCCGGCTCGCGAACGACACGATGCGGCGGTACCTGGCGCGGTGGGCGCCCTGTGCCGCAGCATCGGTCATCGCGTGGTCCTCTCGCCGAGCCCCACTCGATGCCGCACCGCGCGCTCAGTCCTGAGCGAGGATCGAGTACAGCTTACGGCGGGCCTCGTCGAGCACCTCGATCGTCTGCTGCACCTGCTCCGGGGAGCCGCTGCGACCGACCTGCGCTGCCGCGGCGGCGAGATCGACGCCGGCCTTGGGCAGCGCGCTGAAGCGCGCGTTGTCGCGGTTGCCGTCCTTGCTCGACGACTCCCACGGGGCGGGGGTCTCGGTCGTCTCGTCGGCGACCGCACGACCGGCCTCGGTGAGCGAATAGGTCTTGCGACCGTTCTGCTCCTCGGCCTCGATCAGCCCCTCATCGGCGAGCAGCTGCAGGGTCGGGTACACGGAGCCGGCACTCGGCTTCCAGGTGCCGCCGCTGCGTTCGGCGATCTCGTTGATGATCTGGTAGCCGTGCATGGGCTTCTCGGCGAGCAGGGAGAGCACGGCGGTGCGGACGTCGCCGCGGGCCATGCGCGAGCCGCCGGAGGGGCGGGACTCGAACGACTTGCGGAGCTGGTCCATGGCCTCGAAGATCGTGGAGGCCGGACCACCGGATCCTCCGAAGCCGGATCCGCCGAAGAATCCGCCGGGTCCGCCTGAGCTCCCGGAGCCGCTGCCGCCGCCGAACGGGTGGGAGGGGAATGCGTCGTTCATGATGACCTCCAGTGGTGAGCGATACTCAACGATATATCGTTAACCCTGAGGGTGGGGTGGGAATTCTCTCGGACCGGGATGAACGCTCAGTCCCGTGCCGCGATCAGCGCAGCGCCCGTGAGTGCCGCGTCGATCCCGAGCTGCGCCGGCACCACACGCGCCGCCGACGGACCCGGCATCGCGGCCGAACGGTACGCCTCCTGCACCGCGGACAGGTAGCGTTCGCCGATCTCGGCGACACCCCCGCCGACGACGATCACTCCCGCGTCGAGCACCGCATTCGCGCTCGCGAGGCCACGCCCGAGGTACCGCGCTCCGTCAAGGATCACCCGCTCGGCCACCGCGTCTCCTCGTCGGGCTGCGGCGTCCACCTCGCGCAGCGACAACCGGGTGCCGCTCTCCTCGAAATATGTCCGTTCCAGCCCCGGCCCCGAGGCCACCGCCTCCACGTGCCCGACGCCGCCGCACGGACACCGGCGCTCCGCCAGCCGCGGAGGCAGCGAGATCTCGAGGTGACCCACGGATCCGGCTGTCCCGGTGGCGCCACGACGCACGCCGTCCGGCAGCACCATGGCTCCCCCGACACCCGTGCCCACCGCGACCATGAGCATGCCGTCGGCGGCGCGTCCGGCGCCCTGCGCGGCTTCGGCCACCGCCGCTGCGTGCACGTCGTTGATCACGGCGACGGGAAGGCCGACCGCCTCCGTCAGGGCGGCCCGCAACGGGAAGCCCGCCCAGCCGCTGATGGCATCGGTCGCGGAGGTGATCGCACCATCCGGGCCGACCACTCCCGCCGTGCCGACGCCCACCCCCTCGGGTCGCGCACCGCCGCTCATCGCACGCACGGCCTCGGCCACCGCGGCGACGATGGCATCGCCGCCCTCCCGCGCAGGGGTGGCGAAGGTACGCACCTCGGTCGTCCGCACGCACCTCCCCCGCTCGTCCCGTATGAAGCCGGCGGCCGCGATCTTGGTGCCGCCGATGTCGATGCCGATGATCACGCCGGCTCCCGCAGGGCCGGGGTGACGGCGACGAAGCGCTGCGTGATCGCGATGGGATCCGTGATGGCACCGCCGACCACCACGGCGAGCGCTCCGGCGTCGAACGCCGCTCGCACCTGGTCGGGCGTCTGATAGCGCCCCTCCGCGATCGTGGGGATGCCCGCTGCGACTAGGGCGGCGACCAGTCGCAGATCGGGCTCGCCGCCGCCAAACGACTGCGGGGTGTAGCCCGAGAGCGTGGTGCCGACGACCGCGGCTCCCGCCTCCCAGGCGCGCACGCCTTCGTCGAAGGTCGAGACGTCCGCCATGACCGGTCGGCCCGTCGCCTCGGCGATCTCCCGCAGCAGCCCGAAGTCGTCGCCGAGCTGCTCCGCCGTCGCATCCACGGCGATGATGTCCGCCCCCGCCTCGGCGAGACCGACGGCCAACGCCACCTCCGGGGTGATGACGTTGCGCACACCGCCCCACACCTTGTGCAGACCGATGATCGGCACGGTCGTCTCGGAACGCATCCGCCGGATGTCGTCCGGACCGTTCAGCCGCAGGCCACTCGCACCGCCGAGGAGGGCGGATGAGGCGAGCGCCGCGATCACCTCGGTGTCGCGCACCGGGCTCCCCGACGGCGCCTGCACGGAGGCGATCAATCGCCCGGTGATGAGTTCGAGAGGGCCGTGGGTCATTTGAGAGCTCCTGCGCTGGCACCGCCGATGAAGAACTTCTGGCCGAGGAGGAAGATCGCCACGGCTGGGAGCGTGAACATCACGCACGCGGCCATCAGCGGCCCCCAGGCCACGTCGTTCTCACCGAAGAAGGCGTACAGACCGATCGACAGCGTATAGGTCGACTGGTCGTTGAGATAGATGAGGGGATTGAGGAAGTCGGTCCACGCCCACACGAACTGGAAGATCGCGGCGGTCACGATCGCGGGTCGCGCGAGCGGCAGCACGATCGTCGCGTAGGTGCGGAACTCGCTGGCGCCATCCAGCCGCGCGGCCTCGATCAGCTCATCAGGCACGGCGAGCAGGAACTGCCGGATCATGAAGATGAAGAACGGAGTTCCGAGGAATGCGGGCACGATCAGCGGGAGGTAGGTGTTCGTCGCCTCCAGCCCGTTCCAGACGAGGAACAGCGGGATGAGGGTGACCTGCGGCGGCAGCATCATGGTCGCGAGCACGAGGATGAGCAGCGGGCGGGCACCGCGCCACCGCACCTTGGCGAGCGCGTACGCGACGAGCGGGCACGAGATGACGGTGCCGAGGATGCTCATGCCCGAGACGAAGAGCGTGTTGGCGAGGTAGCGCCACACCGGGATCTGCTCGAACGCCTCGGCGAAGTTGTCCATCGTCCAGTCGGTCGGCAGCAGCGACGGCGGCGAGGAGAACACGTCGCCGGGCGTCTTGAACGCGGTCGACAGCATCACCAGCAGGGGGAACAGGAACAGCAGGGCGAGCAGCGCGACCGAGATCTGCTGCCGGATGCGGCGTGCGGTGCGGCGGCGTGACGGCCTCCGAACGGTGGTCTCAGCGTGCGCCATCGTGCACCCACTTCCTCGAGCTCGCGAGCACGATCAGGCTCACGACCAGCGTGATGATGAACAGGGTCCAGGCCATGGCCGAGGCGTACCCCATCTTCAGGAACACGAAGGCGTTCTGATACAGGTACATCGCGTACGAGAGCATCGACTGCCCGGGGCCCGAGCCCGCCTGGTTCAGACGCTCCTGCGACAGGATGTACGGCTGGGTGAAGATCTGCAGGAACCCGATGATGCTCACGATCACCTGGAACAGGGTGACGGGCGAGACGGTCGGCCAGGTGACGCTGGTGAAGCGGCGCCACGCACCGGCCCCGTCGAGCTCGGCCGCCTCATACAGTTCCTTCGGCACCTCCTGCAGAGCGGCGAGGTAGATGATCATGGTCCCGCCGACGGTCCACAGCGACATCAGGATGATGGCGGGCTTGGTCCATTCCGGCTGCTGCAGCCAGGCGGGCCCGTCGATGCCGAACCACGACAGGAAGTAGTTGATGAACCCGTACTGCGCGTTCAGGAGCCAGCGCCACAGGTAGCCGCCGACCACCACGGGCACGATCGACGGCAGGTAGACGAGCGCGCGGTAGAGCGGCTGGCCGCGCACCGGAGTGTTCAGCAGGTGTGCGCCCGCGAGCGCGATGCCGATCGCCAGGGGCACACCGAAGAGCGTGAGGACGGCCGTGTTCGCGAGCGACTTCCAGAAGACGCCGTCGTTGAACATCTGCACGTAGTTCGCGAAGCCCACCCACTCCGGCGACTGGAACAGGTTGAAGTCGGTGAAGCTGTAGAACGCCGACGCCGCGATCGGATAGGCGAACAGGAACAGGAAGCCGACGATGAACGGCGAGGCGAAGGCGAGGCCGATCAGCGTGGACCGGCGGCTGCGCCGGCGTCGGGCGCGACCGCCGGGTCCGGCAGGAGTGCTCTCCTGCCGGACCCGGGGTGCTGTCGCAGTGGTGGTCACGGGGTCGCGATCACTTCGTGGAGTAGTTGGCCATGCGCTCTTCGACCGTCGCGATGGCCTCCTCGGGGGTGGCCGTGAGACGCACGACCTCGTCGAAGGCGGTGGCGAGGTCGGTCGCGTACTCGGCGCTGTACGGGAGGCTCGAGAGCGACTTCGCATTCGGCGATGATGCCGCGTCGGCCCACACGCTGAAGTCCTGCAGGCTGTCGAAGGCGGGGCTTCCCGCGAGCGAGGTGCGGCCGGCGAGGTTGCCGAGGGCGACGGCGAACTTCTCCATCGGCTCCTTGCTCACCAGGTAGGCGAGGAACGTGGCGGCCTCGTCCTTGTGCTTCGAGTTCGCGGGGATGAAGAGGGTGCTGGCGGTGACCTGCGTGCTGTTCCCGAGCGCGGGCGATGCGGCGGGGATCGCCGTGACACCCCACTGGAAGTCGGGTGCGACCTTGGCCGCGCTGGCCGAACGCCACTCGCCGTCGATGATCATCGCGACCTTGCCGCTGAAGAACGGATCCTGCGCGGAGAGGTACTCGCCCTGACCGGAGACGAAGGTCGCCATGGCCTCGGCGCCGACGGGCTCGATCACGTTGTCCTGGTACCACTGCAGGGCCTCGAGGTTGCCGGGGTCGGCCGGGGTCGGGCCGTCCTCGCCGTCCCAGGTGCCGCCGAACGCGTAGCCGAGGGTGGTGAGCGTGGTGCTGTCGTTGGCGGAGCCCAGGCCGAGCTGCGTGATCTTGCCGGAGTCGTCGACCTTGGTCAGCTTCGGGATCGCGGCGGCGAGCTCGTCCATGGTGGTCGGCGGGGTGATTCCCGCTTCCTCGAGCAGCTGCGTGTTGTAGAGCAGCTGGAAGCTGTGGATCGCGATCGGCAGCGAGTAGATCTTGCCGTCGTAGGTCATCTGCTCCATCGCGCTGGGCACGAAGTCGTCGACGTCGATCTTCTCGGTCTTGATCGCGTCGTCGAGCGGCGCGAGGATGCCCTTGGACGCCCACGCGCCGACCGTGTTGCCGAAGTTGTCGGAGATGTCGAACGATCCGTTCGAGGACGACATCGACGTGAGCTGCTTCTGGGTGTCGGGGCTGGATACGCCCTTGACGACGATCTCGTCCTGGCTGGCGTTGAAGTCGGCGATGATCTCCTCGAGCACCTTGGCCTCATCACCGCCCCACAGGTACGAGAACGTGATCTCGGTCGGGCCGTCGGCGTCGCCGCCGCCCGCGCCGCATCCGGTCAGGGCGATGGCCGTGGCTGTGGCCAGAGCGCCGGCGACCAGGGCGCGCCGTCGCATGTGCTGCTTCATGTGCATGGGGAATCTCCGCTCATCGTTGACCTTGCAAAAGGATTGGAATAGACCAATTCGGAACCGCTGAGAACAGACATTGACACATCCCGCGGCCATCGTCAAGATTGGGTTAGTCCAAACGAGGGGGAAGCCATGGCGGCGATCGAGGGTGTGACGAAGCACGAACGAGTGCGGCGGCATCTGGAAGAAGTCATCCAGCAGGGTCTCGCCCCGCACGAGAAGCTGCCGACCGAACGCGACCTCGCCGAGTCGCTCGAAGTCAACCGGCAGACCGTGCGGCGCGCGCTCGACGAGTTGGAGCGCGACGGACTCGTCTACCGCCTGCAGGGCGCCGGCACGTTCGTGAGCGCGTCCCGCATCAGCAAGACGTTCGAGCTGACCTCGTTCTCCGAGGACATGCACACGCGCAACATGCGTCCCGGGTCGCTGTCGGTCGACGTCACCACGGCGTCCGCGGGCCAGACCGCCGGATACGCGCTGAACCTCAGCCCGCAGTCGCCCGTCGTCCGCATCCGGCGGGTGCGCACCGCCGACGACATCCCGATCTGCCTCGAGGTCTGCTCGATCGCCGCCGACGCGGTGCCCGGCCTGGAAGACGGCATCGTCGGCGACTCGCTGTACGACGACCTGCGCACGCGCTTCGGCATCTCGGCCGTGCGCGCGGATCAGGAGATCCACGCGGTCGTGCTCGACGAAGAGCAGGCGCTCGCCCTGCAGACGCCGCCGTTCTCCCCCGCCTTCCTCGTGAAGCGCACCACCTACGACGCCCGCAGCCGTCCGATCGAGTACGCCGAATCGGTGTACCGCGGCGACCGATACTCGTACCTGGTGTCCATCTCGCGTCCCTGACACCCGCCCGCGCCCTCCCCGAACCCCCCGACGAAAGGCAGTCCTCCCGTGCCCGACACGACTGCGCGCCCGCGCATCGCCCTGCTCCCGCTCGACGACCGGCCGGTGAACGTGCGACTCCCCGGCGATGTCGCCGCAGTGGCCGGCGTCATCCTCGATGTGCCGCCCGTGGAGGTGCTTCCCTCGTATCGCGCGGCCGGCGACACGGGCGCGCTGGGCTCCTGGCTGCTCGACCGCGCCGCCGACCCCGCGACCGTGCACGTCGTGGTGTCGGTCGACATGCTGCTGTACGGCGGACTCATCGCGAGCCGGACGAGCGCGGACACGACGCGCGAGGTGCTGGAACGCCTCGATGTGCTGCGTGAGGTGCGTCGACGGCGCCCCGAACTGCCGATCTCGGCGGTGTCCCTGGTGACACGGGCGAGCAACTCCTACTCGGCGGCGGAGGAGCCGGAGTACTGGACGGCGCACGGCAAGGAGATCCATGCGCTCGGCGGCGACGCCCACCGACTGCTCGCGGAGACCGACGTGCTGCCGCTCTCGGAGCTGACGGAGGTGCCGGCCGAGATCGTCTCCGACTATTCGGCCCGGCGCCTGCGCAATCACATCGTGAACCTGTCGACGCTGGCGCTGGTCGAGGATGAGACGCTCGACTTCCTGGCGATCACGGCCGACGACACGGCCCCGTTCGCGGCCGGCAGCGCGGAGCAGGTGTGGCTGCGGCATTGGATGCGGATGCTGCCCTCGGGGCGGAATGTGCTGATGTATCCGGGGGCAGACGAGGTGGGAGCGGCCCTGGTCGCTCGGGCGCTGGCCGCGAATGCGGGGGTCACCGCGGCGTTCTCGGTCGCCTGCGCCGACGCGGCGGGGATGGAGCGCGTCCCTCCCTACGAGAACATGTCGCTCGCGGCGTCGGCGAGCCGCCAGATCAGGGCTGCCGGTGCGATCGAGGTCGCAGCGGGCGGCGATGTGACGCTGGTGCTGCATGCTCCCGACCCCGACCGCCACGACATGTTCCGCGGACGCCCCGATGCCGTGGACGCGGATGCCGTCGCCGGGACGGTCGCTCTGATCCGGGAGCGTCTGGATGCCGGCGAACTCGTCGCGCTCGCCGACGTCCGCTACCCGAACGGTGCCGATGAGGCTCTCGTGCGCGCTCTCGCCGAGGCGGGCCTGCTCGGGCGGCTCGAGGCCTTCGGCGGGTGGAACACGGCCGGCAATACGCTCGGCAGTGTGGTCGCGGTCGCGGCGGCCGGGGTCGTGGGGCGCGCGACCGGGTCGTTCGACGCTCGGGCCGCACGGATCGCCCTGCTCACCCGCCTGCTCGACGACTTCGCGTATCAGGCCGTCGTGCGCACCGACTCGGGACCGTCGCTCTTCCCCGACATCTACCCGATGGCCGACGATGCGCGGGTCGCGACGGCGGAGCGGGTCATCCGCGATGAGCTGTCGGCTGTGCTGGAAGCCGTGCTCCCGGCCGATGACGTGCGCATCGAGGAGCTGACGCTGCCGTGGCGGCGGTCGTTCGAGATCGGGCTCGTGCTCGGCTAGCGGGTCTTCCCCGGCTCCCCTTTTCAACGCTTGCCGGCCTGCTCTTCTGACCCTGCACACGCCCGGGGTCCCACGCAATCCCCGTGCCTCGCACAGGAAGTCGTGCTTGGCTCGTGGGCATTGTCGGAGAGCACAGTGCCGGGGGGCCGAATGTCTGAGATCGAATCGTCGCGGAGCACGTCGGAGCACGCGCATCGCGGGCCGCAGCACATCAGGGTGAGCGTGGTCGTGCCGGTGTTCCAACCGGGGCCGTCGTTCGACGACCTCATCGCGTCGTTGGATCGGCAGTCGCTGGCGTCTACGGCGTTCGAGGTGCTCCTGTGCGACGACGGGTCGGGCGAGCCGACGGCGTCGCGTCTCGCGGAAGTCGCGCGCACACGCCCGTTCGTGCGCGTGTTGTCGCTGCCGCATTCGGGCTGGCCGGGCACGCCCCGCAACTGCGGCGTGGACGAGGCCCGCGGGACGTACGTGCAGTTCGTCGACCAGGACGACTACCTGTTCGATGGCGCGCTCGAGGCGCTGTGCGACTATGCGGACGAGCACGGGTCGGATGTCGTGGTGGGCAGGGAGGTGGGGATCGGGCGTGAGCTTCCGAGTCGGATCTTCCGTCGTGACATCCCGCGCGCCGCGCTCGGCGAGGATCCGTTGCTGGAGATGCTGACACCGCACAAGCTCTTCCGCACGGCGTTCTTGCGCGAGAACCGCATCCGCTTCCCGGAGGGGCGCGTGCGCCTGGAGGATCACCTCTTCGTGATGCAGGCGTACTTCGCGGCATCGACGATCTCGATCCTGGCGAGCGAGCCCTGCTACGCGTGGGTCAAGCATCCGGGCAGCGCGAGCTCGTCGCGGATCGACCCCGAGACGTACTTCCCGCATCTGGAGACCGTGCTCGACGTCGTCGAGGCCCACACGGAGCCCGGCCCACTGCGGGATCGCCTGTTGCGGCACTGGTTCCGCGGGAAGATCTTGAAGCGTCTCGCGGGGAAGCGGATGCGGAAGTATCCGGCGGAGTATCGCGCGCGCCTGCTCGATGTCGTCGTACCGCTGGTGCAGCGGCGGTTCGGCCCGGGAGTGGATGCCGGGCTCGCGTTCCCGCACCGCATTCGCGCCGCACTGTTGCGCGCCGATCGCCGCGATGACCTGCTGCGGTTCGCCGAGTTCGAGGCGGGCATGGAGTGCCGTGCGACGGTGACGAAGGCACGGTGGTCGCGGGGTGGCGGGCTGTATCTCACAGTGCGCGTGCGCATCGTGGTCGACGGCGCGGATGCGCTGGTGTTCCGGCAGACGAGCGCGGGTGGCCTGGAACTCGTCTCGCTGCCGTCGGGGATGGCGGAGGGGCTGCCTGAGAAGCTGCTCGTCGCCGGGCGCGAGCTTCGCAACGATCGCCTGGAGCTGACCCTGCGCGAGCCGACCCTGCGGGATGGCGGCGCCGTGTCGCGCCGACTCACGCGCGCTCCGCTCACCAGCACCCGCGACGTCGCCCTGTCGATCGATCCCGTGAAGGTGTTCTCCCGCGACGACGCCTCCGGTGGCGGGGCGATCATCGCAACGGTCCGCCGGGCGGGCTGGACCTTCGAGGTCCCGCTCGACGCCGATCCTGAGGTGCTCGCGCGGGCCGGGCGCTCGCCCTTCCTCGCGGGCCACCCCTGCACTCTGGCCGCAACCGCGGATGGCACCGTGGAACTCCACCGCGAGTGGCCCGGCGGACGCCTGAACGACTTTGCCGCCCGCGCCACCCGCCGCATCCGGAGTCTCGCCCGGCGCAGCTGAGTCGACCCCGCCAACCGTCGCATCCGGAGTCTCGCCCGGCGCAGCCGAGTCGACCCCGCCAACCGCCGCATCCGGAGTCTCGCCCGGCGCAGCTGAGACGACCCGCGCCAACCGCCGCACAGACGCATCGACTGCACCCGCATCCGCACCAGCCGCTCGCCTCACACCCACACCCACATCCGCGCCTACCAGCACGCACACGCGGCACATCCCTGCACATCCCGGCCCACCCCTACAGCCCGAGCCGAACCCGTATCGCCCATCCCCGCATCCTGACGCTCACGCCGCAATGTCGAACCGCGCCCGTCCACCGAGCCGCGGCACACGCTCTGGATCGACGGAGCGGGGAGGGATGAACCACGGCCGCGCGCAGACTCCTGCACCGTCGATCCGAATCTCCCACCCGTTGTCGTGGATGCGATGGTGGCAGGTCTCGCAGAGCAGAATCCCGTTGGATAGATCGGTCGGCCCGTGATCTCGTTTCCACCAGCGGATGTGGTGCGCTTTCGTCATCTCCGGCGGCAACCCGCACATGGCGCAACCGCCGTCTCGCTCGACGAGCGCGAGTCTCTGCGCGCGGGTGAAGAGACGTTTCTCGCGACCCCAGTCGAGGATCTCGCTCGCTCCGCCGAGCACGCACGGAATGACCCCACCGCCCGCCGCCATCCGCCGCGCGGCGCTGACCCCGACGACCTGGTCGAGACCGTCCACCGTCGCTGATCCCTCGCCGGACTGCAGGTCGTCGAGGGAGACCCGCACGACCACGGTCGCGCCGGCCAGCGGGACGCGTCGAGCCTCGCAGCCGAGCACGTGCGAGCAGAACACCGCGAGCGCGTCGGCCTGGATCATCGCCACCGAACGCCGGTCCGAGTCGGGCGACTGTGCATCGGGGGCCTCGTTCCGTGCTGCGAAAGCTGCACTGACATAGCCGCGGAGCGCTGTCACGACGGGTGCGGCGGTCTCGGCGTCGAGCTGCGCGTTGAGGTGCACCATGCCGTCACGCTCGAAGATGGTGAGCGATCGCCGTCCGCGCTGTTCTTCCGCCCGCGGCTCGACGCCGTCGGGATCGAGCCAGGCCTCAGCCCGCAGGAGCAGCTTGCGCACGTCGTCGAGCGCCAACCCTTCCGCCGCCGCCGTCAGTGTGCGCTCGCCCTCGGCGATTCGCTCGACTCCCGCAGCAACGCGACACCGTTCGAGTAGGCCGATGATGAGCGCCGCGACCTGCGCGCTGAGGGCTCCTGCGGCGAGGGCCTCGCGCACGAGCGGATAGCGCGCCGGAAGCCGCGCCCCGATCAGGTCGCTGCGCGGCGCAGTGGCCTCGCCGACCTTGACCAGCCGCAGCGCATCGCCGGTGGAGACTCCGGTCGTCGCGGCGATGAGCTTGGCTGGCGTGCGAAAGCCCTGCTGCTTGGCGAGACTGTCGGCGCCGAGTTCGGGGCGCGACTCGTGCGAGATGCCGGCAGCGATCTCGACGTGCACGGCGTCCAGCCGACGCTGCAGCAGACCGATCGCATCATTGACGGCGATCAGCTGCGTGCGAGAGAGATCCGCGGAGTCGGCTGCGCTCGACCAGGCATCGTCGAGGCGGTTCATCGCCTCGTGCAGCCCGGTCAATTTCGTCATGCTTCATTCTAACCTGAGAGCGATGCGAGATTCGAAGCTTTGTTCCCATTGGATTCCAACATTCCGCGAAATGTCGAGAGATCTCGCCTAGCGTCGTTTCCATGCAGTTTCGAATTTATAGACAACACGCATCAGCGCCCGGCGAGCAACCCACGGAGTCGTTCCGCCTCGCCGTCCGCCATTGCGTACCCGTGCTCGACGGACGGGTACATCCCACCACGCACGTCCGACACGTAGGTCTCGACCCCGGCGATGGCCGCTGTCCGCAGATCGGCGTAGCGCTTCACGAACTTCGCCGCACCGCCGTCATAGATGCCGAGGAGATCGTGGAACACGAGCACCTGTCCGTCGGCATCGGCCCCCGCGCCGATCCCGATGACGGGAATCTCCAGCTGCGAGACGAGCAGCGCGGTCACGTCAGGCGGCACCGCCTCCACGACGAGCATCGAGCATCCCGCCTCCTGCAGGGCGAGGGCGTCGTCGATCACAGCGAGTGCGGCGTCGGCCGTGCGGCCCTGCGCGCGATAGCCGCCGAGCGCGGTGGCGGTCTGCGGGGTGAGCCCGACGTGTCCGACCACCGGGATGCCCGCCTGCACGAGCGCCCGCGCGCGGTCGACGGTGGTCCCGCCGCGCTCGATCTTCACCAGGTCGCAGCCCGCCTCCTTGACGAAGCGCTGCGCTGTCGCGACCGCGAGCTCATCGGAGGCCTCGTAGGATCCGAACGGCAGATCGCCCACGAGCAACGGGACCGACAGCCCGCGGCGCACCGCCTTCGTGAGCATGAGCATCTCGTCCACCGTGACCGGCACGGTGCTGTCGTAGCCGAGCACGGTCATCGCGGCGGAGTCGCCCACGAGCACGACGTCGACCCCTGCCGCCTCGACGATCTGCGCCCCGGGATGGTCGTAGGCGGTGACCATGACGATGGGCTCGCTGCCCTTCTTCTTCGCGACGAGAGAAGCGAGCGTGACCCGCCGGCGCGGAGCCTGCTGCGCGCTCATGCGGGAGTCTCGGTCCGGAGTCCGTGGGTTTTCGTCATAGGGGGTCGCATCAGACGTCATCCCTCTCATCAGCGAGTGGCGACGCGGCGGCGACGCTCAGAAGGTGATTGTCGATCAGCCGTGCTGCGCCGACATGCGCGGCGACGGCCAGGAGTGCGTCGCCATCGACGCGGGCCACCGGCCTCAGCGTCGCGGCGTCACGGAGCTCGAGGTACTCCGGATCGATTCCGGCGTCGCCGAGCACGCGGCGCGCGGCAGTGAGGATGCTTCCCGTGTCGCGCGCGCCGGCCTCGAACACCTGCTCCGCCGCATCGAGCGCGCGGTTGAGCGCCGTGGCTTGTGCCCGCGCGCCCGCATCGAGGTAGACGTTCCGCGAGCTCATGGCGAGTCCGTCAGCCTCGCGCACGATCGGACACGCGACGATGCGCACGTCGAGGTCGAGATCGCGCACGACGCGGCGCACGACCAGCACCTGTTGCGCATCCTTCTGCCCGAAGTACGCCGCATCCGGACGCACGATGCCGAACAGTTTCGTGACGACAGTCGCGACGCCGTCGAAGTGGTGGGCGCCGCGGCTGGAACCGTCGAGCACGTCGGTGAGTCCCGCGACGTGGATGTTCGTCGCGAATCCGTCGGGGTAGATCTCGGACGCGGTGGGTGCGAAGAGGATGTCAACGCCTTCCGCCTCGGCGAGCGCCGCGTCGCGAGCCTCATCGCGCGGGTAGGTGCTGAGGTCTTCGTTCGCCCCGAACTGCGTCGGATTGACGAACAACGACACGACGACGAGGTCGGATGCGGCGCGCGCCGCACGCATGAGGGAGAGGTGTCCGTCGTGGAAAGCGCCCATGGTGGGGACGAGGCCGACGGTCGCGCCCGTCGAGCGTGCCGTACGGACGGCGGCGCGGACCTCGGGGATGGTACGGAGGATTCTCATGCTCGGCTCTCCTGCGACTCGGCGATACCTGCAAAAGAACGGGCCGCGATCGCACGCGTGGCCAGGGCGAGGCTGTCGAACAGCTCCTGGAGGTCGAGCTGCTCGGCCGCCGCCCGCTGCCGCGCGACCGTCGCCTCGTCGCCGCGAGCAATCGGCCCGGTGAGCACGGCGTCCGCTCCATGCTCCGCCCAGTTGTCGACCGTCCGGCGCACGAGCGGTGCGAAAAGCGTCCTGGCATCTTCGGCGCCGATACCCGCGGCCGCGGCCAGCTGCTCTGCGGCGTCGAGCACGGCGAGGACAAAGTTCGACGAGAAGGAGGCGGCGGCGTGATAGCTCGCACGATGGGCATCGTCAATCCGGAACGGGCGGGCCCCGAGCACACAGGCGAGCTGTTCCGCGATCGCCAGGGCCTCGTCGGTGCGTCCCGCGATGGCGGCACCGATGCCGTGGAACGCTTCGGGAGACTCGGCGCCGGTGAAGGTCTGCAGCGGGTGGATGCTGAAGTCGACGTCGGCGAGCGGCGAGGCGCCCGAGACATGTCCGAGGAATCGTGCATGCGGGCGGGCCGCCGCGGCGACCTCGACGATGCTGGCATCCGGCACGCACAGCACGATGATGTCGACGTCCGGGATCCGGCCATCACGCCCGAGCGGACCCTGCACCTCGATGCCGGAGGCCCGCAAAGCCTGCGCGAGCACGCGTCCGAGACGACCGGCACCGATGACGGCGATGGTCGTTCCTGACGCGAGGGAAGTGGGGGTCTGCATGTCGATTCCGGTGCAGTGTCGGGGCGGCGCGGATGCGAGAAGTATCCGCCCGCCGCGGCATCCACTCCAAATCTGGGAGCAACGTGCATGCCACGCGCGGACGTTTGCTTGCATATTTGTCAATCGGTTTGGCTTTGCGATGCGCACATCGCCCTCCGTGCCGAAATGGGCTAAGGCAGGTGCAGGCTCACTCCACGCCGAGGATCTCGGTCAGCTTGCCTTCGATGCGGATGATGTCGTGGGCTCGAGGATCCGGCCCACCCCAGACCAGCTGCACGTTGAGCAGATCCTCGGCATCGCCGCGGGTCACCTGTAGCGCTCGATCGTGACCGATCATCGTTCCGCCGATCACCCACTCATCCGAGTCCCGGAGCGACGCCATCGATAGCCCCAAGCGCTTGGCCACCGACGACTCGTCGGGTTCCGCGGCGAGGACCACATCGATCGGTATCGTCGCGAGCGTCAGCCGGCCACCGCGATGGCGGTGTCGGCGAGACTCCGGCGTCTCTGGAATCACCGCAGTAGCCACGCCGTGCACCACCCGATTGCGCGCCAGGACGGCGGGAGGCGTGAGGACGGTCTGGTTGTCGACAGGGACTGCGCGACGGTACTCACGACGCCACTCCGCTGCATCTCGGGGCTTCACTGCGACCAAGAGCGGCGTGAGGTCGATGGCGCGCCGCCACGGGACGACGGCGCCGATCTCCTCGGGCAACGAGGTACGTCGGCGCGGAAGCAGGTAGACGTCCGCGCCCAGCGTCGCCGCATCGACCGCCGCCGGGGAGTCCTCGGCTGGATTGACGATCAGCACGACAGGCGGCCGATCCGTCGACATCTCAGCCAGCGATTGCGCGAGGTGACGGTCCGCGACCGCCGATGGGAACCTCGATTCCTCCGCCACCCGTCGGGACGCGCCTCGCGGGTTCTCGATCAGGTCGGCATTCCAGCGCCGGGCCCGCGGGATGCCGAGTTCGGCCATCATGTCGCGAAGGACTCCGGAGCTGCTGTCGGTCTCATCCACGACGAGGGAGCCTCGCCCCGTCGCGAGGTCGGCGCGGATGCGCGCGGCTGCCTGATCCACTCGGATGGCAACGGTCGACCGGCTGAACCGCCCGGGCACGACCTCCAAGGCCCTGCCACCGGTCATTCCTCCACCATCCAATCGGACGACTGGAAATGACTCGACACGGCCCCGGAGGACATCGGCGGACCATCGCCATCGAAGATCGCGATCGACACCGGCCGCCGGATGAGCTCCGCTGCGCGCGTCCTCCAGAGGCTGAGATGCACGAACTTCGTCTCTGTCAGCTCCTTCCTGAAGAAGTTGTAGTGCGGGTGCGCGGCGTGGATGTCGGTGAGCGAGAGACCGAGGTCGTTCGCCATCGCCTCGATCATCGACCGTGCGGCATGACTGGAGATCTGAAAGTCGAGATCGCTGGCTTCCGCCGCAGCACCGATCACGAACAGCGCATCGAACGGCCGCTGAGTCGGCCCCGGCGCACTCCACCGCGATGCGAGATGCTGCTCCATCCGATCCGCCTCGTAGTCACTCGGCATCCGCCGATAGTGACTGAGGAACTCTCGGACGAGCTCCGCCCTGCTGTACAGCATCGGCTTCAAAGGCGAGGAGAAGAACCGAGCCGCGCTGCCCTGCAGGCGCACGTCCGCGTCGTCTATCCCCTCTTTCTCCAAGGCCTGGAAGAGCGTCTTGCACAGGTACCGATAGTCATCGTGAGACACCCGCAGTGGTGCGTCACCGCTCGCCCAGGAAGCGAACTCGGCGTCCGAGATCTTCAGGAAATCGAGGTCGTCCGCGTCGATCTGATACCCACCCTGATCAGTGACGGCATGCGCGACGGTCATGCCGCGAATCTATCGGATGGCTGGCGTCCACCACTCTCAAGGCAGCGTCCCGCCCAAGCGGCCGACCGACTAGCGCAGCACCGAATCCAACAGCCCCGGGAAGAGTGCATCGAGGTCGTCGCGCCGGAGCGTCAGCATCCGTCGACGCCCGTTGGGTTCGTTACGGATGACGCCCGCCTCGCGGAGCACCTTCATGAAGTGCGACTTGGTCGACTTCGGCAGGTTCGGGTCGGTGGCGTGACAGGCGGCCATGTCGAGGGGGCCATCGGCGAGCTGGCGCGTGATCGCGAGGCGCTCGGGGTCGCTGAGCGCGAAGAGCACGTCGGTGAGTTGGATCTCGGAGCGCTCGGGGTGCGGAAGATCGCCGGGCATGGTTCGATAATAGTTGAACAATTGATGGATGGCGAGTACGCTCCGATAGTTCGATGATTCTCGAACCTTACGAGGAGCTGCCATGACCACCACCGAGCCGATCGTTCGTCCCTCGGCCGTCACGCCCCGTTCGACGAGCACGCCGTCCCGTACCCGGTTCGGGTTCGTCCTCGCGATCGTGACGCAGATCCTGATGATGGTCGGGGCGAGCGCGCCATCGCCGTTCTATCCGGTGCTCGCACACGACATCGGGTTCGCGCCCGTGGTGATCAGCGCGGTGTTCGCGGTCTACGCCGTCGCACTGCTGCTCACGCTGCTGACGGCTGGCTCACTATCCGACCATGTCGGCCGTCGGCCCGTGGTGATCGCGGGTCTGCTGCTGCTGGCGGGCAGCATGTTCCTGTTCTGGCACGCGGATGCCGTTGCGATGCTGTTCCTCGCGCGCATCCTGCAGGGCGTCGCGAGTGGTCTGCTCATCTCGGCGCTGTCGGCGACCGTGCTCGACTTCGCACCGGGCGGGCGCGCGGGGGTCGCGGCGTTGTGGAACGCGCTCAGCCCGGGGATCGGTCTGGCGCTCGGGGCACTCGTGTCGGGAGTGATGCTCGACGTGAGCGGCGAGGCGCTGCTCGATGTGTTCGCGCCCCTCACCTCGGCCTACATCGTGCTCGCGGCACTGTTCGTCCTGGTGCCCGAGACGGCGCCACGGAAGCCGGGGGTGTGGGCGTCGCTGAGCTTCCGGCTATCGATTCCGTCGGCGATCCGGACCGACTTCTGGCGTGGGGCGCCGGCCGTGATCGCCGGGTGGGCGACGGGCGGACTGTTCCTGTCGCTCGGTGCGAACATCGTGCACGGGGAGCTCGGCGGGCAAGCGCACGTGTGGCAGGGTCTCGGCGTGGTGCTGCTCGCCGGGGTCGGGGCGCTGACCGCGTTCGTGCTGCGTCGGATCGCGGCGCGGTCGATGGTGCTGTTCGGCACATCGGCGCTCGCGATCGGGACGCTGCTCTCGCTGGTCGCGCTCGGCCTCGGGTCGCTGCCGTTCTACCTCGTCGCTGCGGCGGTCACCGGGATGGGCTTCGGCACCGCGTTCTCGGGAGTTGTCGCGTCACTGGCACCGCGTATCCCGGCGACACAGCGCGCCGATACCTTCGCCGTGCTGTACGTGCTGGCATACCTGGCGTTCGGCGTGCCCGCGGTGATCGCGGGAGCGTTGGTCGGGGTCGTCGGACTCGAGGCGGTTTGTGTGGGGTACGGGGTTGTGGTGATCGCGCTGGCGGCGGTCGCGTTCGGGTTGCGGGTGCGGGCGGGGCGGTCGGGGCGACCTACTTCTCGAGCTCGTTGAGAGCGAGGATGTCGGCACGTGAGTAAGTGCCGAGCGGCACTCCGTCGGCACGCAGAGTCTCGATCGAGTCGATCGCGGGACGCACCCTGTTTCCGAGCTCGTTGTTGAACGCGACGGGTGTCGCGGCGAAATTCGCGAGGTTCTCGAACGGGTTAAAGGCGTCGAAGTCCTGCTGCGTGACGCCCGCGGCGGCGGGATCGAAGGTGACGCGCACGACGCCGTCGGCGAACGTCACCTCGGTGACCGCCTTGCCGAGCATTACGCCGGCGGTGGCGCGTTCCGCGAAGAACTCGTTGAACGCCGCCAGCACCTCGGCGTCATCGACAGCCGTGTCGGTCGGCACCGTTGCAGCGGTCGGTTCGGGTGATGACGTCGCCACCCGTTCGATCTGCACGGTCGGGGTCGGCGTCGCCAGGACCTCCGGCGCATTGGCTCGTTCGAGCGCCGCGCCGGTGACGATGATGCCCACGAGAACAGCCGCGGCGGCACCCCCGATGATCCATGCCTTGAGAGAGATCCTCTTCTTCGGGCGACGGAACGTCATCGTCGAGCGAATCGCGGAGCGTGCCTTGATCTCGACGAACTCCCACCCGTCAGCCTCGGCTTTCGCGCGTGCGCGATCCTCCGTGCCGCGGAGGGCGTGGACGTCCTTCGTCTCATACTGAACATCGTTCTCCGCCATCGATCGTCCTCACTGCGCGCCGCCGAGCCCCGCGCCCGATCGCTCCTGAGAGTAGCGGAGCAGTGACAACCCTGGCTGCCGCTGTCTTCGTTACCCACCCACGTCAGGAAAATCGATAGTGTTCGGCGAGGACCCGAGTACAAGGACGGCAACGATGCCTCAAGCAGCACCCCAGGGGTGGTACCCCGATCCCCAGCAGCCCGCACAGCAGCGCTGGTGGGATGGCGATCAATGGACGGCCAATACAGCCCCGCTGGATAGCGCACCGATGGCGGCCACGGCAGTGGCACCCGCCCAGGCGAAGTCGTCATCGAAGCTTAGGGTGGTTCTCATCGTGGGAGCTGTGGTTCTGGCGATCACACTGCTCACTCGCAGCCTCGGTGTGCTCCTCCTTCTCGCCGGGTGCTTCCTCTTCTTCGTCGCGGTCTACGCGATCGTGCGCGGCTCGGCCGTACTCTTCCGTGTGCGCTCGCGCGGTGCCGGCTGGGCCGCGCTCGGCATCGCCTTCGCGTTGATGTTCGTCGGCACAGGGGCGAATGCCGCGCTCGGCGGTCCGGGCTCGGATGCGGCGCCCTCGTCGTCGGAGGCGAGCCCGTTTGTCGCGACACAGACGCCGACACCTACCCCTTCACCGAAACCGACCACGTTCGCGGACATCGACGAGTCGACGCCCATCCCTTTCGATCGCACCACGGTCGCCGACGCGCAAATCGACGTCGGGCAGACTGTGATCACGACCCCCGGGGTGGCGGGCACCAAGGTCACGACGTATCGCGTGACATACATCGACGGGGTGGAGGCCTCGCGCGATGTCGTGAGTGAGACTGTGACCCTGGCACCGGTGGCAGAGGTCACTTCGATCGGAACACGCCAGCCCGCACCGGTCGCGCCCGCGCCGGTGCCGCTCGCTCAGCCTGCAGCCGAATGCCATTCCAGTTACGCCGGGGTATGTGTGCCGATCGCCTCGGATGTCGACTGCGCGGGAGGAAGTGGCAACGGCCCGGCCTACGTCCGCGGACCCCTGCGGGTCGTCGGCCCTGACGTCTATGACCTCGATCGAGACGGCGACGGGATCGCCTGCGACTGACGGGTCCGAGGAGCATAAGCGAGACGCTTGATCTGAGCTTCGCCACCCGTCGTCCACCAAAGCGCAAGCATCAAGATTGTGCCGTTCACGCTCGCACTCACGATGCCTGCTTCTGCGGGCTAGTCCTTGTACCGGCGAACTGCCTCGCGGATGCCTTCAGCGTGCGAGTAGATCTCGTCGAGCTCCTCGATCGCGTGGCGCGTCTCGACCTTGTCCTCATCCAACAGCCCGAGGTACTTCTGCTTCCCGTTGAAGTGAAGGCGCGCTACGGGCTTCCGGTTGTTGTCATCGATCAGCACGGCGAAGTAGCTCTTGGCGTCGCGATGCGTGACGCGCTGCGGCTTAACCTCGCCACAGGCGATCGCCTTCACGATCTGGTAGCCCTCGAGCTCTTCAAGAGTGGTCTCGATCTCGGTGTCGCGATCGAGGTCCGCTTCCGCGACCTCTGCACTCGTTGCCGGCGACAGGTCCGAAGTGTGCGTGATTCCGCTCACGCCGAGGGCAGTCTTCAGACGATCGTTCACTCGCTCATTCAGGAACTGATGTGCCGCCTTACCGACCAGCCCCGTGAACTGCTGACGAACCTTCTGCGTGTAGGAACCTTCGTACACGCGCGTTGCGAAGAACTTGATCCACTCGTCCGTCGGTTCGCGGAACTGGCTCGCGATCTCTCGCTTGAGGGCACCGATGTACTTGAGCTCCTCCGCCGCGCTGATGATCGAGTCGAGGTCGAAACTCTCCTTACTCAGCTTCTGAATTTCCGGAATCAGGGTCTCATCGATGTCGAGCAGATCGAGGACGAGGAACGGCTTTGCATCCATCCGGTTCGGAGCATCGAGGTCCGTGTAGAAATGCCAAACAACGCCATTCGTCAGCACTGCGATGCGCGCGTTCGTCACCGCAAAGTAGCGGAAGAGCTGGGAAGCGTGCTCGATCTTGAGCGAGCCCATCGACGGCTTGCACTCGATGAGGATCTGGACTTCACTGTCGCGCATGATGGCGTAGTCAATCTTCTCCCCCTTCTTCGTGCCGACATCGGCCGTGAACTCGGGCACGACCTCCAGCGGGTCGAAGACGTCGTAGCCAAGAATCGTCGAGATGAACGGCATGACGAACGCATTCTTCGTCGCCTCCTCGGTCCCGATCGCCGTCGCCTGGTTCTTCACCTTCGTCGCGAGGGAATCGAGACGCTCTGAAAACTCCACCGTCACTCCGTTCTTCGTTGAACACGTATTCATCAAGACGATAGCGGAAGCCGGCGGAGGGTTCAGGGTGCGCGGCATAGCAAGCGCGGGGCCTCACCAGCGAGGGTCGATAAATGCGGCATATCGATATGCTGCGTCGCGTGAGCACCACGACCCCGGCCCAACTCTCGCTCGAACTCAACATCGATCAGAAGCGCATCCGCGGCTTCCTCCGAGATCTCTACGGAACGCTTCCTGAAGGCGTCACCCGTTGGGAGCTTGAGGACTCGGGGGCCGAAGCCGTGCGGACCGAGTTTGCAAACCCGTTGCGAGCAATCGACCCAACGCTCTGGACGCTGGAGCCCGGTGACACGGTGTTGCGCCGAGAGGTCCATGCCGCATACGGAGGCCAACAACAGGGAGGGATCATCACTCCCAAGTCGATCCCCGACATCCTGGTTATCACGAGCCCGGAGAGCGGCGCGAGGCATGGGTACGACACCTTCGAAGGGCTTCAGGAAGACGGATCGTTCCATTACACGGGTGAGGGGCAGTACGGATCGCAGGTGTTCGCTCGTGGGAATGCCGCACTTCGCGACGCCGCTCAAAGAGGCCGCCCAATTCGGCTCTTCACCAAGCGAGGCAAGTTCGTCACCTACGTGGGGGAATTCACGACCGGCGACCCGGCGTTCAGAATCGAAATGATTCCTGACTCGAAGGGGGACCTCCGCGAAGGCATCATTTTCAATCTCGTCCCAGTCAATGCCGACGCCGAGGCGCTCGATGTTCGATCCGAGCCCCTCGTGGGCGACGCGCAGGTTCTCGCATGGACTCCTCCCCAATCGTCTTCCTACGTGGTTGGTGCTCCACTGGCGCCCACGGAACGTGTCGCATCCCGAATCGAGTTCGAGTTGCAGAGAGATTTCGGAAGATGGATCACCGATCGGGGCGAAACTCCGCAACGCCTGCGTCTGGACTCCGCAGGCGTCACGGTAGAGCCCGACTTGTTCATCGAAGAATCGGGCTGGGTCGTCGAGGCGAAGAAGTCGCCAGCCCGCGGGTACGTCCGAACGGCGATTGGCCAGGTCCTGGACTACACGCTGCTAGCTCGCAAGGCAGGCCACGCCGCTGCTCCAGTCATTCTCTTGCCCAGTCGGCCGATTGCTCATCTGGAGGCCTTGCTCTCTGAATTGGGAATCACTCTGATCGTTCGCGCTGAAGAGGGATTCCTGGTCATCGAGTAGCCGCAGTGCGCGCCAACTCTCTAACCGCTGGCAAATCAGGAGTAGCCCACTCCAGGTTTGGCAACTCACGAGCGCCAATCCAGCGGAGCTCATCGTGGTCGAGACTCTCTGTCGGGGGCTCACCGAGCAAACGAGCGCGAAAGCAGGTAAGCCGGATGACTTCTTCACCCACGGCAGTGTCATCAGTCCGAAGCATGCCCGTAATTTCGATCGAGGCGCCGAGTTCTTCCTGAATCTCTCGCACAAGAGCGTCAGCGTGCGTCTCACCCGGTTCAACTTTCCCGCCCGGAAACTCCCATTTGCCTCCAGCCGCTTTCTCCGCACGGCGACGACAAGTAAGAATGAGGGCCTCACGCTCCACAACGGCAGCAACGACCTCGATAATGCGGCTCTGACTCACGGGGATGCCTCCGCAAGCACGCTAACAGGGAATCGACGTCCCGGTCCCACTCCCGTCCGAGGCGAGCTGGACAAGCTGCTGCTAGCGTCGCATCATGCTGTCGCCGCAGACCATCGCCGCCCTTCGCGCCTTCGTCGCCGAAAGGGACTGGGACCAGTTCCACTCGCCGGAGAACCTCGCCAAGAGCATCTCGATCGAGGCTGGCGAGCTCCTCGAGTGCTTCCAGTGGTCCCCGGACTTCGACCAGGAACAGGTCGAAGCGGAGCTCGCCGATGTCGTCACCTACTGTATTCACCTCGCGAACAAGATCGGCGTTGACTTGGACGAGATCGTCATGAAGAAATTGGAGTCAACGGAGGCGAAGTACCCCGTCGAGCTCTCCAAGGGCCGGATGACGAAGTACACCAAGCTTTCCGAGGCTCCAGAGTGACAGAGTTCAGCATTCAACAGCTTCCGTTCCGTCGTGACGCCGTCGACATGTGGGCGCGCGACGATACCCGGCACACCAACTGGCCCGTCGTCTACGTCATCGAAGGCGACGCCCAGCGCAGCTCGCCCGGGCTCTATGTCGGTGAAACAGTGAGCGCCGCTACCCGCCTGCGTCAGCACCTCGCCGGCTCAAAGAAGAACGAATCCCTGGAGTCGATCCGCGTGGTCGTGGATCACACGTTCAACAAGTCAGTCTGTCTCGACCTCGAATCGCATCTCATCCGATGGTTTTCGGGCGACGGTCGATATCGCATCCTCAACGGCAACGACGGGCTGACGGACGCGCAGTACTACGACCGCGACCTCTATCGCGAGTCTTTCCGTGATGTGTTCGAGGCGCTCCGAGCAGAGGGTCTCTTCTCGCGAAGCATTCCGCAGATCGAAAACTCCGACCTGTTCAAGCTCTCACCCTTCAAAGCTCTGACGGATGACCAGGGCATCGCAATCATGGACATCCTGGAGGGACTACTCGAAGATCTTCACAACCCCGGCGCTCGATCAACCCTCGTCGTGCAGGGCAACCCGGGAACAGGGAAGACGATCATCGCGATCTTCCTGATGAAGCTGCTCGCCGACATCCGCGATTACGACGACCGCGACGGCGTCGAACCGGACTCAATGTTCTCGGAGTTCTTCGTCCCTGAGAATCGCGAGCGGCTCAAGTCACTTCGTATGGCGCTCGTGATCCCGCAACAGTCTCTGCGGATGTCGGTGAAAAAGGTGTTCAAGAAGACGCCCAAGCTTGACGCTGCAATGGTGATGTCGCCATTTCAACTCGGCGAATCGGACGAGGATTATGACCTCGTTCTCGTCGACGAAACCCACCGGCTCGGGCAGCGAGCCAATCAGGCGTCGGGGGTGCAGAACAAGAAGTTCCGCGAGATCAACGAGACTCTGTTCGGAAGGGACGACCCGCGCTACACCCAGCTCGACTGGATCAAGGCTCGCAGCAAGCATCAGCTCCTGCTCGTCGACGGGGAACAGAGCGTGCGGCCCCATGATCTTTCTCCCGCGACACTTCGCGCCGAGATCACTGAGTCCAAGGATGCGCATCGCTTCTTCCGCCTGACGACCTGGGCCGACCCCGTGATGTAGGTCCAGTCGTTGTGTGAGTCGTCTTGATGCTCGCTGCTGCGGGCAGGAAGACTGGTCTCATCATGACGAACACGAGGAAGCGGCACACGCCTGAGCAGGTCGTGCG